>NZSA01000018.1 GCA_002696645.1 Rhodospirillales bacterium | reverse complement strand
ATGGACACCGCAAGAAGCGCGGATGCGAGACTCTTTTTCATTTCTTTTCCTTTCCGGCGATTTACACGCTGGCTTTAAATTCGTGGTGATGTACCCGTCCCAACAAGGCTGGGATAAGGATCAAGCTGCACAATAATAATGATAATCATTCTCAAATAAAGCTGTTTGCTGTAAAAAAATCGCGACTTTATGGAAGGAAGTGCTTGTGAATCTACCCGATGGTGAAAAATTGTTCAGGGGCGGCGCAGGGTTATACTCAATAATCCCAAAACCAACACGAAACCGGGCAACAGCATGGTTTCTAACCCATATGCACGCTGAGACAGTGCGCCCAGGGCACAACCGACCGCAAAACTTAAAACCAGATACAGCATGCGAAATTTTGGGGAAGCATTAGGCTTGGTAGTGTTGGGAGTCTCTTCACGTTTGCCGATCTTCAGCGTATAGGCCAATTCCAGCGCAATGCCGGTCACATTGCCGGTCATTACCGTAAAGGGCGCGCCCAGCCGACTATCAAGCCGATGGGCCGCGTTGAGCCAAGCCATCGCGACCACCAAGCCCATGGAGGCGATGGTATCGGGTATGGATGGGCTCAGACACGCGGCCCCAATCCCTGTGATCAGCAGGGCAGAAAGGAAGAGCAGGAGCAGAGTTTGACTGTCTTTGGAAAGGCGCCCGGAAACACCGCCTGCAAGCGCGGCAGAAAGGAAGAACAAGGGGAAGGAAATCAATTGCAGCACGGTTGAACTGCCATGTCCGACACTTTCCAACCCCGCAACAGTTGCACCCAACAGAACAAAGTTGCCTGTGACGTGGGCGACGAACAATCCACCCATATGCACGAAAACCGCCGTATCAATATAGCCCGACAGAAAGGCTAGAATTAAAGACAGAAGAAGATTTGCGCGGAAGGCGGGCATATCAGAGAATTTCCCTCATTCGGGCCAGGATGGCGGCAACCATCAGACCGCCAATTAACCCCATATGCTCCGTAAAGGTAATGAATTGACGTATGGTGTCTTCCGGTGGGGCGTTCCAGAAATTATGAGCGATCAAGGTTGCCAGGAAGCTGAAGACCCCCAAAGCACCCGCCCCCAACCAACCAAACCTGCCGATAATCAGAGACAGCGAGCCCAGCAATTGCACCAGAATTATCAGAGCCGTGATCAGCATTGGTGCTGGTAAACCCAGCCCTGCCGTTTCTGCCATGGCATCAGAGAAGGCGGTCAATTTGGCAATGCCGCTGGTCCAGTATGGACAGGTCAAAAGAACCAGGGCGACCCATCGCAGCACGTTGTTTTCCAACAGAGTATTGATTGCGGACGTTACCGAATAGGATGCCATGTCATACCGCCCAGCAGGCACATCCCAAGGCCCCCCAGAAGGATTTCAGGTCAGAAACGGGGGCGGATGCTGTCCAGGCCTGGGCATGATCATGACCATGTACGGCACAGCCAATGTCACAGCCACAGGACGTTGCGGCGGCCCGTTGCACAGTGTTGGGAACGGATGCTTCCTTGTGATAACCCCCGAAGGAATTGACCGGTGACCAATCTGGCATGGCTTTGGGGGGCGGTGGTGCCAGGGGGCCGAATTCTTCCGATCCCCAAACCACCCGCCCACCCAAGAGCGTCAGCACAGATGTCGTCTGGCGGATCTCATCGCCGGGAATAGAAAAGAAGTCCCGATCCAGAACGGCCAAATCGGCCAGTTGTCCAATCTTGATTTGGCCCTTCTTGCCTATTTCGTTTGAAAACCAGGTGACCTTTTCTGTCCACATGCGTAAAGCCGTCTCGCGGTCCAGGCAATTTGCATCGGGATACAAACGCGTTCCCCCCAAGGTGCGCCCCGTCACCAGCCAGGACAGCGAAACCCATGGATCGTAAGACGCCACACGGGTTGCATCGGTTCCGGCTGAGACCTCCACGCCAGCATCCAAAATCGCCTTAAAGGGCGGTGTCGACTCAGCAGCGGTGGCACCATAACGCTCCACAAAATATTCGCCCTGATAGGCCATCCGGTGCTGAACAGCGACTCCTCCCCCCAGCGCCGCAACCCGATCAATGGAGCGCTTTGAAATTGTCTCGGCATGGTCAAAGAACCAATGGATTCCTTCCAGCGGAATATCCTTATCGACCTTTTCAAACACATCCAGGGCGCGGGAGATGGTTTCGTCATAGGTCGCATGCAAACGCCACGGCCATCGGTTCTGGGCTAGAATGCGGATAACATCTTCCAATTCCCCTTCCATTTCCGGGGCCATGTCCGGGCGGGGCATGCGAAAGTCTTCAAAATCGGCGGCTGAGAAAACCAGCATTTCCCCAGCACCATTCAGACGGAAGTAATCATCGCCCTGTTGATATTTGTTCTCCTTGGTCCAGCGCAGGAAATCTTCCTTCTCTTCTTTTGCCTTCTGCGTGAACAGGTTATAGGCAATCCGCAAGGTTAGCTGACCCTCATCATGCAGTTGTTGGATAACCTTGTAGTCATCGGGGTAATTCTGAAACCCACCCCCGGCATCGATCACGGAGGTGACGCCAAGCCGGTTCAGGTCCCGCATGAAGTGGCGGGTTGAATTGACCTGATAGTCAAACGGCAAAGTCGGTCCCCTCGCCAGGGTCGCATAAAGAATCCCTGCATTGGGGCTGGCGATCAGCAATCCTGTTGGATTGCCTGCGGCATCCCTCTGGATTTCCCCACCCGGCGGATTTGGTGTGTCCTTGGTATATCCGACAGCGCGTAAGGCGGCGGCGTTTAACAAGGCCCTGTCATATAGGTGCAGAATGAAGACCGGCGTATCGGGTGCGACCGCGTTGATTTCATCCAAGGTCGGCAACCGCTTTTCGGCAAATTGATGTTCACTGAAACCGCCAACGACCCGAACCCATTGCGGGGGTGGGGTGATGCTGACCTGATGGCGCAACATGCGCATGGCATCTGCCAAGCTGGGAACGCCATCCCAGCGCAGTTCCATGTTAAAATTCAGCCCCCCGCGGATGACATGAATATGATTGTCGCACAGGCCGGGAATGGCCCGACGGCCCGACAAATTGATGACCTTTGTGGATGGTCCAGCGCTGTTTAGGATTTCGGATGCATCGCCGACGGCAGAAAAATATTTATCAGTAATTGCAACGGCTTCGGGCGCGGGATTTGCCGGGTCCAACGTCGCGAACTTGCCATTGATCAGGATCGTGTCAGGCGCTGTCATGTTTTCGTCCCTTAAAAACAGTGGATCACTCAACCAACGGTCTTAGGCGGGTTTTGATCGTTCTTATCGGTTTCACCATGACGCTCGGGCAGGGCGCCGAACATATGATTGGCACAGGTTTCTTTGATGACTGAGAGGGATACTGTTTGCTCGCTGATCATTTTCTTGACCAGGGGTGGGATTTGTTCCCCAACCAAAATGCCCAACAGTCCAACCAGCGCCACAATCGGCGGTGCGGGAGAACGGACGTTCAACACCCCATAAATAATGCCAACCAATAGCCCAACGGCGATTGCGATGATATACATCTTCATGATGCCTCCAAAAGCCGCACAGCCAATGCTGCGCGGCTTGTTTCAAGGATAGGGGCGACGGTTACTTCGCGGGAACCGGTGCCAGTCGATCGCTGTGGGGGACCCGCTCCGGGGCCTTGTGAACCATGGTATAGGCATAATCGACGCCCATACCGTAGGCACCGGAATGTTCCTTCACCAGGTCCATAACGGCATCATAGGTATCCCGACGGGCCCAATCGCGCTGCCATTCCAGCAGGACCTGTTGCCACGTCACCGGCACAACGCCGGCTTGGACCATGCGATCCATAGAATATTTATGCGCATCGGCTGAAGTGCCGCCGGAGGCGTCCGCCACCATGTAGATCTCATATCCCCCTTCCAGCATCGCGGAGAAGGCGAAAGAGTTGTTGCACACTTCCGTCCACAGACCAGACACGACGACTTTCTTCTGGCCATTCGTTGCCAGGGCATCGCGCACCTTCTGATCATCCCAGGAATTCATGGAGGTGCGTTCCAACAGAGGGGTCTCAGGAAAGACAGCTAAGAGTTCAGGATAGGTATGCCCAGAAAAGCTCTCTGTTTCGACGGTCGTAATGGTCGTTGGGATATTGAAAATCTTCGCAGCCTTCGCCAATCCAACCGTATTATTTTTAAGCACTTGGCGGTCAATCGATTGAACGCCGAAAGCCATTTGCGGTTGATGATCAATGAAGATGATTTGGCAATTGTGAGGGGTCAGCAATTCCAGCTTTTTGGTCATTATGCGCCATCCATTCGTCGGTTGGTGATAGGGTCATTGTTTCCGACGAAGTCTTTACATACTTCCCAAACCATATCTTCTATAATTCCACGATTTGGTTTTGCACGATTTTGCTTTTTTGAGCTGACTAGAATTTGTGACGGTTCTGGTACACGAAGAGCTTAACGGCATGGGAAAACACGCCTTCACAGAAGATCCAGAACATTGTCTGGCCTATCGGCGGATCACAGTAGACCCTTTGCCGAGAATTTATGGCTTGGGTGATGCCTGGGATATGCCCGTTGTGCGCCACCGAAGCATTTTGGGGGAGGGGGCAGATTTCGCAGGTGTGTCACACTATGTGCTTACCTATCATATCTCAGGATCCCCCGTGCAACGTGCTGATCGTAAAGAATCAACCCAGCTTGCCAGAACCGGGTCCATTTCGTTGCAATTGCCAGGCAGTGGGGGAAGTTTCCGGTCCTTAGGCAATGGTGCGGTTGAATATGCGCATCTTTATTTCCAACAATCCCTGTTGGATGCGGCGTTAGAGACAGTGTCTGTTACGTCTCAGAAGCAGCCAAAAGAAGACTTTTTTGGTCTGGTAGATATCACATGGCAGCGGGATATTATGACCTATCTGGAACGGGCCAAAGACACGCTGTGTCCACCAACAACGTTGGAAATGGACGCGCGGGCCATCGTTTTGATCCAGGGATTATTGCGGGTTGTTGAAGGAACGGCTCTTCAGAACACTGCAGTTTTGCAGGCGGGCCTGAAGGAACGGGAAGTAAGCAAAATCAAACAATACCTGCTGTCCCGTTTGAACGAAAAAATTCGCCTGAACGACATGGCGGAGATTGCCGGTTTCAGCCCCTATCATTTTGCCAGAAAGTTTAAGGCCACAACCGGTGAAACCCCGAATGCGTATCTGATGAGAATACGCCTTTCCCAGGCCGTTAAGTTACTAAGGGAGACGCAGATGCCCATTTCGGAAATCGCGTTTCAGGTTGGTTTTTCCAGTCAGTCCCATCTGACACGACGCTTGAAAGAGGAATATGGATTGCCACCCGCAAAGCTGCGAAATGCTGAGCATTAAGGCGGGCGTTACCCACCAACTGGCGCTGCGCCGCCCGCTTTAGTGTGGCTTTCGATATAGGCTGCGATGCGGTCACAGGCGTCGGCGGCTGTCGGTGGAGGTGTGTATTGTGCCAGTCGCTGTTGCCAGATTTTAGTGGCCCGTTCGGCAGAATGGACTGCGCCAGACTCCTCCCATGTGCCATGGTTTCGCAGGTCCGCCACCAGCGGCGCATAGAATGCCGTGCTGAACCGGGACATTGTATGGGCAGTGTCAAAGAAATGCCCGCCGGGTTGGACATCGCTGATCGCATCCCAGGCCAAGCTGTCATCGTCCTGAGGGAGTTGTGGGCACAGTTCGGCTAAGGTTTGCAATGCTTCCACATCGTTGATGAATTTCTCATAGCCGAAGGTCAGTCCCCCCTCTAGCCAGCCTGCAGCATGCACTGTCAGTGTCGCATGCCCCATCATCGCAGCCCAAAGGCCCATATGGTTCTCTCCAGCGGCCTGCATGTCATTGGCATTGGAGGCAGATCCGGCGGCCGATCGCCAGGGCAGGCCGATATGGCGCGCCAATTGCCCGGACCCGATGGTCATTTGCATATGCGACGGCGTGCCAAAGGCAGGGGAGCCGGATTTCATATCGACATTGGACCCAAAACCACCATAGCTGACCGGGGCACCAGCGCGGGTGACTTGCGCCAGTGTGATGGCCGCCAGGGCTTCTGCATGTTGCAGCACCAGCGCCCCGGCAATGGAGACCGGTGCCATGGCGCCCGCCAGACAAAAGGGGGTGATGATGCTCAATTGATTGGCACGGGCGAAATCAATGATGCCTTCGGCCATCGGGATATCAATCTGGCGTGGAGAATTGGTGTTGATCACGGTGGAGGCCCAAACAGCGCTATCGAAGTCTGCGTCACTGAGGTCAAGAGCGAGGCGGATCAGTTCGAAACTCTCCATCGCCTGCGCTCGACCGCGCGCATAAACGAACATCAGCTTGTCGCCATAGGCCAGTTGCGTTTTCAGCGTGGCGTAATGCCGCAAATTGCTGGGAACATCCTGTGGCTCCACATTCGGTCCGAACATGTGCAGGACATCAAAGGACTGCACCAATTTGGTGATCTCCTCCAGATCACGCAGCGACCCTGGGCGTCGTCCCCGTGTTAAGTCTGTGGCATTGGGACAACCCGCTCCGGCGGCGAACAACATCGCGCCAGGTTCATACTGTTGATATCGTGCAGGGTTGGCACCGCGCATTTGAAAGGACTTAGGCGCCGTGGTCAGGGCCGCCTGTACGATATCGCGCCCGATCCGCACCATATGCGTGTCAGAATCAACCAGAGCACCGGCACTTTGCAAAAGCTCTCTGGCTTCCGAATGCAGGATTTTCATCCCCAATTCCTCCAGAACCCGCAAGGCTTTGTCATGAATGGCGGCGATGGTTTCGTCTGAGAAAACAGATTGTTGAGAAAAAGGATGGCGTAGCTGTCTGTAATCTGGCTGCCGGGCAATTGCTGCTACGGATCTTGATTTTCTGCCGCCGCGCCGTCTGTCCATTGTTCCCCCTAAGTGTCGCACTGATCTTCCCAATCGGGAGACCATACGCTATAGCCTGATCATAGTTCAAAGAGGATTTGTGGCGATGGAAGTCTCTGGATTTATCACGTATGCGGTTGCACTGGGGATTGCTGTGGCTATTCCCGGTCCCGGCGTGATCGCGCTTGTGGCCCGATCTTTAGGGGCTGGTTATCGTCCGACCCTGCCTATGATGATGGGCATGGCACTGGGGGATGTGGTGTATCTGACCGCTGCGGTGCTGGGCCTGGCCTATATTGCCAGCACATTTGGGATGGTCTTTACGATCATTCGATATCTTGGCGCGGCCTATTTGCTGTTTCTGGCCTGGAAATTCTTTCAGGCGAAGCCAGAGACAAGTCAGTTCCAGACGCAGAGAGCGCAAGGGCCAATTGTAAGCTTTCTGGGGGGCTTGGCGATTTCCTTAGGAAATCCAAAGGTGATTGTGTTTTATCTTGCGCTGTTGCCGACTTTTGTCGACCTGCGAAGCGTTACGGGCTTGGATTTAGGTCTTCTGATTGGGCTTACATTCGTCGTATTGATACTTGTCCTGTTGCCCTATGTCATTCTGGCCGGGCGAGCGCGGACCTTATTGCGCACACCAAAGGCATTGCGATTGCTTAATCGCACAGCAGCAGGATGCTTGACCGGGGCCGCAGTCGTCGTTGCAGCGAAATCAGCTTAAGAGGCGGGTTTGGCCGTCGGTTCAGCAGCCTTCGCCTTCACAGTCGTCTTCTTGACGCGCGCTTTCTTGGCAGGTGCCGCCTGCTTGGTACCTGATGCCTTTTCCAGCTTTGCCAGGCGGGCCTCAAGGTCTTTCACTACAACGGTCAGCTTTTCCTGTTCTTCCCGCGCACGGCGTGCCACGGCGGCCATGGCGTCGAATTCATCGCGGGGGACCAGATCCATATCGGACAACAGGCGTTCCACCCGCTGCCGCACCGCAGATTCCGCTTCCTGTTTCATGCCGCCCAGGGTGCCCATGGCACCACCGGCCACTTTCGCGACGTCGTCGAAGAATTTGCCTTTGGTCTGCATGATACAGGCTCCCTGATTGCGAAGGACTAGTTGCCCTATACATATTCCTGATCCCCCTATAGGGCAATGGGGCGGGGTAATCGGGTGGGGCAATGGTTGCGGGCCCCGGTCTTGGGGATTATGAAGGAACCCTGTATTCAGTGTGTCAGGTTAGGAGAGCCGAATGATCCTGGTAACCGGCGGTGCGGGCTTTATAGGGTCCAACCTTGTGGCGGCCCTGGCTGCCCGAGGGACGCGACAGATCGCAGTCTGTGATCGCTTCGGCACGGATGCCAAATGGAAGAATGTTGCGAAGCATAAGATTGCCGCAACGATCCTGCCGGAAAACCTGATGGATTGGCTGGGGGAGAATGGTGGCAGCATTCACTGTGTCTTCCATATGGGCGCGATTTCCGCGACGACAGAGACGGATGTTGATGCGATTCTGGAAAACAATCTGAACCTGTCTATGAAGCTGTGGTATTGGTGTGCGGAAAATGATGTTCGCTTCATCTATGCCTCGTCTGCGGCGACCTATGGGAATGGGGCGCTGGGCTTTGACGATGATAATGACCCCCAGGCCCTGGCCGCATTGCGACCGTTAAATCCCTATGGCTGGTCAAAACAGTTATTTGATTGCAATGCCAGACGGTTGTCGGATCAAGGGGCGGCCCCGCCGCAATGGGCTGGGCTGAAGTTCTTTAATGTCTATGGCCCGAATGAGTATCACAAAGGCGGTATGCGGTCCGTCGTCCATCAGGTGTTTGGTCAGGTTCAGGAGACAGGACGCGCGACGCTGTTCCGCTCGCACCATCCAGATTATGAGGATGGTGGTCAGATGCGCGATTTCGTTTGGGTCCACGACTGCGTCAATTTGATGCTGTGGCTGTATGACAACGAACCCGTTTCCGGTATTTTTAATTGTGGGTCGGGCAAGGCCCGCAGTTTCCTGGACCTCGCACGGGCTGTCTTTGCCGCCATGGGCTTGCCCGAGGCGATTGATTGGCGCGACACGCCAGAGGAAATTCGCCGCCATTATCAATATTTCACAGAAGCGCGCATGGACCGCATCGTTCAGGCGGGCTATACTCTGCCCGCAACGACACTGGAATCGGGCGTTGCCTGCTATATTCGTGATTATCTGGCGACAGACGATCCGTACCGCTGAATAAAGGCGACAGATTATGGAACAAAGCGTCTGGATACATGATTTGGATCCGGTGATTTTCTCAATCGGCCCATTTGATCTTCGCTGGTACGCCCTGGCCTATATCGTAGGGCTGGTCGTCGGGTGGCGCTGGGGCATGCGATTGGCCGCAAAAAGCCCGCAAGCCATTCAGCCCGATCATGTTGATCGCTTCCTGAACTGGGCGGTAATCGGGGTGATTGTCGGCGGGCGTTTGGGCGTTGTCTTGTTCTATCATCCAGCGGCTTACTTCGCGGACCCGATCCAGATTCTAATGGTCTGGAAGGGCGGGATGTCGTTCCATGGCGGGGTGCTGGGCGTCCTTGTGGCGATGCTGATTTTCGCCCGGATGAACAAGATTCCTTTGTTTTCCCTGACCGATATCGTCTGCACCGTAGCGCCCTTTGGCATCATGCTGGGGCGGATCGCCAATTTCATCAATGGGGAACATTGGGGACGTGTTACCGATGTGCCTTGGGCAATCGCATTTCCTCATTCCGGTGACTTGCTGCCCCGCCATCCCAGCCAGCTCTATGAATGTGCGATGGAAGGTGTGTTGCTGCTGACCATTCTGATCATCGTCCAGCGGCGGTTCAATGGATTGGCGCGCCCCGGGCTGCAATCTGGTGTGTTTCTGATTGGGTATGCCTGTGCGCGAATGGCGGGGGAAATCTTCCGCGAGCCTGAAATCCTGATGCAGACATTGCCCTTTGGCACGACATGGGGCCAGTGGCTATCCCTTCCCATGCTGTTGGGCGGTGCCTATCTGGTCTATCGGGCCTTGCAGCAAGCGCCTTTGTCGAAATCCCCCAAGAAGGCTTAACAAAGCAAGTGACGGTACCGTATTCTATGCCCGCTCAGACACCAGTCTCTGCCCTTATGACGCCTTGCGAGGAACATCTTCGCCGGCGCATTTTGCATGAAGGGCCGCTGACCATCGCTGATTTCATGGGGGATGCGTTGGGCCATCCTCAGCATGGCTATTATATCACCCGCGATCCATTCGGGCGGGCAGGCGATTTCACGACGGCCCCGGAAATCTCTCAGATGTTTGGGGAATTGATTGGTTTGTGGTGCGCCGAAGTCTGGCAACAGATGGGGGCGCCTGATAAACTTCATCTGGTGGAAATTGGCCCTGGGCGCGGCACCTTGTCTGCCGATCTGCTGCGGGCGGGAAAACGTTTGCCGGGCTTCCTGAAGGCCAGTGATCTGCATCTGGTGGAAACCAGCCCAGTCCTGCGCGATGTTCAGGCCCGCAGTCTGGAACGCGCACCCGTGCCTGTATCCTGGCACAGTGATATCGCAACCCTGCCAGAAGATGCGCCCCTGTTGATCGTCGCGAATGAGTTCTTTGACGCCTTACCGATCCGTCAGATTCAGCGCGTTCAAGGCGGATGGCGGGAACGTTTGCTGGCGATTGACCCCCGAAACCATGCCTTGGCATTGACCCTTTCGCCGGGCCCTAGCGTCCTGGAGCCCTTGATCGATAAGACGCTGAGGGACCGCGCAAAGGTGGGCCGTGTGGTTGAACTGGCCCCCCTGGCCTGGCGTATAGCCGCGGATCTGGGGGCACGTTTGGCGGCCCAGGGCGGCGCGGCGCTGATCATCGATTACGGCTATGCGGGTCCCGCTACAGGCGATACCTTGCAGGCGGTGAAGGCACATAAGCCCTGTGGCGTTCTGGAAACACCGGGGGAGGCGGACCTGACCGCCCATGTTGATTTCACGGCCCTGGCAAAAGCTGCGGCAGAAGCAGGCGCGCGCGTTTCGCCCTTGCGCACCCAGGGGGATTTCCTGCGGGCGCTGGGCATTGAGATCCGTGCCCAGAATCTTATGAAGGTGGCATCCGGTTCAGGGGCGAAACAGATTGAAAGTGCACGCGATCGCTTGATCGGGGCCGATGGAATGGGCACTCTGTTCAAAGTTCTGGGCCTTGCCGGTCCAATGACGCCCCTGTTGCCAGGTTTGGAGCCCGCCTGATCCATGACCGATGCGCCGATCCCCCTGCAGGATGATGCTTTATCTGGACTTTCAGGGATTGTGCATGGCTTTTTCACGCGAAAGGGCGGTGTCAGCCAGGGGATATTTGCCGGTCTGAATATCGGCCTGGGGTCTGCTGATGATCAGGCGGTGGTCGCGGACAATCGCGCCCGGGCCATGGCGGCCCTGGACTTACCCGCAAATGTCTTAAACACTTTATATCAGGTTCACAGCCCGGATGTGGTCGTGGTGGATCGGGCGTTTGATCCAGACGCTTTGCCCAAGGCGGATGGCATGGTGACCGACAGGCCTGGACTGGCCCTGGGGATCGCGACAGCAGATTGCGCACCGGTATTGTTTGCGGATGGTCGCGCGGGTGTTATCGGTGCCTGCCATTCCGGGTGGAAGGGCGCGATTGGTGGCGTCGTCCAGGCGACCGTGGCGGCGATGGAAAGCCTGGGGGCCAATCGATCCAATATCACGGCGGTTCTAGGCCCCTGCATTCATCAACCCTCCTACGAGGTCGGACCTGAGTTTCAGGCGCAGTTTGTGGCCCAGGATCCCGCATTGGATCGTTTCTTTGTGTCCTCTGCGCAGGTCGGACATTTTCAGTTCGATCTGCCCGGATTTGTGCTGGATCGTATGCGGGTTAGCGGTGTTGGGCGTATTGCCCATATCGCGGAAGACACCTATGCCGATCCTGATCGCTTTTACAGCTTCCGTCGCGCGACGCACCGAAAAGAGCGCAACGCGGATGGTTCCATTGATTATGGGCGGTTACTGTCAGCAATTGCCCTTGTATCAGAATAGGAGACCCCAACATGGCCGTTCATTTCAGCGTTGAAGAACTTGCCGCCCGTCGCGCCAAAGCCTGTGCGGCGATGCAGGATCAAGGTCTGGATGGCATGCTGATCTTCCTTCAGGAAAGCATGTATTGGCTCACCGGCTATGACACATTCGGCTTCTGCTTCTTTCAGGCATTCTATCTGGGGGCGGATGGGAAATTCTTCCTGTTGACGCGCGCGCCAGACCTGCGGCAGGCCCAGCATACCAGCGTTATTGAAGACATTCAGATCTGGGTCGACAAGGAAGGCGCACAACCCGCCCTGCAATTGCGCGACCTGCTGGACAGTTATGGCGCGAAGGGCAAGAAACTGGGCGTGGAGTATGAAGCCGCCGGCCTGACCGCCTATCGCGGAAAACAGGTTGAGGCGGCGCTGGACGGGTTCTGCACCCTTGTTCCCGCCAATGACCTGATCAGCCAGCAACGCATTGTGAAAAGCCCTGCTGAGCTGGATTGTATCCGGCGCGCCGGGGAATTGGCGGATGATGCCTATGACGCGGCGGTTGCCGTAACTGCGGCTGGCGTGGATGAAGGCCTTATTCTCTCGCGCATGCAAGGTGCTGTGTTTGAAGGCGGCGGTGATTATGCGGGCAATGAATTCATCATTGGGTCGGACCGGGATGCCTTGCTGTGCCGCTATAAATCAGGTCGTCGCGCCTTGTCGCCGAATGATCAACTGACATTGGAATGGGCGGGGTCCTATCGCCGCTATCACGCTGCAATGATGAATACCTTTATTATCGGCCAGCCTCAGCCGGAACATCTGCATATGTATGAGGCCGGAAAGGCCGCCTTGTTAGAATGTGAGGCGACGCTGAAGCCCGGCAATACGATGGGGGATGTATTTCAGGCCCATGCGACGGTGCTGGATTCCTATGGTCTGCGGGAACATCGGTTGAATGCCTGTGGCTATGGCATGAGCGCACGCTTTACGCCCTGCTGGATGGATTATCCGATGTTCTATGCGGATAATCCGGTGGTTCTGGCTTCCAATATGGCGTTTTTCATCCATATCATTATCGTAAATTCTGACAAAGGGCTGGCCATGTGTCTGGGGCGCAGTTCGATCCTGGATGAAACCGGGTCAAAAACCGTGTCACGCAGTCCCCTGGACATGGTTCGTCTGTAGGTAGGATAAGGGAAGCGATCAGCGCCTATGCCGTGGCTTATTCAGATGGTGGTGGTCAGCCTGCTGCTTGTTATGGTGGCGTGCCTTGTTTAAGCGCGGGTGGCTGTCTGTGTTGTTTATCGGGTTCAGCATGCTCGGCGCGTGCGGCCCAATTCCCCAACCTTTTCATTCCGCCCCGGCGGCAAAACTGTCCAACCCTTTGCTGGCGATCCCCGACGGGGCCGGCGTGACGGTCACCCCGGTGGAAGGGGCAAACGCCAATGTGTCCGGTCCGTTGACCGAAGCCCTTGTGGCAGCATTGATCGCGCGCGAAATCCCCGCCACCGCCGGAGGGTCGCTTACGAATGGCCTATTACTGGAAGGCGCCGCCCATTGGCAGGACCGCAAGGTGCAGGTTGATTGGCGTCTGACGGATCATCTGGGCAATCAGGTGGCGTTGGTTCAGGCGGAAGTACCTGCGACCCGCACCGCCTATGATCAGGGCTATCCTTTGCTGATCCAGGAATTAGCGGATGCGGGGGCCGATCTGGTGGTAGATTCCCTGCGCCCGGATACGGCTGTTCTGATAGAACAGACGGGACCACGCAGCGTTGCTGTCATGGGGGTGGAAGGCGCGCCGGGGGATGGAAACACCGCCCTCGCAAACGCCATGACGGCCGTGCTGAAAGAAGGGGGTGTGAACATTGCGGACAATCCCGAAGATGCGACCCTACTGTTGGCCGGATCGGTCCTTCAGGGGGAGCCCGAGAATGGATTCCAGGAGATAACCATCCGCTGGTGGTTGATGGATGCCACAGGGACGGTTCTGGGTACCCTTCAACAATCAAACCGTGTGCCGGAAGGCAGCCTGAATGACAAATGGGGCGGCGCTGCTTTTGACGCGACCCTGGCCAATGTTCAGGCGATTCAAGATATTCTGGGCAAGATTGATAATGTTCGATCAGTGCAACCGTCTGTTCAATAGGTTTGTCTTTGTGGACTGGCACACGTTGTATCGAGGCACGGCTTGTCATAGGCCGCAAGGCATGGGACGAAAGTCCCAAAAGGTTTAAGGATTGGATCACAGCAAATGACAGCGAAAAGCACTAAAGAGCCATGGATGGAGCCGGCGGATTTCGGTAAATCTATTCCAAAGGGATTAGGCATCAATCTGCTGGTGAAAGATGTTGCCGCCTCTGTCGGGTTTTGCAGCCATGTTCTGGGGGCCAAGGCCGTCTATGAAGATGAAGACTTTGCTGTGATGGCGGAACCGGTCAGCGGCGCGCAATGGCTTTTGCATGCCGATCATACCTATAACAAGCATCGTCTTTCCGGGCTGGTGCGGTCGGTGCAGGGGCGCGGTGCCGGGGTGGAATTGCGCCTGTATGGTGTCGATCCCGATGCAGCCGAGGCACGGGCGCGGGAATGGGGCTATCAGATGCTGGAAGGCACGATAGACAAGCCCCACGGCCTTCGCGAGTGCTATATCTTTGATCCCGATTGGTATTGTTGGGTGCCGTCCGTCCCACTTATTTAATGACCGCTTAAAGACCGCTGATCGGCGCAACGCTGGCGGAGTCTGGAAACACACGTTTATCCAATACGGATCGGGTCAGTCCCCAATGTTGGGCCAGGATGCCTTTAAACAGGGCGCGGCTGTCCAGGGTCGGGTCCAGGCCCCCTGCTTGCAGCATTGGCAGATCGCCCAGCCGCTGGGATTTCTTTAAGGCCCCTCCCAGGATCAGCGCCATTCCTGCCGTGCCATGATCCGTGCCACCCTGATCATTTGGGCGAACTGTCCGCCCGAATTCCCCGATTGTGACAATCATGGTGTTGTCCCAAACGGGCCCTAACCCATCCGCCAGGGCGCTCAGGCCGCTTGCCAGCCCTGCCATCGCACGGGCCAGCGGTCCTTCCAGGGACCCTTGTTGCAGGTGGCTGTCCCATCCCCCGCATTCCAGAACGGCCACGCGCGGTCCGTCTGGTGCCGATACTGCGCGTCCGACCATTTCGGTTGCAATGCTTAAATTCTGGGCGGCGATGCCTGCGGTATCAGCGGCGACATGATCAGGCCCCATGACAGAATGGCGCAGGCTTCGCGCCCGAATGCCGGTCGTCAGGGCTTCTGACAGGATCGGATCATTGGCATAAAGGGTTGAAATCCGCTCCAGATATCCGGCCCGATTGGGGGCCAGTTCCGATGGCAGCCATGGCTCGGTCGGTGTTGCCCCTGACAGAATCAGGGGAACGGTCGTGCCCAGGGATAGGGCGCGAATAGATCCATCGCCAGCGCCGCTGGCCGATAGGGCACGGTTCAGCCATCCCCCTGCGGCGTTGCTAGGGTCATAGCTTTGCAGGCCTGATTCCAGGATGGTCTGCGCTTCCTGATGGGATTGCCCGCGATAGGGGCTGGCGACGGCTGGGGCGACCGCCATCTGTCCGGCCTGCCAATAGGCTAATAGCGGTTCTGCAACCGGATGCAGTCCCAAACTGCCATCCAGGTCCAGCAATCCGCCATAACTGCCAGGCGGTGCCAGCGCCAGCGGCCCGCGCAGGGATCGGTAATTGGGGTCGGTGTATAACGGGAACAGGGCCTGACTGTCCAACCCACCCCGCAACAGAATGAGGATCAGGGGCCTGTCTTTTGGTCCATCGGCAAAGCTGATCTGGGGCGCCAGCGCGGCGGTTGCGACGGTCGCGCCGGTCAGGGCCAGCAAGCGTCGGCGGGTGAAATGATGGGGGGCGTGTGTCATCGTCTCTTCACCGCCTTTGGAATTCCGGGGATGCGAACAGCACGGCCAATCCTTCACCCCGGTCTGCTGCGACCGCAATCCGCCGATAGGTGACCGGCGACAGAAGGGGACCCAGAATGTCCAGTGCGGTTTCTGTAACCGGTGCGTCGGGCATCAGGGCGGCACCGCGTCTGGCTATGGCACCTGTCCAGGCCAACCGATCCATCATCTGCTGTGGTGCAATCCAGGCCCCCGCCTGCTGGGGCCACCCTTCGGGCGATGGGGCATGTTTGGGGGACTGACCCAGAACCCGCTGGGCCCGCAGGGTCATGCTGCCAGCCTCTCCCCCCATCCCCAGCGCACGCGCGGTGGACAGGACCAGGTCTTCCGGCGTCTTTATCTTGTTTTGTATGGGCGACCAGGCCGCTTCAGATGTGACCATGCCCTTGGCCATTCCTGCCAGGCTGTTCGCGCCGTCGGTGAAACCGCGCAGCATGCTGTTAATCAACTCAGACGGTGGTGTGTCGGTTATGAAATACTGCGCCATTTGGGTCGCGATATAGGTCGCCGCCTGTTCCGTGCGGCCCAGCTTGTCCAGGGCGGCCTCCGCTTCCAGAACGCCCGCGGGGGGAAAGCTGTGTTCCAGGAAATATTTCGCATTCGGTTCATGCCATTTCGGTCGGAAGATAAAACTGCCTGGATTGGGTTCTTCCGGGCCGGTGACCGACCAGCCGGTCAGCATTTTCGCCAGGGAAAAGATATCCTTTGGCGTGGGTTCACGCTGTGGCCCAAACGTGTAGAGTTTCAGAATGGCTTGCGCCAGGCGATCATCCAGCGCCGCTGCCCCCTTCAGCCCCGCATAGGAATAGGCCCCGATGGAACGGGCATTCTCAAAATTCAGCAGCATGGCCGGATGGCGCACGGCTTCGGTCAGCAGATTGACGAAACTGCCCCTTAGATTTGGACGGATAACATCGCGTTCGAAGGCATAGGTCAGCGGAAAAATTCGGGGATTCAGGGCCGATAGACTGAAATGATTGCACCAGAACCGCACCAGCCGTTCGCGAAATGGCGCGCCGGTTGCCATGGCATAAGCCGCATGCACTTTTGCCTCCGCCTGGGATTCGGTGCTGCGACTGCGCCTCAGGGCTTGTAAGGCAGGATCGCCTGATGCCTGGGCGATCACCAATTGGGACGTGATTTCAGAGGTTTCGGGCAGTCCCTGGAAATAATCCGTCGGTACGGCGCTTTCTTCCAATTGGGCCAACAGCCAGCCTTGTGGGTCAGCGGAAATGCCCTGCAATTCCCCGGCGCGCGCGCCATATCCAAACCGTGACGCGGCAATAGCAGCATCACGCAAACCGGGGGGGAACTGTTTCGGATAAGGCTGGACCATGGCAGGTGCCGAAAAGCTTTCTGTTATCGCTGGAATTCAGCCTAGCGCGATTCCTGATTGCAACAAGGCGTGACGCACCGCATTGGCCTCTTTATAGTGCGGTGCAACGACGAAACAGTGAAATACACAAAATTGAAAAGGCTCCACGCGCATGAAAATTGAGAATCCTTATCTGATGTTTTTGGGTGATGCTGCTGATGATCTGGCGGCAAAGGTTGCCAATGGTGTTGCGAAATGGCGCCCGGACTGGTGCAAGGGCCAGCTGCGCCTGGATGGTTGCAAGGCCGACCTTGGCCTGCCCGATATGACCTTGGAACAGGCCCAGGCGGCTGGGTGCAAGACCGTGATCGTTGGTGTTGCCAATCGCGGGGGCGTTATTCCTCCGTCCTGGCGGGCGACGCTGGAAAAAGCGCTGGTCATGGGCTTTGACGTTGCATCCGGCCTGCACAACAAGCTGACGGATATTGAAACGCTTTCCAGCCTGGCGCAGGAACATGGGCGCAAGCTGTATGATGTGCGCCACCCAACGGAAACTTTTGAGGTCGCCAGCGGCACAAAGCGCCCCGGCCTGCGTCTGCTGACGGTCGGGACCGATTGTTCGGTTGGGAAAATGTTCACGTCTCTGGCGGTTGAAAAGACGATGCGGGAACGCGGCATGAAGGCCAGTTTCCGCGCGACCGGACAAACTGGAATTTTTAT
>NZSA01000017.1 GCA_002696645.1 Rhodospirillales bacterium | reverse complement strand
TGGCTTGCGAAGTCTGTATCGCCATCCCCATCGACGATGGTGTAGGTGAACCCGTCCGCAACATTTGTTGCTTCGTTGTTGGGGATATCGCTGTCTGCCTGATAGGTCCAACTGCCATCTGAATTGACCGTCAGTGTCCCAAACTCAGTCTTTACAGTGGTTCCAGCGGCGGCACTTTGGGGCGTCCCGGCTGCGTCGTTATAAGTGAAACCGGTCAGTGTGATGCCATCGGCCCCGGCGCTGTCATTGGTCAGCACGTTACCCGTGACGGCATCGCCACCTTCCTGAGCAACAACGGTTCCATCATCAACTGCATTGGGCACGTCATCGCGCACATCAATTTCGATGGAGCCCTTAGCAACAGACCCGTCACCATCGGTCGCCACCAGTCCGAATGGGATATTCTCGATCAGGTTTTCAGCTTGACCCTGGGCGTGATCCAACGGTCCGACCAGATCGAATGTATAGCCAAATCCGTCCGTCGCATTGCCAGACAGAGACATGGTCAGAACCGTCGCGCCGTTGGCCGAACCGGTAATCGTCATACCATCGTTTGACAGGGTATATGTGACCGTCTCGCCGCCCGATTTCAGGCCGAAATTGGTCAATTCCGGTGTAATTTCCAGTTGAACCGGATCGGTTGTCGCCGGCCCATCTTCGCCAAAATCGATATCGACCGGGCGCGTGATTGACGAGGCCGAAGATCCATCCGATCCATCAACGCTGTCACCCGCGTCCATGGACAAATCATCTTCATCCACAAGGCCAGAGCCAATTGCCTGAGGTCCCTCATCCGTCGGGAAGGAGATTTCAGGCCCGTCATCACCGATCACCAGATGGACCGTCGCTGTATCGGAATCCCCATCCCCATCAGTCAACGTATACGTGAAGTCATCGCTGACATCCGCACCGCCGACATTCTGCACATCGCTGTCGGCAGTATAGCTCCAGGAGCCATCCGCATTGACGGTCAACGTCCCATTTTCGGTATCGACCGTGACACCATTGATCGGATCGACAAGAGCAGAGACAGCCGCACCGCCGCCTTCCGGCGTATAGCTGATTTCTGTGATAGATGACTTCGCCGCATCGGCGCCGGTGACATCATTTTCCGTCAACAGATTGCCGGTAACGGTATTGTCTACCGTTTCACCCGCCTGCTGCAGGCGGTACTCACCATCGTCGATCGCGTCAGGAACATCATCCCGAACATCGATATTGATCAGACCGGAGGTTACCGATCCATCGCCATCTGTCACGACCACAGCGAAGGGAATATCTTCAATCAGGTTATCCGATTGACCCGGGGCATGATCCAAATTGCCTTGCAGATCAAACTGATAGCTGTAGCCATCTGTTGGATTTCCAGATAAGGTCATGGTAAAGACCGGCGTGCCGCTGGGATCTGTAACAGCTGTTATCGTCGACCCATCGGTAGACAGTGTATAGGTCAGCCCTTCGCCATTCGATGTCAGCCCACGATCTTCCAGCGCCTGGGGAATTTCCAGAACGACAGGATTGGTCGCAGCAGGTCCATCCTCGCCAAAATCAATCGCAACTGGCCGGGTTACGCTGGACGCGCCTGTACCGACAGATCCGGTTGTGACATCCCCTGCTTCGCCGCCCAATGCAGCCTCATCCACCAGGCCATCGCCGGTGACCTGCGGGCCATCATCCGTCGGGAAGGAGATTTCAGGTCCGTCATCCCCAACCACCAGATGCACCGTTGCGGTATCTGTATCGCCATCGCGATCCTGCAATGTATAGGTGAAATCGTCTTCAACATCCTGACCGCTGACATTCACAATGTCTGTATCAGCGGTATAGCTCCAGGAGCCATCCGGCCCAACGGTCAATTCGCCATACTGGGTATCAACCGTGACGCCATTAACCGGATCAACAACCGCGCTGACCATCGCACCGCCGCCTTCAGGCGTATAGGTGATGGCCGTGATCGTGGCCCCATCAGAATCCGCCCCAACCGTATCATTGTCGGTCAGCAGATTGCCGGTGACGGAATTGCCGATGGAATCCCCGGCCTGATCCAGGCGATATTCGCCATCGTCCTTAGCATCCGGCACATCGTCCTGAACGTCGATCTTGATGTCGCCCTTGGTGACCGTGCCATCGCCATCGGTCGCAACCAGGGTAAAGGGAATATCTTCGATCAGATTGGTTCCCTGGCCTGACGCATGGTCCAGATTGCCCAACAGATCAAACTGATAGCTGTAGCCATCTGTTGGATTTCCAGACAGAGACATCGTGAACACAGCCTCTGTCCCCGCCAATGCGGTAATCGTTGATCCGTCGGTTGACAGCGCATAGGTCAAGGTCACGCCATTCGACGTGAGGCCCATATTCTCCAACGCTGGTGGAATTTCCAATACCAACGCGTCGCTGGCTGCCGGGCCATCCTGACCAAAGTCGACAGTAATCGGCCGGGTTACACTAGAATCGGGGGTTGGATCGGAACCGGTGACAGTATCACCGGATTCCAAGCCCAGATTGGCTTCATCAACCAAGCCATCGCCAACGGCCTGCGGGCCGTCATCGGTCGGGAAGGAGATTTCGGGGCCATCATCGCCAATAGAGACCGAAACATTGGCGGTGGATTGATCACCATCGCCATCCTGAAGGGTGTAGGTGAAGTCATCATGGACATCCGCGCCGCCGACATTCTGTACATCGTCGTCTGCGGTATAGCTCCAAGTCCCATCGGCATTGACCGTCAACGTGCCGCTTTCGGTATCAACGGTCACACCATTAACGGGATCAACCACCGCCGAGACAGCAGCCCCGCCGCCTTCGGGCGTATAGGTGATGGATACGACCGCGGCCCCTTCACTGTCGGCGCCCACAGTATCATTGTCGGTCAGCAGATTGCCTGTCACCGTGCTGTCGGTTGTGCCACCGGCCTGTTGAACACGGTATTCACCATCGTCCCGCGCGGTTGGTACATCATCAATGACATCCACTTCCAGCGTCGCAGACGCCTGAGAGCCGTCATTATCCGTCACTGTTACCGTGAACGGGATATTGTTGATCACATCTTCCGCGGTTGCCGTTGGATGATCCAGATTGTCCTTCAGATCAAAGGTCCAGCCATAGCCATCCGTCGCATTGCCGGTCAGCGCCACGGTGAAGACCGTAACCGTTCCCGCCATCGCGGTGATGGTCTGACCATCGGTGGAATAGGTCAGCGGCACGCCGCCGGACTTCAGTCCCATATCGGTCAGTTCGGTTGGAATAGACAGGGCAACACCACTGATTCCATCCTGTCCGCCATCAATCGTCAGCGTACCGGAAACGGCGCTGCTGCCGGTTCCATCGCTGCCAATCGCCGTATCACCCTGAGCAGCGGTGAGGTCATCTTCATCCACGAAGGCGCCGTTGACGTCCACATTCGGGTCGCCACTGGGCGGTGGGTTGATGGTAATCGTCGGCTTATCATCGCGGACGCGGATCGGCTGATCCGCCGTCGCCGTATCGCCATCCCCATCAACAATGGTGTAGCTGAAATTATCATTCAGCGCGGCACCACCTGTCGCGGTATGGTCGGCATCTTCATTGGGTGTATAGGACCAGGTTCCATCGGCCTGAACATTCAACTGTCCATACTGCGTATCGACGGTTGATCCGGCAGGCGCGGTGGCTGAATCGCCATTCACATCGGTATAACTGAAAGCGGTAACCTTGCCGCCTGCGCTGTCTGCACCAAAAGAGTCATTGGCCAGCAGGTTGCCACCAACTTCCGCGCCGCCTTCTGTTGCAAAGACAAGCGGATCACTGTTGGCGACAGGAATATCATCGGTGACATCAACAGAGAAACTCTGTGTGACCGTCGCGCCCGACAGACCCTCCACCGCATCACCATCATAGTCAGTCAGCGCCAGTGCATCTGCATTGGGAACGCCAGACAGGCTAAACTGCAGGTTCTGGGTGTTCTGACCATTGCCCGGCGCATGATCCAGCGTATCCTTCAATTCGAAGGTGTAACCGCCATTGCCGTCCAGGGTAACGGTGAAGACTTCGCGGCCATCAGCCGTTGCGGTCAGCACATCGCCGGTCTGACTGTAGGTAATTTCTTCACCCTGGCTGGTTAGACCTGTGGGGCCAGTGATCGTATAGGTGAAGTCATCATATTGCAGAGCCGTCGGCGCGCCCGCAGCAGGACCATCGGCACCATAGTTGATGCTGACCAGATCGCGGCCCGCAAGCCCCAGATCGCCGCTGGACACCAAATCATTGCCATCGCCATCGGCAACATCAACGGTCTGAGAATCCACGCCTGCAATAATGTCATTACCACCCGACAGATCATCTTCATTCACCGTTGCGGTCGTGGCCGTGCCAATGGCGTCATTGTTGACGGTCGCGACCGGCACGTCATCAACAACGGTGACGCCAAATGTCTGACTGACTGTTGCGGAAGACAGATCAACCGCATCGCCATCCCCATCGACAATTTCAACACCGTCTTTAACGGTGCCAGACAGACTGAAAGTCAGATCGGTCTGGTTTTCGCCCTGGGCGGTATCGTGATCAATATTGCCTTGCAGATCAAACGTATAGGTTCCGTCAGAATTCAGCGTGACGGTAAAGACAGTCTCGCTCCCCGCACTGGCGGTCAAGACATCGCCAACCTGATTATAGGTAATCGCAACCCCATTGGAGGTCAGATCCGTCGGCCCCGAAATGGTGTAGTCAAAATCACCATAGGTCAGCGTGGTTCCGCCCGTTGCGGAGTCAGAATCCGCCCCTGTATCGACCGTGAACAGATCTTTGCCAATCAGCCCAAGATCGCCGGTTGCAGAAGAAGAATCGGCGCCATCAGTGCCCCCCGTCGCATCGTCTTCATCGACCGTGACGGCGGTGGCAAGGCTGGGCGCGTCGCCCATTGCCAGAACTGGCACATCATCGACAACATCCACCTGAATGATATCAGATACCGCTGTGCCATCGCCATCCGTCAGCGTAACAGTAAAGGGCAGATTGTTAATGACATTCTGACCTGCACCGTCTGGATGATCCAGATTGCCAACCAGATCGAAGGTCCAGCCGAAACCAGAGGATTCATCACCAGTGATCGATACGGTGAAGACAGTCGGACCGCCAGCACCCGCAGTCGCGGTCAGAACGTCACCATCTGAGGTATAGACCAGACCAACGCCATCAGAAGACAGAGTCATGGCATCCAGCGCAGCAGATCCCGCAATGGTCAGTGACCCGAAACCAGCATTACCAACATCGATATCAATCGTACCAGATACAGCGGAGCTGCCGGTTCCATCCGTACCAACATCGCTGTCGCCTTGCGCAGCAGTCAGGTCGTCTTCATCAACAAATGCACCATTTGCACCCAGATTCGGATCACCCGATGGGGGTAGATTAACCGTGACACCGGGACCGGAAACAACTGTCAGGTCCAGAACGGCACTGTCCGTGTCGCCGTCATCATCGGTGATCGTATAGGTGATGCCCTCGGTCAGGGAGGTTCCGCCAGCGAAATCAACACTGTCGGACGGATCAAACGTCCAGGACCCATCGCTGTTCAGCGTGAAGGAACCGTATTGCGTATCAGCAGCCTCACCGATTGTACCAGTCTGGGTTGCCCCATTCTCATCGGTATAGGTGAAACTGGTGACTTCCAGGGTCGCGCCATCATCATCGGCACCGACCGTATCGTTCGTCAGGACATTTCCAGACAGCGTGCCATCAACTTTCGTCTGGCCCCCATCGTCATCCAACGCAACGGGCACATCATCAACGATTTCAACAGCAAAGCCCTTGCTGACCGTCACATTCGACAGGTCAACCGGATCGCCATCACCATCCAGAATTTCCACACCGTCCTTCACTGTCCCAGACAGGCTGAACGACAGATTCTGGGTATTTTCCCCCGCGCCGGTTGGATGATCAATCTGGTCCAGCAGGGCAACTGTATATGTCCCGTCCGCATTCAGCGTCACGGTCATGACATCGTTGCCACCGGCAACACCCGTCAATGTATCCCCACTTTGGGTAAACACGATTGGTTGACCATTGGAGGTCAGGTCGGTTGGGCCCGTGATGGTATAATCAAAATCATCGTAATTCAGGCTTGTCGGACCAGTCGATCCGGCGGCATCCGCGCCAAGATCGATGGTATAGAGCGCATGCCCGGCCAAGCCCAGGCTTCCGCTTGCAGACGCCGGCCCCGTCCCATCGGACCCATTGCCCAAATCGTCTTCGTCCAACGATACCGTATCGGCCGCAACGACCGTATCGGTTACGATGGCGACAGGCACATCATCGGTGACATCAACCGCCAGAGTCTGCGTAATCTGCTGGGACGCCAGACCATTGGCGGCATCCTGATCATAATCCGCGATATCCGCAATGGCATCAGCAGACGGCGTACCGGTCACGCTGAAGGACAATGCCTCAACATTCTGTCCATCAGCGGTTTCGTGGTCGATCTGATCCAACAGTTCGAAGGTATAGCTGCCATCGGAATTCAGCGTAACCGTGAAGATATCACGCCCGCCCGCCGTCGCGGTCAGCACATCGCCAGCCGGATCATTATAGGTGATCGCCTCCCCACCGGAGGTAAGACCCGCAGGACCTGTAACAACCCAGTCCATATCGTCATATTGCAAGGCCGTTGGCGCATTATCCGCCGCGCCATCCGCACCATAATCAATCGTGACCAGATCGCGGCCACCGGCCAGGCCCATATCGCCACCGGTTGTCAGGCTTTCCTTGGTCGCGTCGGTGCCATCGGTCAGATCGTCTTCATCGACCGCACCGGTGACAGCCGCACCAACGGCATCCTGATTATTCTGAACCTGGGGAACATCGTCGACAACGGCGACGCGGAATTCCTGCGTGACAGTCATCCCGTCCAGATTGCTAACAGCATCCTGGTCATAATCGGTCGACGCTAAGGCAGCCGCGTTCGGCTCCCCCGTCACCCGGAAGCCAAGTTCCGTGATGTTCTGACCCGAGCCATCCTGATGATCGATGCTGTCGAGCAGGTTAAAGGTAAATCCACCAGACCCATCCAGGGAAACAGTGAACACATCGCGACCATCCGCCGTGCCGGTCAGCGTATCTGTTGTTTCGTCATAACTGTAGGTTATCTCTTCACCCTGGCTGGTCAGACCAACCGGTCCTTCTATGGTGAAGTCCATATCATCGAAGCCAAGTCCGGTCGGAGAGCCGGCGGCAGGCCCATCGGCACCATAATCAATGGTGATCAAATCGCCCGCGTCGAACCCGATGCTACCAGAAACAGAGGGTGAGTCGGACTGATCCGTACCATCGTTCAGATCATCTTCATCCACTGTTCCGGCCAGTTCAGACGGATTCGTGGTATGGGCTACTTCCGCGACCGGTACATCATCGGCAATGCCGACATTGAACGATTGCGTAACAAGAACGCCATCAATCCCCGTTGCCGGGTCGCCATCGCCATCAATCGCAGCGGCTTGAGTGGCCGCATTTGGCGTCCCATTGATCGTGAAGGTCAGGGTCTCAGAGTTATAAGAATCGCCCGCGTCGTGATCAATGGTATCTTTCAGCTCGAACGTATAGGTTCCGTCTGAATTCACCGTCACGGTAAAGACATCACGGCCATCCGCCGTTGCGGTCAAAACGTCGCCGGTCTGGCTATAAGTGATCGCGTCGCCCTGACTGGTCAGCCCCGTTGGGCCGACAATGGCAAAATCGAAGTCTTCGTACGACAATGTTGCCGGCGCGCCCGCGGCCGGACCGTCTGCACCATAATCGATTGTCGCCAGAACGCCGCCTGACAGGCCCAGATCTGCCGAAGCAGACAAGGAATCCGACTGATCGCTGCCATCGGGCAGATCGTCTTCACTGACAGCAACAGAGGTCGACTGAACAATCGACCCGGACTCCAGCGTGATCTGAGGTACATCATCGCGGATACCGATTGCGAAACTGGCATTCGCGGTGGACCCATCACCATCGGTGACGACCAGGGTCAAAACGCCCTGTCCGGAACCGTTCACATAGCTCAGGACATCCTGCTCACCCGCTGTGGGATGATCCACTGTCCCAACAAGGTCGAACTCAATGTTGTAATTGCCAACTGTGCCGGAAACGCCGGTCGGAACCAGCGTAACCGTAAATACCGTGCCTTCAGACGTGCTGGCGGTCAGAACCGTGCCATTGTTTGAAAGCGCATAAGTCAATGCCTCCCCATCGGACGTTACGCCCAGGGCGGTCATTGCAGACGGAGTCCCAGTGCTGAACACAAGCGCATTCGCAGCAGCAGGGCCATCCGCGCCGAAGTTCACATTAACCGGCAATGTGCCCTGGCTGATCTGGTCAGCCGCTGTATTGGCAGCATCTGTGCCATCCACAAGGTCGCCATCTGCAATCGCCAGATCATCTTCATCCACGGTCAGACGGGGTACCGTCAAATCACCAGGCGCGGTATCCGCTGGCGGCAGCGGGGGCGGCGTGGGGATAGGGGGCGGCGCCGGAATCGGGGGCGGCGGCGGCGGGGGTGGTGGCGGTGGGGGCGGTGGTGGGGGCGGCGGAGGCGGTGGGGGCGATGACAGGAATCGCGGCACATCCGCAATGTCGCCTAGACCAATACCGCTGAAATCTTCTGCACTGCCATCGCCGTAATGGGTCACGGGACCGACCGACGAATTCCCAGCTGCAGAATCAACACCTTGCAAGGCATCTGCCAGGGCATTGATATCTGACCCCAGGCTCAACAATTCCTGCGCCGAGACAAGGCCCCCATCGGGCATCAACAAGATTGGCGGCGCATCAGAGAAGGCCGCCTCTACCATCGACTGGAATCGAACCTCTTCCCCGGTGGGGAACACAAGAACGATATCATTGTCGGTTTGCAGGATTTCTGAAACGTCATCCAGGCTGAAAGTCAATTGCAGCGGCTGCCCGGGCAGAATTTCATAGAAGGCTGTACCGCCAGCCTCAGGGCGATCAACCGTGATCGCATCTCCTGCCAAAACGGCGTCATCTGACGACCCGAACTGGAATACATTATCGCCCGCAGCCTGCGTAAATTGCGCCTGATTGCCATTGCCATCCACGCCAAAGGTCTGCAGCGCCTGCTCAAAAGACCCTTGGGGTGTTAACAGTACCGGCGGATCCGCCGTGAAAGCGCCCGGCGTGGGTGACTGCAAGACAATCGTGCCGCCATTGGCAAGCGTCATGGTGATTTGAGAGCCATCCCCGGACACCTGCGCGCTTTCGACATCGAAATCGACCTGCAAGGCTTGCCCTGGAGTAACCGTCATTGTCTGCGTTTGACCGGGCCCGGGTTCTGGTACCGTCACCGCAGAGGAGGCTATGGGATTTTCGTCGCTAACGAAGTTGAACTGATCGTCCGCGCCGTTTTCGTAGCCCATTTTTGGGATTTCGCCATCAACAGCCATGTTGCTTCCGTCCTTTGCAGTTCGCGCCAAGTCAGATCATTCTGTATCGCGCGTAGATCAAAATTTACTTTGGTTACTTGCACTCAATCTTCTCTCGGCAGACCAAAACCCTGTATTCTCAACGCCAATTCGACCCAATCTCAAATCCAGCCTCTCAACCGGCAAACGCCCCTGGCGCTTCTTGAAATCAGACCTGACATCAGACAGACTTGTGGCCCGCGTACATCTCTCCATGCATAGAGTGCACACAGGTACAGGAAGATTTCCAGAAAAACATACAAATATTTAATTAAAAATTATCTAAAATTGTTACTATTTTGATAATACTAAGAAATTCGCACAGAACCTAAGTCATACAGGGACGCATGAAGCCCCATTGAAAGCTTGAACGAAAGGAGAATTTCGCAAAACAGACTCTCCATTCAGAGATCGCTGAGGCCTGAAAGCCATCAGAAACGAACTCTAAAGAAAGTGTTTGGAAACGCCCCCGGAATAGAAGGAAATGATCCAAGCACAGCACCATAACGGATGCCACGCACCGAATTCACCATTAGCCATTAGTATACCGGGGAATGATCTTATTCGACTAAAGAGCATCATACACTGGCATGAGCTCACACCTGATGTTCTTACATTTATTTTTTCAGCAAGAACGTCGTCGCACCGACTCCTTGTGCAACCTATATGCTCTAGTCAAACAGGCCGTAGGGCGTTCCCGTAACTTTTCGCGGCTCAACTGCCACGGGCTGACCAACCGGCTGGTCCGCCACCGTTGCCTGATAGGGCAGTTCCGTATCGCCCATTGCGTCTTCGGTGAAGCCGACACGACGGCTACCAGTAGAAAAAGCGTCATAGGATACGACGGGACCTGACACGGCCTCCATCGGCGGAGGCGGCTGCACATCTTCGGCACGCACCAGAGGAAGTGGCTCTCCACTTTCTGACTGGGATGACGGATCCAAGGGTGCCAAGGGGTCCAACGGCGCCAAAGGATCAAGATTGGGATCCAACGGCGCCATCGGGTCGAGACTGGGAGCCAACGGCGATAAAGGATCCAAGGTTCCAGACGAATCAATCGGTGCTAATGGATCAAGATTTGGATCCAACACCTCACCGCCCGGAACACCAGTACCAGCGCCTGCGCCCAAAGATTTTTCCAGATCAACACCTTCAGGTGGCAACGGATCCAGGACACTGCGCCCTTCCCCAATTTGCGGCACATCCAGAGACGCCAGCAAAACACCACCAGTAGCCAGAATTCGATACACACTGAAAATCTCAAGAAATTCAGTCGTTACCAAATTTCCCTTGGCGATAAACAGTTCATTTTCTGCGTCCAGCAACTCCAAGAGATTGCGACCGCCAACATCAAACTGTTGCTTATAGGTTTGCCGCACCCGGTCATTCGCCTCAACCTCACGCCGTTGGGCCGCCAAGCGATCTCGCGCACTGGTCAAAGCGTTCCACGCCAGGCGCATCTCTTCTTCAGTAAGGCGGATGGCGCGGTTCAGGCGTTGTCGGGACTCCCCAATCCGGTGAACCAGTTCGTTCACCCTGTTGGAATCCCTAAAGCCCCGGAATAAATTGTAATTCACCCGTATCAAAGCGGCCGCACTGAGATCAGCCCCGCGCGTCCCGCTTTCATTTCGCGTCGCATCGGCGTTCAGTTCTAGATTCACCGTTGGCCAGAATGCGGCCTTACCGGCGCGATATTCCTGTCGTGTCGATTCCAGATCTGCCCGCGAAACCGCAATCGTGGGATTGTTTCTCAGCGCAAGCTCAACGGCATCCTCAAGCGTTGCAGGCAAAGCCCAGGTCAGGGGCACCGGCCGCACCAGTTCTGTCGGTGCCTCCCCAATCACGCGGGCATAGGTCGCGTCCGCATCCCGCAGCCGCCCCTCTGCTTCCGTCAAGGTCGCCTGTGCCGCCGCAAGACGCGATTCCGCCTGCTGAACATCCGCCGTCGTCGCAGCCCCACCGGCCGCCTTTTGCTCAACAAGCTGCAAGGTCAATTCATGGCTGCGCACATTATCTTCGGCAATTGCGGCCAACTCCCGCTGCCGCAAGGATTCCAGATAAGCCTCAATCGCATCCTGACCAATGAATTCAGATGATTCCCGGACCCGTCGGGTCGCAGAGATAACGCGCCCCTCTTGCCGGGCCACATCCGCATCGGTCGCACGACCGTCAAACAACATCTGCGTCAACGTCAAACCCGACTGATAGGTCGGCATTCCAAGACTGCCTTCATTGGTACCACGCCCAAACGCAACACCGTCGCGCGTCGCCTCGTATCCGGCAAAGCCTGTATAATCCAAAACCGGAAGGTACTGACCGCGCGCCTGGTCCAACTCATATTCCACGGCACGCTTGTTTTCGGCCACGATCCCGACATCTGGATTGGTCTGCAGCGCAGAGCGAACAGCATCCTTTAGGGACGTCGCAGACGCCGACCCCGCCCCACCAGCAACCAATGCCGCCAGCATGACACCGGTCAACAGACGCGCCCGGAGCAGACCGCCCCGCGACCTGCCCTGCCCGTCGTGATGGTGTTCACTGCCAAGAATCATGTATTCTGCCTCCACCTTGCCGAAAGCCCTGTCGCCTAGCTGGACCACAAGCACTCGACCCCAAAAGCACTGCACGCTCTTTACTTTGAAACACACAGTCTAGCGATTAAACAAAGCAAAATCCGCTACAGCTAGTACTCAATACTAGATACAATAACGGCATTCCGTTTCACATGCAATGAAACCAACGAAGATTTATCAGTATTTAACTCTGGAGACTCGCTCAGCGAGAATACAGTTCTATGTTTACCCCGACCGTTTAAAAACACCCATCCTCAAGTGTCGACATTAACTATAACTGTAACACAAAAGTAAAATTCACCCCATTTTTGTTCCAGGAATGGCCGAATCACTGGTCAATTTCCTATGAACACGCGGTCAATCTGAAATATTTGCGTGTTGTTAGGCTGTTAAAAACATTTCATACTCTGATCAAGGGTGACACACGAAGTTCATATTTAGACCTATAAATATGACTTCACCAAATGGCCTATCGCCAAATTAAAGAGCCGAACAAGCGGCCAAAGGCGGGGGCAAGAACAGGGCCAGGGGTAATAAACGGGTATGTCTCAAGCCGATGCGACACTCGTCGTGGAAGATATTCATAAGAGCTTCGGGGCAGTTGAGGTTCTGAAAGGCATCTCGCTGACAGCTCAAAAAGGAGATGTGGTCTCCATTCTGGGCTCTTCCGGATCTGGGAAGAGCACGTTCCTGAGATGCATAAACCTGTTGGAAACCCCGAATTCCGGTATCGTCTCGGTGAATGGCGAAGTGATCGAAATGCGCTCTGGCAGCAATGGACAGCCAATGCCTGTCAGCAGAAAACAGGTTGAACGCCTGCGCACACGTCTAGCCATGGTCTTCCAAAGCTTTAATTTATGGTCCCATATGACTGTGCTTCAGAATGTCATAGAAGCCCCTATCCATGTGTTGGGCCTATCAAAAGCGGAAGCCACGGAACAGGCCAAAGCGCTGTTGGATAAGGTCGGGATCCTGGAACGGATGGACTATTATCCCGCGCATTTATCGGGCGGTCAGCAGCAGCGCGCAGCGATTGCGCGCGCTTTGGCAATGAACCCGGATGTAATGCTGTTTGACGAGCCAACCTCTGCCCTGGATCCGGAACTGGTGGGGGAAGTATTGAAAGTCATGCGTGACCTTGCGGATGAGGGACGGACCATGCTGGTCGTCACCCATGAAATGAGCTTCGCACGCGACGTTTCGAATAAGGTCATGTTTCTGCATCAAGGTCGCGTCGAAGAGGAAGGCGATCCGCAGCAAATGTTCAGTGCCCCTAAGACGGAGCGCTTTAAAGGCTTCCTGGCGAATACTCGCGATTAAGCGGTGCATTATTCGCACAGGAAATGCAGGGGACCATTGGGATGGCGGTCAAATACCGTGTCCTTGATGGCCAAAACCGAATCCATTGTTCGATAACCGCGATGGATCGACAGTGGGAAACAAGGGAGTGTGTGATAATGCGTTTTGCAAAAATTGGGTCTTTGGTCCTGGCTGGGGCCTTTTCGTTTGGTTTGGGCACAGCAGCCCAGGCTGAGGATATGCGCATCGGTGTGGAAGGGGCATATCCTCCCTTTTCCGAAAAAACCGCCAGTGGTGAGTTGATCGGTTTCGACATCGACATCGCCAATGCGCTGTGTGAGGAAATGAAAGTCACTTGCACGATGGTTGAACAGGATTGGGACGGAATGATCCCAGCGCTGCAGGCGAAAAAGTTTGATGCCATCGTCGCATCCATGTCGATCACGCCGGATCGCAAGAAAGTCGTCGATTTCTCCAATAAATACTATAACACCCCTGCAAAATTTGTCGCCAAGGAAGGGATGTTTACATCTGATACGCCCGAAGCTTTGGCTGGCAAGCGGATCGGTGTACAACGTGCGACAATCCATGACGATTTCTTGACCACGAAATACACCAACTCTGAAATCGTACGATATGCGACCCAGGATGAGGTTTATCTGGACCTTACCGCCGGTCGGCTGGATGCCATTCTTGCCGACTCACTGGCAATGGAAGAAGGCTTCCTGAGCCGGGATGCAGGCAAGGGCTATGCCTTCTTTGGCGTAGACCACAATGATCCGGAATTCTTCGGTGAAGGTGCTGGTGTGACGGTTCGCAAAGGGGATGATGCCCTGCGTGAGCGCCTGAACAAAGCCATTGCCGCCATTCGTGCCGATGGCACCTATGACAAGATCATGAAGAAATACTTCAAAATTGATATCTACGGCGGCTAATGCTGCTTCCGTTTAGGGCCCCAGGCAGAATACTGCCCGGGGTCCTTTTCTGACTTCCCACCCTTTTCGGACATCGGATCAGCCCATGGAAAACATCTGGGAATACAGGGATCTGATATTTATTAAAGGCGGACTGCTGACCATCCAGGTCGGGCTAGGATCCCTGGTTATTGCCACTATATTTGGCCTGCTGGGGGCGTGGGCAAAGCTTACCACCAATTTTCTTCTGAATTGGTTGGCCATGGGATACACGACGATTATTCGTGGTATTCCCGATCTTGTATTGATGCTGATTATTTTCTTCGAAGGTCAGATCTTTCTGAATTTCGCGGGCGAATGGACGGGGCTTTGGACCTATGTAGAAATCAGCCCGTTAAGCGCCGGGATTGGCACCATCGGTTTCATCATGGGCGCCTATTATACCGAGACATTCCGCGGGGCGTTTTTGTCGATTCCGAATGGTCAGATTGAAGCCGGCATTGCCTGTGGCATGAGCCGCCCCCTGATATTCCGCCGGATCATCTGGCCGCAATTAGTGCGCTATGCCCTGCCCAGCTTCACGAACAACTGGCTGGTGCAGTTGAAAACCACCGCCCTGGTCAGCGTTATCGGCCTTCAGGACATCGTTTATAACGCCAATTCAATTGGCCGCAAATTGCGCGAACCCTTCACCTTTCTTTTTGCCGCGCTGCTGTTCTACCTGGTCCTGACGGCAGTATCGGAAATCGTGCTGCGATCCATGGAAAAGAAATATTCCGCCGGCGTTCGGCGCGTATAGGAGAGGCCCATGGATTTCACCCTGATCAGCGATAATTATGATTTCCTGCTGCTGGGCCTTATCAACACGATCTGTCTGGTATCGCTGGCCTTGCTGTTTGGCGGGATAATATCGATCCCGCTTGCCATTCTCAGTGCGGATCGACATCGCATTTTCGGTCCCATTATTTGGGGATACACTTACTTCTTCCGGGGAACGCCGCTGCTGATCCAGGCCTATCTGATCTATTACGGCATGGGGCAATTTGAATTCGTCCAGAACAGCTTCGCCTGGCCGATTTTGAGGAGCGCCTGGTGGTGCGCCTTAATCGCCTTCTCTTTGAACACAGCGGCCTATACGACAGAGATTTTCCGAGGCGCAATTGAGGCGACCCCGTTGGGAGAAGTCGAAGCTGCCAAAGCCTGTGGCATGTCGCGGTTTACCATGATGCGACGCGTCATCCTGCCCAGCGCCTTTCGTCGCGCCCTTCCCGCCTATTCAAATGAAGTGATCTTCATGCTGCATGGTTCCGTCGTCGCATCCACGATTTCCGTGATTGATATTCTGGGGGCCGGGCGCGTCATCAACGGCAAATTCTATGTGTTTCGGGAAGGTCTCTACAGCGCCGCTGTGATCTATCTGGCGCTTGTCGTTCTGATCACACAGGGGTTCAGGATTTGGGAGAAGCACTGGCATGCCCATTTGCGCGCCCGTCCGACATCCGCCCCTAAACGCGCACCACACTAGAGAGAGGGCGGTCAGGGACTCCAGACTCAAATTGTTGAGTCCCTAGCGCCATATGGTGTTGATGCGGCACATGATGCCCATAATTTGTGGTTAACGACTCTAAAACATTGATTCTGTGACATAATTATCAACTCTCTATGACTCTATTACCTAATTTTTCAGTTTTCCATCGCCTTTGAGGTGAGGGATTCCTATGATTCAGCGTCCCCAGAAGGGGAGCGTTATCTGTCGGATCCACGAGGCCTAGGAGGGGCGCGCCGATGATTTGGAATTATGTCCGTGAGCAGAAGCCACGCGCGACAAACCGCAGGCGGTATCGTCGCCACACAGTCGCCCAGATGCGGGCGGAAATCGATCAAACAAAGGCCCGAATTCAGGATATTTCTGAAGCCTCAGTTCGTGTAATCGGAGCCCCGTCCTGGTTGGTTCCGGGACAAGGCATCGCCATGCGGTTGATCTTTCCGACGCCTAAGAAAGAAATCCGCATTCCGATCTACGGGCAGGTTCTGCGCCGCAGCGAGATCGGCTTGATCGTGATTTATTCACGCCCGCTGGATCACTGGAGCATTTCATTCAAGACGCTGATCGATGCGGGACATAATCTGGTCAGCGCCTGACTCACAGCCCCTTGTTTGCCCGAACGGGAGCAACAGTGCGATCAAACACTGAAATCACCCCGGTGAGCAGGAACAGCAGTGACAAGCCATAAGGCAAGGCCGTGCTGCCCAATTCCTGCATCGCGACGCCAAAACCCATTGGACCAACGGTGCCGCCAATACCCCACATAATGGCGAACAAGGCGCTGCCTGCAGCCAGTTTCTGACCCCGATACCGTTCCCCCAGGATGGATAAGGCCAATGTATAAGGCGCGAAAGAAACGCCTCCAAACAAGGCCATTATGACCAGTCCGTGCCATTTGGTCAGATCCAGTTCCGGCACCACCAGGCCAAAGCCAACCACGATGAACAAGATGATGGTCAAAAGTCTGGTTCGGGACATCCGGTCGCTTAGATATCCCAATGGAAACTGGAACAACACGACCCCCGCTGCCATGGCTGCCATTGGCAGGGAGGCATTGCCATCCCCAACCCCCTGTGACAGCGCATAGGACGGCATCAAGCCCAGCATCACCCCATCCAGAACGCCAAACAGCCCGACCACGACCATCAGAATCACGGCTTCGTAAAAGACACGGACCAAAACGCCCTTCCGGCCCGCAGTATCTCCTTCTTCCAACAAAGGGTCACGGCGATGAAAAGGAAGAATGGGTATAAAACAGACCAGGATCACTAAACTTGCCAGGATATAGGGGGTATATCCCTGATACCCAACCGCCTTTACCGCCAAAGAACCCGCAGCAAAGCTGGACGCCATCGCCGCGACATAAATCGCGACCGTGCGGCCCCGACTGTCATCCTCTGCAACGGCATTGATCCAAGCCTCGCCCGCACAAAACAGCGCGGTAACCGCTGCCCCAAGAAAGAAACGAAGGCATAGCCACAGGGTGAAATTGTCGACCAGAGGAAACAACAGAAGACAGAAGACTGCCAGCAACGCACTGCCCGCCAACAGGGAAAATGTTCCATACGCACGGGCCAAACTGGGCACCATCAGGCCCGCGACCAGAACACCAATCCCCGTCGCCGTCGCGCTGATGCCAATCGCCGCCTCATCATAGCCTTTCGCCTCCAGGGCCAGGGCAATCACCGGATAGACGAACCCGACACAGAAAGAAAACGCGCAGATCGTGCCGATCACCGCAACCAGTTCAAAACTTTTGGAATCACTGAGTTTCATCATGCACGCGACTTATCTCAAAGCCGGGGGGCAGGCAATCGGTTATCGATCCCGGTTCGATTTTGAGTAATGATCCCGCGCCCAATTGAGATGTTCACGCATGGCACGGGCGGCCCCTTCCGAATCTTTTGCCTCAATCGCTTCAACAATCGCTATATGCTGGGCAACAACCGTCGCGTCGTCCTGAGCAGACGCAAACAATTCCGTTCGGTGATAGGTCAGCATTTCCGCCAATGTTCCCCGAACAAGGCTGAGCAGATGCCGGTACACAACACTGTCCGACGCCTTAGCCAAAGCCATGTGAAAGGCAACATCCTGCGCCGCCTTGTCAGCCCCTGGCCTGGTCATTGCGACCACAGTTTCCCGCAACATAGAAACTGTTTCCGGGGTCATCGATTCCGCGGCCCGACGCGCGGCCCAGACTTCGATTTCACAGCGCAAATCCATCAAATCCAGCATATTGCTGCGATCCAGGCGCACCAGTTCCGCCAAAGCGGGATCCGCCCCAGACGCACGGCAGACGACGCGCGTGCCGCCCCCTTGCACGGCGTCGATGAATCCCTGCGCCTTCAGCGTCTGCAACGCCGCGCGGACAGAAACGCGGCTGACCCCCAGCATTACCGATAATTTTCGTTCCGCAGGCAGGTTCGATCCGGGTTCAATATCGCCCCCTGCGATCAATTTCAGAATTTCCGCCGCCACACGGTCAGCAACAGATTCCCGGCGATCCGGAACACTCACGGCATCCGACACGATATGCTCCCTTAACCAACCGCCCCAACCAATGAATTCCTCTGAATGGGCAAGAATAGCATCGCTGTCAGGGATATACCGCTTTTTTCGAGGATCAGCGTCGGGCACGCCCTTCCGCGCGCATCAGCATCCAAATCCGCGCGACTTCATTGGTCGAGACATCCGCCAGGTCCGCCGCCCGGCGCAGGCTGGCACCGTCGCGTAACAATCCTGCGACCAACCGGAATCGGTCATCATCGGTCATGCGATAGTAGCTGCGGGTAAAGGTTTCAGGCCGACGTTGCTGGGACGGACGACGCGACGGCGTTTCTTTATCCAGCCCCCTTGCCTCGGCCTCTCGTTTCGCCTGTTCATAGCGATACCGATCGGCGCGCTCCTGCGCCTCTGTCATACGATTGCGCGCGGCTGCCCAGGCGTCGAAATCATCCCTCCGCGCCTTGCGTTCAGCGGCGCTCAGGCGGCCATCATCCCGTTCCGGATGCGATTCTTCGACCGCTTCTTCCAGGGTCATGCCGTGAATGGCGGCCATGCGCACCGCTGCCTCGCGCGCCGCCGCACGTTCGCCCTCAATCGTGGCGCGCTCCATCACGCCAACGATTTTCCGAAATCGCTCCCTATTCTTCTCATCAAAACCTTGCGCAGGCATGCTACTCACTTCCCTAAACAAACTGTATGGAGACCCATACATAATGGGGGATTCGCCCCCCGACCACCGAGCTTTTCAATCCCATCAATCCAACTATACTTCCACCCTATGCGAAGCCTCAGTAACCCTGCTGGAAATGACAATGCCCTGCTGTGTGCGGAAGACCCGCCAGCAGTAACCCTGCGCAATTCCCAAGGCACCGGCCCTGGTGTCATATTATGCGACCATGCGTCAAACGCAGTGCCGAAATCCCTTAATTTTCTGGGCCTTCCTCCCGCCACCCTGAAACGGCACATCGCCTATGACATTGGCGCCCAGGGCATGGCGGAAGTAATCTCAGACCGACTGGACATGCCAGCCGTGATTGCGGGCTATTCCCGCCTGGTGATTGACCTGAACCGCCCCGCCGACGATTTCACCAGTGTGCGGGAAATTTATGACGGTGCCGTGATACCCGGCAACCGCCGCCTTTCCGCACATGCCCTTCAGGCCCGTATCGATGATTTGTTCCATCCCTATCACGATACAATACAGCAAGCGATTGTGCAAAAGTCCAAAAGCCAGCCGCATCCGGCCATCATATCCGTTCACAGTTGCACGGATGTTTATCTGGATCAGAAGCGCCCGTGGCATATCGGTGTCTTATCCAATCGCGACCGGCGCATGGCGGAGCGGGTGCTGTTGCGCCTGGCGGCGCATCGCCCTGACCTGACAATTGGCGACAACAAACCCTATTCGGGCCTTAATCCCTATGGCTTCACGGTGGAAACGCACGCCCTGCCCCAAGGCCGCCCGAATGTCCTGTTCGAGGTACGCCAGGATATTATCGCCAGCCCTGCGGGACAGCGGGAATTTGGCGAATTGATCGCCACCGTCCTGGACGAGGTTTTGGGCGATCCAAGCCTTTTCACCCGCTATCCATCGTAATCAAAGGTGACCCATGGCGCGCTATGAACCACCCCCCTATACCGTTGGCATAGAGGAGGAATATCTACTCGTTGATCCTGCGACCGGCGAATTGGTCAGCGAACAGGAACTACAGGAAGCCATTATCGAAGAAGTGAAGGCCACCGTCTCAGAAGACGATGTTGGGATGGTGACGCCGGAATTCCTGAAGGCACAGGTGGAAGTCGGCACAGCGATCTGTCATTCCATTCAGTCGGCACGGGACCGCCTGCGCATTTTGCGAACCGCCGTCGCGGAAGCCGCTGGCAAGCGCGGTGTCGCCCCCATTGCGTCATCCACCCATCCAACTGCCCGATGGTCCCATCTGCAGCATACCGACAAAGAACGCTATGCGATGCTGGCCAATGATCTGCAGGAAGTCGCAAGGCGGCTGGTCATCAGCGGCATGCATGTTCATGTGGGCGTGGCAGATAATGAACATCGGATCGACCTGCTGGGTCAGATCGCCTATTTCCTGCCCCATCTGTTGGTGCTGACGACCTCTTCCCCGTTTTGGCAGGGCCGCAATACCGGGCTGAAATGTTATCGCCTGGCGGTATTTGATGAATTACCCCGCACCGGATTACCGGAACATTTTGACAGTTGGTCGCATTATGAAAAACACGTCAAATCCCTGGTTGCGGCAGGCGCAATCGAGGATGGATCAAAGCTGTGGTGGGACATTCGTCCCCATTTCAAATTCCCGACCCTGGAAATGCGCATCGCCGATATCTGCACGCGATTGGATGATGGGATCGCCGTGGCGGCGACGTACAGTTGCCTGATTTCCATGCTTCAGCGGTTGCGGCGCAAGAATCAGCGTTGGCGCAATTATTCCAATATGCTGATCCAGGAAAACCGTTGGCGCGCCCAGCGGTATGGGGCGGACAAGGGGCTGATTGATTTCGGTGTCACACAAACTGTGCCGTATCCAGACCTGCTGGATGAGATCCTGGAACTGATTGCCGAAGACGCGGATCGACTGGACTGCACAGAAGAAGTCGCCCATACCCGCACGATCCTGCAACGCGGCACCAGTGCGGACAATCAATTGCGTGTGTTCAATGCGGCTAAGGCCGCCGGAAAGTCAGACAGCGAGACATTCAAGGAAGTTGTCGACTGGCTGATCACAGCGACGGTGGCCGACCTCTAGCAATGACCCGCCATTGAAAATCATTATGCGCCTATCAGATTAGTGTGGTGCGCGGTTATTTGGGATCGCCAGGATCCCTTTATCGGCCTGTCGGCTAGAAGAGAGCGTGCAGGCGATGTGGTTCATCGTCAAGCGCTCT
>NZSA01000016.1 GCA_002696645.1 Rhodospirillales bacterium | reverse complement strand
GGGGCTGGCACACACAATTCCACCGCCCCATTCTCATCCTGAGGAGGCGCGTAGCGCCGTCTCGAAGGAGGGGCTGTAAGCACTGTGCTTCCCCCTTCGAGACGCTCCGCTCCTCAGGGTGAGGGTGCGTATTTGCGGGAATTTCGTCACCCCGGACCTGATCCGGGGTCCAGGGCGGCAGGCAAAATAGGAACGGGCTGCCCTGGATACCGGCCTTCGCGGGTAAGACGAGACAGAGATTGTCTTCGCGTCCTCAGCGTTCCCTCCTTTGAAGATTAATCGCAAAGAGCGCAGAGAAGGCGCAAAGGGCGCGGAGCGGCCTGACACATAAAACTCCAAACCGCCCCACTCTCATCCTGAGGAGGCGCGATAGCGCCGTCTCGAAGGAGGGGCTGTAAGGTCTGTGCTTACAGAAGGCTCCCCCTTCGAGACGCTCCGCTCCTCAGGGTGAGGGTGCGTATTTGCGGGAATTTCGTCACCCCGGACTTGATCCGGGGTCCAGGGCGGCAGGTGAATTTGGTGCCTGTGGCCCTGGATACCCGCCTGCGCGGGTAAGACGAGACAGGGATTGTCTTTGCGCCCTCCGCGTCTCCTCCTTTGAAGAGTAATCGCAAAGAACGCAGAGAAGGCGCAAAGGGCGCAGAGGGGCTGGCTCACACGATTCCAAACCGCCCCATTCTCATCCTGAGGAGGCGCGTTAGCGCCGTCTCGAAGGAGGGGCTGTAAGTCCGGTGCTTCCAGGCAGATCACCCTTCGAGACACTCGGCTCCTCAGGGTGAGGGTGCGTATTTGTGAGAATTTCGTCACCCCGGACTTGATCCGGGGTCCAGGGCGGCAGGCGCAATTGGTGCCTGTGGTCCCTATTCTGCTGCCTCTGACACTTGAACCAGGGGGGCGACACGGGCGGCGCAGAATTTGAATTCTGGAATCTTACCAAACGGATCCAATTGCGGGTTTGTCAGCATATTGGCCGGCCCTTCGGCAAAACAGAACGGCATGAAGACCATGTCTTCTGTAACATCCCGGTCCGCCCGCGCCTTTACCTTGACCGCGCCGCGTCTGGTGTGAACGGCGACCATATCACCAGGTTTCACGCCATGCTTCGCCAGCCATCTGGGATGCAGATGGGCGACGGCTTCCGGCTCAAGAATATCCAGCACCGTGGCGCGTCTTGTCATCGCACCCGTATGCCAATGTTCCAGCAAGCGTCCGGTGGTCAGCACCATCGGATAGTCCGCATCCGGCAATTCTGATGGTGGCACCAGATCGGTTGGGGTCAATTTCACGCGACCATTCGCTGTGGGGAAGGATTCTGCGAAAATAATCTCGTGTCCGGGTGTCGTTTCATCGTCACAGGGATAGGTGACCGCCCCTTCATTTTCCAACCGGTCCCAGGTAATGCCGTTAAAGGACTGCATAATCCGTCCCATTTCCGCAAAGACCTCTTTCGGATGGCTGTAGTTCCAGTTCAGCCCCAATCCCTGGGCAATGGCCTGAATCAATTCCCAGTCCTGACGCGCGTCCCCCGGCGGAGTCAGCGCGGGCCGGCCGATTTGAACTTGTCGATTGGTATTGGTGAAGGTACCCCATTTTTCAGCCAGGGCAGAGGCGGGGAAAATCACATCCGCATGATAACAGGTTTCGGTCAGGAAGATGTCCTGCACGACCAGATGGTCCAATTCCGCCAGGGCCTGACGGGCATGACGGGTATCAGGGTCCGACATGGCCGGATTTTCGCCCATGATATACATGCCGTTAATGCTGCCAGCCAGAATCGCGTCGACGATTTCAACCACGGTCAGGCCGCGATTGGGGTCCAGGCTCTGGCCCCAGAATTTTTCGTACATTTCCCGAATTTCGGGGTTTTCGACAGATTTATAGTCGGGGAATACCATGGGAATCAGGCCGGCATCGGACGCGCCTTGAACATTATTCTGACCGCGCAGCGGGTGCAGCCCGGTACCGGGCCGACCGATCTGGCCGGTAATGGCAGCCAGGGTGATCAGGCAGCGGGCATTGTCGGTACCGTGCACATGCTGGGAAACACCCATCCCCCAGAAAATGATCGATTTTTCCGACCGCGCATAGACGCGCGCAACCTCCCGAATGGTTTCAGCATCAATGCCACAAATCGGCGCCATTTCTTCTGGCGAGAACGGCCGCACATTCTCTTTCACGGCCTGATAGTTTTCCACCCGCGCCTGAATGAACTGCTCGTCCACCAGATTTTCGTAGATGATGGTATGGATCATCGCATTCAACAGCGGCACATCGCGGCCTGGCGTGAATTGCAGATGCTTCCAGGCGTGGCGCGCCAAATCCTGACCCCGTGGGTCCAGTACAATCATTTTGGCACCGCGCTTTACCGCTTGCTTCAAAAATGTCGCCGCAACGGGGTGATTCTGGGCAGGACGTGCGCCAATCACGATCATGCAATCGGCATCTTTCGCGGCGGTAAAGGGTGCCGTCACAGCGCCGGAATTCACCCCTTCCATCAGGGCCGCGACAGAGGATGCATGACACAGACGGGTGCAGTGATCGACATTGTTGGTTTCAAACCCGGTCCGCACCAACTTCTGGAACAGATAGGCTTCTTCATTCGATCCTTTTGCAGAGCCAAATCCGGCCAGGGCGTCACCGCCCTTGTCATCGCGGATCTTACGTAGGCCCGAAACCGCGACTTCGATGGCTTCTTCCCAGGTGGCTTCCCGGAAATGCGTCAGCGGATTCATTGGATCGACTTCGATATCCCAACGCTTTTCCGCATCCTTTCTGCGGATCAAGGGCTTGGTCAGGCGTCCGGCATGGCTGGAATAATCCATCCCAAACCGCCCCTTGACGCACAGGCGCTGTTCATTGGCTGGCCCATTCTTGCCGCGTACTTCAACGATTTTATTGTCTTTAACATGGATTTCCGTCTGACAGCCGACGCCACAGAAGGGGCAGACAGAGTCTACAATCGAGTCCGCTGCACCGACATAGACCTGACTTTCATCGACCTTAGTGGCGGGCATCAACGCCCCGGTCGGGCAGGCCTGAACACATTCACCACAGGCGACACAGGTCGATTGGCCCATCGGATCATCAAAATCAAACACGATCTTGGCCCCGTGCCCGCGATAGGCCATGCCGATCACATCATTGATCTGAACTTCCCGACAGGCGCGAACACACAGATTGCAATGGATACAGGCATCAAGATTGACCCGCATTGCCGCATGACTGGCATCCGTTTCAGGCGTCGCGCGCTGAGGAAAACGGGATGTTTCGACATCCATTTTGTCGATCCATGTCCAGAACTTGCTGTCTGTTTCATGGGCGACTTCCCGCGCGGGCTGGTCAGCCAATAACAGTTCAAACACCATATCCCGGGACGCCTTGGCGCGATCAGAGGCGGATTTAACGACCATGCCTTCACTGGGCGTGCGGATACAGGAGGCCGCCAGGGTCCGTTCGCCCTCAATCTCCACCATACAAGCACGACAATTGCCATCAGCACGATAGCCAGGTTCCGGCTGCCAGCACAGATGCGGAATTGTTGTGCCTTCACGTTTGGCGACCTGCCAAATGCTTTCGCCAGGAAACGCGGTCACATCGCGTCCATCAAGAGAAAAGGTGATGGTTTTCAAGGCTGTGTCGGGCATCGCAAATCCTTTTACCCTCTGTATCACAGAGGACAGGCTGGTTCCAGGGTCGGGAGGCACAATGCCTTATACCGCCCTGGAATTATAGCCAATTTGCGCCGTTCAGCGAGAAAAGAGCGTCAAGTTGTCAGCTTTGCAGTTCCAAAGCATAGCCGGCGGACCGCACGGTGCGGATCACATCGGTCTCCCCACCTTCATTCAGGGCCTTGCGCAGGCGACGGATATGCACATCCACAGTGCGCAATTCGACATAGACATCACGACCCCAAACCGCGTCCAGCAGTTGTTCACGGCTGAAGACCCGGCCTGGATGTTCCATGAAATGACGCAGCAGGCGGTACTCCGTCGGGCCCAGCTTGATTTCGCGGCCATTGCGATGAACGCGGTGGGCTGCCAGATCCATCTGAACATCCGCAGCGTTCAATGCCTCATCCGACAAGGCCGGGCGAGAACGGCGCAGCAAGGCATGCACCCGGGCCGTCAATTCCGCGGGGGAGAACGGCTTGGTGACATAATCATCCGCACCAGAATCCAGGCCGCGCACGGTATCGGCTTCCTCGCCCCGCGCCGTCAACAAAATGATCGGCAGGGTTTTGGTGGCCGGACGGCGACGTAGCTGGCGGCATACTTCAATGCCGGACAATTGCGGCAGCATCCAGTCCAACAGCACGATATCGGGTGGATTTTCCTCAATCGCGACCAGGGCCTCTTCGCCATCGGAAACGGCATCGACTTCAAAACCCTGATATTCCAAATTATAGCGCAGCAGCGTCACCACTGCGGTTTCGTCTTCGACAATCAATACTTTGGGCTTCATGCCCCCCATTGATTTCACCGAGACTTGATCGCGCACATCAGACATTGCCCGTAGGCCCGTCGTTATCGTCTTCATCGTCGTCATCTGAGTCATCCTCTGGCTGCATGACTTCATAGTTAGAGGCATCCGCCTTCGGGCGGCGATCGCCCAGGGACACACCTTCCACCTGGAAATGGATGATTTCAGCGATATTGGTCGCGTGATCGCCAATTCGCTCCAGATTCTTTGCGATAAACAGCAAGTGGGTGCAGGGCGTGATATGCCGGGGGTCTTCCATCATATAGGTCAGCAATTCACGAAACAGGCTGGTGTATAGGGCATCAACCTCTTCATCGGCCTCCCACACTTCAATGGCTTTGGCCGTGTCGCCTTGCAGATGGGCGTCCATCACGTCTTTCAGCATGGCTTGAACCGGGCGACCGATGCGCAGCACGCCCCGCAACAAAGGCTCTGCCGGAAGCTGGTTCAGCGCCATGGCACGTTTGGCGATGTTCTTTGCGTAATCGCCGATCCGTTCAATATCCGAAGACGTGCGCAGGGTGGATACGACATAGCGCAGATCATTGGCCATCGGCTGGCGCAGGGCCAACATCCGCACGACCAGACTTTCGATCTCGTGCTCCAGCGCGTCAATTTCCTTATCCCCGTCCTTCACGGCCATCGCCAGCTTATTGTCGCGTTTTTCAATCGCGATCAGGGCGTTGGCCAACTGACTTTCCGCAAGTCCACCCATCCGGGCCAACAGCTTGGTCAGTTTTTTAAATTCATTGTCATATTCTGCATGAATATGACCTTCGGAGACATTCGACATGATACATCACTCTTTCTATCAGGTGCCGGGCGAGCCCCGCAGGAGACCCAGTATATCAGGATTCGGAAAAAATCAGCCAAACCGTCCGGTGATATAACCTTGCGTCCGCTCTTCCTTGGGATTGGTGAAAATCTGTTCTGTTTCACCATATTCCACAAGATTCCCCAAATGGAAGAACGCTGTCTTTTGTGACACGCGTGCCGCCTGCTGCATGGAATGGGTCACAATGGCGATGGTGTAGTTTTCGCGCAATTCGTGAATCAGATCCTCGATCTTTGCAGTCGCAATCGGATCCAGCGCCGAACAGGGTTCATCCATCAGAATGACTTCCGGGGCGACGGCGATTGCACGGGCAATACACAGACGCTGCTGCTGACCACCAGAAAGTCCGGTGCCCGGCTGGTTCAGGCGATCCTTTGCCTCACTCCAAAGACCTGCCTTCTGCAACGAGGTTTCAACAATCTCGTCCAGTTCCGACTTGTTGCGAGTCAGGCCATGAATGCGCGGCCCATAAGCCACGTTCTCATAGATCGACTTGGGGAAAGGATTGGGCTTCTGGAACACCATGCCGACGCGGGCGCGAAGATGCACGACATCAACATCCCGATCATAGATATCCTTGCCATCCATGATGATCTCACCATGGACGCGACAAATATCGACGACATCGTTCATCCGGTTCAGGCAGCGCAGGAAAGTCGACTTACCGCAACCGGACGGGCCGATCAGGGCAGTTACTTCGTTTTCCATGATGTCGATATCAACATCAAACAGCGCCTGCTTTTCACCATAGAAAACGGTGACCTTGCGGCCCTTCATTTTCGCATTGCCCGTGCCTGTGCTGGGGGATGCCGAGACGGTCACCTTGCTTGAATCCTTGGCATGGTCGAAGGCTGTTGGTTCAATTGATTCTGAAGACATGGATCCTACCACTTACGTTGGAAGCGTTGACGAAGAACGACGGCGATTAGGTTCATAACGACCAGAAACCCGATCAGAACCAGAATGGCTGCCGATGTGCGGGCAACAAACCCCCGCTCAGGGCTGTCTGCCCAGATAAATATCTGTGTTGGAAGCGCTGTTGCCGAGTCCATTATTCCACCCGGCGCAGAGGTAATGAAGGCGTTCATGCCAATCAGCAGCAATGGCGCGGTTTCGCCCAAGGCCTGGGCCAGACCGATAATCGTCCCGGTCAGGATACCTGGCATGGCTAAAGGCAAAACATGATGCATGACCACTTGCTGGTGCGAGGCGCCAATCCCAAAACCGCCTTCACGGATCGAGGGAGGCACCGCCTTCAGCGCCGCCCGCGTGGTAATAATGATCGTAGGCAGTGTCATTAGCGACAAAACCATCCCACCGACCAGAGGCGCAGAGCGCGGCAGACCAAAGAACTGAAGGAATACCGCAAGACCCAACAAACCGAATACGACAGATGGTACGGCAGCAAGATTGTTGATGTTCACTTCAATCAGATCAGTCCAGCGGTTTTTCGGGGCAAACTCCTCCAGATAGACCGCTGCTGCAATCCCAACCGGGAAACTGATCAGGAAACAAACCAGCAGGGCATAGAAGGACCCTACAATCGCACCGGACAACCCAGCCAATTCGGGAAAGCGGCTGTCGGCAGAAAACAGCAGGGTCCAGTTGAATGGCTTGGAGACTTGCCCGTTATCTACCAGTTGATCCCACCACACGATTTGCTTGTTGGAGACCTTGCGCTGATCTTCTGGCACATCACGGGGGATAACACCCTTATAGAATTGGTCAAAGGCATCTGACACCGGGACCGTGATTGAAACAGTCTGACCGATCAAGCTGGGATCTTCGACAACCCTGTCTCGCAACGTGAATTGCGCCCCGTTTGAAGGAATATCCCCCAATTGACGCTGATCCCGGGGATTCGTTACTTCTGGAAACAGGCTGTAAAGACCCGAGCGAACGATACCCCGGAAATTACTGCCGAAGATGTCATCTTCCTTAACAAGATTAGGATCAATTTTCACATCAAATGTCAGATGCGTCTGAGTAAAAGCCGAAGCCCCCGTGTAAAGCAGTGAACTGAATAAGATTCCCAGCAAAAGAACAGCGGTTCCAATGGCTGACAGGCCATAAATTTGAAGCCGGATATTCTTCGACTTGCGCCGCTGGATATTCTTCTTTGCCTGATCCTCAGGCAATGGTTGGACGGTCGTCACGGACATAATGTCGCTCCTGATCAATCGTATTTTTCACGGTATTTTTGAACGATCCGCAGCGCCACCACATTCAGGCACAGGGTCGCGACGAACAGCACAAGGCCCAGCGCAAAGGCTGCTAGTGTCTTCGGGCTGTCAAATTCGGTATCGCCGATCAACAGAGTGACAATCTGCACCGTTACGGTCGTCACTGCCTCGAAAGGATTGACGGTCAGCGACGCAATCAGGCCTGCCGCCATCACAACGATCATCGTTTCACCAATGGCGCGACTGACCGCCAGCAAAATACCCCCGACAATCCCAGGCAACGCGGCCGGGATCAATACGGCGGTAATTGTTTCCGCCTTTGTGGCGCCCAGTCCATAGGAGCCCTCGCGCATGCTTTGAGGCACCGCACGCAAGGCATCATCAGACAAGGAGGATACGAACGGGATAATCATGACACCCATGACCGCACCGGCAGCCAAGGCGCTGTTGGGTGCGATATCCATGCCCAACATGGCCCCGAACTGACGCATTGCCGGGGCGACCGTCAGCACCGCAAAGAAGCCATAAACAACCGTCGGAATACCCGCCAGAATTTCCAGGATCGGCTTAACCACATCCCGAAATTTCGGAGAGGCATATTCCGCCATATAGATCGCACTTAAAAGACCGACCGGTACAGCCACGACCATTGCCAGGGCAGAAATCAGGATCGTTCCGACAAAAACGGGCACTGCACCAAATGCACCGGCACCGGCAACCTGGTCTTCTCGCATGGCGATCTGCGGTTCCCAGCTTAACCCGAAGAAAAAGTCATACCATGGAACCAGCTGAAAGAAGCGAAAGCTTTCAAACAACAGGGAGAAAACGATGCCGAGCGTCACCAGAATGGCAAAGACCGAACAGGCGATCATTGTCACGGACATAAAGCTTTCGACCCGTGTGCGCGCCCGGAAATCTGCCGACAACTGAGACCGCGTATAGCCCAGGCCCAGGGCGGCCAGCGCACAGCCGACCACTACCATTGACCAATTCGCCATTGACTGCCAGGCAATCAAACGATCTGCGGCGGCCAGTGTTTCGGGCGCAGGCGTGCCAAAAACGCGCCCGGATGCGATAGAGCGAACTTCGCTTATCAGCAATTGGCGCGCCCCTTCCGTCAAATCATTCAGCATTGCCGCCGGGAAACTGGACATAACCAGACTATCCAGCACAGTGTCCTGAACCGCGACCCAGACCAGGATCAGCAGAAAGGCCGGGACGCCGGTCCAAAGAGCGACGTAAACACCATAATAGGATGGAAGTGAGTTCAGCCTGACCCCTTCGACAGAAGCCTTTCGCGTCGCGAAGCTTCTGGCAAGGACATAGCCAAGAATTGCTAATACCAGGATAGCAAGTGCAGACGTCCCAAACATGGAGAAATCCTCTTAAAGCCCGGCCAGGTTGGCCGGAAAGGTCACAAAGAAATTAGGTTTAATCCAGCAAAGATCCGCCGTGCCACAAAGTATGCGACACGGCGGAGTCCTTCAGACGGTCTTAGGAACCGTAACGGGTCATCATCCCGCCTTCTTTAACAGTCTTGACGAGCTTCGCGCGCTCATCATCAGACAGGGCAACCAGGCCACGCTCGTGCAGGTAACCACCTGGGCCCATAGCGGAGTCACTGACATACTCTGCAAGGAATTCATTCAGGCCGGGGATTACACCACGGTGATCGTTCTTGACATAGAAGAACAACGGACGTGACAGCGGGTAGCTGCCATCACCGATGGTGTCAAAACCAGGGCTTACATTGTTAATCTGAACGCCTTTCAGCTTATCCAGGTTTTCATACAGGAACGAGTAACCGAAAATGCCCAATGCGTTCGGATCGGCTTCCAGACGCTGAACGATCAGGTTGTCGTTTTCACCAGCTTCGATGAACGGGCCATCCTGACGCATGCGGGCGCATTTCTGCTTGGCATCATCCTTGGACAGGGCGTCATGTTCCGGCAGAGCTTCACAGCCAACTTCCATTGCCAGTTCAACGAAGGCGTCGCGGGTGCCAGAGGTCGGTGGCGGGCCCAGAACCTGGATTTCAACAGCCGGGAAGTCCGGGTTGATTTCGTTCCACATTTTGTAAGGATTGGCGACCCATTTGCCGTCAACTGGTACTTCTGCGGCCAACGCCAGGAAGATTTCTTTCTGGCTGAAGGACAGGTCGGCACCGCTGCGAGACGTCGCAATGGACAGACCGTCATAACCGATCAGAGCTTCAGTGATGTTGGTGACGCCATTCTCGACGCACAGCTTGTATTCAGACTCTTTCATCGCACGGGATGCACCGGTGATATCCGGATGGTCAACGCCAACGCCGCCACAGAAAATCTTCATGCCGCCGCCGGTTCCGGTCGATTCTACGACAGGAGCGGTGTTACCGGTCTTTGAAGAATATTCTTCAGAAACAGCCTGGGTGTATGGGAAAACCGTGGACGACCCGACGATGCGGATCTGGTCGCGTGCCTGGGCGGCACCGGCGAAGGCCATGGACCCTACGGCTACAGCCGCAAGCGTCAGTGAAAGTCTGCTCATTATTTCGCTCCATTTTGGAAAGTCGAAGTTTTAGTGGATAAGTCCGTCTTCAGATGCATGTCTTTTGTGGATGGCCGGCCCGGAAGGAATTCCCCCAACGGGGATCAGACCCCAACCCAAAAATTTCCACCTTCAATCAGGCGCTCCATGATCGCACAGTACGAACATAGCGCGCCCTAGAAGACGTTGAGGAGACTTCTAGGGGTTTCTGCTTTCCGTTTTGTGATGGTGACGAGACAGTTTTGTGACTCAAACGAAAATTTGTATAGATGATTATGTGTCAAATCGTATCAGGAGTCCCGGCCTTACTATCTGAGATAAAGGCATTCTTGGGGCGCGTCGTAGCGCCTTGCGTTGTTGCAGCAACCGGCAAGATCACGCCAAACGTGCTGCCCTTTCCAACTTTACTTGTCACAGTCAATCGGCCCCGATGACGGTTCAAAATATGTTTTACGATAGCAAGGCCCAGGCCGGTGCCGCCAAGCTCTCGTGATCGCGCGGCATCCACGCGGTAAAACCGTTCGGTCAGGCGCGGCAGGTGTTCTGGCGGGATCCCGGCGCCCTGGTCCGTGATTTCCACAACCAGGCGCCGCCGTTCATTCAGCTTTGCCGTAATCGTGACCGCATCGCCCTTCGCGCCATATTTAAGGGCGTTATCCAGCAGGTTCTGGAAAACCTGAAACAACTGATCGGAATCGCCACGCACCGGGGGCAGGTCATCCGGCCAGTCGGTGATGATCTTTACAGAAACCTTTTCCGCCTTTTGTGACAATAGCTCGATCAGCCGCCTCAACAGATCGGGAATATTGACCTGCTCCTGCGGGCGGCTGTGTTCTTCCAGTTCAATTCGCGACAGGCTCAGAAGATCTGAAATCAACCGGAACATCCGCTCTGACTGTTCCTGCATGATGGCCAGAAAGTGATCCCGTGCCACGGCATCGTCGCGGGCGGGGCCACGCAATGTTTCGATAAACCCGGTCAGGCTGGTCAGCGGCGTTCTGAGTTCATGACTGACATTGGCGACGAAATCGACGCGCATCCGCTCTGACCGGCGCAGGGCGGTGATATCCTGCATATCGATCAGAACGACCGGGGCATCCCGACCGGGCGGTGTGCCGGGTGGAGGGTCCACAGGTTCCACCCGTACGATAAATTCCGTCTCCACCGGAACCGGCAATACCAATTCGACAGTCTGAGAGCCCTGTCCATCGATCACCCGATCAATCGCCGACAACAGGGTCGGATCCCGCAGGCCATCCGCAATATCGCGCCCAATCAGATCGCTGTCCACCAAGACACGCGCAACCGTATTGGCCCGCACCACCCTGCGTTCCCGATCCAGAAAGAAAATCGGGTGCGGCAGCGATGCGATGATGCGATCGGCCACGGCGGCCTTGTAACTGAGGGCGTCCAACTGAGTCTGGGCCTCTGCCGTCAGCCGGTTCAGCCGCCGCATCACCACTTCTTCCGCAGAAAGCCGACGCCGAACGGCAATGGATGCACCAAACAAAACGGCCAGAACCAACAGCAGCACGATCCCGGTCGACAGGGATTCCTGATAATGAAGGATCGCCAGAATCAACAGCGCCGGCGCCGACGCCAGGAATATTGATCTGAGCCAGGATCCCGACATCACCGTCACACAATCGCATCATGGGCGGCCAGAGCGGCCAGGGAGACGATATCACTGACACTGGCCCCCATCTGGGCGATTTGTACCGGATGCTGTAACCCGATCAACAGCGGTCCGATCATGGTGCCGCCACCCAGGCTTTGCAGCATGCGGGTTGCCACATGGGCGGAATTGATCCCTGGCATGACCAGAACATTGGCCGCGCCGGTCAAACGGCTGAACGGATACAGCCGCTTCATAAGGTCATAATCCAGGGCGACATTGGGGGACAATTCCCCTTCAAACTCAAAATCCGGACTCTGCTGGTTTAGAATGGCCACTGCATCCCGGACGCGCTGACCGCCAGGGCGTTCCGGATTGCCGAAGTTAGAGGCATACAGCATGCCTACCCGGGGCTCGTGCCCCAATCGGCGGGCATAGGCCGCAGCCTCTTTCGCGATCTCGGCCAAGATCTTTCCATCGGGTAATTCATTAACCGCTGTATCTGCAATAAAAATCGTCCGACCGCGAGAGATCATGATCGTCAATCCCATCGCAATCGCACCCGGTGCCGTATCAATGACCTGGCGGATACCATCATAGGCGACATTATAAGCACGCGTTGCGCCGGTCACCACGGCATCCACTGCCCCATTTGCCAACATACAGGCTGCAAACACATTGCGATCCTGATTCACCAAACGCTGACAGTCGCGATACAACATCCCTTTGCGCTGAACCTTTTGATACAAGTGGTCGGTATAGAGTTCATTGTCTAAGCTGATCCGGGCATTGTGGATTTCAAATTCAATAGAGGAATCCAGCCCGACTTCCCGCGCCGTTTCCCGAATACGATCTTCGCGCCCAATCAGGACGGGAATACCATAGCCCGCACTCCGGAACAGGGCGGCGGCACGAATGACCCGAGGATCTTCCCCTTCGGCGAAACAGACCCGGCGCTGATTTTGTTTCACCCGTTCGAAAATGAAATGCAGCATATTCGCCGTTGGATCCAGCCGCGCCTTCAGGTCCCGCCGATAGGTTTCCATATCCATGATCGGATGTCGGGCGACACCAGAGGCCATCGCCGCTTCGGCCACAGCCATTGGCACCGCAACGATCAATCTGGGGTCAAAGGGAACGGGAATGATATATTCCGACCCATATTGCAGCGCCTGCCCACCATAAGCATTGGCAACCTCGTCGGGCACATCTTCCCGGGCCAATTCAGCAATCGCCTGGGCAGCAGCGATTTTCATATCGTCATTGATGGTTGACGCCCGCACATCCAGGGCCCCGCGAAAGATATAGGGAAAGCCCAGAACATTGTTCACCTGATTGGGATAGTCGGATCGACCGGTCGCCATGATTGCATCGGACCGCACGGATTTCACCTCGTCCGGAGTGATTTCAGGATCCGGGTTGGCCATAGCAAAAATAATCGGCTTTTCGGCCATTCGGGCGACCATCTGGGGTGTAACCGCGCCTTTCACCGACAGGCCGAAGAATACATCCGCCCCATCCAGGGCGTCTTCCAGCGTGCGGGCGTCGGTAATCGCAGCATGAGCAGATTTCCACTGATTCATACCAGCCTCGCGGCCCTGATAAATCACGCCTTTGGAATCACACAGGATGACATTGTTCGGGGCAACCCCCATCGCCTTAACCAGTTCCGTGCAGGCAATCGCCGCCGCACCGGCACCGTTCACGACCAGACGGATATCCGCAATCGACCGACCGGTCAGATGCAGGGCGTTGATCAGCCCCGCCGCCGCGATGATTGCCGTGCCATGCTGGTCATCATGAAAGACGGGAATATCCATCAATTCGCGCAGGCGCTGTTCGATGATGAAACATTCCGGCGCCTTGATGTCTTCAAGATTAATGCCGCCAAATGTTGCCCCTAAGAACCGGACGCAGTTGACGAATTCATCCACATCCTCGGTAGAGACTTCCAGATCAATAGAATCCACATCGGCAAAGCGCTTGAACAGGACGGCCTTGCCTTCCATCACCGGCTTGGAGGCCAGCGCGCCGATATTGCCAAGGCCCAACACGGCGGTGCCATTGGATATCACGGCAACCAGATTTCCCTTCGCTGTGTAATCATAAGCCAGGTTTGGATCCGCTTCGATGCGCAAACAGGGCACAGCCACGCCCGGCGAATAGGCCAGTGACAAATCACGCTGTGTTGTCAGTGGTTTGGTTGGTGTTAGCTCTATTTTACCGGGGCGCCCCTGAGCATGAAATTGCAGCGCTTCCTCTTCTGTTATTTTACTGTCAGCCATTATGTCCTCATAGCCTTCCTCTATACCGCCATCTCGGCACTCCTGATTCTGTCGATCCTAGAGTTAGCATATGGTTCAGGATATGACAGTTTTTCCGTTCTCTGCTTTTCTTGACATAATTATGTGCATAATCTATCGCCCATGCGGTTCTATTCGGTTAATTTATTGTGACCTGGATACAAAATTCAGTGTTTCTGTAAATAACTGATAACGAAAAGGGGTGAGACGACCAATGGCACAGCAGCCGAATACGGCCAGCCAGGAATATCTGCTTCTCGATTATGCTCAGCGACTGGAACGTCATCGCGACGGTCGCCGGGGCGTGCATGTCCATTTGTCGCGGCTGAAGCCCCAGAACCGGCGCGAGCATCATATTCGCATCGCAATGAACACTCTGGATGACTTTGTCCAGACCTTTGAGGGTCAGTCCTTCCTGTTGGGCAATGGTGACCTGATTTTCGTTGTGAAGGGCGCAAACCTGCAACAGATGGATGATGCCGTCATGCGCATGCGCTATCTGTTCAGCGAAGACCCATTGACCCAGGCTGATTCCGATGGGGAAGGCCATGGCCGCTTTGCCACGCTGTATAATATTGAAGGGCAATATGCCAAATTCATGGAATTGTGCGAACGTGTCTTCGAAGAAGAACGCGCCCGCCAGAAACGCCTGCAGCAGATGGCGGAACAGACAGGCGAAACCTTTGAAGATGCACGTCGCCCGCTAAAGCCGGAGCAGTTGGGTCGCCTGGAAGAATTTCTGGAACGCGCAGACCTGTCCAGCGTGTTTCGGCGCCAAGCGGTCAGTGTCGTCCACAAAGAATCCCCACCAAAACCCATTTTCAATGAATTGTTCATTTCCATTTTCGATCTGGCAAAAACTGTTCTGCCCGACGTGAACCTGTCTTCAAACCGGTGGCTTTTCCAGCATCTGACCCAGACATTGGATCGTCGGGTTCTGAAGATGCTGGCGCGGGCCGATGACAGTTCGCTGCATTCGTCCTTTTCCATCAACGTCAATGTCGGCACGCTTCTGGCCCCGGAATTCCTGGAATTTGATTCCAGCCTGCGCATGGGCAGCCGAGGGACATTGGTGGTTGAATTGCAATTGCTGGATATTTTGTCGGACTATTCCGCCTTTGTCTTTGCCCGGGATTTCGTGCGTGAAAAGGGATACCGTATCTGCCTGGATGGCATCACCCCCGACCTGATCCGCTTTATTGATCGCCAATATATGGAAGTGGATCTGGTGAAACTGTCGTCAGACAGCGTATTCGACTCCGGTGGCAATCCAGACATACGCGCGGCCATCGCACAACAGGTGGAGCGTGTCGGCAAAGGCCGGGTCATCCTGTCACGCTGTGACAACGAGGCGATGATCCGAACCGGGCAGTCCATGGGCATAACCATGTTCCAGGGGCGCTATCTGGATGCGGTGCTGCAACAAATCGCACGCACCAGAAATCCGCCATCACCGCGCGCCGTCCGTCGATAGGGACCGCGTTACATGGAGACGATACTGCCCACGATTGGGGCCACCATTTCGGATGGGGCCGACACTTTCTTTGGTGCCCTGCCCGCAAGTCCACCGCTGGCCCTGATCCTGGCGCTGGCCCTGTTGATAGACGCCATTGTCGGAGATCCCCGCTGGCTGTATCGCCGTATCCCTCATCCCGTCGTCTTGATCGGCAAACCGATTGCTTTCCTGGATCGTCGCCTGAACCGCCCCGACCGGGGGGAAAAGGACCGGCTGGCCCGCGGGGCGGTGACGGTTCTATTGGTTGTTGGGGGCTGCACCGCCATCGGCTTTGGCTTGGATCGATTGCTGGGCAGTGTCCATTGGGGCTGGATAGTCGAGGCCCTGGTGGTTTCCATCCTGTTGGCCGCGCGCAGCCTGCACGACCATGTGCGACGGGTTGGCACCGGCCTGCGCGTTGATGGGCTGGAAGGCGGCCGCCGCGCCATCGCCCATATTGTCAGCCGCGACCCCAAAAGCCTGGACCGACATGGCGTCGCCCGGTCTGCGATTGAATCCCTGTCGGAGAATTTCAGCGATGGGGTTGTCGCGCCGATCTTCTTTTATCTGATATTCGGCCTGCCCGGCCTGTTTGCCTATAAGGCGATCAATACCCTAGACAGCATGATCGCCTATAAGACCACGAAATACCGATCCTTTGGCTTTACCGCCGCCAAACTGGACGATCTGGCCAATTGGCTGCCCGCCCGGATCAGTGGCGCGCTGGTCTGTCTGGCCGCTTGTTTCACGCCGACCAGCTATCCCATCAGCGCGGTAAAAACCATGCTGCGCGATGCCAAAAAGCACAAATCCCCCAATGGCGGCTGGCCCGAAGGCGCTTTCGCCGGGGCGCTGAATATCGCATTGGGGGGCCCGCGCACCTATCCGGGCGGTGAAGTCGTCGGGGTCTGGATCGGGGATGGCCGCGCCCGGCTGGAACCCCGCGATATCGATAGGTCTCGGGCGCTTTATATTGTCGCCAACCTGCTGCTGTGGTTTGCGATCCTGTGCGGCGGTATTATCGCCCTGCTTTAGGAGGGTGTGTGGCGATCCAGTGCCGGGCGATGTCTTCCCGCCGTGCGATCCAGACATCGTCTTTCGCCATCATATGATCCAGCAATCGCATTAATCCACCAATCCGCCCCGGACGCCCGATCAACCGGGCATGCAGTCCGATGGTCAGCATCCGCCCCCCTTCCGCATACAGCACATCGAAAGCATCACGGTTATACTGAAAGAAATCATCCCCGGTCACAAAGCCGCTGGTGCGGAAAAACCGGCTGTCATTGGTATCAATGCTGTAGGGCAGGATCAGATGCGGCCGCCCATAGTCATAGCACCAATAGGGCAAATCATCTGAATAGGAATCGGAATCATACAAAAACCCACCTGCTTCGACTACCAGACGGCGGGTGTTCAGACTGGGCCGCCCGGTATACCACCCCACCGGGGGGCGCCCTGTCAGCCGTTCAATTTCCGCAACAGTCTGTCGGATATGGCTGCGTTCCTGATCTTCCGGCATATCGGCATAATCGATCCAGCGCCAGCCATGGGCATGAATATCAGCCCCACTGTCAGCAATCGCCTGGGCCGCATCCGGGTTTAGTGTCAGGGCTTGGCCCACCGCATTGATGGTGAAATTCAGCCCGCGATCCTCAAGACATCTCATCACCCGCCAGAATCCAGCCCTGGACCCATATTCATACATGCTTTCCGAATTCAGATCGCGATCCCCGATGCGGGCATCCCCGCCGACTTCATGCAGAATGCTCTCAGATTGGCCATCGCCATGGTCGATATGCCGCTCCGCCCCTTCCTCATAATTCAGGCAGAAATTAACGGCGATGCGGGCATCCTTAGGCCATTTTGCCTCAGGGGGGGTGCGGCCATAGCCGACCAGATCGCGCTTGGCTTGGGTCATTCTGGCCCCCCTGACGGTGGGGGAACCCGGTTTGCCAACAGGGCGGGCAATCCGCCCATCCCGTCCCGGATATCCTGTTCAATCGCCAGGGCAAGACCATTCTCGTCCCGGTCCTTAATCGCGGTGATCGCCTCTTCATGACGGTCGTCCAGATAGGTCGTGCCCAGGCTTTCCCGCGTCAGATACAGAAATGGGCCGATCTGAAGCCACAGGCTTTCGATCAGGGGCATCAAAACCTGCGCCGGCGCACAGGCATAAAGGGCAAAATGAAAAGCGCGATTGCGTTCCTGGTATCCGGCCCAATCCCCGGCGGCAATCGCCTCATCCTGCTGGGTATTGATCGCCGCCAGACGGTCTGCCAGCGCATGATCCGTGGCGGGAAAGGCCCGCCGGGCCGCCAGAACTTCCAGCGCGACACGCGCCTCTGTCAATTCCCGAAAAGTTTCCGGCGTCATACGAGGCACGGCAACCCGTCGATTGGGCAGCAAGGTCAGTGCCCGTTCCGCCACCAGTCGGCGCAAAGCCTCTCTTGCGGGCATCATGCTGGTCCCCAGCTTTTCCGCCAGCCCCCGGATCGTCATCGCATCGCCTGGATGAAACTGACCCAGCATAATGGCTTCACGCAATTCGCGATAGACCCGCTCTTGCAAGGTTGCCGTTGGGATCGTGTCCGGGGGAAATGGGTCGTCTGATGCCATGCGCGCGCCTGTCAGGCTGTAATCCATGAATGTGATCACAGTGTGCGAGCGACGCCCCCGCATCGCAACAGAATTTACAGGATTTTTCGCCTTAAGGGGCCACAGCCACGATCTTTAGATATCCTTGATCGTGCTGTCGTCCTGTTTCTGCGTATCCTTTCCCTGCGGCTCGTCATCGGGCTGAACCCGCCGGATGATGATATCGCCATTGGGAAGAACTTCCGGTGCTTCGTAGAGTGGGATGTTCGAGATGAACATTTCCATCGCCCGCATGACCTGTTGCAATCCCTCAGCGGCCAGGGATTCCGGACTTTTATTTTCCTCTGCCCAGGCGACGCCCGACACAGCCGTTCCCCCAACCAGGGCGGCCACAGCAGAAGCGAGAATGAGACGGCGCATAAGCGTTTCCTTTCAACAAGTCACACAGTTTGATCAAAGCCCGAGTTCATAAGGGATATGTGGGGCTGAATTATGGCGGTGTCAAAAGCCAGTCGACTGATTTTGCACACACCCCGTCATATCGGGCCCTCATAAATGCCCGCCACACTTGCCCAGCGCGTGTCTTTGGGGCACTGTCCGCACGATGATTAGACAACGACAGATATGAGGGTTTAGACGATGGCTGATACATATGATCTGGTGGTGATTGGCGGCGGGCCGGGCGGCTATGTGGCGGCTATTCGTGCGGCGCAGCTGGGCCTGAAGGTTGCCTGTGTGGAAATGCGCGGCAGCCTGGGTGGTACCTGCCTGAATGTCGGCTGCATCCCCTCAAAGGCCATGCTGCAATCGTCCGAATTTTATCATGAAGCCCAGCATTCCTTTGCCAATCATGGCATCGTGGTCAGCCCCAAGCTGGACCTGAAGGCGATGATGGCGCGCAAATCCAAGATCGTGGGCGACCTGACCAAGGGCATTGAGTTTCTGTTCAAGAAAAACAAGGTCGACTATATCAAGGGGCGCGGTCATATCGACGAGCCGGGTAGGGTCTCTGTCACCGAAGGCGACGATAAGGGCAAGACGCTTTCCACAAAAAACATCCTGATCGCCACCGGGTCGGAATCCACCCCCCTTCCGGGGATTGAGGTGGATGAGAAATCCATCGTGACCTCCACTGGCGCCCTGGAGTTTGAGGCAGTGCCCAAGCATCTGGTCGTGATCGGCGGCGGTGTCATTGGGCTGGAGCTGGGCTCTGTCTGGAAGCGCCTGGGGGCAGATGTCACGGTAATTGAATTCTTGGACCGCATCACACCAACCATGGATGGCGAGGTCTCGAAAAACTTCCAGCGCATCCTTAAAAAGCAGGGTCTGGATTTTAAGATGAAGACCAAAGTCACCGGCGCGAAAAAGGTGAAATCCGGCGTTGAACTAACCATGGAACCCGCCGATGGCGGCGACGCTGAGAAAATGACCTGCGACAAGGTTCTGCTGTGCATCGGTCGCCGGCCCTATACGGATGGGCTGGGCCTGGACGAATTGGGGGTCGAGCGCGATAAGCGCGGCGTCATTCAGGTCGATGCGCATTACAAGACCAATGTCGATGGCATCTATGCAATCGGCGACTGTATCCCCGGCCAGATGCTGGCCCATAAGGCCGAAGATGAAGGCGTTGTCGTGGCGGAAATGCTGGTTGGGCAAAAACCCCATATCAATTACGACGCCATTCCAGGCGTGATTTATACCTGGCCGGAAGTCGCCGATGTCGGGGCCAGCGAGGAACGCCTGAAAAAAGAAGGGCGTGCCTATAAGGTCGGGAAATTCCCCTTCTCCGCCAATTCACGGGGCAAGGCGAATGATGCAACGGAAGGGTTTGTTAAAATCCTGGCCGATGCGGAAACCGATAAGGTTCTGGGTGCCCATATCATCGGGCCGGGTGCCGGCGATATCATCCACGAGATCGTGACCATCATCGAATTTGGTGGCTCAGCAGAAGATATCGCGCGGACCTGCCACGCCCATCCGACCTATTCGGAAGCTGTGAAAGAGGCCGCTATGGCCGTGGATAACCGCCCGATCCACATGTAATGCGCCATCACTTAGGGTCACAATAATGGTAACCGTGCCAGGCCCCCGCCTGTCCTTAGCGTTTTTGATCGCTGGGATGGGCTTTTTGATGCTGCCCCTGGCGGACGCATTGGGTAAAATGATGGGAGCGGAAGGCCTTTCGCCCCTGCAGATCGGATGGGGCCGTTGGGTCGCCCATGCCGCCATCATGACACCGCTGGTGCTGATTTTGTATGGACGCGCCGCCCTGCGACCCAAGCAATTTTGGGGTCAGGTGATTCGGGCGTTGCTGCTGGTCACGGCGACAATGTTCTTCTTCACCGGGCTGCTGACCATCCCCCTGCCGACCATGACGGCCACCCTGTTTGTTGCGCCCCTATTGGTCACCGCCCTGTCTGGACTGGTGCTGAAAGAACGTGTCGGGATCTGGCGATGGTCCGGCGTGGTGGTTGGCTTTCTGGGCATGCTGCTGATCGTGCGGCCCGGCGCGGACTCATTTCAAACCGGATCCCTGTATGCGCTGGCGACGGCTGCCTGCTTTGCCGGTTATCTGCTGGTGACGCGCAAAATCGCTGGGCAGAATCCCCCGATGGTCACAATGATGTGGATGGGGTTCATCGGCGTTCTGGTGATGTCTGTGGTGGTGATCCCCGTCTATCAGCCCTTCACACCCCGCCAATGGGGCATGATCGGCATTATGGGGGCGATCCTGACGCTGGGCCATGGGCTGATCGTCTGGGCGGCAGATCGGCTGGAAGCATCTGCCATGGCCCCAATGCCCTATCTGGAAATGGTGACATCAACCATTGTGGGCTATTACGTTTTTCAGGATTTCCCGACCCTGACCACCTGGATCGGCTGTGGCATGGTCACTGCCAGCGGGATCTTCATTGCCTGGCGCGAAAACCGCCTGAACAAACAGATAGACCCCGCTGAACAGAACCTGCTTTAGACATCATTTTACGCAAACGCGTCGTCGCAGACTTTCGTCTGCTCGGGGTTTGCGCCAGCGCATCATGCGTCCGCATGAGCGCACACAAAATGCACTGGCTTCTTATTTTTATAGCAAACGCGTCGTCGCAGACTTTCGTCTGCTCGGGGTTTGCGACAGCGCATCATGCGTTCGCATGAGCGCACACAAAATGCGCCGGCTTCTTGCTTTTATAGCAAACGCGTCGTCGCAGACTTTCGTCTGCTCGGGGTTTGCGCCAGCGCATCATGCGTCCGCATGAGCGCACACAAAATGCGC
>NZSA01000015.1 GCA_002696645.1 Rhodospirillales bacterium | reverse complement strand
CATGCGGGCGCATGATGGTTTTTTATCGCGCTCATGCGGGCGCATGATGGTTTTGTTGTGCTCATGCGGGCGCATGATGGTTTTTTATCGCGCTCATGCGGGCGCATGATGGTTTTTTATCGCGCTCATGCGGGCGCATGATGCGTGGGCAAAATTATATGACATATCCACAATCATGTGCGGGATGATTGCGGGTTCCGGGGCGGTCTTGTATGGTCCGCGCCGAAAGTCATTGGGGCCGATGCCGGGCGCGCGATGCGGCTTGGTCTGCGGTCCCTCCTATCACTGACGTTGAGGGGAGCCCCACGCATGTCAAAGATTAAGGTCGCTAAACCGGTTGTAGAACTTGATGGCGATGAAATGACCCGGATCATCTGGCACTTTATTAAGTCCAAACTGATCCTGCCCTATCTTGATATCGATCTGAAATACTATGATCTTAGCATTGAAAAGCGCGACGAGACGGATGATCAGATCACCATCGATTCCGCGAATGCGATCAAACAGTATGGCGTTGGCGTGAAATGCGCGACAATCACCCCCGATGAACAGCGGGTGGAGGAATTCAAACTCAAGAAGATGTGGCGCTCTCCCAATGGTACGATCCGTAACATTCTGGATGGCACCGTCTTTCGCGAGCCGATCGTCTGTCAGAATGTGCCGCGTTTGGTAACCAGCTGGTCCAAACCCATTATTGTCGCGCGTCATGCCTTCGGGGATCAGTATAAGGCAACCGACTTCCTGATCCCAGGTGCTGGCCTGCTATCGATCACCTTCACCCCGGAAGACCCGGATGGGGAGACCATTCGCCACCAGGTCTTCAAATTTGAAGGCTCTGGCATCGCCATGGGCATGTACAACCTGGATGAATCGATCCGCGGTTTCGCTCGGGCCTGCATGACCTATGGTCTGGATCGAAGATTCCCGGTCTATCTGTCGACCAAGAATACCATTCTGAAAGCCTATGATGGCCGCTTCAAGGACCTCTTCCAGGAAGTCTATGAACAGGAATTCGAATCGATCTTCAAAGAGGCTGGCATCTGGTACGAGCATCGTCTGATTGATGACATGGTTGCCTTTGCGATGAAGAGCTCTGGCGATTTTGTCTGGGCCGCGAAGAACTATGACGGCGATGTTCAGTCGGATTCTGTGGCCCAGGGCTTTGGCTCCTTGGGTCTGATGACCTCTGTCCTGATGACACCAGATGGCAAAACGGTTGAGGCGGAAGCGGCCCATGGCACGGTGACGCGGCATTATCGCCAACACCAGGCAGGCAAGGAAACCTCCACCAACCCGATCGCGTCGATCTTTGCCTGGACGCGCGGTCTTAAGGCCCGTGGCACATTCGACGATACGCCCGATGTCATTAAATTCGCTGAAACGGTTGAGCGCGTTTGCGTTGAAACCGTCGAAAGCGGCCACATGACCAAGGATCTGGCGCTGTTGATCGGTGAGAACCAGAAATGGCTGACCACAACCCAATTCCTGGATGCCATTGATGGCAACCTGAAAAAGGAAATGGATACCTGGTAAGGGCGCATCATGGCGGGACTGACCTATCGCGATATCGGCCCCGCCGACCTGACCACGGTCATTGCCTTGCTTGCGGATGATGATTTAGGCCGGATCCGGGAAAACCGTGATCCGGCTGATCCGCTATATCTGAAAGCCCTCGCTGAAATCGATGCAGACCCCAACAACCGTGTCCTGTTGGTGGAGCGCGATGGGGAGGCCGTCGGCACGTTTCAATTGACCCTTATTCCCAGCATCAGCCAGCAAGCCAAAAAACGGCTGCAGATAGAAGCCGTGCGCGTTCGCAGTGATTTGCGCGGCCAGGGGATCGGCCAGGAAATGATGCTGTGGGCGATTGATCAGGCGAAGGCGGCGAATTGTGGGTTGGTACAGTTGACCACCAACACCGCTCGTCAGGACGCCAAGCGCTTTTACGAACAGGTGGGCTTCGTCGCCAGCCACCATGGCATGAAATTGATGCTATAGAGGCGGGCTTTTAGGTCGCCCGAAAATGTTCGATGAAAACGCGGAGTAAACGAAGCGACCTGAGTGGCTTGGAAAAATATAGGAAGAAGCCGGGGCGCATCGGCGTATAATCCGCTAAGACTTGGACCAGTCGGCCTGTATCAAGGTCTTCCTGGACGCCTCGTTTAAGGGACCAGCCAATACCAAACCCACGAGATGCAGCATCGACAACAGACCTTAAATCATTGAAAATAAGTCCACCCTGTGGGGATACCGTGTAGTTTTCTTTCGTGCCCGTAAACTGCCAAGTCGCAATGCGTCCAGAACTCTGCCATCGATGCCGTATGCAATGATGGGTCAGCAGGTCCTGGGGTCTGTTTGGTGTTCCGTGTTTTTCGAGGTAGCGGGGTGACGCGATATAAGCGGCCTCCTCAGTTGCGGAGAGTCGTGTCGCAATCATGTTCTCTTGCAAATGGTCGCCCAGACGAATTCCTGCATGAAATCCGCCTTGAATGATATCTGTTAGCGATTCTTCGATTGTTAAGTCCAGTTCAATACCTGGATAGGTATCTTGGAAACCGGCGAGTTTTGGCGCCACGATCACCTGCCAGGCGCGGAATGGCAGCGTTATACGAAGCTGGCCTGTCTTAGCCTGCGCGGCATTTCTGGTGTTATCAACAGTATCTTGAATCGCTCCCAACAGATAGCGACTACCATCATACAAAGTCTGCCCAGCATCGGTGAGTGTGACAGACCGTGTCGTTCTAACAAATAGCGGCGTTCCAAGGCGATCTTCAAAGTTCTTTAATTGATGCGATATGGCCGGTGGATTGACACCAAGAACACGCGCAGCCGCCCTTAGGGACCCTTGATCCGCAATGGCTAAAAACGTTTGCAGGGCGTGAAGATCAGATCGGTTCATTGTTCGATTTCACCAAACATTAAAGTAATTTTGAGCTTACTATTCGCTATTATCTAATGCTGATAGACAGTGGGCAAGCCTTTAGGAGATCGGCCATGCCCCATTCTATTTCTGTTTCTAAACAGACTGTTATACCGCTTGCCATTGGTATCGCGACAATTCTCGCGACGGTTTTCGCAATGGCGCTGGCGGATGCGTTCGTTAAAAAATCCAGCTCCGACATGACGCTTTGGCAGATATATGTTCTACGATCTGTGATCGTCGTCCCAATCCTCTTTTCGATCACCAAAAGAAAGGTTTATGTAGCCGGGTTTGGCTGGGTGTTTTTGCGCAGCATCGCACTCGCCCTGATGTATCTCAGTATCTATGGTGTGCTTCCTGTCCTGGACCTGTCAGTGATTGCCGCAGCACTTTATACGGCCCCACTCTTTATTACGGGATTGTCTGCATTTGTTATGAAGGAGCGTATCACCAGCAGGCATTGGATCGCTATTCTGATCGGTTTTGCCGGTGTGTTGATTATTGTAAAACCCACGACCAGTGATTTTTCACTGTTGGCCTTAGTTCCGGTTTTCGCGGCCTTCATGTATGCCATTGCGGCCATTCTAACGCGGGCAAAGTGCAGTCACGTCTCGGCACCCATACTTGCACTGTGGCTCAATATGACGCTGTTCACCGTTGGATCCGTGGTCAGCTTGCTAATGAGCTTCATTGGCGACGTATTCTGGTCGGTGAATTATCCATTCCTATTGGGCGCATGGAGCTTTATGACGGCGCAAAACTGGCAGGTGATTGGGATTTTAGCCGTGTTGATGGTCGGGATCAGCATCGGTCTGGCAAAAGCATATCAGTCACCCCATCCGCAAGTGATAGCAACCTTCGACTATGCCTTTTTGATCTTTGCTGGTTTCTGGGGATACGTTTTCTTTGGAGAAATTCCAGACGCGACCACATTGGTTGGAATGGTGTTCATTGCGTGCGCGGGCATAATCGTTCTCTTCACACGGCCGTTGGATCGGGCCCCTGTTATCGCCCCTTGATGATTTGTGCCTTTGCAGAAACTGGGGTTCCTCGGATGTTTTCGCGCCAGAACGAGTACAGGCCACTGGCGACGATCAACAAAATGCCACCGATGGCGACTTTGTCTGGAAGCTCGCCGAATACGACCACCCCCCACATCACGGCCATGGGCATGGCGATGTATTCGAAGGGGGCGGCGATGGTGGCTTCGACGGATCTGTAACCCTGTGAAATCAGATAGGCGCCACAGGCTGATAATGCGCCAACACCAAGCATCACCAACAGATCATCGGTGCTGGGCATGCGCCAGGCCCGTAAAAGGGCCAGTAAACTTGGGTCTTCCAACCCTTCTGCGAGGCGGCCATCCCCAACGGTAAGCCCGGCCAGCGTGCAAAAGCATAAGAAGGTTAGCTGAATATAGAAGGCCATGACCGAAGCCTTTTCGGTGACCCCCAATCGTCGTGCCGTGATCTGCATCGTCGCATAGGCCAAAGCGGCCAGAATTGGCGCAAGCGCGGCCCATTTGAAGGCATCGGTGCCCGGTCGGATGATGATGATGACGCCCATCAAACCGACACTGACCGCTGCCCAGCGACGAAACCCCACTTTTTCACCCAAAAAGGGGACGGATAAGGCCGTGATGAACAGGGGGGCGACAAAGAAGATCGCCGTTGCATCGGCAATGGGCAAGGATGCAACACCGGTAAAAAACGCCATATTGGCGATAATGACACTGCAGCCGCGCAGAATATGCAGCGGCATGCGCTTGGTAAGCAGATTGCGATAGCCGCCTTCCAACGGCACGAAAAGACCTGCGATAATGCACAATGCGACGAAGGCCCGCACAAAGATGATTTCATGCAACGGATAGGTGCCGCCCAACCATTTGATCAGCATGTCGGAGGCGGAAAAGAACATCACCGCCAGCAGGACACATACTATGCCCAGTGTGTTGGGACCTTTGAGTTTAAATGCCACGAACCATCAAGCCTCTATTGGAAAAACACGGAGATCTGCTCCGCCTCGAAAGCGGCCTGAACCTCCGGCAGGGCCTGACAGGCCAGCGCATGGCGTCGGATACTGACATTGGTGGAGGGCAGGGGTGAGATACCAAACTGTTCCCCCCAACCCGCCAACATCAATAGAAAATAGTCGGCGCAACTGGGCGCGATACCGCTGATCCAGGGGCCCGACGTTGCCAAATGCTGATCTGCGGTCTTGAACATCTCGACAAGTCGGGCGCCGGTCAGTTCGCGCAAGGTCGCTTTTTGCGCGTCTGTTTGTGCGTATCGAAAATTGTAGTTCCAGACCATCAGGTCGGCCTGCACCGTGTTGGTCAGGTATATCAGCCAATCCAGCGCAACGCCTCGATCCCGGCTTTTGGTGGGGGGCATCAATCCGGCTGCGGGAAACTGGTCATCCAGATACAGGCAGATAGCAGCGGCTTCCCGCACAACAGTGTCCCCGGTTGCAGGGTTTCGATGTACCAGCGTTGGAACGCGTTGATGGGGGTTTAACGCCTTGTACCAATCGCTGTTCTGGTCACTTCTGGATTTATCAATCATCACCAAATCAAACGGGACGCCAATTCTGCGCAGCGCAATATGCGGGGCCAGAGAGGCATTGTCAGGTGCGTAATACAAGGTCAGTGACATAGTAAGGGCCCGAATAGTGAAAGGAACACAGCGGTATCATTCGTTTTATATCCGCTGACGTAAGACAGTCCGAAAGCGTATTGGGCGAACCTTATCCTGCATGGTCACGTCTGGCGACCCTGCGTTGTGTCCATTTGTGAATAACTGTGGTGCTGGACAGACTTAAGCGCGGACTGGTTCCTGACCGGTCTGTTGTTGCTGAGTTTGTTGACTAACGATTGCCTTCCCGTATCCTGCGCACAAGCTCATTCTCGATGGTCTGGTGTAGGGTTTTCGATGGAAGATTTTGAAGATGTTTTGCTGTCGCAACGCGGCAGCGTCGGGTTCATCGTGTTGAACAGGCCAAAGGCCCTGAACTCGATCACGTTTGATATGGTGACCTGCATACAATCCGCATTGACCAAATGGGAGGCTGACCCAGGTATCAAGGCCGTGGTTATTGAAGGGGCAGGGGACCGGGCCTTTTGTGCCGGCGGCGATGTTATTGCGGTCAGTAAGGCCGGTCAGGCACAGGATCCTTTAAGCCGGGAGTTTTTTCAGGCGGAGTATCGATTGAACCGGGCCATTCACCTGTATTCAAAGCCCTATATCGCCTTTCTGGATGGAATCACCATGGGCGGTGGCGTTGGCCTGTCGGTGCATGGCAATTGTCGTATCGTCACGGAACGAACTGTTTTCGCCATGCCGGAAACCGGGATCGGCCTGTTTCCGGATGTGGGCGGCAGTCATTTCCTGTCACGCTGTCCCGGCCAGGTTGGGCTATATCTGGGTTTAACCGGCGCGCGTCTGGGGGCGGCTGATATGCTGTCTATCGGATTGGCCGATCACTACATGCCAGCATCGGCGCGAGAATCGTTTTTTTCAGCGCTAGAAGCGGTGGACTGGTCCGCCGGATCGCCGGGGGACATTGTTCGTGCCTGTGCCGCCCAGCATGTCGCAAAGGCGGAAGCATCCGGCCTGGATGCCTTGCGGGGTCAGATTGACGAGATATTTTCTGATGGATCGATGGAAGATATTTTGGCCCGCTTGCGGGCGGATGGGGGCGATATCGCGCAAACCATTCTGAAACATCTGTCGACAAAGTCGCCAACCTTGTTGAAGGTCACACTGGTCCAACTGCGACGGGGCGCACAGCAGGATTTTGATGCGAATATGCAGATGGAATACAGGATGGTTCGCCATGCCCTGCGAGCGGGGTCCGATTTTCATGAAGGAGTCCGCGCGCTGTTGATTGATAAGGATAAATCGCCGCATTGGGCGCCAGATACAGTGGAGGCGGTCCAAGACGCAGATGTTGAGGCATTCTTTCAGCGGCCGCTGGAAGGGGACTTGCAATTCTGAGTGTTTGCGTCGGCGTTTCGGAACAGTAAAATGAAGAAATGGACGCGCTAGGATAGGGCGCGCCACTTGTTAGGGAGAAGTGCCATGAAAATTGGATTTATCGGTATTGGGAATATGGGGGGACCCATGGCTCGCAATCTTATTGCGGCGGGCCATGATGTGACTGTTTTTGATTTATCGGAAGATCATGTCGCATCCCTGGTCAATGCCGGGGCGACAGGCGCTGGAAGCGCCCGTACGGCGGTAAGCGGGGTCGATGTAGTCATCACCATGCTGCCTGCCGGGCCGCATGTTCTGAATGTCTATGAAGGCACTATTCTGGGGTCCGCGCCGGCGGGCGCTTTGTTGATCGATTGTTCGACCATTGATGTGGAAACCAGCCGCATCGTGGCGAAGATGGCGGCCGATAAGGGCTATCCCATGGTCGATGCGCCAGTTTCTGGCGGTGTTGGTGGGGCAGAGGCCGGCACTTTGACCTTCATGGTGGGGGGCAGCGATGCGGATTTTGCCAGCGCCAAACCCGTGCTGGAAAAGATGGGCAAAACCATCGTGCATTGCGGTGGTGCCGGAAACGGTCAGGCTGCGAAGATCTGTAACAATATGATGCTGGGTATTCAGATGATTTCTGTTGCTGAAGCATTTGTTTTAGCAGAGAAATTGGGTCTCGATCATCAGAAGCTGTACGATGTTTCATCCAAGGCTTCTGGCCAGTGCTGGTCGCTGACAACCTATTGCCCGGTTCCAGGGCCGGTACTGACCTCTCCTGCCAACCGGGACTATAAGCCTGGCTTTGCGGCGGCCATGATGGTTAAGGACCTGCGGTTGAGCCAGGGGGCGTCGAAAAGCTTTCAGGCACAGACTGAATTGGGTGCGCGCGCATTGGAAATGTATGAGCGATTTACCGATTCGGGAAATGAGGGTATGGATTTCTCTGCTATCATAAAAATGGTGCGCGACAGCTAGGCCCATAAATCGAGGCTAGACAAAGCTTTAGCCCGTCGATTAAGGTTGCCGCTATGCGATGGGAGCAAATGGGTGTAACACAATTGTCGTTGGTGGTTCGGTTGGTCGAATACGCCAAGGCAATGGTAAAACGATAAAAGAGATGTGCCGGTGAAGGAGGAGTATCTTAGCGTCATCCGATTAATCGAACGGCTGCATCGACAATTTCTCGAAGTGGTCAAAGGTGAAATTGATCGGCTTGGCATTCGCGACATCAACAACATTCAGGCGTTGATTCTCTATAATATTGGAGAGGATGAACTGACCGTGGGTGAGTTGACGCACCGTGGCTATTACCTTGGCTCCAACGTATCCTATAATGTGCGGAAAATGGTTGAGAATGGCTATCTTATACAAGAGCGCTCAACCCATGACCGCCGGTCGATCCGGGTGCGGTTGTCTGAAAAAGGCCTGAATGTTCGCAACAAGGTCAATGACGTTATTGATGAACAACAGGTGAAGCTCAGTGAAAGCGGTATCAACGCAGAACAGTTGCAATTCACCGCAACCGTGCTGAACCGTATAGAACGTTTCCTGCTGCACACCTACGGATACGGCCCGGTTCGCTGACGCAAATGTTGCCCATGGATGCCACTGGATAAGCAGCGCCAGGCAAATTAGCCGATCTTGGCCTTCACGTAAGACCCTGGCGCTGGCTCTATTGTCTTTTTGCCACAGCCGGGCGGGCGGGCGTCGATCTGGGCACCGTCGAATTTATCCAGCCAGTTTTTCCATTCCGGCCACCATGAGCCTTCATGATGCGTGGCTTTTTCCAGCCAGGCCTCTGGATCCTTCACCTTGCGGTTATACAGCCAATAGCCATATTTCTGCTTGTCGGGATTGGGCGGATTG
>NZSA01000014.1 GCA_002696645.1 Rhodospirillales bacterium | reverse complement strand
CTATGCATCTTCTTCCTGTGTATTTCACGACGACGAACACTCGCAAGCGCAAAAAGAAGAATAAGACTAAGTCTCTTATTGCAGCCGAGAAGGAACACCAGGCTTACCTGAAGCGTATGGGTGTGGGTCAATCAAAGAACAAACGGAGTGTAGCGCAGCCTGGTAGCGCATCTGCTTTGGGAGCAGAGGGCCGTTGGTTCGAATCCAGCCGCCCCGACCATTTTTTCTGAAAATCAAATGCATTTCGCTTTCTCTGCCGACGAGGGAGTGCATTTATTTGTTACCTGAGGAATGACCTCAGCGATGACGAAAAGATCTTGCATCCCTGCAATACTGGTGAACTGGCGCATCACAGTAATTTTGGATTGGGCTGAGGTTTCCAGACTCTTTCCAATTGCCACCTTAGCGAAATTATAATACGCCTTTTGCATAGGATGGGGGCAATGGCGACATTATTTTTACCTAGCACATTTGAAGAACGGGGCGTGACGGTTCCTTTTACCACGGACGTGGCCCGCAACGCGCGTTTACGGGGCGAAGTTGCGGAGGAAAGGGAGTTTCTTCTGCCGGCGCTGAGTGGTGGTAAGGGCACCTATGTCGTTCCATTTAAGGCTCTTTCCGGGACGATTGATCTGAATTTGTATGATCAGGCCTTGTTGGAGCATTTGACCGATGCTCAAACCTTTACGCCCTTTGATTTGCGGCGGATCGTGATGGAAGTGGACGCCAAGGGCTATGGCGGCGTCCCAAAGGCGAAGGCGGCAAAGAAGGCGCTGAAAGATGAACGTACGGTCATATCCTACAACCAGTGTTTGCTGATCCTGCGGGCATTAAGGGTCTTGAGTACTGATCCTATCGAACTGGATGTGAATGATCTGATGACGGAGGACGGCCAATCTCAGGCCAAAGAGCAGTTCAAACGTTACAGCGAAAAGTGGAATACAACATCCGAAGAGCTGATGCGGAAATTCCAGCTATGGGCCAATATCATCTGGGCAATCGGTGCCAGAGAAACAGAATATCCGGGTTATCTGACCCAGACCTATAGCAATATTCAATTGATGATCGATGAAATCAAAGAGCATCTGGCGAAAGAGCCGCCAGAAGTTCAATTCGTTGGAAGAGGCGTGATTGAGGCTGCGGCATTGACCAGTGACATTGCATTGCGGGAAATGGACGCTTGCTGGGGATATGAAATTGATTTGGCTGCGACCCTGAGCCAATCCGATAAGGCGATGCGGGATATGTCTGACCGTGTCCAAAAGATCTCCTGGATTCTGGATGGCTGGACACGTTTATGTCAGGTCTGGAAAGAATCTGAAGAAAGTTTCCGGGGCGAACGTCGTAAGATGTTGGAGCAGATTTATGAGGATCTGCCAATTCTTCCGAAGGCTGTCCTGGCGGGTAAGCAGGCGGATATCCTGTCGGGAATTCGCGAAACCCAGAAAAGCTGGGTGAAGGCGAATATGGACTGGCGCACTGAAGAGCTGGATCAGGAAATGATACAGAGACTGAGCGCCTTTGAGATTGTGGAGATTTAGGCCGGAACAGAGGCTGCCAGGACAAATCTACTCCGCCAGGGCCGTAATCTCCCGCCGGAAAGATAGCGCGTCGCCACGGTCTGGCTCATCCAATTCACGGGCATACCGGTGACCGGCATAGGTCGCCCAGGCAATTGGCCCCGGCGCATTGGCGTCCCCGATCAGCTTCACGGATTTTAACCCGGCATCCGGCCAATCGTCCTGTCGGGCCTTTAAGGCCTGATACAGTCCATCGTTTCCGATGCGCGATGCCACCATGACAACGGCATCACAGGGTATCGGGCGGGTCACATCCGTATAGGTGCAATTGGTCAGGACATGATCTGCCCCAATCGCCACCACGCCCCGGTTCAGCTGGATATCAACCCCCATCATGGCCAGTTTTCGATGAATGCTGGCCTGTTCCAGGGTATTGTTGGTCCAGTCCGACACATAGGCGGAAGGCGTGACCAGCACAACCGTGGCACCGTTCTGAACCAGCAACTCCGCCAGTACGCCCCCCATGTAATAATGATCATCATCATACAGGACGACAGTGCCGGTCGGAATGCTACCCGCCATAAGGTCGTCTGGCGTATACAGGGGCAAGGCGGGATCGATGGGCAGGGGCGATACATGCTGACGCGCCACCCCATCGCGCCGCCAGCTTGCCCCCGTGGCAATGGCGATATTTTCAAAGCCGAATTGCAGGATATCGTTCGCCGTCAGGGAGGAGTTCAGATATGTCTCGACATTGCCCTTCTGGGATAATTGATAGGCGCGATAGTCGACCACGCGCCCCCAGGCAGACAGGCCAGGCAACAGGCGCTCCCTCGCCACACGCCCCCCAATTTCGGATTGTGCCTCTGCCAGGGCGACATCGTAGCCCCGCTCGGCGCAGGCGCGGGCTGCTTCCAGTCCTGCCGGGCCTGCACCGATAATCAGAACGGACGAACTGTCGCCTTTTGCATTCATTCTTTCGGGATGCCAGCCCTTGCGCCATTCCTCCATAAAGGTGGGGTTCTGGGTACAGCGGCTGATGGACATGGTCATATCGCCGGTGATGCAGATATTGCACCCGATGCATTCGCGAATATCCTCGATACGGCCCTCTTCGATTTTCTTTGGCAGAAAGGGGTCCGCAATGGAGGGGCGCGCGCATCCAATGAAATCCAGGATGCCGGATTTGATTTGCCGCACCATGACATCAGGGCTGGTGAAACGCCCCACGCCAACGACGGGACGGCTGGTCAGCGCCTTGATTCCCTGCACCAGATCCTGTTGCGCCGCTTCTTCCTTGAAGCGGGAGGGGCCGGAGCAATCCTCCCACGTGCCATGGGCCAGGTCCCATAAATCGGGCAGATCTGAGTGCATTTCGATGAAATCGCGGACTTCCGCATTGCCAAACCCCAGATCGCCGGTGATTTCATCCAGGGAAACACGTAAGGTCAGGCCCATCGAATCGCCGACCGCATCTCTTAGGTCAGCAATCACTTCGCGCACGAAGCGTGAGCGATTTTCCAGGCTGCCGCCATATTCGTCGGTACGATGGTTGGTGGCGCGGGACAGGAAATGCTGAAAAATGCCAAACCCATGGGCGCCATACAGGCAGATCAGATCAAACCCTGCCGTGCGGGAGCGTTTCGCGGCGGTAACAAACCAGCGACGCAGATCCCTGATGTCCTGACGGTCCAGCGCCCGTGCCTGCACCGGGTCATTGGTAAAGGTCCGAATTGGCAGGGCAGACGGGGCCATGGGGACTTCTTTAGTATAGAAATTTGGACCATTGATCCCGGAATAGGCCAGTTGAATGCCTGCCAAGGCGCCGTGTTCCTTCATCCTGTCGGCCATTTTGGCGATCATCGGAATGTCCTGATCTTCCCACAGGCGCAATTCGATAAAGGGGGTGATTTCAGATGTCGGGTGCATCTCGCATTGTTCGGTGAAGATTACCCCCCAGCCGCCCTGGGCCTTGATGCCACGCATTTCTGCCGCCGCCGATGGGTCGCGATAGCCACCACCATTGCAGTGCGGCACCTGATAGAATCGGTTCTTGGCTGTAACCGGACCGATTGCCAGTGGTTCAAATAAAATGTCGTATCTTGGATCCCGTGCCACGTCTGAATTCCCTATTTTGCTGCCTTGCGGAGGTTGGGCAATTCCATTCCTCTGCAAAAGCATCGTGTTCGGAAGCGCAGCTTAGGTAAAGACTAACCATCGCGCTGGTAAGCAAGACTTGATGTAGTGCGAATATCTGAGGTCAGGTTTCACTAAATTTCACGCTGAATTTGACAGCAGCGTACATTGTGAGCCGATAACGTGGCTTCATGGCACAAGAGAGGCCGGAAGACGCCCTCGGCCAAAATAATACTTTGCCTCGCGTCTGGGACTCAGCGAGACAATATGCGATAGATGGCGCCTTCACTGCCCATAATGGATACAGCTCGTGACTTCAGATATCAGCGTTGAAACCGGTATTCACCTGAAACAGGCCCGGGTTGATCGCGGTGGGCAGACGGTTCTGCATGATCTTGATCTGTCGATAACACAGCACCGAGTTGCGATTGTTGGACGAAATGGATCGGGAAAGTCGACATTGGCGCGTCTTATAAAGGGAATACTGCGCCCCTCATCCGGGACTGTGCGGCTCTATGGTCGCGACCCCGCAAAACGCGACTTTGACTCCTTATCTGTTGCCGGCTTTCTGTTTCAGAACTCGGATCATCAGATCCTGTGTCCCAATGTTTTTGAGGAAATTGCCTTTGGTCTGAGCGAAAATGGCACCTCTTCGAAGCGGATTGATTCCACGGTTATGGCGTTGCTTCAGCACTATGGGATCGCCGATTGGCGCGATCGCGCCGTCGCGACCCTGTCAGAAGGTCAGCGCCGTCTGGTGTGCCTGTTGGCGGTGTTGATCATGCAGCCGAAAGTGATCCTGCTGGATGAACCCTTCAATGGATTGGACATTCCAACCCGAAGCCGCCTGAAGCGTTTCATTGCGGATCTGCCCCATCAGGTCCTTATGATCACCCATGACATCGATAGCCTGAACGATTTCGACAGAGTGTTGTGGATCGAGAAAGGGAGGATTCATGCCGATGGTCGACCGGAATCCATCTTGCCCGCCTTCGCCGTCGCGATGCAGGCAGCCGTAGAAAGAGAGTCATCGTGGGAAATGTAAATATTGAGGCGCAATGGCTGCGCCGTTTGCCCGCAGGTTTGAAGCTCTTATTGCTGGCTCTTATCAATGTATTCGTCTTTCTGATAGACAGGCCTGTCTTTCTGATCGCAGTCTTCGCCTGCGTCGTGATCCTGACCATACTTGCCCGCGCCCACGGCCTATATTCCGCGTTGCGCGCGCCTGGACAAATGCTGCTCCTCGCCTTTGCGGCCCATGGACTGTTGGGGGATTGGGTGCTGGGTCTTACTGTCTGCCTGCGAATCGCCACGCTGGTTCTGCTCGCCACAGTGATTTCAGCCTCGATTCCGCTGGCTAGCATGCTTGCCGTGCTGGACCGCATTCTGGCGCCGCTCCGGTGGATCGGACTGCCGACCCGCCCGGTTGGCGTGGTCATTGCTATGACTTTGCGTTTCGCACCAATGCTGACAGAACGTTGGCAATTCCTTGCGGAAAGCTGGCGCGCCCGCTCACCCCGCCGCCCACTTTGGCGACTCGTATCACCCTTTGTTATATCAGTGATAGATGATGCGGATCGCACCGCTGAAGCACTGGTCGCCCGTGGTGGCTTTGATCGGAGAAAATAGAATGGAAAATACAGTAACCCGCGTTGCGCTTTTCGCGGCATTCATCGCCGCCCTCGGATTGATTCCCCAGATTACTTTGCCCATTGCCAGTGGCGTTCCAATAACCGCCCAAACACTGGGCGTCATGCTGGCAGGGCTGATTCTTGGCCCCTGGCGCGGGGCGCTTTCAATCATCGTCTTTATCGGAGTCGTTGCACTCGGCGCTCCCCTGCTCGCGGGTGGACGCGGTGGGCTGGGTGTGTTTGTAGGCCCCACTGTCGGTTTTTTTGTTGGATGGCCCATTGCCGTTATCGCGATTGGACTGGTGTTCAGGGCGACAACTCGGCTCGGCGTTATGACCGTAGGTGTGATTGCGAGCCTTTTGGGCGGTATCGTCTTGCTTTATGTTTTTGGAATTGTCGGGCTGATGATCATTGCTGAGCTGTCTCTGCTGAAGGCTGTTCTCGCCGTTGCCATCTTTATCCCTGGGGATATCCTCAAGGCTATCCTAGCTGCCTATATAAACCGTGAGGTCCGACGCGCCAGACCGAGCCTATCAGAATAAAATGATGCATCGGCACCTGATAAGATAGGTGTAGTTCACATTCTAAGAGATATTATATGAAAACCCTCGACATTTTAGATCGTCTTCTAGCTTTTCCCACCGTCAGTTTGGAGCCCAATCTGGATCTCATCCTGTTCGTGGAGGATGTGTTGCGCCAAGCGGGTGCGACGGTCCAAGTATTGAGGGATGAGAGCGGTACAAAGGCCAACCTTTACGCCACTATTGGGCAAGTGGATCAGGCGGGTGGCGTGCTGTTATCTGGGCATACGGATGTTGTGCCGGTAAAGGGGCAGGCCTGGACCAAGCCCCCGTTTCAGATGACCCAGGAAGACGGCAAGGTTTATGGGCGCGGCACGGCGGATATGAAGGGGTTCGTCGCCTGCGCCATCGCGGCGATGGTGCGCGCGTCCCAATACGATCTAAAAACGCCGCTGCACATGGCCCTGTCTTATGATGAGGAGATCGGCTGCATCGGTGTGCGGTCCCTGTTGGATGTATTGGCCGATGCGCCGTTCAAGCCCGGTTTTTGTATCGTGGGGGAGCCGACCTCTCTGGCGGTGGCGACGGGGCATAAGGGAAAGACCGTCATCCGGGCGACCTGCACAGGGCGAGAGGGGCATTCCGCCCTGGCCCCCCAGGCACTGAATGCCATTCATCTGGCAACGGATCTGATCGCGGTGCTGCGCCAGGAGCAGGCGGCACTGGCAGCAAGCGATGCCCAGGATGCCGATTATGATGTTCCCTATAGCACGGTTCATGTTGGCCTGATCCAGGGGGGCGTTGCGTTGAACATTGTCCCCAATCACTGTCAGTTGGATTTTGAAATCCGAAATATTGCACAGGATGATCCGGCGGAGATTTTAAACCGCATTCGCGCGGCGGCTGACAACATTGTAGCCCGGCATTCAGACGACTATCCGGAAGTTTCAATTAACTTTGAAATAACAAATAGTTACCCTGGCTTGTTAACACCCGAATCTTCCGACGTCGTTGCCTTTGTGAAGTCCTTGACCGGGGCCAATGCCACGATGAAAGTGGCCTTCGGAACGGAGGCGGGGCTGTTTACACAACGCCTATCCCTGCCCACCGTAGTGTGCGGGCCTGGCTCTATGGCACAGGGACATAAGCCAGACGAATTTGTTACCCTGGTGCAATTACAGCAATGCGATCAGATGCTGGATGCCCTGATCGCGCGTTTGCGGGATGGCCTATAGCGGGGCCATGCCGGGCAGGGTGCCCTTTTCCGCAAGCTTTTGCACATGTTCTGTAAAGGCGGAGATAACGCGCGGGACATGCTCGCTGCGCTTTGTCGCCAGTCCCAAAACCATCGGGCGATGATTGCCAGATAGCTTCAGGAAGGTCAGTTCCTCCCCATCCGGTGCAATTCTGGTCTTTGTGCGGAAATTGATCAGGCAATAGCCAAATCCGTTTGCCACCAGACTGCGCGCGACGGAAAGATCCGATGTGCGTTGCGCGATGTTGGGGCGAATTCCTGCCGCATGAAACACGGACAGAAAATATTCGCGGCTCAATGGCAGGTCCAACAGGATCATTGGGTCATCGCGCATATCGTCCAATATGATGCTGTCCTGATGCGCCAGGGGATGGTCTATATCGACCATGACATAGGGGGGAAGGGCGATCAGGTGCTGAAATTCTATATCGCTGGGTATCTCCAGATCATAGGTAATGGCGATGTCGATTTCCGCACGGCCCAGCATATGCAGCAATTCCGCCTGATGGGCTTCACGCAGTGTCACTTCCGCATCGGGGTAGTCTGCCTCGAAGGAGCGGCGGATCGCAGCGGAGATAAAGGGTGCGACGGTGTTCAGGCAGCCAATGGAGATCGGCCCACGCGGTACTGTGCGGATATCGCCGGCCAGATCGGTTAGGGAGGCCGCGTGATGCAGGATTTGCTTCGCCTCGTTAAACAGGCGCTGTCCGCCTGGCGTCAGGGACAGGCCCTGGGCATGTTGGCGCACGAATAGCTGCATCCCCAATTCCGCCTCTAGATGAGAGATGGCTGACGAGATAGAGGGGGAGGACACATTGATCCGCTGAGAGGCGAGCGCAATGCTGCCTGCCTCCCCAACGGCAACGAGATATTCAAGCTGTCTGAATGTGAATCGCAGCGGCATAGATGCCACTAAACCTTAACGCTGACGAAAATCAAGACACTATTAAAGATCGCCCGGTACGCCGTAAGACGGGGCCTCCGTCGGATCTAGGGCGCGCTGTATATAGGCTGCCAATTGCGGCTTATAGACGTCCCAGGCGGTTGCGATGGCCTCAATCGGGCAGTCTTCGGTCCAATCGCAGCGCAAATCCGCAACGGGCCAGGCGACCGTATCGCATAATTGCAGGCCTGCGGAATGGACGGGACCGGCTTCACCGCCTGCCGCCAACCCGGCCCGCATGGCAGCGATCAGGCGATCACCCAGATGCCCCTTGGATGCCATGAACCCGTCCACAATGGCTTGTGGAATCGTGTCATTGGCCAGCAAGTTGCCACCGGAGGCGACATCAATTCCCTCGGCCTGTGTCCAGATGCCAAGCGCCCGAGTGCCGGAATGGATTGCCGTTTTGCCCGCCGTATCAATCGCCAAAACTTGACGATAGTCCATAAAGTTCCGCTCCGCCTGCAGCTTTGCGATGGCTTCTGGCGCGCTGAGGCCCCCTTGCATCAGGTCTAGCGCACCCGGCCCCAGTGTCGGATCGGTGATATTCTGACTGGCAACCGCGCCAACGCCCGCGCGGGTATAGGAACACCGCGCTGCAACAGCAGGAGAGGAAGACGAAATGGCGATACCGAACATGCCGGTCTCTTTGCAACGGGCAACAAGGGAAAAGGTCATCGGTTACTCCGGTATGACAGCGGTGCCGTCGATTTCAACCAACCATTCCGGGCGCGCCAGGGCTTGTACCACCAGGCCTGTGGAAACGGGATGAACCCCTTTGATATATTCGCCCATGGTGCGATAGATCGCCTCCCGATAGCGGACATCGGTGATATAGACGACGATTTTCACCAGATGCTCCATCGTGCCACCGGCTTCTTCGATCAATTGCTTGATATTCTGCATGACCTTGTGGGTCTGTTCCACCGGATCATGGCTGTCGATATTTTTGGCATCATCCAGGTTTTGCGGGCACTGACCGCGCAGATAGACGGTCTTGCCGCCCTGTGTCACCACGGCCTGGCACAGATCATTGTCCAGATTTTGCTCCGGATAGGTATCGGCGGTGTTGAATTTTCGAATGCGGGTATGGGCCATAGTGTTTCCGTTCACAGATTGGGTTGGGTCAGGTTTCAGGACTAAACATATCACGACACAGGCTGGCGAAAGCCTGGGCTGGTTTCGGAAGACGCTTTCCCTTGCGGGTCGCCAGGACAACGCGGCTGGGATCAACCGTATCGGTCAAGGGGCGCGTGATAAGGGGACAGCCATCGTAACTGATATCACTGGCGGGCTTGGTTGCTAGAATGGAAAATCCAAGACCACGGCCCACCATGCCGCGCACCATCTCAAACGATGCGGATCGATAGCGGATATTGGGCGACATGCCATTCTTGGTAAACAACGATTGGAAGTAATCCGCACTGGGCGGGGCATCCAACAGGATCATGGGTTCCGCTACCAGATCGGCCAGTGACAGGCTCTGTTGCGCCGCCAGGGGATGATTTTCCGCCAACAGGACATAGGGATACAGTTCGTTCAGCAGTTCCGTCTCAATATCCCGCCCCAGATCGAAATCATACATCAAGGCGATATCCGTCTCACCGGATTTCAGACTCTCCAGAATGCGGCGGTGATCGCCTTCCACCAATGTCAGTTCAACATCCAGTTGCGGTGTGATTGTGCTCAAGACTTCCGGCAGAACAAAGGGACCGAATGTGTGGAAACAACCGATGCGCAGGCTTCCCTCGGCATTGATCAATCCGGCCTCTATTGAGGCGACGGGATCAATCCGCGATGTCCGTCCATAGGTGCGATTGGCATAGATCAGGGGCGATCCACGCCCGGCGGAGAATATATCCTCCACCTCTCCGATAAATACATGATGGGTGCCGACACGTTCCGACCTCAATACCCGACAGTCGAAGGCGACCAGCGGATCCTTCACCCTGGGGGCGCCGGTCACTTGCTTGGTCCATTCGGTACAGGCGAATTTGTCTGCAACATCATCGCGAAAGCGTCCCGCAAATGTGTCGGAGATATAGGATTGATCATCGCGCAGCACATTGACGCAAAACACGCCATTATCAATGATCGCCTGCGCAGCGGGGCTTTTGTGATGGACACAGACCAGCAGGGTCGGGCGGGGCGTATCTGCAGAGACCGATGCCATGGCTGAGACCGTGACCCCCGCATGACCGGCTGGTCCATTGGTGGTGACGATATTGACCGTGCAGGCCGCATGGCTCATCCCGCCCAGAAAGCGGTCCCGCAGGTCCAGATCGATGATGCCGTCCATGACTTCCCCTATTCCGCGGCGTCTTTTAGCTGCTCGCCATAATATTGGTGAACTGCACAGTCGCTGTTGCGGGGCTTGAAGCCTTTCACCACGGTGTCAGAAAGATTGGCCCCCGCCTTTACAAAGCTCAGCGGCCCATCCCAATCAAAATTGCGATAGACGGCCCCATATTGGGCGAAAGGCGGAGATTGCGCAAAAAGCTGGAAGGTCAGTCGGTGACCGGCATAGTCCGAATTCAGCAGGTCGCGGGCATAGGCCAATAGCTTGCGCCGATCCTCCGCCATCCAGCTGTCATTGATGGTATAGTATTTATCCATCCAGGGCTTGGTTTCCGGCGATTCAAAGGTTGCGACATTGGGGGTGACGCAAATTTGTCCCCCGCATAATTCCCGCGCGATATGCATCATGGCCGGCAGGTTATCCAGGGCATGACAACGCCCGGTCATCAGCAGGGATTGATTGGGCATCAACAGCCCTGCGGGGGATCGTTCGCCCAGGGCAATGGCGGCGGTCAGATGCGCATTGATGCCTTCACGCCAGATCGCCAGTTGGGATAGCTTTTCCTGAACCGCCTGTTGCTTTTCCAGGCCGGTCTGGCGCGCATTGAACAGGGCGGTTCCGATCATCTGGTCGGCCTGTTTCAGGGTGCGCTGTACAAAGGCGAAGGCGGAATAGCGATGCAGCGTCGCCCGGATAAAAGTTGCCGCCTTGGTATGGCGATAGAACAGCACATTTTCCCAGGGGATCAGAACATTATCGAAGATAACGATGGTGTCGACTTCATCAAAGCGATTGGTCAGGGGGTAGTCCCGCTCATCCCCGCGCGTCCCGGCAAATCCACCGCGGCAGATAAATTTCAACCCAGGCGAATTCAGGTCACAGATGAAGCCGACAGCATAGTCGGACATTTCCGCATTGCCCCAATTGGCAATCGTGGGCTTGGTGAAGGCCTGATTGGCATAGGCTGCTGCCGTTTCATATTTCGCGCCCCGCACGACAATGCCAGCATCGGTTTCCTTGACCACATGCAACAGCATGTCCGGATCCTGATCCTGTGGGGCCAGAGATCGGTCGCCCTTGGGATCGGTATTGGCCGATACATGGAAGGGGTCTTCGTGCAGTACTTTCTTGATATGGCTCTGGATATTCTTTGAAAACTGAGGGTCGACTTCGTTCAGAAGGTCCTGACCATCATACAGTGACCACATTTCGCCGACGGTTTCGTCTCCCACGCGGGTGACGACACCGCCAATCGTTTCCAGCACGGTGTCGGTCGCGCGGCGCTTGGCCCACCAGTCTTCCTGAGTATAGGGCAGGGCGTTGCCAACCGCGTTGACTTCGCCGTCCTGCTCAACCGTCATAACATCGGCGGTTTCGCTGTCATGGGCCATGTCGTATATGCGAGCGCGGATATCGACCAGGGGTTTGAACATGGGATGGCGGGTGACATCTTTTACCCGTTCGCCATTCATATAAACTTCGCGGTTATCCCGAATGGAATCGCGGTATTGGTCGCCTGTTCTGATCATTGGTCTGCTCCACATCCAAAAAATTGCATCCCGTACGGGATTCTGTGCTGCAGTCAGTGTGGCGGAAGATTGGGGCTAAGATAAAGCACGGCTTTCCACATCCTTGATTAGGATAAGGCTAATCCATTTTGATCGACTTAGCTTAAATGCGTCACCCGGCCTGGGCGGTATCCTGGGTATAGCTGGCCATCAGGTCGTTGAACCGTTGCCCCTGAATCTTGACGTGACCCCGCAAGGCTTTTGCGGCTAAGGATTCGTCACCGGCTTGGATCGCCGCCAGTATTTCACGATGTTCCTGCATGGATTGTTTCATGCGGCCCCGGACGCGCAATTGCATCAGCCGGAATGGCTTCAGGCGCTTTTGCAGCCTTGTCGCCTCTGCCGCCAGGAAGCCATTGCCACTGGCCTGATAAATCAGGAAATGAAATCTCTCATTCTCCAGATAATAATCATCCAGCGTGCCGTGTTGCAGCGCATTTTCACAGGCGGCAGCTGCTTCTTGAATTTTGATTAATTGTGCGGTTTGGATCCGGCGGGCCGCAAGGCGCGCGCACAAGGCTTCCAGTTCTGCCATAACTTCAAACATTTCAATCATTTCTGGAAAATCCGGGTGTCGAACGAATGTGCCCCGGTTTGGGATATGTTCGACCAGACCCGTAGCGGTCAGCATTTGTAAAGCCTCGCGTACCGGGGTGCGTGATACATCAAATTGCGCTGCCAGACGCACCTCGTCCAGTCGGTCGCCATTTCCCAGGGCGCCGGTGATGATCAATTGTTCCAGGTTTTCCCGGACCATATCAGCGGTTCGTATCGTCATGATCTTAAGGTATCACCGCATTGTTTGGGCGACAAATCGAAATTGTATACATTATCATTGACATTGGATGCAGTCGATTTAGGCTGCTCTTCAACGCGCTGATAACAGCGTGATGGAAAGAAATAATAATATCATTCCTTTTAGGGGAGAACGCTATGAAGTTTAAGGTAAGCGCCGCGCTTGCGGCGGTCGCACTGATTGCCGGGGTGACAAGCCCGTCTTTCGCGAAAGAACTCCGTCTATCCCACCAATGGTCAACGTCTGATGTGCGCCACAAGGTTGCGCAGATCGTCGCGGATGAAGTGGCGGCGGCAAATGTGGATCTGTCGATCCAGATTTTTCCGTCGGGATCTTTGTTTAAGGCCAAAGAACAGTACAAGCCAATGACCCGGGGTCAGTTGGACATGACTGTGTTCCCGCTGTCTTATGCGGGGGGTCAGCATCCGGAATATAACCTGACGCTGATGCCAGGCCTGGTGAAAAACCATGACCATGCGGCACGACTGAATGAATCGCCCTTTATGGGTAAGATCGAAGACATCTTGGCCAGCGATGATGTCATGGTTCTGGTCCATGGCTATCTGGCCGGTGGATTTGCCAGTACCCAGGGCTGCATCACCAAACCTGATGATGTGAAAGGCCTTCAGATTCGGGCCGCCGGTAAGGCATTCGAAGAGATGCTGGTTGCTTCGGGGGCGTCCATTGCCTCCATGGCGTCTTCAGAAATCTATTCCGCGATGCAAAGCGGGGTACTGCAAGCCACCAATACCTCATCCTCTTCTTTCGTTTCCTATCGGATTTACGAACAGGTGAAATGCTACACGCCTGCTGGTGATGTTGCGTTGTGGTTCATGTATCAGCCGCTGTTGATGAACAAATCCACCTTTGATGGATTAAACGATGCTCAGAAGGCGGCATTGGAGGCAGGGGCTGCAAAGGCTCAGGCTTATTATCTGGACGAAGCCAAAAAGGAAGATGCGGAATCGGTTCGTGTCTTTAAAGAGGCCGGTGTTGAAATCGCGAAAATGACGCCAGCGGAATTCCAGATGTGGCGTGATGTTGCAAAGACATCTTCCTACAAGACCTTCGTTGAGTCTGTTCCAGACGGCCAGGCGCTGCTGGATATGGCACTTTCAGTCGAGTAAGCAGAACGTTGAATGTCCGGCCGGGGTGATCTTACAGGATCACCCCGTGCCATTTCACAACGTTGAAAGTGCCATTTTGTGCGGAGGATTTCGGTGATGAGCGGACACGGTGAGACATCGACAGACCGCGACGGTGGAAATTTGTTTCTGCGCGTTGTGGGCAGGATTTCTACGATTTGCGGTTGGATTGCGGCGGCGATGATCATCGCGTCTGTCGCGATTACATGCCAGATGATTTTTGTGCGCGGCATTTTAAATCAATCGACCACCTGGCAGACAGAGATGGTTGTCTATTTGATGATCAACGCGACGCTGCTGGGCCTGCCCTATGTTCAGCGTTTACGCGGACATGTGAATGTCGATCTGGTGCCCATGATGCTGCCCGTTGGGTTGCGGCGCGTGCTGGCGCTGATCGTGATTTTATCGACCATCACCGTTATCGGCATCATGGCCGTCTATGGCTATGAGCAATGGTATGAAGCCTTTGCGCGGGATTGGAAATCCGACACGGTTTGGGCCGTGCGTTTGTGGATCCCCTATCTGGGTGTTCCTGTCGGTTTCTGTTTATTGCTGCTGCAGTTGATCGCGGACCTTTATGCGATCCTGGCGCGCATTGATACGTCCTATGGTGTTGGGAGTACATCCTGATGGATCCGCTGATTTTAGGATTAATGGTGGCGGTTGCCACGATTGTGGTTTTGTTTTCCGGTATTTCCGTTGCGATTGGGTTGCTGTTGGTTGCTGCGGGCTTCTTGCTGGCCTTTGATGGCATGCGGTCGGTTGCCCTGATGCCGGAAATCTTTTTTGGCGGGCTGGATAATTTCGCCCTGCTGTCGATTCCAATGTTTATTATCATGGGGGCGTCCATTGCTTCTACGCGGGCCGGGGCAGATTTGTATGAAGCCCTGGACCGCTGGCTGACCCGTGTTCCGGGCGGCTTGGTGATTTCCAATCTGGGCGCCTGTGCGCTGTTTGCGGCAATGTCCGGATCCTCGCCCGCGACCTGTGCGGCGATTGGCAAGATGGGTATCCCGGAAATGCGCAAACGCGGCTACCCGGATGGTGTCGCCGCCGGATCCATTGCCGCAGGCGGTACGCTGGGCATTCTGATCCCGCCTTCCGTGACGATGATTGTTTACGGTATTGCCACAGATACCTCGATAGGTCGTTTGTTTCTGGCAGGGGTGATACCGGGCGTCCTTCTTGTCGTCCTATTCATGCTGTGGTCGCTGTATGACACATGGCGCAACGGATCAGAAGAAGTGCTGCGCAAAAGTGAATTCAGCCTGCGTCAGAAGCTGGAAATCCTGCCCCGGGTTCTGCCCTTCCTGTTGATCATTCTGGGCGTCTTGGTTGCGATGTATGGTGGCTATGCGACCCCGTCTGAGACCGCCGCTGTCGGTGCATTGTTATGTATGGCCGTCGCGATGGTCGTCTACAGCCTGTGGAGCCCGAAAGCGCTGTGGGTGGTGCTGCGGGACTCGACACGGGAAAGCGTGATGATCCTGTTCATCATCGGGGCTGCCAGTGTGTTTTCCTATATGTTGTCCAGCCTGTTTATCACACAATCCATTGCTGGCTGGATCGGGACTCTGGATGTCAATCCCTGGCTATTGATGATTTTTATCAATATCTTCCTGTTGGTTGCCGGATTCTTCCTGCCACCGGTTGCGGTGATCCTGATGTCTGCGCCAATCCTGTTGCCCATTGTCACAGCAGCCGGGTTCGATCCCTATTGGTTTGCAGTGATCCTGACCATTAATATGGAGATCGGTCTGATTACCCCACCGGTTGGTCTGAATCTGTATGTGATCAATGGGATAGCGCCAGATATTCCCTTGAAGACGATCCTGAAGGGATCTATCCCCTATGTCCTGTGCATGGTCGTTGCGATCATAATCCTGTGTGTCTTCCCGTGGCTGGCGACCGGCTTGCCAGAGATGGTTATGGGACCGGCGGTGTAGGTTAGGTCGGCCGCCGCCGATGAAGTTGGAGCGTTGTGTATGTCTAACCATTTGTATGATGCCCTGTTTCTGCCCCATCGTGACAGGGACGCGCCTTTCCTGACCCTGGCGGATGGTCGGCTTGAGACGTTTCGGGATTTCCTGGACCGGTCGGCGCGCATTGCCCATGTCATCACTCAATTGGGCGTTGCGCCGGGCGATCGTCTGGCCGTACAGGTGGCCAAGTCGCCAGAAGCCCTGTCTGTCTATGTTGCCTGTGTTCAGGCAGGGGTGATTTTTCTGCCCCTGAATACCGCCTATACCGCCAGTGAGGTCGACTATTTCGTCGGGGATGCGACGCCGAAGATCCTGGTGTGTGATCAGAAGGCCCAACCCGCCCTGGAACCGGTTGCCAAGGCCCATGGTGCCCGGCTGATGACCCTGAATGCCGATGGCAGCGGCAGCTTGATGGAAGCGGCGGACAAGGCACCTGCAAATTTTCAGACATGTGCCCGGGGCAGGGATGATCTGGCAGCCTTCCTGTATACATCAGGCACGACCGGGCGCTCCAAAGGCGCGATGCTGACCCAGGACAATCTATTGTCCAATGCTCGGGCCCTGACCGATTACTGGCAGTTCACAGGGGCGGATGTGCTGTTGCATGCCTTGCCGATCTTTCACACCCATGGGCTGTTCGTGGCGTCCAACATTTGCTTCCTGGCCGGGGCATCGATGATCTTCCTACCCAGTTTCAAGGCCGATCAGATGATTGCGTTTCTGCCGCACGCCACCACGATGATGGGGGTGCCGACTTTCTATACCAGATTGTTGGACGAGGCCGCCTTCACCAAGGATCTGGTGTCCCATATGCGCCTGTTCGTTTCGGGCAGCGCGCCTCTGTTGGAGGAAACCCATATCGCGTTTGAGGCACGGACGGGTCATCGCATACTGGAACGTTATGGCATGACCGAAACCAATATGAATACCTCCACCCCCTATGATGGGGAGCGCCGGGCCGGCACTGTGGTCTTCCCGCTGCCCGGTGTGGATTTGCGCGTCGCGGATGCGGAAACCGGAAAGGTCCTGCCCCAGGGGGAAATCGGCGTGATCGAAGTGCGTGGCCCCAATGTCTTCAAGGGCTATTGGAATATGGCGGAAAAGACAGCGGAAGAATTCCGCGCCGATGGATATTTCATCACCGGCGATGTCGGGCAGGTGGATGATCGCGGCTATGTGCGCATTGTCGGGCGGGCCAAGGATCTGATCATCTCCGGCGGGTATAATATCTATCCCAAGGAAATAGAGCTGCTGTTGGATGAAGAGGACGGCGTGCTGGAATCAGCCGTCATTGGCGTGCCCCACCCGGATTTCGGGGAAGGGGTTGTTGGCGTCCTGGTGCCGCAAAAGGGGGTGACATTGGATCCCGATGCGATCCTGTCATCCATTGCGCCCAAGATCGCGCGCTTCAAACAACCAAAGGCCCTGTTCATCCATGACGAACTGCCCCGCAATACCATGGGCAAGGTTCAGAAAAACGTCCTGCGAGAGACATACAAGGACCAGTTCAAAATCTGAAGTCCGGCCCTGAAATCGCCCCGGAATGCTGTCTAGGCATGCTGGACAAAGCATGGTATGACCGATCCAACAGTGGAAATTCCCGTATCAGATAGGGGAGAGAAGAGTGGAAGTTCGCATTTACAAACCGACCAAAACCGCCATGCAATCCGGTCGTGCCGGGACGAAAGATTGGATTCTGGAATTCGAACCCACCACGGCCAGCCGCCCGGATGCGCTGATGGGCTGGGTCGGATCAGCCGATACCCGCAAGCAGGTGCGCCTGCAATTCGACACGGCGGACGAGGCGATTACCTATGCGGAAAAGAACGGCTATTCTTATACGGTGGAAAAGCCCAAGGATCGCCGCATAAAGCCGAAATCCTATTCCGACAATTTCTCCAACAACAGACGACGCCCCTGGACCCATTGATCGTTCGGGCAAGCTGTGTGAGGGCTTAAAATCTCTTGCAGCATACCTTTCAAAAGGCTACCGAACGCCCCTTGGATCGTTTGGTGGCCTTTGTCTTTTGATGGCAATGACCGCTATTCTATCACCCCAACGGCTCCGTAGCTCAACTGGATAGAGCACCCGCCTTCTAAGCGGATGGTTACAGGTTCGAACCCTGTCGGGGCCGCCATATTCCTTCTCGATTGCCCCCCTAAGCGTGTGGATTCCCTGAAGTCGTTTTCGCGCATCACACCAGTGATAAAATCTTAGGGCGTTTTTATAGTATGACTATTAATCAGCATCAGAAAAAATCCCCAGGATCGTCACAGATCTGAAATCATATCTTTGATGATATTTGCCAGCGCATCCTTGGTTTGGCCGGATGGCTATGGAAACCAACATATTGATATCACAAATAAAATCCACAAAGACGAGAGTCATATAAATTTGAAACGCCAATCTATTTATTACTTAATAATAGTAATGGTGTTCTTGACATATGAATTCATCGTTTATACGCTCAAAATCAAATAATAGAGTTTTCAAGGACAGAATGCGCAATCATATAGGATAATATTGCAGTCAGATTGTACCTTTGAAAACCTTAGGAAAATTTCATGGCAGGGTAACTTATTTAGGAGCCATCGATAATGTATTTTAAGAGTACAATTGTTTCATTCATTTCTCTCCTTTTATTGATGCTGCCAATATCAGCCAATGCCATCGATATTCAACGTGAGGCCATGGTTCAAAGACTTATCACCTCACTTGAAACCGAAAATTATCAGAAGGCTTATGAGATACTGCAGGGGCTGAAGGAAACTGGGGAAATAACCGGTGAACTTCTCTATTATGAAGCCCTGGCGGCGCTATCAACCAAAAGAGATTTTGAAGCGCTTGAGCAGATAACGAAATATATTGAAAAGAACGGCAAAGGTGCGAAGCACTACAGCAGAGCTATTGAGATTTATTCAGCTGCATCCGAAAACGTTGATCGGAAACTTGCTATCAATTCAATAGAAAATTGGTATGCCTCATCAGCTGAGCTTTACATTGAAAATCGCATGACGTCACTTTGGCGAGATTTTTATAAGTTGAGAGTCGAAGAGCATAAATCCTTCAGTTCACGATACATCGATAATAAAGACGGTACGGTATCTGTCTACAGACTGGTAAAATCTGGCTCAAACTCAGCGAATTTGTATAAATTCGAGGCATATGCCTGCCCCATTGGCTCAAAATACAAAGAAGGTGCTTGCGTCGGAAAACCCGATAAATTTCAAAGTCTCAGTGAAAGTAAGATTAGAGAAATATTTGAAGGTTTATCTCTAGCAGGGCACCGTGATTGGCGAATTCCCAGACGACTTTTTGTTTCGTGGGGCGGAGATTACTTTTCTGTCAGTGATTTCTTTACCATTTCACCCGATATAACATATTTTGACGGTCAAAACTACGCCGAGACCCATGTCGGCGTTTCGACGAATCAAATTCTCCCTCAGGCATATCTGTTCAACGACCATGGCCTTAACAAATTCGCATATACCCAGCAAAATACTAGGGTAACAGGTCAAGAAAAATATCAAATCCCACAATTTGGCTTTGCTTTTTTGGACGAAGTTTACTCTGACAATAGTAAACAGTATTGCGTTGTAAGCCGTGCAAACACATTAAGGTGCGATGTGGCGACTTCTTATATGGTTATCCCAGTGCGTGGCCCCGAGTTGGTTGGGAAAGACCTTCCAGTAACACAATGTGAAGCACAAAGCCTTAATTGCCTGAAGCTCAATCATGATGGCAATGTTATTCGGTTCGACGCATCGAAATATCATCATGCTAAAGAGCACGAATACTTTCTCGAACTCGCCAATGGTTGATTGATAATGAAAATTACAGCTTTGCTAAGTACGTTAATCGCATTGAGCCTCACCTTTCTGACGTCACCCCTGCTGGCCGATATTGAATCTGATATTCTGAATAGCTTGGGAAACCAGCCTTCGTCTGAACATGAAATTCGGTATGTTGCTCGGGAAACAGTCGTGCGCGTGCGTCCGGATTCAGCCAGTGAATTTTTAGCTAATCTTAAACTCAACAAGCGTGTATTTCTACTTAGTATGAACGGCTCTTGGGCTAAGGTACAACTCGTTTCAGATGAGGATGTCTCGGGCTTTGTGCCATTATCATCGTTGAAAAGTTCCCCCCATGAGAGAGCGCCATCAACTGCTGAGAAGAGTGCAGTCGAGATTGATCTTAGCGGTGTAACCTTAAAGGACCCTGAGGATATCGCTTTGGCCCAGGAGCAAAGAATTGAAGATGAAAACCGACAAAAAGCTGAGGCTGATGAAGCATATCGCCGTCATTTAAAAGAGAAACGTCGCCGAAAAGCAGAATTAGAAGAACAACAAAGGCGTCAGGAAGCTCAAGAACAAAGGGCATATGAGCGAGAGATGGAGGACGTGTTCGCTGAGTTGGACTCTAACGAGACCCAGTTGGCGAAGCAGTGGGAGAACTTGACGGAAATGCCCCGTAATATCACACGGCTTCAGTCGCCCTATGCGATTGAGAGAGCAAGGCGTCAAGCAATGCGGATGAAAAAGCGGCAGGCGCGTCAGGAAAAATTTACAGCTCAGTCCCAAGCCATGCCTTCTACAAAGGGATTTGGTTCCAGTCCTTATAACGGTTCAGAAGCTGGCTCGGCTTTAATGAATATCGATGAGTCCAACGACCAGTCCAACAGTTCATCAAATTCATCATCACCCCAGAAAGATCAGTATGCAGATGTGAGAGGCGATACCGCATCGGTTCGCCAAAAACAAAATGCTCCCCAAAAAGTCTATGAACCAATGCCTCAGGTGGTAACCGGTAAAAATTTATCGACATTTAGCGTCCGCGCCAAAGCCATTGCTTACGCACGGCTAAAGGCTACCAACAAGATTAGCGAACAGTGCTATGGTAAAGGAGCGCGTTACGATTCAACAAGATTTTCCGAAATTGAGAAAGGGAACGCTTCCGAGCGAACAACCTTTGCGAATGCAGACTGTAAGCAGATGAAAAGTGGGGCATGGAAATGCACAGCGGAAGTGCGTGGTCATTGCTATCACATGCAATGAATAAGCTGGACACCCGTATTGACCTTTCTTGATTGTTAAGTGGCAGCGCCCATAAGATAGACAAGAACGACGAAGGTGACCCAATGACCCAACCTACGGCTCAGTACTCAACTGGATAGAGCACCCACCATCCATATAACGCCCGGTTTTGGTATATGTCCTGCGCTGGCTGTGATATCGTGATGCGGATGGGGGCGTAAGGATAAGTGGGTTTGGGTATGCAATGCACCCCTGGCGATTTGAAGGACCATCTGATTGCCTGTGCGCAGGGGGATCGGGTTGCCTTTGCTGCCCTGTATCAGGCCACCTCCTTGAAACTTTTTGGCATTGTCCTTCGTATCTTGAAGGATCAGGCGCTCAGCGAGGACGTGCTGCAAGAGGTCTATGTGACCATCTGGCGGCAGGCGGCGCGATATGACCCGGACCGTGCATCGCCGATCACCTGGATGGGAACCATCGCCCGCAATCGCGCCATTGATGTATTGCGCCGCCAAAAGGGCCAGGGGATGACTGTGGAAATTGAGATTGATACGATTGTTGATCCCTCCCGATCCGCATCGGATGAATTGGAGCGCAGTCAGGCGTATCAGGCTTTGTCCGTCTGTTTGGAGGCCTTGGATCCCAACCGGGCCAAAATGGTGCGGCTGGCCTATCTGGAAGGGGCCTCTCGCCAGGATCTGGCAGATTTGTTTGGTCAGCCGGTAAATACGATTAAGACGTGGCTGCATCGCAGTTTGAAGCAATTGAAGGAATGCCTGGGGTCATGACAAACCGGGAAGAAATAGACCAATTGGCCGGGGAATATGTGCTGGGCACCTTAAATGCTGAGGAGCGCCTGGCGGTGGAGACGCGCCGTCTTCAGGATGCGGCGCTGGAGGCGGCCATTCATGACTGGACACAGCGTATGGCACCGCTGCAGGAAGAAGTCAGCAGCGCGGAACCTGATCCGCACCTGTTTGATCGCATCCAGGCGCGCCTTGACCAATTGGAGGGGCAGGGCGGCACCGGGGGTGAGGGGAATGGCGGCACCGTCCTTTCACTGCAAAAGCATGTATCGCGTTGGCGCAGTGCAACATTTGTGACCGGGGCAATCGCGGCATCGCTGCTTGCCTATATCCTGGTCAATGCCCCCCTTGTTCAAGGGCCCCAGCAAGAGACTTTCGTTGCGGTTTTTCAATCTGATGATCAACAGCCCGCATTCCTGTTATCGATTGATTTGAAAACGCGCGCCTTGACCATTCAGCCGGTTGCGGCGGAACGACAGCAACAGGCCTCTTATCAGCTGTGGATCGTCGGGGATGGAATTGCCGAAGAACCGCAATCCCTGGGCCTGCTGTCAGAGGATGGGGCGCTGACACAAAAAAGTCTGGCGGCCTATCCTTCTGAAGTACTGCAGCAAGCCACATTTGGTATCAGTGTGGAACCGCCAGGGGGCTCGCCCACGGGTAAACCCACAGGCCCGGCAATTCATGGCTATCTGATCCCCGTTCAGCCCTGATCGTCATTTTTTTCGTCTGTTTTGAAACTTTCTCAAAAACCGTCCGTAGCTGTAGGTAGGCCATCAGAAGGGTGGCTTGTCAGGGGCTGACCCCTGGCAATGTGGTCTTGCGTTCAAACACAGCGTTTGTCCGCATAACAGACAATACACAGGAGGTTTCTATGGTTCGCCATTTTATTGTAACGGCTCTCGTTGCTCTGGTTTTTGCAGCCGGCACTGTCATCAGCATCACGGCTTCCGCCGGGTCTAATTCCGGCGATATGAAACTGGGCGTGATGGCATCGGATCAGGATGTGACAACTGGCACCGTCACGGCTGATAAGATTGTCGCACACGCCAACGGCTGGATGGTGGTTCACCGCACCGGTGCTGATATGAAGCCCGGCCCGGTTATTGGCTATGCACCGTTGAAAATCGGTGAAAACGCCGATGTCAGCGCTATTCTGACCGAACCGGTCAAAAGCGGTGAAATGCTGATGTTGATGCTGCATGGTGAAGACGGCGGCATGAAAACCGGCGGCTTTGAATATACGCTGGGTGCCAAGGAAGACGGCCCGGTCCGTGTTGACGGGAAACTGGTCATGACGGTGATTACCGCCAAATAATGGCTTGATTACAGACGGTATGCCCTCCCACCCCGGCCACTGGCAGGGGTGGGATTTTTTTTCGCGATCAGAGAGTTGGATATTTCATAAAATGTCTATTTTTTGATCAAAAATTTTAGATAGTTTAAAATATATGCAATTATTTAAAGATTAAGAGTACCCCAGAATTGGGACCGATGTCAGATTTATGAAATAATATACGTTATATCAATAGATTAGTTAGCGTACTGTCGTGCTCCAGAAAGTACCGAAAAATTGGTACGCTTGTTGCAGTGCACAATTATTGGAGTAACTATAAAAACTGTAGACAGAGAGGCTAAACATGAAAAATCGTATTCGTTCCTTAATGGGGGCTGCGGCGATATCAGGCATGATGCTTGTTGGCACAGTGGCCCAGGCTGCTGAAGAGACGATCAAGGTCGGCATTCTTCATTCCCTTTCCGGCACCATGGCGATCAGCGAAACCACGCTGAAAGACGCGATGCTGATGCTGATTGACGAACAGAACAAAAAGGGCGGCGTCTTGGGCAAAAAACTTGAGGCCGTTGTGGTTGATCCGGCGTCTGACTGGCCCTTGTTTGCTGAAAAAGCGCGCGAGTTGATTTCCGTCAACAAGGTCGATGTGGTGTTTGGCTGCTGGACCTCTGTATCGCGCAAATCGGTCCTGCCGGTCTTTGAAGAACTAAACAGCATCCTGTTCTATCCGGTTCAGTATGAAGGCGAAGAAAGCCAGCGCAATGTATTCTATACCGGCGCGGCCCCGAACCAGCAGGCCATTCCGGCGGTGGATTATCTTGCGGATGCGGAAGGCGTAGAGCGTTGGGTCTTAGCGGGTACGGACTATGTCTATCCCCGCACCACGAACAAAATCCTGGAGACCTATCTGCTGGATAAAGGCGTGGCCCCTGAAGACATTATGATCAACTATACCCCGTTTGGTCATTCTGACTGGCAGACCATCGTGTCTGACATCAAAACCTTCGGATCGGCTGGTAAGAAGACTGCTGTGGTCTCCACCATCAACGGTGATGCCAATGTGCCTTTCTATAAGGAACTGGCGAACCAGGGCATCAAGGCCGAAGACATTCCTGTCGTCGCTTTCTCCGTTGGGGAAGAAGAACTGGCGGGTCTGGATACCGGTCCTCTGGTCGGTCACCTGGCGGCCTGGAATTACTTCATGGCCATCGACACCCCGGAAAACGCTGATTTCATTGCAAAATGGAAAGCCTTTATCGGGGATGGCGATATGTGCCACCGCCGACACTGCGAAACCCTGCGCCTTATGCGCCGCCGCACTTGCCTTCAGCGG
>NZSA01000013.1 GCA_002696645.1 Rhodospirillales bacterium | reverse complement strand
CTTCGAGACGGCGCTATCGCGCCTCCTCAGGATGAGAATGGGACCTCCCCTCCCCGTCATATTCGCGCAGGCGGTTATCCAGGGGCCCCCGCACCAAACGAGCCTGCCGCCCTGGATCCCGGATCACGTCTGGGGTGACGATGTGTCAGATAAATGCACCCTCACCCTGAGGAGCGTAGCGTCTCGAAGGGGGTGCCCTCTGTAAGCACCGGACTTACAGCCCCTCCTTCGAGACGGCGCTATCGCGCCTCCTCAGGATGAGAGTGGGACCTCACGCCCCGTCATATTCGCGCAGGCGGTTATCCAGGGCCACCCGCACCAATCGCGCCTGCCGCCCTGGACCCCGGATCACGTCCGGGGTGACGATGTGTCAGACAAACGCGCCCTCACCCTGAGGAGCGTAGCGTCTCGAAGGGGGAGCCCGCTGCAAGCACCGGACTTACAGCCCCTCCTTCGAGACGGCGCTATCGCGCCTCCTCAGGATGAGAACGAAGCGGAAGGTCAGACGTGCAACGCCATAACGCACCATCCCCTCAGCGTCCTTCGCGCCTTCTCTGCGCCCTCTGCGGTTAATCTTTACCATCTCGTCACACCCGCCCAGGCGGGTACCCTGAGCCACAAACACCAATCGCGCCTGCCGCCCTGGACCCCGGATCACGTCCGGGGTGACGATGTATCAACAAATGCACCCTCACCCTGAGGAGCGCAGCGTCTCGAAGGGTGATCTGTCTGTAAGCACCCCACTTTCAGCGCATCCTTCGAGACGGCGCTATCGCGCCTCCTCAGGATGAGAATGGGGCCTCCCATCCCCGTCATACCCGCGCAGGCGATTATCCAGGGCCACACGCACAAATCGCGCCTGCCGCCCTGGACCCCGGATCAGGTCCGGGGTGACGATGTATCAGACAAACGCGCCCTCACCCTGAGGAGCGCAGCGTCTCGAAGGGGGAGCCGCCCTTACAGCCCCTCCTGCGAGACGGCGCTATCGCGCCTCCTCAGGATGAGAATTCGACGATTTGTGGAATGCGCAGGCGGGTATCCAGGAGCACCCGCACCATTCCCCTGTTGCTTTAAGTTAGAGCGTGCCGTCGGGATGCGCGTGCTAACCTATGTTAATAGCGCCCTAGCCGAATGTCGGTATCTGCGATTTCGTCATAGTCATCGCCGTTCTTGACCACCGCATAGACGTCAGCGGTATACATATGGGACCGCCCGCCGGAACAGGGGGGGAGATAGCCTTCGGTGTACCAGTTGCCCGTGGCGCGGTTCTTCTTTTCGACCCAGACGCCCTCGGGCATGTCATCTGTGCCGCCTGGAACACTGGGCAGGGTCACTTCCGCCTGACCGGGGGTGATCATAAAGCCAATCTTGCCGTGACCACCGTCATAGGACAGCTTGTTGAAGTCCTGATCATTGAATTCAACGATGATCGCGTTGGCTTCCGCTGGGATACCAGACACGATCAGGGCTGGCGTGGCGCCCTTGCCACCATCCTTCGCACAGTGTTGTCCAGCCGGGATCTTGCTTCCCGTCCAGGTGGAATCCGCGAAACGCACCGATAGATCATCCGCGAAAGCCGTCCCCGCACACAGGACAAACGCAGCTGCAACCGCAACAATCTTTGGAATTTGCATCGTCTCTCTCCCTTAATAGCGACCCAATTGAAGATAGGTTTCAGCCATAACTTTATAGCCTTCACTATCATAGTCTACTGCAAACACCTTGGCGGAATACAAATTACCCTCGCCACCGGAACAGGGGGGCAGATATCCAACAACACCGATATCATCCCGGTTTTCCTCTTCAATCCACACGCCATTGGGCAGGGTTGTCGTGTCACCGGGGACGGACAGCAAAGTGGCGCTTCCCTTGCCGACAACGATATCAAAGCCAACAATGCCATGCCCCCCATCGGTCGACAGGGGCTCATAACTTTCATCGTTAAATTCAACCAGAATCACATTGGCCCCTTCGGGAATGCCCTGCACCGTCATCAGGGGGGTGGAGCCATTGCCGCCATATTCTGCACATTGTTGGCCATCGGGAATGGTGTTTCCATCCCAGGCGGCATCTTCAAGCACCACGGTCATATCCTGCGCCTGCGCAGTATCGATCCAAGTGCTCAATCCCAAAAAGACAGCCATTGAAAGGGCATAGGTCTTAGTCTTCACATCAAATCTCCTGATAGTAAGTCTCAGCGACAATAATCCCGCCCTCTGATACTCATTATAGGGTAAAGACTAAAGAATTTGACTCAGGAATTGCCGTGTCCGGGGATCTTTTGCATTTTCAAAGAAGGTAGCCGGTGGGCCATGTTCAACGATCAAGCCCTGATCGGTGAAATAAACCTGATCCGCCACTTCCCGGGCAAAACCCATTTCATGGGTCACCAGAATGCACGTCATGCCCTCTTCGGCCAGTTCCTTGATTGTGACCAGCACTTCGCCCACTGTTTCGGGGTCCAGGGCGGCTGTAACCTCGTCAAACAACATCACATCCGGCTTCATCGCAAGCGAACGGGCGATGGCGACACGCTGTTGCTGACCGCCGGACAGTTCACCGGGATAGGCATTCTCTTTGCCTTCCAAACGGACCTTTTTGATCAAGGCGCGGGCGCGGGTTTCAACTTCCTTTTTGTCTTCTTTTAGGACCCGGATCGGGGCCATCATGACATTTTCCAGGGCGGTCTTGTGGGGGAACAGATTGTATTGCTGAAAGACCATGCCGACCTTTTTGCGCAATTCCAATTTGTTCAGCTTGGGATCATTCACTTCCAGCCCTTCAACCAGAATAGACCCTTCATTGATGTCGTTGAGGGCATTGATACAGCGGATCAAAGTTGATTTCCCTGACCCGGACGGGCCGATGATGCAGATCACCTCCCCCTTCATCACATCGAAGGATACGCCTTTCAACACCTCAAAATCACCAAAGGATTTATGGACGTTACGCACAGAGATCATCGGCTCTTTGTCAGACCAGCTCATCACAATACCTCTTAGCCTTTCACGGCAAATTTGCTTTCCAGATACACGGTCCATCGCGCAATCGGATAGCAGTATACGAAAAACAGAAACAGGACGAAGGAATACAAAGGCGCAAGCAGATCCGTTCGCCCATCTTCCGCCGCGAGCACACGACCCGCCAGGGTCATCACTTCTGACACACCGACAATTGAGGCCAACACAGTTGCCATGGTCAAAATGGAATACAGGTTCATCCAGGGCGGCAGCATACGCTTCACACATTGTGGCAGAATAATCAGCCACAGCGTCTGGCGACGGGTATAGGCCAGGCTTTCCGCGGCTTCCCATTGACCACTGGGCAGGGACAGGACCGCCCCCCGGACAATTTCAGAAACATTTGCCATTACCGGCAGCGACAAGCCGATAATCGCCTTGATCCAGTCCGGGAAGGGAATCGTGACCCCCGCTATCGTGAATTCAAACGGCAGCAGGTACATGGCAAAAAACAGCAAGACCAGCCAGGGGGCATTCCGGAAAAACTGGGTCACAAACCAAGAACTGTGGCGGATAGGCGGCATCAGCGATATCTGGGCCAGGCCCAGCATCGTGCCAACAGCTGTGCCAACCGCCATGGACAGGATGGAAATCAATATGTTGAACAGGAACCCTTCCAGCAATAGCGGCATCCATCGCAGCATGACCGTGCGAATAGAATCAACTTCAGGTGCCGTGGTCGCATAGCCGTATGAGGTCGTGAAAATGCAGACCAGGGCCAGAAACACGCCATGCCAGGGTGTCAGTTTCAGCCGAAACGGATCATGTGCTTTCCGTTTTACCGGCAACATGACCGCCATGTCGGTTTTCTTAGGCGGTGCGTCATGGGATCGTAAGCGCTGGGTCATGAGCCAAATCCTGGAATTTTAAGGGCGCGTTCCCAACGGTTCATGCCCCACACCAATATTCCAACCAACACAAAATAGGCGATCAGCAGAAAAATCATCATTTCCGGTACATTCACATTGTCCGACCATATCTGGGCTGATTCATAGAGCATTTCCGGGACGGCAATCGCATAGGCCAAAGTCGTCGTCTTCACCAGATTGACCAGATTGTTGTTCAGCGATGGCAGAACCACACGAATGGCAAGCGGCAGGGTGACATCGCGATAAATCTGGAACCGCGAAAATCCCAATGATTCCGCCGCCTCTACTGTGGACTTCGGCACGGCTTCAATGCCCGACCGAAAGATCTCGACATTAAAAGCGCCGGCGAAAAAGGATAAAGAAATCACGGCCCAGGCAAAACTGCCCAGCATCGGGGCCTGTCCACCCCAGTCGGTTTCAACACGGGGCAGCATGGACCCAATTGCGAAATAAAAGAAGTAAAGCTGAACCAAAGGGGGGGTATTTCGGAACAGCTGGATATAGCCATTCACGATGCGACGGGTCCAGGTGAAGGAGGATCCCTGCAACCACGCCCCGATAATCCCAATCACGACTGAGAAAAACAGACAAATGAAAGACAATTCAACCGTCGTCAGAAAACCGTCGATCAGACGGCCCCGGTCATAACTGTCGTATATAAAAGGAAGATTTATTCCAGTGGTCTGATAAAGCTCACGAAACCACTCGTAAATTATATCCATGCATCCCCCTCCGACGCCTGACTATATATGCGAAAAGGGCGGAAGATGCCATTGGCAAATCCCGCCCTTCATCACACAAGTCGCTTACTTGTACTTATCGTGCATGGCCTTCGCGAAGGGCGTATTGGCAACCCCCCACTTGGTTTCAAGTTCCAGGATTTTCCCGGTCTTGTGCCAATCGATAATGGTCTTGCTCATGAAATCCGCAAACGCTGTCTCTCCCTTTTGGACGGCCAATCCCCAGGGGGCATCGTCAATCGTCGGCAGAGGCATTTCATAATCTGCGAATTCCGGTTCATTGGTTTTCGCAACGATGGCGGAGTCATCATAGACAAACGCGACGCAATTGCCCTGCTGCAAGGCAGCATAGGCTTCCGCCGTGCCCTTAAAGGCAATAATGTCGGCACCATATTCCTGGCCGGTCTTCTTGTTATAGAAGGCGCCCTGAATCCCGCAGACAGGTTTGCCGCGCAGGTCTTCCCATGTCTTCAGGCCGAATTTCTTGTTCGCAAGAACGTTCGTGCCGGAAGAATAATAGTTCGGATCAGGGATCAGAACGACTTCACGACGATCAGGACGATCGGTCATGGTGGCGATCATCAGATCAATTTTACCCTGTTCCAGGAACTGCATGCGGTTGGAACTGACGACCGGTACGAATTCCACTTTCACGCCCAGGCGGTCAGCAACATCTTGTGCCAGATCGGGTTCAAGCCCAATGATCGCACCCGAGGAATCCAAGTAGCCATAAGGCTTATAGTCAGCCTTCACGCCGACCTTAATAACACCAGCGGCCTTGATATCATCCAAAGCATCGGCTTGCGCCAATGAGGCCGTGAAAGCCATGGCGCCCAGCGCGGCCGCGCCGATTACGCCTTTAATCATCCTGTTCATCATTTGATATTCCCTCCATAGAACTCGAAAAGATCACTCAGAAAAGCCATAAAAAGGGCCCTGATCTGTGTGATCACATTACAGACGGCACCGTGCGTTCTGTCAAATCAGGATAATGTATCCGCCGTAAGGGGATCGCCGGTTTACGTCAAAAGGCGACCCATTCTCGCCATTATGACAGTTTGTGTCACATTCAGGACACACTCAGACCTGTCATTAGGTCCGCAACCAATCGCGATAGTCCGACAGAGCCTCAGATAGAGGCATTGGCTTCCACCCCGTATCCCCGATCAATCGGGCGATATCATAAGCATTCCACCGCCCACCGGTCTTCATAGGATCCACAATGATATCGGCTTGATCTTCCGGGACCACATCAGCACCAAACCCCGGCACAATATCCGCCACGGCATCCACCAACTGCGCCATGGTCAATCGCTGTCCATAGGCAACATTATAGACGTTGTGCGACAGGTGCGGCGCATCGAACAGGGCCAGGATCGCCCGTGCGACATCTCCGGCATGGATGTAATCCCCGGCCCCACCCCTATTGGAAATCCGCACCCGTTCCCCGGCCAGGGCCCGGCGCATCAGGACCGCGGGGGGCAGGCTAACCGCACGATGCGCGGTTTCACGGTCCATCGGTCCATAGACACTGGACAAGCGGATTGCCGCCACTGGCAATCCAAATTGCCGCGCCCATTGCCCGGCCAATTGCTCCCCAGTGTATTTGGTGATGCCATAGAAACCATCGGGATCAATATACCCGTCTTCGGGCAGCGGCTGAGACTCGTCCGGTTCCGGCCCCGTCGTGCCATAGACCGACCCGGTAGAGACATGAACCATGCGCGCCAGTTTCCGACATCCTGCGGCAAAGGCCAGTGCCCGGGCTGGCCCCATCATATTGGTCTCCAGGGCAGGCAGGCCCCCCGCCGGAGCCCCCTCAAACAAGCGATTGATTGATGTCACCGCTGCGGCATGAACGATATGGGTGATCTTCTCTTGAGGCAATTTCGCCCAAAGCGCCGGGTCACTGACCGACCCCTGCACAAAGGTCAGGCGATTTTCCAATCCCCAGAACCACCGTCGCGCCATAGCATCCAGGGGTGCCACATCCACAACAATCGCCAGAGTATCGGGCGCCCGTTCCAGCCATTGCCGCACCAGATGGCTGAGAACAAAGCCACCCCCACCGGTTACCAGAAGCGTTTGCGGCATGGCCTGCCTTTCAATAGGTACAGAGTTAAACGCTAAGGCCGCAGAGATAAAACGCTGCAAATAGCGCGTTCACAACCCTAACCAGCCGCCGCTATCCGTTCCAGCGCCTCTTTCAGCTTATCGCGCTGGGCCTCTTCGTCGGCCAAGCGGGCACGGTTTTCTGCGACCACGGCTTCGGGAGCATTGGCGACGAATTTCTCATTGCCCAGCTTCCCGGTCAGCTTGGCGATCTCCCCGTCTGCCTTGGCAATGGCTTTTTCCAGTCGCTGGCGTTCGGCGTCCAGATCGATGACCCCGGTCAGCGGAATGGCAATCGTGGCCTCGTCGACGACCAGTTGAATGGCCCCTTCGGGGATGTCGGTGACATGCTCGAAAGAAGCAACGCGCGCCAGGCCGGCAATCAGGCTATCATGCTTTGCCAGCCAGGCTTTCGCCTCGTCCCGCATGCCCTGAATAGCCAGCGGCACTTTAGTCCCTGGCGGTACATTCATTTCCGACCGGGTGGAGCGGATTTCCGTAATCAGGCGCACGACCCAGCCCATTTCCGTCTCAACCGCCGCATCAACTGGCGGCGCTGCAGGCCAGGCGGCCTCGATCAGGGGCTCCGCGCCCTCCCCCTTCACATGATCCCACAATTCAGCGGTAATGAAGGGAGAGATCGGATGCATCAGGCGCAAAATACGCTCCAGCACGAAAGCCGCCGTCGCGCGGGTCTCCGCCTGTGCTGCAGCATCCTCTCCCGCAAACAAGGGCTTGGCAAATTCCAGATACCAATCGCAGAAGGTGCCCCAGACGAATTGATACAAAGCACCCGCCGCCTCATTAAAGCGATAGGTTTCAATCGCTGTGGTCACCGCATCGCGAGTCCGTCCCAATTCGCCCAAAATCCAGCGATTGACGGTTTCTTTGGCTAAAGCAGGATCATAGCTTTCATCCAGAACACATTGGTTCATTTCACAAAACCGCGCTGCGTTCCATAGCTTGGTCATAAAGTTGCGATAGCCCTCAACCCGTGCAGGGCTGAGCTTGATATCGCGACCAGCCGCCGCCAGAGCGATCAGCGTGAAGCGCAACGAGTCCGCGCCATATTCATCAATCAACTGCAGTGGGTCGATGACATTGCCCTTGGACTTGGACATCTTCTGTCCATGTTCATCGCGCACCAGAGCATGGACATAGACCGTGTGGAACGGCTCCGTCTTCATGAAATGCAACGTCATCATCATCATCCGGGCAACCCAGAAGAAGATGATATCAAACCCGGTCACCAGCACGTCGGTTGGGTGAAAGCGGTCCAGTTCCGGCGTCTTGTCAGGCCATCCCAGGGTAGAGAATGTCCACAGTGCCGAGGAGAACCAGGTATCCAACACGTCCTCGTCGCGCTTCAACTCAGTGGGCTTGCCATAATGGGCGTCTGCTGCGGCCTGGGCCTCTTCTTCGGACAGTTCAACGAAGATTTCACCATCCGGCCCATACCAGGCAGGGATCTGGTGGCCCCACCACAATTGGCGCGACACGCACCAGGGCTGGATATTGCGCATCCATTCGTAATAGGTCTTAGTCCAGTTTTCCGGCACGAATTTCGTGCGGCCCTGCTCTACCGACTCGATGGCGGGCTTTGCCAGGGTTTTGGCATCCACATACCACTGATCAGTCAGATAGGGCTCAATCGGTACCCCGCCCCGGTCGCCATAGGGAACCGTGTGATCGATTTCTTCGATCTTTTCCAACAGGCCCAGCGCATCGATATCGGCGATGACCTGCTTGCGGCACTCAAACCGATCCATCCCGCGATATTTTTCCGGCACATCATCATTCATTTTGGCTTGAGGCGTCATGACATTGATGACCTCAAGCCCGGCGCGACGACCAACCTCGAAGTCATTGAAATCATGGGCCGGTGTGATCTTCACCGCCCCGGATCCCTGTTCCGGATCGGCATAGCTGTCCGCGACAATCGGGATGCGGCGCCCAACCAGTGGCAGGATACAGAATTTCCCGATCAGATGCTGATAGCGTTCGTCGTCGGGATGCACCGCAATGCCGGTATCGCCCAGCATGGTTTCCGGTCGCGTGGTGCCGACCGTCAGGGTGACGCCCTCTTCCCCCTCAACGGGATAGCGGAAGAACCACATCTTACCCTTGGTTTCGACCTGCTGCACTTCCAGGTCGGAAATCGCGGTTTCCAGCGCCGGGTCCCAATTCACCAAGCGCTTGTCGCGATAGATCAGGCCTTCCTTGTGCAGGTCGACAAAAACCTTCAGCACGGCCTTGCTGAGGCCCTCATCCATGGTGAAGCGTTCGCGGCTCCAGTCACAGGATGCGCCCAGGCGCTTCAACTGCCCCTTGATGGTGCCGCCGCTTTCCGCCTTCCAGTCCCAAACACGCTGAATGAAAGCCTCACGGCCCAATTCCCGGCGCGACTGGTTGCCCTTGGCCGCCAGTTGTCGTTCGACCACCATTTGTGTGGCGATGCCGGCATGATCCATACCCGGCTGCCACAGGGCATCGCGCCCGGCCATGCGGTGATAGCGGATCAGCACATCCTGAATGGTGTTGTTCAGGGCATGGCCCATATGCAGGCTGCCGGTGACATTGGGCGGTGGAATGACAATGGTGAACGGATCAGCGTCGGGCCGACGCCCGCCTTCAAAATATCCGCCCTGTTCCCATTTCTGATAATGGGCCCCTTCCGCCTGTTCCGGCTGATAGGTCTTCTCCAGCATACCACACCTTCATTCTCAAAGATTTCAAACCGCGTCGGTTATACGACTTGCATCCCACAGGTCAAACCGGATGCGCATCAACCATCCAAGAAAAAGGCCCCAAAGCGGGGCCTTTTCCATGGAAAATTTATGTTTGGACTAGTTCTCATCATCCCAGCGTTTGCGGGCGCGATGGGACATGCGTTGGATTTCTTCCTGGACCAGCCGTTCGACCAGGCCCGGCAGATTTTCATCCAGCCAACCGCGCAGCATCGGCTTCAACAGGCCTTTGACCACATCTTCAAGCGTCTCACCGGCTTGTCCCATGCGAATTTTCCGCTCAAGGGACGCAAATTGTGAAATTCCATACCCTTCCACGTCGTCAGAGAGAATGCGGTCATCGTCACTCATCACCGGCGGCGCAGGCCTGGACGGTGGTGGGGGCGGAGGCACATATTCCTCCTCCTCTTCCTCTTCCGGTTCGGGCTCAGGTGGTGCTGGAGGGGGCGGCGGTGGCACATATTCCTCTTCCTCGTCGTCTTCCATATCGACGAGTTCCAGGTCGGGCAATTCCTCCTCGACCTCATCCTCAAGCTCTAAGGGTTCTTCCTCAACCTCTTCTTCCAGTTCCATAGGTTCCGGCTCAGGCTCAGGCTCAGGCTCCGGTTCCGGCTCGGGTTCGGGCTCCGGTTCTGGTTCGGGCTCCGGCTCAGGTTGTGGCTCCGGTGCGGGCTCTTCCTTCTTTGGGGGCTCATCCTCACCATCCTCGGAAATAATCTTCCGAATGGATGCCAGAATCTCTTCCATCGAAGGTTCTTGGTTATCGCTCATAGTTCCGTCACCATATCCACATGTCCTACCCTGACCCTCATTCGGGACAGCATAGGCTGATTCCCGCCGCGTCACCTTAAAATACAGGGACGCGATTTGTCACAGACTGCCTGAGTCTCTACAGATTCCGCAAGTCTTCAATGGCATAGGGGAAAGCGCAATCAAGCGAAACAGTCTTACGGTTCCACCTGCATGGCGTCAGTATCGCTGGGAATGCGTTCCACGTCCTCACCAACGCCCCAGAATGCATCCTTCACGTCATCGTAATGGCTGCTGGGGTCATAAACAGGAACATCCAGGCCCAGATCCTGCGCTATCAGGGCGCCAATTGCTGCGATCAATTCAAAACGGGCGACCGTTTCATCACGCTGAGCCCGTTCCAGACTGACCTTCGCATCCAGAACTTCCTGCTCCGCGTCCAAAACGTCCAGCCCCGTGCGCTG
>NZSA01000012.1 GCA_002696645.1 Rhodospirillales bacterium | reverse complement strand
TGCCCGACACAGGCCTTCCCCGCGCCCTATACCCTGGATGCGACGCGCTGCATCAGCTATCTGACGATTGAGCATAAGGGGCCCATCCCGGTGGAATTCCGCAAGGCGATGGGCAATCGGATCTATGGCTGTGATGACTGCCTGGCGGTCTGCCCCTGGAATAAATTTGCCACCCCCAGCCAGGAGCCGTGGTTCCTGCCCCGCGAGACGGTTCAAGGGGCGACATTGGCGACGTATCTGGGTCTGGATGATGCGACGTTCCGGGCCTGCTTTTCAGGGTCACCGGTTAAGCGCATCGGGCGGGACCGGTTTTTGCGCAATGTGCTGATCGCGGCGGGCAATAGCGGGAATGATACATTGGTGCCTGCTGTGATTGGCCTGCTGGCTGATCCTAATCCGATTGTGCGGGGGGCGGCAGTTTGGGCCTTGAGCCAATTATCGACGACAGAGTTTCAGCGTTTAAAGTCTGAGCGAATGGAACCGGAAACCGACCCTGACGTTCTGGCGGAATGGGCAATCGAATAGAAAAGGCCCGCCCCTGTTAAAGGGGCGGGCCTGATACTCTAGCACACGCTATTTGCGCGGCACCCTTCGCCTTATTTGGCGATGGCGGCCTGGCGCTTCACAATGCGGCGCTTCAGCTTCTTGGCTTCATCCGTCAGCTTGCGGGCCGGCGTGTTCAGCAGGAATTCATCGATACCGCCCTTTTTATCCACCGTGCGCATGGCACGGGTGGTCAGGCGCATGCGAATGCGCTCGCCCAGGATATCGCTTTGCAGGCGGACAACTTGCAGGTTCGGCAAAAAGCGCCGACGGCTGTGGTTCATAGCGTGAGAAACGTTGTTACCGCTCATCACGCCTGTGCCGGAAATATCGCACCGACGAGACATGGCTTTAGTCCTTTCCAGTCATTTCAGAAGTTCCACCCGCTCTTCTTTCGGCGGCAGGCTTTCTTCCGCGTTATTGCTTGCTTATAAGCCCCCTTGGGATGTCTCCATCCAGGAAAGCCGGTGCATTTAGGGTATCGGACCCCTGGTCGTCAAGCCTTTCGCGCCGGTTTTAAGGTCTTGTTGCGCTTTGGCTACATAAAATGCGTCTGATTGGCACATTTGCGCATTTTTCGTGAGTTTTTCAAAATGTTGGGGCATAGTCTCGACGCTCGAGAGAGCTCAAAGATCAAGTGGTGTGTTGGGGGAAGAGCCGTGTTTTCACGTGTTAGCCTGATTTTCGCGATTTTCGCGGCTGTCTATAGTGTGTCTATGTCGCCTTCTATGGCGCAAGACACAGATAAAGAACCGTCCTTTATTCGATTTGGATCTGGCTATTACGATATCAATGACGACCACAGCGCGGCCGAGTTTCATCTGGAGTATATTTCAGGTTCGAAATGGTGGGTCTTTAATCCCTTCGTCGGCGTAATGGCGACCAGTGATACGGCGTTTTATGGATATGCGGGGATTCGGTTGGATTTGTTCATGGGGCGTCGCTTTGTGATCACCCCATCCTTTGCGCCGGGCCTGTATCATGATGGCGACGGCAAGGATCTGGGATATCCGGTTGAGTTCCGGTCTGCGATTGAATTTGCCTATCGATTCGATGATCGCTCCCGTCTTGGCCTCAGCCTGTATCATCTGTCGAATGCGGGACTGGATGAAAACAACCCCGGCACCGAAGTCATCAATCTGCACTATTCCTATCCTTTGACCAGTCTGTTTGGCGACTAATCAACCGGGTTGGTAATCCGGTCTGGGGGGCCCTTTAGCTCCACGACAGTCCCGTCTGGGTCCGTGATGTATAGCGAAGGGCCTTGACCGTCTGCACCATAGCGGGATGCAATATCTTGCTGTCGTGCGGGAATGCCGACGGCTTGCAAGTGAGCACACAGGGTCTCTGGATCAAAGGGATCGATCCGCAAGCAAAAATGGTCGACATTGTGCCCTTCTTTTCCAGGACCCACGCCGCCTGCAGCCCCTAATTGACCGTTTAACGGAATCAAATCGATCAGGCTGTCGCCCGCCCGCAATTGGAACAGGCCGATATCAGGCTGTTCCTTTTCCAGCGTGCACCCCAGGCTATCGCGATAAAACCGCAAGGATTTCCCTAGGTCAGCAATCCGTAAAACAATGTGATCTATCTGCTTAACATGAAAGGGGGGAGGCTGCATTTCTAATTGCTGTTTGTTTCGGTGCTGTGAGAGTCTGTTCCATGACTTTCGCTGTCCATAGTCTTGGAAGGGTCATCAGCATTCATTCCGGTAGGGCCGTCATCAATCGCGCTTTCGGTGTTGGGCAGCAGCGTGAAGTTCGCATTGGTCACACCCGACGGCGGATTAACGACCTCTGTCGTGAAAGAAACCGTTTCCCCTGGCAGGATATCAGGCTTGTCCGCAGTGAAGGTCCAAACATGCAGTTCCTGCTGGTTGGTATCCACCAGGGATCCCCGCAGCAGGGGAATATCCACGCGCTCTGACAATTTCGATGTGATCTTACCGGTAAAGACCAGTCGAATGCCGTCTTCGGTCTGGATGGCCTTGGCGTCATCGGCTTCTGGAATCAGACCATTGATCAGCAGATTGGCGTCCAGTCCTACCCAGGAATAGACTCTGGCGATGGGGGGATAGGCGGCGACAATGCCATCGCGGAAGAAGAAACCAACGGCCCCGGTGGCGATCAGCAGAATCAGTAAAATCACCCAGGCCATGACGGGACTTTTCTTTTCCACCTTGGGCTGGCGCTGACGCAGCACGAAATCTCCATCCGGTGCAATCGGCGGCGGGTCCATGCCATCCGGCGGTGAATTCATATCATTGGCCGACATGCTATTGGGCGCGGGCGATCGCAGCGGTGCGGCGGCGGCGGGGGGCGGCGCGAAATCGTCCTCCATTCGGTCCGCAGGAGCCACAAATTCGGGCTGTTCTACTGGCGTGGGTGCAGGGCGCTGGCTGGAAGGTGGCGTGGACGATGGGGCGGGGGCAGGCTCTTCCATTCCTTCTGGCATGGCATGCCAGACATTTGCACAATTCCGGCATTTTACCTTGCGACCCGTTGGCCCAATCGCGTCATCTTTGACACGGAACTTAGTGCTGCAATTGGGGCATGTCAGAATCATAAGGACCGCGCCGCTTTCATAGGAAAACCAGGATAGTCAAATTGTCATCGCAGATTTTGGCGATTCGCGCAACTTTACCAGCGGTTTCAGCGGCGTCAATTTTAAGCCGGATATGGGCATGGCCCGGCTTTGCCAAGACCTGCGACGCGTGCCATTGTGCGCGGGGTCACAAGACCCCAGATTCACTTGTCTAATCATGGTAAATGGAACAACCGGCGTGATTCGGTTTGAAAATGTTGGCATGCGATACGGGACCGGCCCTGAGGTCCTGCGCGACGTGACGTTTGAGTTGCCCCCAGGCTCCTTTCATTTTCTGACGGGGGCCAGTGGTGCAGGCAAATCGTCCTTGATGCGGCTGATGTATCTGGCCCATCGCCCCAGTCGTGGCCTGATCGACATTTTCAATCGTGATTTGTCGACGATTCCCCGGGCCGATCTGCCCGCCTTGCGTCGCCAAATAGGTGTTGTGTATCAGGATTTCCGACTGCTGGGCCATTTGACCACGTTCGAAAATGTTGCCCTGCCGCTGAAGATCAAGGGGGCGTCTGAGGGCATGATTCGCAAGCATGTCGGGGAGTTACTGGCCTGGGTCGGGTTGAATGATCAGGCCCATGCCCGGCCTGCGACCCTGTCTGGCGGGCAGCAGCAACGCGCCGCCATTGCGCGGGCCGTTGTGACGCGGCCGCAATTGCTGTTGGCCGACGAACCCACGGGGAATGTGGATGATGCCTATGCAGTGCGGCTGTTATTCCTGTTGCAGGAATTGCATCGCCAGGGAACAACCGTCGTGATCGCGACCCATAACCGCGCCTTGATTGAAAAGTTCAGACATCCCGTCCTGCATCTGGAAGATGGCATTCTAAGCCGCGTAGGAGAGGACCCGGTTTACGATGGCTAAACGTAAGACCGATATTCCGTTCAATCAGGATCCGGCCTCTCGTCTGATGCCCTGGATTGTGGCTGTTATGGTTTACATTGCCGGGCTGGCGCTGGCCGGGGCGTTTGTTCTATCGGCCTTTGCGGATCGATGGGAAGCGGGGTTGACTGGGTCACTGACCATCCAAATCCCTCCCCCTTCGGATGAAGCGCTGTCCCCGGATGTCCAGACCCAAAAGGTTGAGGCGGCGCTGAACGTTCTGCGCGGTACCAAGGGTGTGTCATCGGCGAAGGCCCTGGCCACGGAAGAGATGCGCCGTCTATTGGAACCTTGGCTTGGTCAAAACATCGACCCGCGTGATTTACCGCTTCCATCCTTGATTGCCGTCGAATTGCAAGGCGGTCTGATTGCGTCAGATCTTGATTTGCGTGATTTAAGGCGCCGATTGGATGCAGTTGCACCTGGTGTGCTGATTGATGATCATGGGCAATGGCAGGAACGTCTGGTGGCGTTTCTGGGCGCGTTGCGACTGGTATCGGCGGTGCTGGTCGCGATTGTCACGGCGGCGGGGTTGATCATGGTGTTTTTTGCCACGCGGGGAGGATTGTTGGCCCATCGTCAAACCATTGAATTGCTGCATCTGTTTGGTGCACGGGACGGTTATGTCGCCAGCCAGTTTGCCCGGGAGGCAATGAAGGCTGGCCTTAAAGGCGGATTGTTTGGGGTCTTTGCCACGGCCCTGACTGTCATCGGGCTGGGCCAGGGGGCGGCATCAACCGGGGCCGTATTGCCGGGGGTTGCGGTGCTGGCGCCATTGGATTGGGCTGTTTTGGCCCTGTTGCCGTTAGCGACAGCCCTGATCGCGATGATTGCGGCGCGCATCACAGTGATGCGGGCGCTGGCGCGGATGGTCTAGGAGGCCGCGCGATGGCACGACGACGGGACAGCCGAAAGCGGCGCTACCCAATTGGATTGCTACTTGTCGCAGTGCTGGCGACGGGCTGGGCCCTGGGCTTTGTCGTTTTTGCCAGCACGATCCCGGAAACCCCGGCCCCCCTATCGGAAAAGACAGATGCCATTGTTGTGTTGACCGGCGGCACGCTGCGGCTGGAGGCGGGCATCGAACTGTTGGAGGCAAAGGCGGCCGACAGATTGTTCGTGTCCGGGGTGCATCGTGGCGTGGATGTCGCAGAATTGCTGCGCATTCAAAAGCGCGCGCCGGATCGACTGCAATGTTGCATCATTTTAGGGCATGACGCGGTGGACACTGATGGCAATGCCCAGGAAACGGCCGCCTGGGTTAAGGAGGCTGGAATTCATTCTATTCGACTGGTGACGGCTGGCTATCATATGCCGCGCAGCTTGCTGGAATTTCGCGCTGTGATGCCGGGAATTAGGATTGTTCCGCATCCCGTTTCCCCTGATCATGTGAAACATGAAAGGTGGTACCGCTATCCAGGCACGGCAGCCCTGATCGCGGGAGAATATACGAAATTTATTCTGGTCTGGATTCGTCAAACCCTTCGGGAATTGGTGCTCGGCCCGGAGGAGAGACTATGACGGTTTTGCGGTCGCTGTTGTTTGGATTTGCTTTTTACGGCGGAACGATTGTTATCGGATTTCTGTATCTGCCCTTGATCCTGTTGCCTGAATGGATCGGGCGACCGTTCTTTCGGTTTTGGATATTTTATGGTGTGGCCTGTGCCTGGCTGTTTGCCGGGATAAAATATCGGGTGGTTTATGCCGAAGGGGCGGCTCTGGCCGACGGCCCTGCGATTTATGCGTCCAAACATCAATCGGCCTGGGAAACGATGGCGTTCAGCCATATTCTGCCAAAGCCAGTCTTTGTCCTAAAGCAGGAACTGAAATCAGTTCCGTTCTTTGGCTGGTATCTTTCCAAAATGCGCATGATCGCCGTTGATCGCGCCGCCGGGGCGTCGGCCATGCGCAGTATGGTGCTGCAGGGGCGCGCCGTCATCAAAGATGGCTATTCGGTCGTTATCTATCCACAGGGGACACGCGTTGCGCCGGGGGTGACCGCGCCCTATCACCCGGGCGTTTATGCCCTGTATCGCGCGTTGAATGTTCCGGTGATCCCGATTGCGCTAGATTCGGGGATGCGCTGGCGGCGCAACAGTTTCCTGAAGCGGGCGGGCACGATCACTGTTTCCATCCTGCCTGCCATACCGCCTGGTCTTGACCGGCAAAGCTTTATGGACAGGCTGGAAAATGTAATAGAATCAGAGTGCAAACGGATCGGTGAAGAAACCTGTGGATAACTTTGTGGAGTGTTTCACAGGGCAGCATGAATTGCCCGAACTTCTTTGATTTCAAAATCTTATCCAAATTATCGCCCAAGATCTCTTGAATTGACTGTCATCAAACAAAAACAGAACATCGATTGACTTGAATCGCATTTGCGCGTTATAATAAAAAAGTCATTATATATCTGATAGTTAGGCGGAAATTGGAAATGCCTGTAGCCAATTTCACACCAATCTCAGAACGATCCAAACGAGGATAACCATTTGGAATTTAGTACTTTTTCCAAGCGTATCTGGGATATGAAATACCGGCTGAAAAAGCCGGATGGGACGCCTGTGGACAAAACGTTACAGGATACCTGGCATCGGGTGGCTAAGGCCTTGGCGTCAGTGGAAAAAGACCCTTCGATATGGGAGCCGCGCTTCTATGAAGCGATGGCAGATTTTAAGTTTCTGCCCGCCGGGCGGATTCTGGCCGGGGCCGGGACCGAACGTGAGGTAACGCTGTTCAACTGCTTCGTGATGGGCACGATTCCAGACAATATGGTCGGCATTTTTGACCATCTGAAAGAAGCGGCGGTGACGCTGCAGCATGGCGGCGGGATCGGTTATGATTTTTCCACGCTGCGCCCGCGGGGGGCATTGGTTAAAGGCGTCGGGTCCGATGCGTCGGGTCCGGTGTCTTTCATGGAAGTCTGGGATTCTATGTGTCGCACGATTATGAGCGCCGGTTATCGCCGGGGCGCCATGATGGCGACGATGCGGTGCGATCATCCTGATGTTGAGGAATTTATCGCTGCCAAGCGCACGGCTGGGAAGCTGACCAATTTCAACATGTCGGTTCTGGCCAGTGATGCCTTTATGGAGGCCGTTGCCGCCGATGGGCCCTGGGATCTTGTATTTGATGGCGCTGTGATCCGGACTGTTAAGGCGCGGGATCTGTGGGACAAGATCATGCGGTCCACCTATGACCATGCAGAGCCTGGCGTCATTTTCATCGATCGTATCAATGCCCGCAACAATCTGCATTATTGTGAGACGATTCAGGCGACCAACCCCTGTGGGGAGCAGCCTTTACCCCCCTATGGCGCGTGTCTGCTGGGGTCGATTAACCTGGCACGCCTGATCCAGCAGCCGTTTACGGAAGCCGCCCATCTGGATGTGAATGCTTTGGCGGAACTGGCGACCATCGCGGTTCGGATGATGGATAATGTGATCGACCTGTCGCGTTTTCCAATGGATGCGCAACGGCAGGAAGCGATGGCGAAACGGCGTATTGGCCTGGGCGTGACCGGTCTGGCAGATGCCCTGATGATGTGCCGCACGCGCTATGGCAGTGCGGATTCCTTGAAATTGACGGAACAATGGTTGGCCAGCCTGCGCGATGCGGCTTATCGGGCCTCGATTGATCTGGCGGGGGAAAAGGGTGCATTCCCATTGTTTCAGGCGGAACCCTATCTGGCCGGGGAAAGCATCGCGGAATTGCCAGAGGATATTCGCAAGGATATCGGGCGCTATGGTATCCGGAATGCGCTGGTCACGTCCATCGCGCCGACCGGCACGATTTCCCTGGTGGCGGAGAATGTGTCATCGGGGATAGAGCCCGCCTTTTCCTTTCGCGCCCATCGCAAGGTCCTTGCACCCGATGGCAGTCGGGAAAGTCACGAGGTTGTGGACTATGCCTATCGCCTGTATCGGGACTTATTCGGTGCAGAGAGTGAATTGCCGGACTATTTCGTCGACGCTCAGGCCCTGCAGCCGGAGGATCACCTGGCAATCCAGGCCGTCGCGCAACGGTTCATCGACAGTTCGATATCCAAGACCATTAATCTGCCTGCTGAAATTTCCTTTCAGGCCTTCAAGGATGTCTATGCCCGCGCCTATGCCCTGGGATGCAAGGGATGCACAACCTATCGCCCCAATGAGGTCACTGGATCAGTACTCAGTGTTGAGGCGACCCTGCCTGCGGACGCTGCCCCCGTGCCGCAGACAGCGCAGGCAGAAGGGGATGTGGTTTACATGTCCCAACCCCTGGACCGTCCCGGCGCGTTAGAGGGGCAGACCTATAAGTTGCGCTGGCCGGAAAGTGATCATGCGACCTATATCACCATCAATGATGTGATCGAATCGTCGGGTCGACGCCGCCCGTTCGAGGTCTTTATCAATTCCAAGAATATGGAACATTACGCCTGGACCGTCGCCTTAACGCGGATGATCAGTGCGGTGTTCCGGCGGGGCGGCGATGTTGCCTTCGTGGTGGAAGAGTTAAAGGCGGTTTTCGATCCGCGCGGTGGCTATTGGGTAGAGGGGCGCTACGTCCCTTCCATCCTGGCAGCCATTGGGGAAGTGATTGAGCGTCATATGATCGCCATCGGCTTTCTGGGCAGTGATGAGGATGGGGAGATCACGCGACCCGCAAGAGGCACCAAGCGGGCCCATGGATCAACAGACAGGGGCGGCGCGCAATGCCCGCGCTGTGGTCAGCCCGGCCTGGTGCATCAGGAAGGCTGTGACACCTGCGAAAGCTGTGGCTGGTCCCGCTGCGGCTAACCGGTTCAGACTGGTCCTTAGAGCAAATCCCGAGCAAACGGAATCGTTTGCGACGACGCATTTGCTAAAGAAACAAGTGGTTAGAGTGTCATGTGTGCGCTCATGCGAACGCATGATGCTCTAATCACCTTACCAACCGTTACAGCGGTCCCACTGGTCGATAAGGGTATCGCCATCCGTCACGTTGTAAACGGGATAGGCGGCGGCGGTCATACAGACATGGTTGGGCAGAATTCGTACCCGACTGCCTACTGGCAATCGCTGAAACAGGGCCGGATCCGTCACCTTCACATGGCCATGTTCCTGACTGACAGAGGTCACATAAACATCGTTCAGGGCCGGGCCATCCACGGCGACCACGGCCCCGTAGCGGACTTCAGGACGGAAGGCGTTGGCACCGATATCCTTTGACAGGGCAAGCCCCCCGGCATCCAGCAGAATTTTGCTGGATTCCCGGTTATGCCCGATAACCGTTGCCAGGACGCTAAGGGCAAGCTCCTGAGTCTGACAAACACCGCGCGATTGCTGGTCCAGATCAAAGAAGACATAGACCCCTGCGCGATATTCGGTCAGCCCGGTCGCATCCTGGCTGAACAAGGCAGTCGGGGTGGATCCGGCGCTGACGGTGTTTACGGCATGCCCGGCGGTGCGCAAACGTTCTGCGGCATGAACCACGGCCTGGCGTTCATCTTCTGCAATCTGTTGGATTTTTGGGATGTCATTGACGCCATAGGAATGACCGGCATGGGTCAAAACCCCATCTAACCGGGCCGCTTTGGACCCAGACAGGCAGTCGGCTATTTCCAGCAGCGTTTGCCCGGTGGCAGACACCCCGGCCCGCCCGTCACCACAATCAATTTCAACAAGCAGCTTGAACGCTGCACCGTGATCAGCAATCGCCCGGGCCGCATCGACCGTATCGGCTAAAACCTTTAAAT
>NZSA01000011.1 GCA_002696645.1 Rhodospirillales bacterium | reverse complement strand
TTCGCAGAAATGGGAAGAGGTTCTGGTGCTGGCGCAGCCCTATGCCGAGCGAGATGATCCCCGCATCAACGGCCTGCTGGCCGATGCCTATATCAACGGTCCGGACAGCATCCGAGACATCGACAAAGGCCTACCCCTCCGTCGCCGTGCTGCCGAGGCAGGCGATATGCGGGCCGCGTACTTCATGGGGAAATGGATCTTGGAGCATGAGCCGACTGATGCTCAGGCGAAGGAGGCGATTGGTTATATCCAAGCGGCTGCAGACTGTGGAATGCCAGCGGCGAACTACGAGTTAGGTACGATTTTTTCAAGCAATACCTATGTTACAAGAAACTACAACCTGGCAATACCATACTTGGAGTTTGCTGCGGTCTCTGGAGTTTCTGGTGCTGCTTGGAATGCAGGAATTGTGTATTCTAGGTTAGCATCGACTGATCCCTCATTAATGAAAACGGCTGGGCCTAAATCTATGTATTGGCTCTTGGTTTCGAAAAGAAAAGGAGATGCTGACGCCAGCAGGTTACTTGTGGAAATACAAAAAAGCATCGAAAACTCGGCAGGCCATGAATATGCCAGAAATTGGTTTGAGATACTGGAAAAAGAAACGGACCAATGGGCAAAAAACATTCGCCCATTGGCCGAATTCAACTGCTCCAAGTGATTATTCTTTTGCGGATTGTTTCAAAGATTCATTGGTGAATTTGGAAACGCCTTCACTTATACCAACTTCTCCCAAGTAACTCATCTCCGGTTTAATCACCTTCGCGATGGTTCCGGAGAAGGCCCCAAGTCTGTCACCCAGCAAGGTGGCCAGGGCATTCATACTGGCGGTCTGGGCGGCCTGTTTTCTGAGGTCCGGGTTTTCTGCCAGTATTTTCTGGCGGACCTTACTGTTCGACAGGTCCGGAATGGAGCCATCCGGGTTCTTTACGGACTGCAACACTTTCGTATAGCTGTCCTGGATAGAAGACCGATAGGCGGTCACGACATCTGCGGCGGTTACAGCGCCCGAGGCGAGTAGGCCTGCCCCTATTCCACCAATTTCCGCCGTTACCGCAGATCGTCCCGCCGCTGAAAGAAGCCGTCCAGTTATGCCTGAGGCAAGCGACCCCGCACCTAAACCGGCTCCGGTGAGCACTAGGTCTTCCAACAGTTCCTGTCTTCGCTGCCCGGCGGTCTCCGCCGCCCTAAACTCATTTTCCATCTCAAGTGCCGCGTCGGGATGGAGCAGATTCAGGAACTCTCCTAATTCATCCACGCAGGGGACAAGTTCGTCCCAGCTTTCTTTCAGATGCTTTTCCAATTGCGCTGATTTTTGAGAATTGCCAGGACCCAGAATGGGTCGTATTTTACAACCATGAAGAGGCAGACGGCGATCATCTGGGTGTGGGGGCTGGTCTTGATCGCAGGGGCGGTCGGGGGTGGTTATGCGTGGTGGCGTCAGCAGGATCTGACACAGGCCTATGAGGCCGGGCGGGCCGCCGCCGATGCGGATCGCTGGGAGGACGCGCTGGCTCTGGCCCAGCCCTATGCTGACCGAGACGATCCCCGCATCAACGGTTTGCTGGCCGATGCCTATATCAACGGTCCAGACAGCATCCAAGACATCGACAAAGGCCTGACCCTCCGCCGCCGTGCCGCAGAGGCAGGCGATATGCGGGCGGCGTATTTCCTGGGGAAATGGATATTAGAGAATGAGCCGACCGACGCGCAGGCGCAGGAGGCGATTGGCTATATCCAAGAGGCCGCAAATTGCGGGATGCCATTGGCGAACTATGAATTAGGGCTTGAATATGCTAAGGGAGAAAGGGTTCCATTGGATTATGTCCACGCACTCCAACTACTTGAGGCCGCTGCTTTCGCAGGAGTCACTGAAGCATATATTGAAGCTGGTATTGTTAATGCTCAAGAAATAAGCAAATCTGGCAGGGATATTGATTATGCAGCCAAGATAAAAACTTCATACTGGATATTCATTGCTGCACGAAGCGGCAATGAAGAAGCTTCGAAAATTTTGGAGGGAACACGAACTGCGATGCGTGAGCAAAAAGGAGATGAGTATGCTGCAAGCCAGATTTCGATTTTAGAACGTGAGGCGAGCCTATGGGCCAAAAAAATTAGCCCACAAGCTCGCCTCAAATGTCTCCACTAATCGCTTAGTCTTTTGATGAGCGATTTAGGGATTGTTCCAGTGATCTGCTAAAGATTTCATTTACACCGAACTCTCCAAAATTGCCTATCTCCGGCTTAATCACCCTTGCGATTGTGCCGGAGAGGGCACCAAGTCTGTCGCCCAGCAAGGTGGCGAGAGCTTTCATGCTGGCGGTTTGGGCCGCCTGTTTTCTGAGGTCCGGGTTTTCTGCCAGTATTTTCTGGCGGACCTTACTGTTCGACAGGTCCGGAAGGGTGCCGTCCGGGTTCTTTACGGACTGCAACACTTTCGTATAGCTGTCTTGGATGGAAGACCGATAGGCGGTCACGACATCTGCAGCGGTTGCAGCACCAGAGGCGAGTAGGCCCGCTCCTATTCCACCAATTTCCGCCGTTGCCGCAGATCGTCCCGCCCCCGAAAGAAGCCGCCCCGCCGCGCGGGTGGCAAGCGACCCCGCACCGAAACCGGCTCCGGTGAGGACAAGGTCTTGCAACAGGTCCTGTCTCCGTTGCCCGGCGGTCTCCGCCGCCTTAAACTCATTTTCCATCCCAAGTGCCGCGTCGGGATGGGGCAGATTCAGGAACTCTCCTAATTCATCCACGCGAGGGACGAGTTCGTCCCAGCTTTCTTTCAGACGCTTTTCCAATTGTGCCGATTTTTGGGAATGGGCGTTGTCCTTCACAGATTTGGCGTCGTGTTCTTGAATCTCTCCAAGGATTTCAATAACAGAAATTGCTGCCTCATCCATGGTCTCAACGGCATGACCACGGTCACTAATGTATTTTCCAACGCCGCCCTCATAGGTTTGAGCAGTGTCTTCCAAAAACTTCCTGTTCTGCTCATATTTCGCCTGGAAGGACGGGTCTTTCAGCTGTTGATGGAGGCGTTCGAAGGTATCAACTGAGACATCTTTGTTATCCTTGGAAATTGACGTCTGATGCGCCTTCAGCATGTAGTCTATTTTTTCCTGGATAGCGGGGGCGTAAGGATACGTTTCTGCCACCTTTTGCAAGAGCTCTTGTGCTTCATCCGGCTTGAGAATTTTGGTGTCCCTTAAACGCGCCAAAACATCCGTCATCACTTGATCGCGGTGTTGCGTTGCTTTCACGTCATTTTCTGTGACGGGCATTGCAACATCCCCGATAGTGGCAGGGGTGCCGTCGGCGGTTCGGACGAGGTCTCTGGTTTTGGCATCATACAGATAGGCGTCACCGGTATGCGGGTTGCGTTGCACCTCATAGGATTTCGGGACGGAGTCCGACTGTGGATTGGATGCGGGTGGCTGAGACGGGTCTGTGGTTTGGTCCCCTGACGCCGCGCCCTGAGGGGTCCCCGGTGTTGTCTGTTGTGCAGGCGTCGTGGCGGTGGTCGGCTGAGCTTCCGCCGATGCGGGCTGCTGTGCCACCTGGCCGACCCGTTGGGTGGGATCCTTCGCCTCTGGATGGGGGCTTTGTGTCGGGCCGGTGTCCCGGGTCTGGGCCTGATCCCAGCCCAGGGCGCGCTTTGCCTGGGTCATGAAGTCTTGATGCGCCGCTTCCCGGCGATGGGCTGGCAGGTTCTGCCACAGTTGATCCGAGATATCCTGGAATTCCGCCTTGAACTGGACCGGGTCGATATCCTGTGCATCTTTCAGGATTGGCAGGATTTGTGTCGGATCCGATGCCCGCGCCATCGCCTCCGCCAAGCGTCCATTGGAGGCGCGCGCCTCTGCAGACAGGGGTGACGGGCGTTTCGGAGTCACGGACATTGGTTTTGGCGTCGGTGCGGGCGCAGCGGCCTTTGCCTGTTGCTGAGTCTGAGCCTCAACGCGGGATTTCCAGGCCTGGATTTGGTCGCGGCTGGTCTGTGCGGCGCTGGGGCTGTCCGGTTGGGTGCTGGTAAACGATACAGGTTCATTTTTATGGGGCTGCCAGAGATTATGAACCTCTGACCCCTTGCCGGTGCCGGTTGAGGGCAGTTCATTAGAGGAAGGGCTGGGAGGATCGAGGAAAGGCAAATGCTGGATTGCCGCATCCGGAGGCGTATAGGACGGCATGGGCGTCGGAGTGGGCGGGGGCGTTGATGCTGGGCCAGTGCCCGCATCACCCAGACTAGATGGCCCATAGGAAAGCCCAGGGGGCAAGTTAGATGGCCCAGAGGGCAGGTTCGCCCCAGAGGGCGTGGCGGATGTCGGCGTGCCTTTTGGTAACAGATCGGTGGCTGTGGTGCTGCTGGTTCCCATGATGGGTCTCCTTAAAAGTAAAAAGACCCCGGACAGCCATCGACAGGCGGGGAGGATATCCCCACCGTATCGTGGCGTGACCAGAGTCTCAGTTGGATTGAGTTGCCTGAGTTTTAATGGAAAGGGAGCCCGTCCGAATTTGGACGCAATTGTGGCCCAATCCCGAGACATATATTATCCATTAAAGAGAACATGTCAAGAATTAATTTATGATAGTCACGGGGCTGCCCTAGTGCGCATGTTTAAAGCTGGGCCGCGCGGGCGCGCATGTTTACAATTGAGCCGCGCGGGCGCGCATGTTTAAAGCTGGGCCGCGCGGGCGCGCTCTTGGGCCGCGCGTTTGCGGGCCAGACGCTGTCGCCGTTTCAGGGTCTGGCGGCGTTGCTGGGCGCGCAGCTTTTTCGTGAACTTCATCGTCAGGACAAAGCCCGCCCAGGTTCCAGCGATGGTCCAGGGTATGCATCCCAGAAACAGCGGCACACCCCAGGTACGGAAGATCTCCACCGTATAAACCCATAGTGAATCCAGGAAACTGGAATCCTGGGCCAAAACGCCTTCGATATGGGCGCGGAACGCATCAAAGCCCAGTGATGTCGTGTCGCCCATTAGCAGTCGCCCTGTCATCAGGCACAGATAGTAATAGGCTGGTGCGGTCAGCACGTTGGTCGGCCAGGTCCAGGCCAGGGCGACCAGAAGATTGAACTTCCATTTCGGCTTCAGCCATTTTGCCAAGGCCCAGAAAATCAGGATCATGGGCATCTGGATGCCAACCGTAGGGGTCAGGCCAAAGAACAGGCCAATGGCGGTCCCGCGCGCTGTGACGAGGCCATTATGGCGGCCCCTGGCAATAGGGATGATCAAGCGATAGCGTAACAGGCGCGCCAGCCCCTTCACGCGGCGTGGTTTTGGCTCTGGGCCGGGCGGGGAAGTGTGGTTTGTGGGCTCGATCTCTGCCATACAGTCTTGTGCGGTTTACCAGGGTTTTTGAAAGCACGAGGTCGCGCGTCACGAAAGATTAGCACCTTATCGTGAATTTGATATGTGACAACGGTTGATGTGTCGCAGGGTCTCAAGTTACCGCTTGTTTCGGTTTTGTCGGCCTGCCTGTTACATGGTATAGCTGCCCCCTGTCGTGCAAGAACACGATGCTCAAAAATTTTTCTAAGGGGATGGATATGGCAACCGCAATGGAACGGATCGGCAGCGGGTTTAGCGACAATCCCGCATTGGATATTCTGCGACAGCGCTTTGGAGAGCGCGCCACCAGCGGTCAGGCAATCTGTGACCAGCATGGCCGGGGGGAGGGCTGGTATCCGTCCGCACCGCCGGATCTGGTTGTCTTTGCCGAAACCACAGAAGACGTGGCAGAGGTGGTTCGAATCTGTGCGGAGCATAAAGTGCCTGTGGTCCCATTCGGTACTGGCACCTCCTTGGAAGGCCATGTCGCGGCCCTGAAAGGCGGCGTCAGCCTGGACCTGTCTGGCATGAATAAATTGCTGGAAGTGAATGCGGAAGATCTGGATTGCCGCGTGCAGGCCGGTGTGACGCGCAAGCAGTTGAATGAAGACCTGCGCGATACCGGACTGTTCTTCCCCATCGATCCCGGCGCCAATGCGTCTTTGGGCGGTATGGCGTCCACCCGTGCGTCGGGCACCAATGCGGTGCGCTATGGCACGATGCGGGAAAACGTGATGGGCCTGACGGTGGTGACCGCCGATGGCCGGATCATCAAGACCGGGGGGCGGGCGCGCAAATCTGCGGCTGGATATGACTTAACCCGTCTGTTCGTAGGGGCAGAGGGAACCCTGGGCGTCATCACTGAGGTGCAATTGCGCCTGTATGGCATTCCGGAATCCATCCGTTCGGCTGTGTGTCAATTTCCGGATCTGGAAAGCGCGGTCAATACTGTGATTTTGACCATCCAGTTGGGCATTCCCGTCGCGCGGATTGAATTGCTGGACGAGGTCCAGATGGATGCCTGTATCCGCTATTCCAAACTGGAAAATTTCGAGGCGAAGGTAACCTTGTTCTTTGAATTTCATGGAACAGAGGCCAGCACCCATGAACAGGCACAGCAGGTTCAGGAAATATCCGCAGAACATGGCGGCAGCGCCTTTCAATATGCCGCGACCCAGGAAGAACGCACAACCCTGTGGGAGGCGCGGCACAATGCGTTTTATGCCGCCTGTGCCGCCGTGCCCGGCAAAAAGGGCATGGCGACGGATGCCTGTGTGCCGATCTCAAAACTGGCGGACTGTATTCTGGACACTAAACGGGATATTCAGGATTCCGGGCTGTATGCGCCGATTGTCGGGCATGTTGGCGATGGCAATTATCACCTGTGCCTGATGTTCGATCCGGATGATCAGGAAGAATTGGGACGGGCCAAGGCGCTGGTGGAACGGATGAACCACCGGGCGATCTCTTATGGCGGCACCTGTACCGGGGAACATGGCATCGGCTATGGAAAAATGCATTTCCTGACCGCGGAACATGGGGAAGCGGTGGCGGTGATGCGCCAGATGAAGAAAGCGCTGGATCCGGATAACATCATGAACCCTGGAAAAATTCTAAGTCTGTGACGGAACAAATAAAAGGCCGGGATGTTAATCCCGGCCTGTCTGACTGATGTGAGTTCACGGCGGATAGGGGGCCGCCTGTGCCTCATTTCACCCAGAATGGTTTGACCGCTTCCACCAGCATTTCCTTATGGCTGAGGCCAATATCTGCCAATTGCTCATCGGTCATGGTTTCCAGCTGACGGCGGCTTTTCCAGCGGAAATGCCACAATTTGATCAGGCCGCCCAGGGTCAGGCCATCCCGCGTCAGTTGATGGGCATAGCCGGTATAGGTGGTGTGATATAAAGCATCGCTCATGATCTTCACTCCGTTTGTAAATCTCTATTTCGTGCTCTCTTGAAGAACAAAATAGGGGTTGCTCTGCGTGCCCGCAAACGCGAAGATCGAACCCTTAGGCTTAGAAAAACTTATTGAAGAGATGTGCGATGCGGCGACTTCCCCCCCTGAAAGCGGTTCGCGCCTTTGAGGCCTCGGCCCGGCATGACAGCTTCGTCGCGGCAGCAGATGAATTGGCGGTGACGCCCTCTGCGATCAGTCAGCAGATTAAACAATTAGAAGCCTGGCTGGGCCAGCCCTTGTTTCGGCGCCTGCCCCAGGGTTTGATGCAGACCGATATTGCGCGGGGTTACCTGCCTCATATAACGCAGGCACTGGATATCATTGATCAGGCATCCCGGGCGATCACCTCTGGTCAGACAAACCGCACATTAACGGTAACCTGCCTGTCCTCCTTTGGGGCGCAATGGTTGGGACCGCGTCTGCATCGCTTTTATGCGGCCAATCCCGGTATCGATGTCTTGTTGGCGACATTTGATAGAACTGTTGATTTGGAAACAGAGGATGTTGATATCGCCATTCGGTATGGCAAGGGCGACTACCCCAACCTTCATGTTGAAGAATTGGGTGAGGACAATCTGGGGGTCGTGTGCAGCCCGGAAGTATTGAATCATCCCAAATACCCTCTGAAATCATATGCGGATCTTGCGCATCATGTCTTGTTGCATGATGCCCATGCACTGCCAGGGCATTCCGTAGAATGGACAGGTTTTTTGGATAAGCAAAAGGTGACGGGGATTGATGCAACCCGTGGCCCGCGCTTTAGCGACAGTCACATGATTGTGCAAAGCTGTATCGCGGGCCGGGGCATAATGATTGGGCGGTCGGTTCTGATCGAAGATGAGCTGAACGCGGGTATTCTGGTTGCCCCCTTTGGGATGCCACAACAATCATTGATGCGCTATCGCCTGTTGATGCGCAAAGGCGCCATAGCCGATCCTAAGATCGCGACGTTTCGCAATTGGCTGTATGAAGAGTTGGGCAAGACCCCCCCTGACTTTTAAGGCTGACTGGGGGGCGTGTTGTGCAGTTGAAGAGAAAGGCCGTTGAGCGTTTGATCCAGAACCGCAGGCGTTGCATTTGGGCTGCAGTTTGCAAAGGCCTCCATCGCGTCCTCTACGCCTTTTAGACCCGCAATGGACAGCAGTTCCGATACATTGGTATCGATATACGCCATCGACCAGTCTGTAAAAACCGGATACTCAACGGTTTCATCTGTCAGGATCGTTAAATGGGTATGACGGGGATCTGCCGTGATGCGTCGCAAGGCCGCGTCGACTTTCCCCGGCGTCCCTTCCAACACTTGAGCAAATACGCCTTGCAAGTGCAAGAGCAGGCCAGTCACACCATCCCGCCGATTGTTGCGCCGGCTGACGTCCAGAATTGTGGCGATGTCTTTTTCGGATGGTCCAGTCATGGACCGTGAAAAGTATACCAACCGCCGAACAGCCATGTGTCGTATCCCAATTGCATCATACTGTCAGGGTATACGCAGGCGCGCATGGTCTTAGATCACACCGAGGCGGATCGCATCGGGTGCCCAAGACCATGCGGGTATCGGCGATCAGTGCAGCTCTGCACGAATACGCTGACGGAAGGCGTCAATCGGAACGGCGGCCTTTTTCAGGTCGGATTTGACCTGCCAATAGGTCCAACCATTACAGGACGGTGCCCCTTGAACCAGGGCACCCACCTGATGGATGGAGCCGCGATGGTCGGCAGAGATAATCGTGCCATCGGCGCGTACTTTTGCCGTGTGACGGTTACAGGGGCTCACCAGCACCGTACCGGGGCTCAAAAGGCCGCGTTCGACCAACAGGCCAAATGGTATGCGCGGTTCTTTGCGCTTGGGCGTCGTATGGGCGATGGCCTCGCTGTCGGATGCTTCCGGTTCAGCGGCGATACGCGCGGTTGCGACCTTGATGTACTTGTCTTCCCGCTCAATCCCGATCCAACGACGGCCCAGACGCTTTGCCACAGCCCCGGTCGTCCCGGTGCCGAAGAAAGGATCCAGCACAACCTGACCCGGCTGGGTCGATGCCAGAATGACGCGGTGAAGCAGGGCTTCTGGTTTTTGCGTCGGATGCGCTTTTGACCCTGTTTCGTCCTTCAGGCGCTCACCACCGGTACAGATCGGCATGGTCCAGTCGCTGCGCATCTGAAGGTCTTCATTCAGGGCCTTCATGGCCTCGTAATTGAAGGTATAGCGGGCATCCTTATCCTTCGAACACCAGATCATGGTTTCATGGGCATTGGTGAAACGGCGGCCCTTGAAATTTGGCATCGGGTTGGTTTTCACCCAGATCACGTCGTTCAGCATCCAGAAGCCGATATTCTGTAAGGCCGTGCCGACGCGGAAAATGTTGTGATAGCTGCCGATGACCCAGATCGTGCCCGTGGGCTTAAGAATACGCCGCGCCGCTGCCAGCCAGTCGCGTGTAAAACGATCATATGCATCGAAATTATCAAATTGATCCCAGTCATCGTCCACCGCATCCACTTTGGAATGGTTGGGTCTGTAAAGAGAACCGGCCAATTGTAAGTTATAAGGCGGGTCCGCAAAGATCATATCTACGGAGTTTTCTGGAAGTGACCGCATGTGTTCAATACAGTCCCCTTTCAGAATTTGATTCTGAGGAAGTTTTACCATGATTCTTCATGTGCCTATGTGTTTGCCAGGACCTGAATCATGATTCTTTAAGGACTCGCGGTCAACAAGTAATTGATTCTACTTGAATTTTTCTACATGTAGAGTCATGCCTCGCGTCGAGGACTCTATATCTTGATATCATTTTCCAATCGTGCGCGGATCGGGGCGAAGGATTTGCGATGGTGCGGTGTGACACCCAGTGTTTTCAACCCGTCCTGATGCGCCTTTGTGCCGTAGCCCATATTCCGATCCCAGCCATAACCGGGATAGTCCCGCGCCAAGTTCCCCATTAATCTGTCACGGTGGACTTTTGCGATGATCGATGCCGCCGCGATGGATAGAGAATGACTGTCCCCTTTCACAATCAGGCGGGTCGGCAGGCACAGCCTGGGGTCTCGATTGCCATCGACAAGCGCACCCATGACCGGCACGGGTAAAGCCGATAAGGCACGTCGCATGGCCAGTAGGCTGGCTTGCAGAATGTTCAACGTATCGATTTCCGGGGCGCTGGCGGACCCAAGACCATAAGGGACGGTCGCGCATAACAAATCATACAGCGCGTCCCGGCGCGCCGCCGTCAGTTTCTTGGAATCGTCGATCATTGATACAATTGACAGCGGCAGTCCCGCATCATCCGCCATCGGATCCGGCAGGATAACGGCACAGGCGATCACCGGCCCGGCCCAGGGACCACGACCGACCTCATCCAGGCCTGCAATGGGGCAGGGGCCGGACACACCAATATCGTCAATCAGGGCGCGTTCAAAGGATAAATCAGGCATCGTCCTGATCTGGATCCGATGATGTGCGTGCAGAAGGTTGTACCGTCTTTGCAGGGCTGGCCTTGTTATCGGATTTTGTTTTTGTCGTTTTTGATGTTGTTGAACTTGGTCGAGACGCCTTTGCTTTGGCTGCGCCCTGCGGTGATGTTTTTTTGTTCGCAGGCAGGGTTTCATCCATTTCTGCATCGGCAATGACAGTGGTGGCAGCGCCATCTATGGTGCCGCCAATGCGATTTTGCGCATCACCGGCATCCAACTTTTTACCAACTTCCCGCCGCAGTTTTTCCAGCCGCAATTGAGTCCAGGTCGCAACTTGGAACGCCCCGCTATAACAGGCCTTAGAGGCTTGTTTGGTGACCTGCCATTCGCGGAAATAGGCGAAGCGGAAGAGGCCGCTAAGGCTAGAGATGCGGCTGGCGGCACGATGTTTGATTCGACGGTTCAGGTCGAACATGAAGGGGCTGACAATCAAAGAAATCACCGTCAACGCGACGATCATCTTGTGGATTTCGTCGCTGATTACAGCAACGGACGAGGCCAGCGCCGCCATGACAAAGGAAAACTCCCCCAATTGTCCGATGACCAGAGAAACGGAAAAGGCGGTCTGCCAGCTTTGCCCCTGTAGCCTCAGGATCAGAACATTCAGGGCTGTCTTGAAGATGATCACAAACAGCAACAGGCTCAGGATAAGCCAGATATTATCCCAAACGAAGGGCAGATCGATCAACAGGCCGATGGACAGAAAGAAGACCATGATCAGGATGGCTTGAATCGGTCCTGCATTCTCATGCACTTCTTGTCGCTGCGCACTGTTACCGACAATAAGGCCAGCCAGAAAAGCCCCAAAGGCGGGCGACAGGCCAATGACCCCGGCAATTGTTGCGAAGCCGAAACAAAAGGTCAGCGCCGCCAGTGGCTTTAGATCTGAATTGGGGCTGACAATCTTGTGGAAAGGCAGGTTCACCTTGGATCGCCGCGTCAGAAAAAGAATGATTGCCAGCAGTATCCCGATGGAAAGCGATACTTCCACAATCATGTGGATCAAACCGCCTTCCTTCTGAGCGGACATATTGGAGATCACAACCAGCATGGGGGCGACCGCCAGATCCTGGGCAATCAGGATGCCGACTGTCAGGCGCCCGGTATTGTTGCGCAACTCCCCGGTTTCTTCCAAAACCTTTACCGCAACGGCGGTGGAAGACAATGCAAGGCAGAAACCAAACAATATGGCCCATTCAACCGGCCATTCAAACAACCCACCCAGGATGTATAGTGCACCCACGGACAAGCCGATCTGGGCCAGGGCCGAGATGATGGCAACCTTCCAGATTGTGCGAAAGCTGCGCAGGCTGAGTTCCATGCCGATGAAGAACAGCAGCATGATCACGCCCAATTGGGCCAATAAATCGATGGTTTCGCGGTTTTCTACAAGCGACAGACCGTTTGGCCCCAGGATCAAACCAGCAAAAATATAACCGATGATGGCTGGTTGGCGCAGGCGCACCATGGCCATGCCACACAGCATGGCGGCAACGGCCACAATTGCAATTCCGGTGATATCAGAAATTCCGTGCATAATGTCTCAGCTTAGCACGCTTTTACTGAGGCGATAGCGTTAAATCCTTCAATCCACGAGCTTTTTTCCATCCAGCTGATGCGACTCGCGGGCCTTCTTTGCGGCGTCCTGACCTCGGGTCTTTGTCGATATGCCATGTTTTGCCCGGTTTGCATCTGCTGTCGCTTCTTTATGAGCACGGGCTTTTTGTTTGCGGGCGGTTCTCAAGTTAACGATATCAGCCATTGAATGCCCTTTTTTATCCATTGGTCACAGGCTTAGTTTAATCGCTTCCTATTGACCACGTCTAGGCAGACCTGCGAAAGGTATTGCGGTTTGGGTAAAGGGGGCCTTTGGTAAATGGCGGAGAGTGCAGATACGCCACAGCGCGGTCAAAGCAGGCGCAGGGGTCGCATCAGGCTGTGGTTGGCCGGTGCGATTGTCGTGGCAGTCATTGCGGTGCTGTGGGCCGGGCCGCGCTTTGTTGATTGGAGCCCCTATAAAGCGGATGTTGCATCCTTGATTTCGAAACAATTGGGGGTGACGGTCGTTTTGCGGGGCGGATTACAGATTGAGTTACTGCCCCAACCGCGCATTACCGCCGCCGATATCGCTATTACCGGCGAGTCTGTAACCGGGGCGATCCGATGGTTGCGCGGTAGCTTAAATCTCCGCGCCTTGCTGTTTGGTCGATTGATTCCAGAGGATTTAGAACTGGTCGAGGCCGATCTGGAATTTCCCCTGCGTCTTGCCGCGACCGGGCGGTATGATGGCGCAACCTCCGTTGTTATTGAGGAAGGGCGTCTGCGGTTCCAGGATGGGCCCGATTGGCTGCCCGATCAGTTGGAGGCAGTGAATGGGCGCTTAACGCTTGGCGCAGATACGAAGACCGCCCCCAACCGGCTTTATGCCTTTGATGGTGAAGCGCGGGTTCTGAATGAACCGTTGGGGGTTTCGGTGGAAGGTCGCATGGATGGCGCGGTCAGCCTGTCGGTTGGGCATGGCCCCAGCGCCAGCGATCTGGCAATCCAGGGGCGCCCGACGGAAAATGGTGGGTGGTCGGGCAAGGCAACCCTGGTGCTGGAAGAAGTTGGCTTTTTGTCTACCCTGAAGGCGGATGCGATCACCCGTCTGTTGGGGGAAGGAGCCGCAACACTGGATACCCGCATCGACTCCAGCGCTGATAATGTCCTAAGCATCACCCTGGAGAATGTGCAAAGCAGTCAAGTGACCGGGGCCGGCACTGTGACGCTGGTTTCCGGGTCACGACCGGCCCTGGACATCAAGCTGGATCTGTCCCGGGTAGATATGACAGGGCTGGACCCGGCACAGGCTGGTACCTATGGCAGCCATTTAATCACTGATTTCATGCAGGGCGTTCGTTTGTTTTCAGGTGTGGATATCACCAGCCTTATTCGGGCAAGATCCATAGCCTTTCAGGATCAGACCCTGCGTCAGGCGACAGTGTCTTTTGCATCGGGTGGCGGAATTGCGGTTGTTGATCGTGCCAGTATCGCGCTGCCGGGTGATGCGGATCTCAGTGTGCTGGGCACGTTCGAGGCACAAGAAGACGCCTGGCAGTTCGAAGGGGAGGCCGGCCTGGTCGCCCGCGATATTCGCCCTGTTCTGGCATGGCGGGTGCCGGAACTAACACCGCTTTTGGATACCCTGCCGCCGGATCGGTTCAGTGCCGTCGATGCGACCGCCAAGA
>NZSA01000010.1 GCA_002696645.1 Rhodospirillales bacterium | reverse complement strand
CCGCCGATCCCGATCGTGCGGGCACGGGCGCGGTTTTCTTCCGGCAATTTATTGGTCAGGATGGAGACAAAGACCAGATTGTCGATCCCCAGCACGATCTCCATAACGATCAGGGTCAAGAGCGCAATCCAGGCTGCTGGGCTGGCGACTAATGTGAGTATCTCTTCCATTCCAGGTCCCCTAATCCGTATCTGTTTCGCGGCGTTTGCGCCGAAGGCCATCCCAGTATTCTAAACGCTTCTTGATTTCCCGCTCGAACCCACGTTCCACTGGTTGGTACAGGGAAACGCGCGACATGGATTCTGGAAAGTAATTCTGGCCCGAAAACCCATCCGGGGCATCATGATCATAGGCATAGCCTTTGCCATAGCCCTGGTCCTTCATCATCGATGTCGGCGCATTCAGGATGTGTTTGGGCGGCATCAGGGAGCCGGTTTCCTTCGCCGTGCGCCGCGCCGCTTTATAGGCTGTGTAGGCAGCATTGGATTTCGGGGCGGTCGCCAGATAGATTACCGCCTGAGCCAGCGCCAATTCCCCTTCCGGGCTGCCCAGCCGTTCATAGGTATCCCACGCCATCAAGGCCTGATGCGCCGCCTGAGGATCTGCAAGACCGATATCTTCATAAGCAAAACGAGCCAATCGCCGCGCGACATACAGAGGGTCTTCGCCGCCTTCCAAAATTCGGGCGAACCAATACAGCGCCCCATCACAATCCGATCCGCGTAAGGATTTATGCAAGGCACTGATCAGGTTGAAATGGCTATCCTGATGTTTGTCATAGACCGGCAGGCGTTTCTGAACCACACCGGCCAGGCCTTTCGGGGTCAGCTTTTCCGTGGTGCCCAGGGCAAACAGCGCTTCGGCCATGTTCAAAAGATACCGGCCATCGCCATCGGCCATGGCAATCAGGGCAGTGCGCGCGTCATCATCGATGGGCAGGCTGCGCCCTTCTGTTTCCTCAGCGCGCAGCAGCATTTCGCGCATCGCAGCCTCATCCAACCGGTTCAGGACAAAGACCTGACACCGCGACAACAGCGCAGCATTCAGTTCAAAGCTGGGGTTTTCCGTCGTCGCCCCGATCAGAATGATGGTGCCATCTTCCACCACTGGCAGGAATCCATCCTGTTGCGCGCGATTGAAGCGATGGATTTCATCAACAAAAAGCAACGTTCCCTGCCCGGCCTGGCGACGGGAAAGGGCGCGATCAAAAACCTTGCGCAAATCCGCCACGCCGGAAAAGACAGCCGACAGGGGCTCGAACACCAATCCGCTGCCTTCTGCGATCAGGCGCGCCAATGTGGTCTTGCCACAGCCCGGCCCACCCCACAGGATCATGGAGGTCAACCGCTTGTTATCCAGCATCCGGCGCAGGCTGCCCTGGGGCCCGATCAGGTGATCCTGACCATAGACTTCTGTCAGGTCCTTTGGGCGCAACCGATCCGCCAGGGGGCGGGGGGCATCTGCTTCGAACAGACCACCAGACAGTCCACCACCTGACACTCCGGGGGGCGGCGTTGCCATGCTGTCACCGGGCTTCGATGGTTCGGGTTTCCCCGTTGCGATCAAACACCATGCGCCATGTCCTGGGCGGATCAGACAAGACGTCGCGCAAATCTTCCGTCAGCTTGATCGCATAGTCATTCACAGATTTCAGCAAATCACCCGGACGCAGCCCCATCCGCGCGGCCGGTGATCCACGGGCAACTTCCATCACCATCACCCCAGAGCGATCCAATCGCAGATTTAATTCCTCCGTCAATGCCGGCGACAGATTAACAAAAACCGCACCCGCAAAGGGAGCATTGCTGCGCACCACGACCGGGTCTTTCGGGGGGTCTTCCGGCGGCACTTGCAACACGAAGTCTGCTTCCATCGCGGTGCCGTCCCGCAGAAATCTGAGTTTTACAGTCTGACCGACCCCTTTGGTCGCCACCCGGAAACGCAGGTTTTGGGCATCCTCAATAATCTTCCCATCTGCGCTGAGAATGATATCGCCCGATTTCAGGCCGGCCTGATCGGCAGGACCGTTCTGGCGCACATGTTCAACGATCAGGCCATGGGGAACATCCATTCCCAAGGCATTGGCAATATCCCAATCCACCACCTTGCTGTCAAAACCCAGCCAGGGGCGCAGCAGGGGCGTTCCAGATGTCGCGCTGGTCAGAATGGCTTTTACCATGATCGATGGAATGGCGAACCCGATGCCCTGGGACCCGCCGGTCTTTGAGAATATCGCTGTATTGATTCCGATGATCGACCCATCCATTGCAACCAACGCGCCCCCGGAATTGCCGGGATTGATCGCGGCATCGGTCTGGATAAAAGATTGATAGTCCGAGATATCCAGCGATGTTCGCGCCAGACCCGAAACAATCCCACTGGTCACCGTCTGACCAACGCCAAAGGGATTGCCAATCGCCAGCACCAAATCCCCAACCGCAACGGCATCAGAATCCCCCAGCCTGCCAACGGGCAAGGCCCCTTTTACATCGACCAATTGCAGGACCGACAGATCCGTGCGCTCATCCGATACCAGCACTGTTGCTTTAAATTCGCGCCGATCCCGCAGGATCACCTGAATATCATCCGCATCGGCGATCACATGATGGTTTGTCACAACCAGTCCAGACTCGGAAACAATGACGCCCGACCCCAGGGAGTTTTCCTGGCGGCGCTGTTGGGTACCGGGAAAGGCATTGCCGAAAAACCGCTGAAAGAAGGGATCGCTGAACAAGGGACTTTGCGGTCCCCGGGCGGCCACTGTCTTGCGGGTGTAAATATTCACAACCGCAGGAGCAACCGCATCCACCAAGGGCGCATAGCTGAGTCGTACCTGTTGCGCTGATTGGGGGACGACAGGCGTTGTTTCGGCGATGGCCCCTTGAGGAAGGGCCAACAGTCCGAAGAGCAGAACAACGCGGGGAATGAATTTCATGAATGTATCTCGCATGGCGGTAATCTAAGCATTCCATCGGTGTTTGGGAAGGCATTGCGACAATCCTTCCTGAACCAGACGCCGACAGAAAATCAGCCTAAAGAAAAAGGGCGGCCCGATTTCGGAACCGCCCTTCTGTCAATTCAGTGGCTTGCGCCTTATTCTTCAGTTTCGACCTTTTCAGCCACAGGACCGCTGTCCTGACCCTTGGCCAATTCGTCGCGTTCAACCAGTTCGATCACGGCCATCGGCGCGTTGTCGCCATAGCGGAAACCGGCCTTCAGAACGCGGGTATAACCGCCCGGGCGCGATTCATAGCGCGGGCCCAATACGTCGAACAGCTTCTTGACCATGGTTTCATCGCGCAGTTGCGAATAGGCCTGGCGGCGGCGATGCAGGCCACCCTTTTTGCCAAGCGTGATCAGCTTTTCCGCGACGCGCTTCAACTCTTTGGCTTTCGGCAGCGTGGTCACGATCTGCTCGTGTTTGATCAGGGCATTGGACATATTGGCAAACATCGCTTTGCGGTGTTCGGCTGTCCGATTAAGTTTCCGTCCGTCTTTCAGGTGCCGCATGGCTTTCGTCCTTTAAAATAACAATGGTTTCGGGTGCGTCTCCGCCGGTCGCTCTAGGCTACAGCCGACGGGGGACTTGAACGCGGTACTCTTACGCGCTGGGAAAGTCCTTCTTAAAAGGGCTCTTCCAGTTTCTTGGCCAGATCTTCGATATTCTCAGGCGGCCAATTGTTGATTTCCATACCCAGTGACAGACCCATCTGGCCCAGCACTTCCTTGATTTCGTTCAGCGACTTGCGACCGAAATTCGGGGTCCGGAGCATTTCCGATTCCGTCTTCTGAACCAGATCGCCGATATAGACGATGTTGTCGTTCTTCAGGCAGTTGGCAGAGCGAACCGACAGTTCCAATTCGTCGACCTTGCGCAGCATGTTCTTGTTGAACGGCAGTTCCGACGGGCGATCTTCTTCGGTACGGATTTCCGGCTCTTCGAAGTTGATGAAGACCTGAAGCTGATCCTGCAACACGCGGGCGGCCAGGGCTACGGCATCATCCGGGGTAACCGCGCCATTGGTTTCCAGCGACATGGACAGCTTGTCATAGTCGGTGACCTGACCAACGCGGGTATTTTCCACCTTGTAGGATACCTTGCGGACCGGGCTGAACACGGAGTCGACCGGGATCAGGCCGATTGGCGCATCTTCCGGACGGTTCTGGGTCGCAGGCACATAGCCCATGCCATTTTCAACGGTGAATTCGATGTTCAGTGACGCACCGCTGTCCAGCGTGCAGAGCGGCAGGTCGGGGTTCATGACTTCGATGTCATGGCCGGTTTCGATCATGCCAGCGGTCACTTCACAAGGACCTTCACAGGACAGGCGCATCTTCTTCGGGCCTTCGCCATGCATACGCAGAGCCAGGGCTTTCACATTCAAGACGATGTCAGTGACATCTTCCCGCACACCCTGGATCGAGGAGAATTCGTGCAATACGCCATCGATCTGGATTGCGGTGACCGCAGCGCCCTGCAAAGAGCTGAGCAAAACGCGACGCAGGGCATTCCCCAGCGTCAGGCCAAAGCCACGTTCCAGCGGCTCAGCAACAACAGTCGCGATGCGACGGGCATCATAGCCCGAGGCGATTTCCAGCTTCTTCGGCTTGATCAGGGCTTGCCAGTTCTTCTGGGCGTTCGCGGTAACATCATTCATGTTGGTTCTCGCCTCACAGCTAAAGTAAAAAAGGATCCTGCCTTATAATTCGATCCTATCAGATCGATGGCGGGATCGCGGCGCGCCCCATCCCGAAATCAGGGATGGGATCGCAAGCCGAAGAATTAAACCCGACGACGCTTGCGCGGACGGCAACCATTGTGGGGAATGGGGGTGACGTCGCGGATACCGGTAATCTGGAACCCAACCGACTGCAGCGCGCGCAGCGCCGACTCACGCCCTGAACCAGGACCCTTCACATTGACTTCCAGGGTCTTGACGCCGTGGTCCTGTGCCTTGGCACCCGCATCTTCCGCCGCCATCTGTGCCGCGAAAGGAGTGGATTTCCGACTGCCCTTGAAGCCCTTAGAGCCTGCAGACGACCAGGAAATCGTGTTTCCCTGCACATCGGTGATGGTGATCATCGTATTATTGAACGTCGAATTCACATGGGCGATGCCCGCTGCGATATTCTTCCGCTCTTTACGCTTACGAACCGGAGCCTTAGCCATAGTCTATTCCGTCCTTCATTTCGCACGCGGGTACAGAAATGCCCCGCGCCGCCCTGCCAACTGGCAGACCGTATTACTTCTTCTTACCAGCGATCGCGCGGGCAGGGCCCTTGCGGGTGCGCGCATTCGTGTGGGTGCGCTGACCCCGAACCGGCAGGCCCTTGCGGTGACGCAGGCCGCGATAGCAACCAAGGTCCATCAGACGCTTGATGTTCATCGCGACTTCACGGCGCAGGTCACCCTCTACCGTATAGTCCCGATCGATCACTTCACGGATCCGGGCCAGTTCATCTTCCCCCAGCTCGTTCACGCGCTTGGTGGGATCAATGGTGCATTTGCCCAAAATCTCTACAGATTTCGCAGGGCCAATGCCGGTAATGTAAGTCAGCGCGACCAGCACTCGCTTGTTGGTCGGGATGTTAACGCCGGCGATACGTGCCACGTCGCGTACTCCTTCAAACGTGTTTAGGAGACGTCTGCGACGTCTCCATCGATCAACTCAGATTACGATCAGATCAATTTTTTGAACTTTTTTAAGTCCGTCTCTTGATCTGCCTGGACCCTATCGGTCCCAAATTCGATTCAACTGCATGGCGTGACTCGCGAAGTCGCTTATATTTCAAGCGCTTCTGGACAACCACCCAGTAAAGCGCGCGGAGTATAGGGAAAACCGCCCGCTTGTCAACGCACCACCACCCTGAAAACATCCAGAGTTTCAGTTTTTCTTACACCATCATGACAAGGGTCTCGATCTTAACCGAGCACCTTCTCGATTTGACGGGTTACTTCGTCCATATCGGCCATGCCATCTACAGATTTCAGCATGCCCTTATCCGCATAATACGGCAGGATTGGCGCCGTCTGTGCGTGATAGGCTTCCAACCGTGATGTCACGGTTTCCGCATTGTCATCGGCGCGACGCTTAAACTCTGTCCCGCCGCATTTGTCACATATGCCTGGCTTTGCCGGCTTATGAAATGTGTCGTGATATCCCTGACCACAGGTCCCACAGGTATAACGCCCGGTGATCCGCTCTGTCAGTGCCGCGTCATCAACCTTCATTTCGATGACCGCATCCAAGGTCATACCTTTTTCTTCCAGCATCCCGTCCAGGGCTTCGGCCTGCGCAACCGTGCGCGGGAAACCGTCCAGGATAAAACCATTATTGCAGTCCGGCTGGTCAATGCGGTTGCCAATAATGCCAATCACCAGGGCATCGGACACCAGTTTGCCCGCATCCATCACAGCCTTTGCTTCCTTGCCCAGGGCGCTTTCGCTTTGTACTTCGGCGCGCAGCATATCGCCGGTAGACAATTGCACCATGCCGCGAGATTCTTCCAGACGCTTCGCCTGGGTTCCCTTCCCCGCGCCGGGCGGACCCAGCAGAATGATGTTCATCGTTTTTTCCCCCGCAGCTTGGACTTCTTGATCAGCCCTTCATACTGATGCGCAATCAAATGGCTTTGAATTTGCGTTACCGTATCCATCGTCACCGTGACAACAATCAACAACGTCGTTCCGCCAAGATAAAAAGGAACAGACAGGTTGGCGATCAGAATTTCCGGCAGGATACAAACGATTGCCAGATAGGCCGCACCAATCACCGTCAGGCGTGTCAGGACATAATCCAGATAATCAGCCGTATTCTTGCCGGGGCGAATCCCTGGAACAAAACCACCATTGCGCTTCAGATTGTCAGCGGTGTCGGTTGGATTGAACACAACTGCGGTATAGAAAAACGCAAAGAACACGATCATCGAGACATACAAGGCCAGATACAGGGGCTGACCATGGCCCAGATTGGCCGTCAGGAAGGACAGAATCCCACCATCAGTGCTGGACGGGCCAGAGAAATTAGCGACCGTCAACGGCATCAACAGGATCGAGCTTGCGAAAATCGGGGGGATCACGCCTGCCGTGTTAAGCTTCAACGGCAGGTGTGAGCTGTCGCCGCCAAACATCTTATTGCCAACCTGGCGCTTGGGATACTGAACCAGAATTCGGCGCTGAGCCCGCTCGACAAAAACAATGAACACAATCACAGCCACCGCCAGGATCAAAACACCCAGCAACAGGGGAGTGGACAGCTGGCCGCTGCGGCCCAGTTCAAAGGTCGCAGCCAGGGCAGCAGGGAAACCAGCCACAATCCCGGAGAAAATAATCAGCGAAATACCGTTACCGACGCCCCGCTGGGTGATCTGTTCGCCCAGCCACATCATGAAAACCGTCCCGCCAACCAGCGTGATAACCGCAGAGGCCCGGAAGAACATGCCCGGATCCACAACAGCACTGGCCCCGGTTGAGGTTTGCAGACCTTCCAGACCAACAGCGATCCCATAACCCTGAACCACAGCCAGAACGACGGTCAGGTAACGGGTATACTGATTGATTTTCTTGCGGCCGGTTTCGCCCTCTTTCTTCAATTGCTCCAGCGTTGGAAACACGGTGGTCAGCAACTGCATGATAATAGAGGCGGAAATGTATGGCATGATGCCAAGCGCAAAAATTGCCATGCGCCCGATGGCCCCGCCCGCAAAGGCGTTGACCATATCCAGCACGCCGCCGCGCTGTTGTTCGAAAATGTCATTCAGGATGGTCGGATCAATGCCCGGCAGAGGAATATAGGTTCCGATCCGGTACACAATCAATGCGCCAAGGGTAAACCACAGTCGCTGCTTAAGCTCTGTCGCTTTCGCGATCGAGCTGAAATTGAAGTTCGCTGCCAGTTGTTCCGCGGCTGATGCCATGGGTCTGTCCCGTCCTCATCCTCTGACCACCGGGGCGCGGATCCCACTTCTTCAGGAGGCTGAAGCCTGCAGGGACGCCCTGTGTGTGCACACATACCGTATATACGAGCATCGTATATAGGAAATGCGCGAGCGGGGCGAAAGGACTTTATCTCGTCTCATCGCCCCGACCCGCGCGTTACCGTCCGACCCTTGCGGGCCAGCAGAAGTCTTACTTTGCGGCGAGCCGCGCTTCGCGTTTTGTTGCCGCTTCTTTGCGACGCGCGACGCGCTTGCCTTCCTTCTTTGCAACCGGGGTCGGCACAGTGACAGAGCCACCGGCTTTTTCCACCGCATCGACTGCCGTTTTAGAAGCACCCGCAATGTCAAAATTGATCTTAGCCGTCAATTCCCCATTGCCCAACAGGCGCACGCCATCCCGGGCCTGGGTCAACAGACCGGACGCGACCAGCGCAGCCGCATCCACGGTCTTGCTGATGTCCAGCTTGCCGTCGTCGACCCATTTCTGGACGCGACCGATATTGACGGTGACAAAGTTCTTGCGGCTGACATTGTTAAAGCCGCGTTTCGGCACACGCCGATACAGCGGCATTTGCCCGCCTTCGAAACCATTGATCGACACGCCCGTGCGGGATTTCTGCCCCTTTACACCGCGACCACCGGTTTTGCCCTTACCGGACCCGGCACCACGGCCAACACGCATGCGGTCCTTGCGGGACCCTTCGTTGTCGACGAGTTCGTTGAGTTTCATGATACGCATCCTCAAACGCTTGCGAAAAGACGGTTGCTGGGGACAGTCCCCGGCGTTACTTGGTCTCTTCGACGATTTCCACCATGTGATGGACCTTGCGGATCATTCCGCGCACCGACGGGGTATCTTCCAACACCCGCGTGCGGCCCATCTTGTTCAGGCCCAGCCCGATCAGCGTGTCACGCTGTTCTTTGGGGCGACGGATCGGGCTACCGATCTGACGCACGGTCAGGGTTTTCTTATCAGCCATTGCTCATCGCCTCCTGGGCGCTGTTGTCCACGCTGTCATCACGACGACCGACCAGATCAGCGACCTTCAAGCCCCGACGGGACGCCACCATACGCGGTGACTGGCTGTTTTTCAGCCCGTCAAAAGCAGCCTTGATCATGTTATAGGGGTTGGACGTGCCAATAGATTTGGCAACAATGTCCTGAACGCCCAGGGCTTCAAACACCGCACGGGTTGGACCCCCTGCGATAATTCCCGTTCCCGGAGGGGCTGCGCGCATCATCACACGACCGGCACCGAAATGCCCCTTGATGTCATGGTGCAATGTGCGACCTTCCCGCAACGGCACGCGGATCATTGTCTTGCGGGCCTGTTCGGTCGCCTTGCGGATCGCTTCGGGCACTTCACGCGCCTTGCCTGATCCGAAGCCAACACGACCCCGGCCGTCCCCGACAATTACCAACGCGGCGAAGCCAAAGCGACGCCCACCCTTCACGACCTTGGCGACGCGATTGATCGCGACCAGCTTTTCGGTCAGATCCGGTTCGTTGCTGTCCCGGTTGCTATTGTCGCGGTCCCGATCGCGTCCGCGACCTTTACCACCACCATCTTCTCTCGGTCCTCGTGCCATATCAGCGGCTCCCGACTCTTAAAACGTCAGACCGGATTCACGCGCGGCATCCGCCAGCGCCTTCACCCGACCATGGAATTTATACCCGCCGCGATCAAAGACCACGACTTCTACACCAGCGTCTTTTGCCCGTGCCGCCAGCAATTTGCCGACTTCTGAAGCAGCCTCTACCGTTGCACCGGTCTTCAGCTTCCCTTTCAGATCCTTGTCGATCGAAGACGCTGCAGCCAGGGTACGCCCTGCCTGATCGTCAATGATCTGTGCATAGATCTGTTTGGAAGAGCGGAACACCGACAACCGCGGACGCCCATTCGCAAGTTTGCGGACCTTGAAGCGGGTCCGCTCTTTACGACGCTCGAATAATTCTTTCGTCTTGAGCATTTTACCCGTTCCTTACTTCTTCTTACCTTCTTTACGAAGGATGGTCTCGTCCGAATACTTAACGCCTTTGCCTTTGTAAGGCTCTGGCGGCCGATAGGCGCGAATTTCGCTGGCAATCTGACCGACGCGCTGTTTAGAGGCGCCGGAAATCGAGATCACGTTGCTCTTGTCGCCTTCCACAACGATCTTCAGATCGCTGGGGATTGGGAAATTCACGTCGTGGCTGAAACCAAGCGACAGCTTCAGGGTAGACCCCTGAACCGCCGCGCGATATCCAACGCCGTTCACTTCAAGACGCTTTGTGAAACCGGTGCTTGCCCCTTCAACCGCGTTTGCGATCAAGGCGCGGGTTGTACCCCAGGCCTGACGGGCGCGTTTGGTTTTCAGCAACGGGGTCACTGTGACCTTGCCGTCGTCAATCGTGACTTCGACATTTTCCAGAACCTTAACCAGCTGTTCGCCATTCTTGCCCTTGGCAGTAATGACGCCGTTGGCCAGCGTTACATCTACGCCGCTGGGGATCGTTACTGGATTGATACCAATGCGTGACATCGTTCTCTCCTCCCGATCAATAAACGCGGCAAAGGATCTCGCCACCGACATTCGCTTCGCGGGCTTCGGCGTCAGACATCACACCCCGGGGGGTAGAGAGGATCTGAATGCCAAGGCCGTTGTAGAAACGGGGCAAATCCTTAATTTTTGAATAGACGCGACGGCCCGGCTTGGACACGCGCGACACTTCCCGAATGGCGGGTTCGCCATCTGAGTATTTCAATTCGATCGACAGCTCCCGGATACCCTGGCGGACTTCCGACTCAGAATAACCACGGATGAACCCTTCGCGCTTCAATACGTCCAGAACACGCATGCGCATGTTGGATGCAGGAACCGGAACCACGGCCTTGCGGGCGTGTTGACCGTTACGAATGCGGGTGAGCATATCGCCAAGCGGATCACTCATAGACATGACTTGATCCTCCTTACCAGCTTGACTTGACCACACCGGGGACAAGGCCAAGAGAGGCCATGTCGCGCAGCGCGATACGGGAAATACGGAACTTGCGGTAGAAGGCGCGCGGACGCCCCGTGATTTCGCAACGATTGCGCACACGGATCGGGCTCGCATTCTTCGGCAGGCTATCCAGCTTGATCACCGCCGCGAACCGCTCTTCCGGAGCAAGGTCGCGATTGTGGATCAGTGCCTTAAGCGCCTCACGTTTTTTCGAATAACGCTTGGACAGCTTACGGCGGCGATTGTTCTTTTCAATGGAGCTTTTCTTAGCCATTGGATTTCTCTCCTCCGCCTTACGCTTTTTCGAACGGCATATTGAACTTGGTGAGCAGGCTCAAAGCCTCCTCATTCGTTCCTGCCGTCGTGCAGATGATGATATCCATGCCGCGAACGTCTTCTACCTGATCGTATTCGATCTCAGGGAAAACAATCTGCTCGCGCAGGCCCATGGCATAGTTGCCGTATCCATCGAAGCTTTTGGCACTGATACCGCGGAAATCGCGAACGCGCGGCAGCGCGATGTTGATCAGACGGTCCAGAAATTCCCACATGCGGTCCGCGCGCAGCGTAACCTTGCAGCCAATTGCCATGCCATCACGGATTTTAAAGCCCGCGACGGATTTCTTGGCTTTGGTCGATACCGGCTTTTGCCCGGTGATCTGCGCCATTTCCGCAATTGCGTTCGTCAGCTTCTTACGGTCTGCCGACGCTTCGCCGACACCCATATTGACGACAATCTTGTCCAGCCGCGGCACCTGTAGGGCATTTTTGTACCCAAATTCCTGCAACAGGTCAGCTTTAACCTTCTCGTCGTAAAGCTGCTTCAGCCGCGGGACGTAACGATCTTCAGCCATCGCTCGTATCCCTTACCTTCCTAAAACCGTCGCCCTTAGGCGTCGATATTTTCGCCGGATCGCTTGGCAAAACGTACCTTGCGACCGTCCTCGAGAGTTTTGAAACCAACGCGAGTCGGTTCCCCTGTTTTCGGATCCTTGATCGCCAGGTTAGACAAGTCGATCATGGCTTCCTTTTCAACGATACCGCCCTGGGTCGTCTGGCTGGGGCGGGTATGGCGCTTGACCATATTCACACCCTGCACAGTGGCCCGGTTTTCTTTCGGCAGAACCGTCAGAACTTCACCTTCTTTGCCCTTATCGCGGCCCGACAGGACCACAACAGTGTCGCCTTTTTTGATCTTCGCAGCCATATCAGATCACCTCCGGCGCCAGGGAAACGATTTTCATGAACTGTTTGGCGCGCAGTTCGCGCACGACCGGGCCAAAAATACGCGTGCCGATCGGCTCTTTCGTTTTGTTGATCAGAACCGCCGCATTGGTATCGAACTTAATGGTCGATCCATCCGGACGGGCGATTTCCTTACGGGTCCGCACGATAACGGCGCGATGAACCGCACCCTTTTTCACGCGGCCGCGTGGAATGGCTTCCTTCACCGATACGACGATAATATCGCCAACCGATGCGAAGCGGCGTTTTGAACCGCCGAGCACCTTGATGCACTGGACTTTCCGGGCACCGGAATTGTCCGCTACATCGAGTGTGGTTTGCATTTGAATCATTGCACCTACTCCCGATCAGGTATCGACGTTAAGCGTCCGCGCCGACCAGCAATTCCCAAGACTTACGCTTGGAAATCGGCCGACATTCGCGGATGCGGACGTGATCGCCCACTTGCGCCGTGTTGTTTTCGTCATGCGCCATGAATTTCTTCGACAAGCGCACGAATTTTCCAAATACCGGATGCTTAACCCGGCGTTCGACCTTGACCACGATGGTCTTGTCAGTCGCGTTGGAGACCACTGTCCCCGTAAGAATGCGTTTCGGCATGAATCCGAACCTCCGTCTAAATCCGCGACCGTTAAGCCGTGGTTGCCTGCGCGGCGCGCTGGCGATCATTCATCAATGTCTTGATACGCGCGATATCGCGGCGCACCACCTGAACCCGCGCGGTATTTTCCAACTGGCCACCGGCCGCCTGGAAACGCAGGTTGAATTGTTCTTTTTGCAACTCGGTCAGTTGCGCTTTCAATTCGTCGTCCGTCTTGGGACGCAGATCCGTGATCTTGGTCATGACTTTGCTTCCTTACCCACCAATGCGGGTGACAATTTTGCACTTAATCGGCATCTTGGCGGCCGCAAGTTCAAATGCCACTGTGGCCAATTCAGGCGCCACGCCGTCCATTTCAAACATCACGCGACCAGGCTTGACGCGGCAGGCCCAAAATTCAACGGACCCTTTACCTTTACCCATCCGGACTTCGGCAGGCTTTTGCGTGACCGGCACATCCGGGAAAATACGAATCCACACCTTACCCTGACGCCGAATGTGGCGGACCAGAGCACGACGGGCGGCTTCGATCTGACGTGCGGTAACACGGCCCGGCTCCATGGCTTTCAGGCCGATCGAACCGAAGTTCAGCGCGGTTCCACCCTTGGCATTGCCATGGATGCGGCCTTTATGCTGCTTGCGGTACTTCGTGCGCTTCGGTGACAACATCGTCTTGAACCCATTTTCTTAGAGGGGCGGATCATCAGACCCAGCCCATCATGTTCGCTTTCAGTGTCCAGCCGCCCAACAGAGGCGACCCTCAATTCCGGCAAACCCTTGCCGATAGTCTTAGCGGTTGCCACCGCCCGTATTGCCGGTGCTGGACGACGCTGTGCCGCCCTGTTCCGCCAAACGCTTGTCTTGGGCATATGGATCATGGGCCATGATTTCGCCCTTGAAGATCCAGACCTTTACACCACAGATCCCGTAGGTCGTGGCTGCTTCAGCCGTGCCATAATCGATATCCGCGCGCAACGTGTGCAGCGGCACCCGACCTTCGCGGTACCATTCCGTGCGCGCGATTTCCGCGCCGCCCAAACGGCCACCACAATTGATCCGGATGCCTTCTGCGCCCATGCGCATGGCATTTTGTACCGCACGCTTCATGGCGCGACGGAAAGCAACGCGACGCTCAAGCTGCTGCGCAATGTTTTCAGCGACCAGCTTGGCATCCAGTTCCGGCTTGCGGATTTCGATAATGTTCAGCGCGATGTCACCGCCAAAGCGGGTCGACAAATCACGACGCAACTTTTCGATATCCTGACCCTTGCGACCGATCACAACACCCGGACGGGCAGTATGAATGGTTACACGGGCGCGGCCTGCCGGACGCTCAATCACCACACGGGAAATCCCGGCGGCCTGCAGCTTGTCCTGCAGATAGGCACGCATTGCAACATCTTTATGCAACAATTCTGCATAATTCTTATCGGCGTACCAACGAGAGTCCCATGTGCGGTTGATTCCAACGCGCAGACCGACTGGATTGATTTTCTGACCCATTATGCGGCCTCCTCACGCTCACGCACCACAATGGTGAGATTTGAAAACGGCTTTTGAATTTTGCCGACGCGACCGCGCGCCCGGGGGCGCATGCGTTTCATCACGAAGGCCTTGCCGACGAATGCTTCTTTGACATACAGCCGGTCAACGTCCAGCTGGTGATTGTTTTCCGCATTGGCCACAGCCGATTCCAGAGCCTTCTTCACCGTGTCCGCAATGCGACGATGCGTGAAGGTCAGATCATGCAATGCCGAACCGACATCTTTGCCACGGATCATCGTCGCGACCAGGTTCAGCTTTTGCGGGCTGACCCGGATCGAGTGGAGGACCGAGCGGGCTTCCGTATCGGTCAGCGACCGTTCTCTTGCCGACTTACCCATCGTTACTTCCTCTTCGCCTTTTTATCAGCCGCGTGACCGTAATAGGTCCGGGTCGGCGCAAATTCACCGAATTTGTGGCCGATCATCTGCTCATTCACCATAACGGGAATGAATTTCTGACCGTTGTGAACGCCGAACGTCAATCCGACGAATTGCGGCAGAATGGTGGAGCGGCGGGACCAAGTTTTGATCACCTCCTTGCGGCCTGAATCGCGAGTCTTTTCTGCCTTTTTGAGAAGGCTCAACTCCACGAAGGGCCCTTTCCATACCGAGCGTGCCATGGTCTCTACCCTTACTTCTTCGCGTTACGGCGGCGGATAATGAATTTATCCGTCGACTTGTTGGAACGGGTGCGCTTGCCTTTGGTCGGCTTGCCCCACGGGGTCACCGGATGGCGACCACCAGAGGTGCGGCCTTCACCACCACCATGCGGGTGATCGACCGGGTTCATGACAACGCCACGAACTGACGGGCGCTTGCCCAGATGACGATTACGACCTGCTTTACCCAGGTTGATGTTCTGCTGATCCGGATTTGATACCGCACCGACCGTCGCCATGCATTCCGCACGAACGACGCGCAATTCACCAGAAGACAGCTTCAACTGAGCATAGCCCTGATCACGACCAACCAACTGGGCATAGGTCCCAGCGGAACGGGCGATCTGACCGCCCTTGCCCGGCTTCATCTCCACATTGTGGATGATGGTGCCGACCGGCATGCTGCCCAGCGGCATTGCGTTGCCCGGCTTGGTGTCGACCTTCTCGCCAGCGACGACCTTGTCGCCAACGGCGAGGCGCTGCGGCGCGATGATGTAGGCCAGCTCTTCGTCGGCATACTTGATCAGCGCGATGAAAGCGGTGCGGTTGGGATCATATTCGATCCGCTCCACGGTGCCTTCAACGTCCCACTTGCGGCGCTTGAAGTCGATGTAACGATACTTCTGCTTGTGACCGCCCGCGATCCCGCGGCTGGTGACGTGGCCCTTGTTGTTGCGACCACCCGTCTTGCGCTTGCCTTCGGTAAGCGCCTTGACCGGCTTGCCTTTGTAAAGGCCAGACTTGTCGACCAGGATCAGGCCGCGACGGGCCGGGCTGGTCGGCTTGTAATTCTTGAGTGCCATGGTTCTGTCCT
>NZSA01000009.1 GCA_002696645.1 Rhodospirillales bacterium | reverse complement strand
TGTTTTGAATGGCAGCAAGATATACATCACCAACGGGCCAGTGGCCGATGTTCTTCTGGTCTATGCCAAAACCGACAAAGAAAAGGGCGCGCACGGAATCTCCGCCTTTATTGTTGAGAAAGATTTCCCCGGATTTGAAGTTGCCCAGAAATTGGAAAAGATGGGCTATCGTGGCAGCCAGACCGGGGAGCTGGTCTTTACCGATTGCCGCGTGCCGGTCGAAAATCTTGTTGGCGAGGAGAACCGCGGCGTTTCAATTGTGATGAGTGGCCTTGATATCGAACGGGCCATGATCTCACCGCTGTGTCTTGGCGTTGCAGAGCGGGCGTTGGAGCTTTCGATTGACTATGCAAAAACTAGGAAGCAGTTCGGCAAGCCGATCGGATCATTCCAAATGGTTCAATCCATGTTGGCAGAGATGTATGTGCATGTAGAGACCATGCGGACCTTCTCCTATCGCGGGCTGGCCGTAGCGGAGGGGTTGGAGTCCGGTTCTGGTCCTCGTGGTGATATCCATATGCTCACGGCGGCCTCTGTTATGTTTGCGGCCCAGACCACGAACAAGGTCCTGGATCTTGGCGTTCAAATTCATGGCGGATCCGGCTATATCTGGGAATCAGAAATCAATCGTTTGTTCCGTTCAACCAAACTGTTGGAGATTGGGGCGGGGACGACTGAAGTGCGCAAGATGATTATTGCGGGTGAATTGCTCAGGGATATGAAGTGAAATGACGGAGCAAGCAGCTGATACCGTGATCGGGATGAGCGATGCCGATCTGGCAGTTCATCCAACTGTTTATGCGCCGGGTTCATTTCAGGGCAAAACGGTTCTGATTTCCGGGGCGGCAGGAGGGCTTGGCCGGGCGGCGGCGTGGTTGCTGGGGCGACTTGGAGCCAGACTTATTCTTGTCGGACGCAAGCAGGATCGGTTGGACTCCCTTGCCACTGCTCTGGCGGAAAAGGAGATTGTTGCAGAAACAATTGCCCTGGATATCCGTCAGCAAGGCGACGTTCAGGACCTTTTTCGCCATGTCAGAGAAAAATTCGGGCAGCTTGATTTGCTGATCAACAGTGCGGGGGGACAGTTTCCGCAGGCGGCCATCGACTTTTCTGAAAAGGGTTGGAATGCCGTAATCGCTACTAACCTGACCGGCACATGGTTCATGATGCAGGCGGCTGCTCAGTTTTGGCGTGATACTGAATCCAAGGGCTCCATTGTTAATATCGTGGTGGTAACCCGCCATGGCCTTTATGGTGTTGCGCATACCATTGCTGCCAGGGCTGGGGTAATCGGCCTTAGTCAGAATCTCGCTGTGGAATGGGCCCCATTGGATATTCGGGTGAACTGTATTGCCCCTGGCGCGATAGAGACCGAGGGGTGGAAGGTCTATTCCCCCGAAGCCCGTGCCTTGTATCATCGTTCCAACCCGATGATGCGCAATGGGTCCCCCTGGGAAATTGCCGAGGCCTGCGCCTATCTGGGAGGGAGTTCGGGAAGCTATATTACCGGTGAGGTCCTGCATGTTGCTGGTGGTGGCCAGCATTGGGGAGAAACCTGGACAATCGGGAAGCCGGACTATTTTAAGGAGTAACAGCATGCCGTTGCCCGACGCTCTAAAGGGCCAATTGTCAATCCCTGCTATTTCCGCCCCGATGTTTCTATGCTCTGGCCCTGACCTGGTTGTGGAGACCTGCCGATCGGGGGTAATCGGATCTTTCCCTGCCTTGAATCAACGCACCACAGAAGGGTACCGAGACTGGTTGAAGGACATTCAAAAAAGACTTGATGTTATAAGGCAGCAGGCCGGAAACCCGGTTGCGCCCTTTGCCGTTAATCTGGTGGTTCATCGCAGTAATCCGCGTTTAGAGGCTGATTTGGCCGTCACGGTTGAACAAAAGGTGCCGATTGTTATCACCTCTCTAGGGGCGAATGATAAAGTGGTGGAAGCGGTTCATGCCTATGGTGGTCTCGTTTTTCATGACGTTATTAATATCCGTCATGCCAGGAAGGCGGTGGAAGCCGGCGTGGATGGCATTATCGCGGTTTGTTCCGGTGCTGGCGGGCATGCCAGCACATTGAGCGCATTTGCATTGGTTCCTGAAATTCGGCAAATATTTGCGGGTACGATCATTCTGGGCGGTGCCCTCTCAACCGGGCGTCATATCGCCGTGGCACGGATGTTAGGCGCCGACCTGGCCTATATCGGCACACGTTTCCTGGCGACACGGGAATGTCTGGCACCAGAAGCCCAAAAGGAAATGATCTGCGCGTCTCAGGCGAGCGATATTATGTACACGCCGGCGATCAGCGGCGTGGATGGGAATTTTCTGCGCGACAGCATTCGGGCTGCGGGTATTGATCCAGATGATTTAACAAAGCCAGAAGGCTACAACTTTGGCACCAGCGAGGTCAAAGCCTGGAAGACGGTTTGGGCGGCGGGGCAGGGGGTCGGGAGTATTGTAGATGTGCCCGGCGCTGCTGACCTGTGTCGTCGGCTGGGTGAGGAATATCGTACGGCCATTGCAGAGACGGCAACTTGGACTTGACCGAGGAGGGGACGACTGTGGCAGCGCGAAACGGGCGTCCTGTAACCGACGATGTTATCCGGACAGGCAGCTTGTCCGTCTATGAGCTTTTTGCCGCGCAGGTTGCACGTAACCCAAATGGAGTTGCTATCAGTCAGCTGAACGAAACCTGGACATATAGTGTGCTTCAGGATCGTGTGCGTCGCACGGCAGCATTGCTGCGCGGATTGGGTATCATGCCGGGTCAGCGGATTGCCCTGATGGCTGAGAACCGGCACGAATATGCAGAAATCGAGTTGGCCGCTGCCATGATCGGCGCAATTGTTGCCTGTCAGAATTGGCGATTGGCCGATGATGAATTGCGTCATTGCATAAATCTGGTCTCCCCCAGTTTGGTGATCGTATCAGAACGATATCAAGAGGCTATCAACCGCTTGGATACTGGTTTGGTGACATGCCTGACGCTGGGTGATGCATATGAACAGGCTTCGCGCCAGGTTGAGCCGTTGGCGAATAGTGGGAATGTTGATCCGGAAGATGGCTTGGTCATTCTCTACACCAGCGGAACAACGGGCCTTCCCAAGGGCGCCTTAATCAGCCATCGCGCGGAAATCGCACGTATGGCCGTCCTGCGCATGGACCTGAATGTTACGCGCGAGGATGGTTTTGTCGCCTGGGCGCCAATGTTCCATATGGGCTCCACAGATCAAGTTTTGGGGGCGTTAATGTCGGGGGCAACCGTCCATATTGTGGATGGGTTTAACGCTGATCGGATCGTTGACATAATGGAACAGCACGCCATCGGATGGATGCTGCTGATGCCAGGGTCCATTGAGCCGGTAGTGGAAATATTGGAAAAGTCAGGTCGATGTGCCAAGAGTATTCGGGCTGTCGGGGCTATGATCGATCTGGTCCCGCTCAGCTTGGCGGCAAAACTCTCCCGTCTGACCAATGCGCCTTATTTGAACAGTTTTGGCGCCACGGAAACCGGACTTGCGCCGGCATCGGCTATGTTAATTCCGCCGGGGGAGATGCCTGAAACCCTTTCTAAGATACAAAGCTCTTTATGTGATGTGCGTTTGTTGGATCCGGATGGCCATGATGTTCCCTATGGCACCCCGGGCGAGGTCGCTGTAAGAGGGCCCACTGTCTTTAGTGGTTACTGGAATGCTGATGATGTGAACCGGCGGGATTTTCAGGGCGGATGGTTCCGAATGGGAGATTTGTTTCAACGATCCGTCAACGGTGGTTTCGATTTTGTGGATCGCGCGAAATACATGATCAAATCTGGTGGCGAGAACATTTATCCGGCAGAAATAGAGCGGGTTCTGTTATCAGATAAGCGCATACGCGAAGCTGTGGTGATTCGGCGAAAAGATGCCCATTGGGGAGAAATTCCCATCGCCTGTATCGCGCGCGCGGACAAGGAATTGACAGAGGCCGACGTTGATTCCCTCTGCCGCGGCGCTTTGGCTGGTTATAAGCGCCCCAGGGGTGTTTACTTTATGTCTTACGATGCCTTTCCTCGCAGCACGACCGGTAAAATCCTGCGTCACGAGATTGAGGTTATGGTGCAGATGGGACAGATACATGAGTGACTTAAAACCTATGCTGACGGTCGGACAAACCGTTGTGACAGCCGGCAGGACAATAGGGGAATGTGATATCCACACCTTCGCCGGGCTGGTGGGGGACTTCACCCCGATCCATATGGATGATGTGTTCGCACACTCCACGCCATATGGCGCGCGGATCGCACATGGTCCATTGACGATGTCAGCAATGATTGGGATGGCTACCCAAACCGGATTCTTCGGGGATAGGGTGGTGGGTCTGCTGAATTTGAACTGGGATTTTGCCAAACCGGTTAAGATTGGCGATACCATTCGAGCAAGATTGACAGTCGAAGATACACGCGCGACGTCGAAGCCAGGCCGTGCAATCACACGGTTTCTTTTCGATGTCTTCAATCAAGACGGTGTTTCGGTGCAGCAGGGCCGCATGACCGTCATGATGCGCATGGATTGACGCGCTTATCGAAAAGGGAGAAGGGGAATGCCGGAGCCCATTCGGGAACACTCTCCTAATTAGCCTTATCCGTTTTGATTTGAGACAAAAGCAGCAGAATGCATGTCAGTACCAACACCCATGTCGAAATTGCTGCGACAGTAGGGTCCATAATATCTCTTAAGGAATTGAACATTCTCTTGGTGAGGGTTGTCGCTTTACCACCAGCGACAAAAATGGAAATGACAACTTCGTCAAAGGACGTCAGAAACGCAAACAGTCCTGCGGAGAATAGTGAAAACTTAATCTGTGGCAGTGTAATCGTGAAGAAAGCGATGAACCGATTGGCACCAAGGCTGGCTGCAACACGTTCCTGGTTGAAGTCATAGCTTCTGAAGGCGGCGCTCATAAAAATAACAACAACCGGAATCGATAGCGCCGCATGCGATAAGACAAGCGCCAGTTTGCCATTGAGCATTCCGAGTTGCGAATACAGGTAGAAACTGCCAATCGCCAGAAGGATTACCGGGAAAATGATTGGCGTCATCAACAGCGCAAAAATAATGTTATGCTGTGCGAACCGCCCCGTCTGCAGACCGTACGCGGCCATAGTCCCTAAAACCAGGGACACGACGACATTGGCCAAGGCTACTTGTATTGAAACAAGCGTCGCTGACATCCATTCCGATGAATTCAGATACTGTTCATGCCATTGTATGGACCAACTGTTGGGGGGAAATTCCAGAAACGCATTTCCAGAAAATGACATAGGCACAATCAACAGGGTGGGGCCTGTTAAGAAGGCCAAAATGACAACGGCAAACAGAGTCAGCAATTTGGGGACGCGCAACACGGTTCCGCTCCTTTAAGGGGTCAGCTTTTTGGCAATTGCCATGATGAACACGGTCGCGATCATCAGAACAACGCCCAGGGCACCAGCTGCCCCCCAGTTGTAGAAAAGCTGCACATCACTGGCAATTTGCATGGCCAGCATTACGACTTTTCCGCCTCCCAGTATTTCAGGGACGACGTAGAAACCAAGGCAGAGAACAAATACGATCAATACACCGGCGGCTATTCCAGGCGCTGCAAGCGGCAGGAAAACGGACCAGAAAGCTGTCAGCGGCCGTGCCCCCATGCTGGCTGCGGCCTGTACCAGATTCATATCAATCTTTCGCATTGCCGCGTAAATTGGAAGAACCATGTAAGGCAGCATGATATGCATTGTGCCGATAACTGCACCCAGTTCATTGAAGGACAGCGCCAGAGGCTCCTGCAAAATCCCCAGTTCCATACCAGCCTGATTAACGAGCCCGTTGCGTTGCAGGATTATCAGCCATGCGTAAGTTCGCACCAAAACGGATGTCCACAACGGCAACAGAACCGCCAACAACAAAATATTGGCAATGCGCGGCCTGAGCTGACTGAGAAAATAGGCCAGAGGGGTTCCCAGAATCAGACATATCACAGATGTAAGCAATGAGACCCTGAAGGTCGTCAGAAACACCCGTAAATAAGTGGGGCTGTCCACCAACCTGATATAGTTTTCAAATGAAAAAGCCCCCGTATCATCCGTAAAGGACAGGAAAGTTAACAACCCTACGGGCACCATAACCACGGCCCCGATCAGAAGCAGTGCGGGAAAAACCAGGCCAAATCGAAGAATAGTCTCCATTCGTGCGTCGCTGCGCAGGTCCGCGGCATTGTCGACACCAGATGGGGCGTGATCAACCGACATCGTTACCCCGCATTTCCGGGTACTAGAACGCTGTTTTTCTTGTGCAGACCCAATTGCACTGTCGACCCGATTTCTGGAATAGTAAAACCTTGGGCGGCATGTTCATTCAACAACATGCGAATGCGCAGCGAGTACCCGTCTTCAATGTTGATTTGAAACACGACACTTTCCCCTTCATAGACAAGGTCATCTACCTTGCCCTTGAAGATGTTCACGTCATCCGGTGTTTCCTGGCCCAACAGCCGCAGTTTTTCTGGACGAACCAGCAGGTTGTGACGACCTTCTAGTTTTGGTGGATCATTTAAGAGAATTGGGTGCTGCCGGAATGTAGTTTTTCCATTTTGGATATCCACCGGAAGCAGACAGGATTCACCGATGAAATTCGCAACGAAGGCATTCACGGGTCGCTCGTACACGTCTCGTGGCGCCCCTTTTTGAACAATTCGCCCTTTTTCCATGATGGCGATTTGATCTGACATTGTCAGGGCTTCGCGCTGATCATGGGTAACGCAAATTGTGGTCATTTCCAGTTTTCGGTGCAAATTACGCAATTCCACCTGCATCTCTTCGCGCAAGCGTTTGTCCAAGGCAGAAAGCGGTTCATCCATTAAAAGGATTCGTGGCTTGAATACGGTTGCGCGCGCCAAGGCAACACGCTGCCTTTGCCCGCCGGAGAGCGCATCAATCGTTCGATCCCCATATTCCGCCAATTGCACCAGTTCCAAGGATTCTTTGACCCTTTTGTTTCGTTCGTCTTTTGGAACCCGCCGCAGCCACAATGGATAGGCAATGTTTTCAGCGACTGTCTTGTGGGGAAACAACGCATAATTCTGAAACATAACGCCAATACCGCGGCGATAGGGAGCAAGGCGCGTAATTTCCTGGCCGGTAAGATGAATATGCCCGCTGTCGGGACGCACAAACCCAGCGATTGCCATCAGCAATGTTGTCTTACCGGATCCAGATGGCCCCAGAAGAGTCAAAAACTCTCCTGGTGCAACATCTACAGAAACCGAATCCAGGGCCCGGAAGCTGCCATACTGTTTAACAATATCAACGATGCTTAACGACATCGCAGATTTTAACGACACATCTTCCTTCATAGAACCCGGTCCTTGCTCCCCACCAAATTCACATCATTCCTTAAGCGGTGATCATTTCCTGATACAGCTTTTCGGCACGGGTTTGATTTTCTTTCCACCACTCAGAATTCAGGCTCAACTGGGTTGCCACATTCTTTGGTGATGACGGCAGCAGCTTAGCCCGTTCTTCTGAAATAGCACCGCTGGTATAGGCCAGTTCGTTCACTGCACCATAAGGCATTCTGTTTGAAAATGCCGCCTGGTATTCCGCTTTGGAGATTTCATTCAAGAACGCCATAGCCAGTTTTTCACTGGGTGCGCCTTTTGGAACAACATAGGCATCCGCATCCAGAATGGCTTGGTTGAAGGTCAGATCAATAGGCTGGCCCGCTTCGATCAACGGAATGATCTGGCCACTCCATGCAGAGGTCATATCGATCACACCGTCTTTAAGATATTGTGCCTGATGCGCACCGGATGCCCAGAATGTGGCAATGTGCGGCTTAAGGGAGGCGATCTTGTTGATGGCTTCCTTCAGACCGGCATCGGTTGAGAGTTCTTTGTAAACATCCTCGGCGGCGACGCCTTCCGCAAGCAGCGCGGGCTCTAGATGACCTAGAGATTGATTTCGGTAGGCGCGCTTTCCGGGGAACTTTTCAACATCCCAGAAATCAGCCCAGTTTTGCGGGGCATTATCCCCGTATACATCGCTTCGCCAGGCAAGAGCAGTTGAGTACAGATCCCCGCCCAACCAGTTCTTTGAGGCATAGTCGGGCATCAGGTTTTCTGTCTGCACGACGGAATAGTCAATGGGCGTCAGCAGGTCTTCCGCAGCGGCGCGGGCAGCGCCACCAGCACCGATGCTGACAATGTCCCAGGATACCGCACCGGACCGGACACGCAGGCGAATGTCGGCAAGACCATTATAGGTCTCTTCAATAAGCTCAATGCCAAGTTTCTTGGCGGCGGGCTGCCAGACTTCCTCGCTCTGCGCCTTTTGATAGGCTCCGCCCCATGAGACGATGGTTAGCGTTTTACCATCTGCCCGGGCGATATTTGGCAGCGCCAGCACGGCGGAAGCGGTTGCTGTGGTTGCAAGGAATTGACGTCTTGAAAAACGGGTCATGTACATTTCTCCTGTTCAATGTCGAATAAAGGGGACCGTTCTTGTTCATTTGTTTGGACGGTTCTGGTTTACGCTGAGGCCCGATTTTGTTCGGCGCTCAGATCAATGCTGTCTGGTGTCAGGGTGACACCGGCCAGGGTAATGCGATGCATCAGTCGGCGGACGCCGGAATAGTCGTTCACGGCATAGTGCCAGGTTGCCCGGTTATCCCAGAATGCTATGGACCCTGGGCCCCAAACAAATCTGTAACAATATTCTGGGCGTGCGGCGTGCTGATAGAGGTATTCCAGCAGGGGGGCAGACTCTTTCTGCGTCCAACCATGAATACCAACGGTAAAGTCTGGATTCACATACAGTGCCTTGCGCCCGGATTCCGGGTGACGGACCACAATCGGATGAATGGAGTCCTGTGTTGCAGCGCCCATATTCTGAAGGCGACCTTTAAGATCACCCCATTCGCGTGTCCGCCCTTCGCCAAAGACATGCCGACTTGAATGCAGCGCACATAAGCCTTCCAGTGTCTTTTTTAGACCATCAGATAGCCCATCATAGGCTGCATACATGCTTGCATATAATGTGTCGCCACCGCATGGGGGAAGCTCGCGCGCATACAAAATAGACCCCAAGGCCGGCGCAAGATCGTAGCTGTGATCCGTATGCCAACCGCCACCGATGTTTGATACCTGATCAGGGTCTTTTCGGACTTCGGCAATGGATGGATAACCTTCCACGGGCGTAAAGAAACGATTGATGTCGATTTCGCCAAACCGCTGTGCAAAGGCGATGTGCTGTTCTGGCGTTAAGTCCTGATCACGGAAAAAAATCACCCCGCGATCAAACAAAGTCTTCCGCAACAGATCCACGGTCTCTGAAGACAAAGGCTTGGATAAATCGATACCAAGGATTTCTGCGCCAAGAACGTTGGTGCAAGGCCGAATCTCGAAGGCGGGAGTATTCATCAGATATCTCCAGGTTTGACGTCAAATAAGACATAGCTGCCTTACTTATTTTCACCGTATTTCGATACAACGTATCGCAATAGGAATGTACTGTATACCGATACAATGTATCGCGCAACTGCAATTCATATAATTTCTAAGGGTCTGCTTGATCTGCTCATTGTTTGATTTTCATTGGTGTGGTGCGATTCAATGTGAAAGGTCTCATGCCCTCAGGCACTTTTCGACAGGGCCAGACGGTCCCAACATCCTGCTATCTCGCTGGACAGTTTGCGTTTAATTATTCGCTGACTGCCGGTGCGCTCAAAGTCATCGGCAAAGACCACATAGCGAGGCATCATATATTTTGCCAATCTGGGTTCCAGCCAATCGCACAGCGCATCCTGGGATAAACTTTCCCCATCCTTCAGACGCACAAACAGCTTTATATCCTGTTCGCCGATCTGGGCCGCGACACCGATAATGGCGCATTCTTCAACAGCGGGATGCTTCAGGACGACATGTTCAACTTCCCATGCAGAAATATTTTCTCCCCGACACCGCACGCTGTCGGATTGTCTGCCATGGAATCGCAGCATGCCTGCTTCGTCCAGGGATCCCAGGTCACCTGTGTAAAGTGTACCGTTCTGCAGTGCTTTCCTGGTTGCATCCGCTTGCCGAAAATATCCGGGAAACAGCCCCCCTGATGTTTTCTGGGAGACAACGATCTGCCCCTTCTGACCATTTGGGACAATCTGGTCATGTTCATCGCGGATTTGTACATCAAACCACGGCACAGGTTTGCCGACGACACCCGGCTGTGTTGACGTGGAATAGGTTGTGATGCTTGAGGCTTCCGTCATGCCATAGCATTCGCGGATTGCCACATTGAAACGCTTTGTAAACAGGGCGAATGTGTCGGTTTGACATCCCGCACCCCAGGCTATGCGCACTTTGTGATCCGTGTCCTGATTGGTTTCAGGTTGGGCCAACAGCATTTGAAGAATGCCACCAAGATAATGGATCTGGGTTGCCCCACTGTCCCGGACCTGCTGCCAGAATCGGCTCGCGCTGAAGCGTTTAACCATATGCAGATGCATGGCTTTTAAGACGGGGAGGTACAATAGCTGTGCCCCGCCAATATGATACAAAGGTTCCCACATAAAAAAAATGTCATGATCCTGCGCATCGGAAACCAGAATCGAGGATTCTGCGGCCAATCGGAACATTCTATGTGTCACGATAACGCCCTTTGGCGGCCCCGTTGTGCCGGACGTATACATCAGGGCGAAATGCTGATCCGGTTTCGCATTCGGCACCGAATACGGCATAGATGCCGTCTGCCCTTGTTCAGCAAACGCCAGCCCGACCTCTTCATCGTGAAGTATAAGGGCGTCCCGCCCTAATTCGATCCCGCTATCGGAGAGCACGCCCGCCAATTCGGTTTCTATGATAGCCAGGCGCGGATCACAATTTTCGAAGATTGCTTTCAAACCTTCGCCACGCTGATTGACATTAACAGGTACCCAAACCATGCCTGCCTTTACAATGCCAAATATTAACGCCAGACAGTCCGGACTGTTCACAAGCATTGTGATGATGCGATCACCTGGGATAGCACCCTTGTCTCGGATCACCTTCGCAATTGCATCAGAGCGATGATCCAGGTCCCCAAAAGTAATCGTTACGCCTTCAAATACGGCATAAACTGCATCTGGTTCTTGAGTGGCTTTTTCTTTGAACGCCGCCCCCAATGTTATATCAACCGAGGCTGGATTTGCGGTAGATTCCGCGTCATTCATCGGTCCGGTATTACGAAGAAATTCACTGACACCCGCCATAACTCAGCCCTTCCGTTCTGTCTTCTTCAGAAAGCGCTCCATCATCATGCTTGGCTCGCCGGTACCATAAGCTTCTGAATGAATGCGCGAGGCTGCGGACATGGTTTCCTGAAACGACGCCTCAGTCATTTCCTGGAATCGCCGCTTGTTCAGGCGCATGGCGATAGGTGCTTTCTCGCCAAGTTCCCGGGCCAGCGCTATCGCGGCGTCCATGACTTGCTCCTTTGGGACAATGCGGCTCAGCAGGCCCATGGCCAAACATTCGTCAGCCGGGACCATTCGGCCTGTAAGGGTCAGATCAATGGTCCGGGAAAGACCGATAAGTTCTCGCATGATCCACGAACCAGTTGCGGTTGGCAGACCAGAATTGATCTCTGGCTGTCCCATCTTTACATCCGCATGACCAACCCGAAGATCGGCCAAGAGTGTGACTTGGAAGGCGGATCCTGCCGCCAACCCGTTCAGCGCACAAACCAGCGGTTTCGTTAGGGATCTGATCGTTCCATACAGGCGTCGCCATTCTTCAATCCAATCTTCCGCATTTTTTGAATCGAAGGTTTTGGTCTCGTTTAGGTCCTGCCCGGCACCAAAAGCACGATCCCCCGCGCCTGTCAGAATGATCGCCTTGATTGCCGGATCGGCCTCAAAGGTTTCCAGACTATTGACCAGCAGGTCACGCATCGGCCTGTCCCACGCATTCAAAATATGCGGCTTGTTCAGTGTGATGAAACCGATTTCGTCTCTGACTTCTGTTAGTATTGGCAATGTCATGATTGGACCTGTAACCTCTGGTGAGTTTGGGTGCACAAAGTTTGCATTTGAATTCGATACAATATATCGCAATACGATGCAACGTATCAAATATGGAATATAGTCCGCGAAGAGTAATCCGAGATGAGAATAAGGTCAGGGAGCGCGCATTTTGAGTAATCCATCTAGAAATATGGTTAAGGCATCAGGCAACCGTGGGGGAGGGAGTGACGAAGCAGGATCGGACCCTGATCTGCTGATGGTTCAGTCTGTCGAAAAGGCGTTTCGGGTCTTGAACGCGATCGGCAACAGCGGCACGCCCTGTACGCTGGCAGAAGTCACCGCCAAGACTCAGATTGGCAAGAGCGCTGCGCAGAGGTTTATGCATACCCTGGCGAAACTGGGCTATATTGAACGCTTTCAAAACACGAACAGTTGGGTTTTAAGCGTTAAGGTTCTGCAACTGACAAACTTCTATCTGAACAGCAATGAATTCATTCGGCGAACCCAGCCTTACCTCATTCATCTCAGTAAAGAGACGGAGGAAACCGTCAATCTTACGATCCTGGAAGGCACCGATATTGTCTTTATCTCGCGCTATCCCAGTCGTCATGTCTTGGCAACCGACGTCGTTATCGGAACGCGGATGCCCGCCTATTGTTCTGCGCCAGGTATTGCGATGCTGTCGCGGCTCAATCCGGAAGCAGCAGAAGACGTGATCAATGCATCGTCCTTAAAGGCATTCACGCAGCATACGACCTGTGACAGGGATGCGTTGCTGCAGAAGATCGCGGTTTCAGCAAAGCGCGGTTATTCGACCGCATTTGAAGAATATTTTCTGGGTGATATCTCTATCGCATCGGCGATCATCGACAGCACCGGCGCTCCCGTTGGCGCGATTAATGTTGCTGTCTCTCGTGCCCGATACACGCCCGAAGAGGCGGAGGCCCGATTTTCCGGTGCGGTGGCGGCAGCGGCTCAGGCGGCGTCCAGCCACCGACCTCCTGCGGCAATGATGGCGTGAGCCCTCGGAGCGTCTTTAACTGTCTTTTGACGACTGTTTGCCAGTTTGAATCGCCCAATGGATAAACCAGCCAAAGCAGGGCATATTCCTACATCGCGCTGAAGGTTTCGAAGACGTCCGGTCGAACATCCAGGCTGTAGCCATGGCCCTGGGGGTAAAAGACAAGGGCGATGCCCTGATCGCCCGAAGGGATCAAAGGGTTTTAAATGTATCAACGCGCATCTGGACTGCCCCCCAATCCGGGGTTCTGATTTACCGGGCGGGAGGATATGCGCTGGGCCCCGATAAACTTGTTGGTTTTCAATAATAAGCAAAATACCAGTGCTTATAAATCAACAAGTTAGATAAATTTTTGTCAGAATAAATAGGCATAATTTTCGCATAAAGCTTACTTTTCTTACAATTTAAAATTACCAAAAGAACAAAACATGTTTTCCTGCTCCATAGTAGATCGGCGGTTGTTATAAAATGCAACGTACATCAATGAAAAATATGACGAAGCCAATTTTTGAATAAAACGTAGAACTCATAACCTGAAGGTCGTAGGTTCAAATCTTACCCCCGCAATCAAATAATGAGCCCCTGACCCAATAGGTTAGGGGCTTTTTGCTGTCTCATTCCCCTCGCTAAACTCAACGTCGGTAAGCAAGCGGGATGCAAGCGGCGGGTGAGGAATTGCTAGAGTAGGATCGATTTAAATTGGGTTGGCTCATTTTGAGATAGGCATAAATTTTCCGCACCAATGCTGGTTGCTGGTTCTTCGCAATGGAACTGGCTTTCTGATGTTTTGAAGATCCGGGCACAATAGCAGTATCCAGCCACAAGGGACCGTTCTGAGATGCTGCTTCACCTCAATTCGCCTTTCAGAAAATATGCATCAGTTCAGTGATGCGATATCTGCGCTGTCTTTATTCAGTTGGGATAGGAGGTCCGGAACCTTCCAGAAATGTGCGTCCTCTATGCTCCAGGTTTCGATACTTTGAATTAAATTTGGCACGCCGACCGTGTTGGCATAATGCATCGGGCCTCCACGAAAGCGCGGGAAGCCGTAGCCAAACAAGAATGTGGCATCAATGTCTATGGGGCGCAGGGCGATGCCTTCTTCCAGCACACGAAGTGCTTCTGAAATCATTGCAGTGGTGAATCGGGCAACAATTTCGTCATTGCTGAACTCACGGGGAGTGACGCCCGCTTTCTGGCGTTCCTCCTGAATAATGACGTCGACCTCGGGGTTGGCATAGGGTTTCCCGGACTCGGGATAGACGTAAAATCCCTGTCCAGTCTTTCGCCCATACCATTCGCGTTCGCAAATCCGATCTGCGATGGCAACGTAGCGTTCTTCCGATGGACGGGTTGCGGCCTGACGTTTGCGGGTCGCCCAGCCAATCTCCAGGCCCGCCAAATCAGAAACTGCAAACGGTCCCATGGCCAGACCAAATTCCACGAGCGCCTGGTCCACTTGTTGCGGGGTCGCACCGTCCAGGACCAGATAATCAGCCACTTTCTTGTAATGTGACAATATGCGGTTGCCGATAAATCCGTCACAGACCCCGGCGCGCACGGCGATTTTTCGCATTTTCTTGGCCAAGGCGAAGCCGGTCGCAACAACCTGTGGCGCGGTCTTGTCCGGGACGACGACTTCCAACAGCCGCATGACATGGGCGGGGGAGAAAAAGTGCAAGCCAATCACATCGGCGGGCCGTTTGGTGACAGCAGCAATTTCGTTAATGTCCAAATATGAGGTGTTGGTTGCCAGAACCGCGCCGTCTTTTGCAATACCATCCAGGGCGCGGAAAATTTCCTTCTTCACCTCCATATCTTCGAAAACGGCTTCGATGATAAGGTCTGACTCCGAAAGATTCTGTCGGTTGGTCGTGCAGGTCAATGCGTGGCCTAGAATCTCGTCATGCTTTTCCGGGCTCAATTTTCCACGCTTCACAGCCGCGGCAAGGTTCTTTTCAATCGAAGCTTTCCCTTTTTCCAGTGATGCTGTGTCTCGTTCCACGAGCGTCACCGGCAGGCCCGCAATCAGCGCAGCGGTCGCAATGCCAGATCCCATCTGACCGCCCCCGATAACGCCCAACGCCTCAATAGGTCTGGCCTGTGCAGTCTTTTCGGGGATATCGGCCACGGCACGCTCAGCGAAAAAGGCATGCATCAGGCCCGTTCTCTGGGGGCTTTCCATGCATTCCAGAAACAATTCGCGCTCTCGCTTCAATCCGTCTGCAAACGGCAAAGTGGATGCCGCTGCAATTGCTTCAACACATTTATGCGGGGAAAACAGATGCGGTTTTTTGGCTTTCAGGGTCTCAGCCGTGTCCTTTATCGCGGCGTCGTTTGGAACGACTGTCAGGTTTGCTGTGCTGCGCGTAGGGAGGTCGCCTTTGAGTGCAGCCGTCGCCATGGAGAGTGCAACATCACGCGGGTCACCGCCCTGGATGCGGTCGATAAGACCTAATTCAAGGGCTTCTTCTGCTGGAACATGTCGTCCGGTGGTAACCATGTCCAGTGCCGCAGGAATGCCGATCAGTCGCGGTGTGCGTTGTGTGCCCCCAGCGCCCGGCAGGATGCCCAGATTGACCTCAGGCAGGCCCAGCTTTGTGCCTGGCAGGGCGACACGGGCATGGGCCGAAAGGGCGACTTCCAGTCCGCCACCCAACGCGGTTCCATGCAGAACAGCCACGACCGGTTTATTCAGGTTTTCAATCGACAGGCAGATATCAGGCAATGACGGGGGCAGCAGGGGTTTACCGAATTCGCGAATATCTGCACCTGCTATAAAGGTTCGGCCCATGCCATAAATTGCAACAGCCTTGATCTCTGATTGCGCTGTGATTTTCTCTATGGCGTCAAACAGGCCTTGGCGAACGGCATGAGACGTCGCATTCACGGGCGGGTTGTCTATTGCAATCAGGGCGATCGCATCCACGATTTCGATATGAACGGGGGACGAATATGTCATGAGAACTCACTTTCTTGATTGGCTCTTAGAATCTTTCACGTACTTCAGGTCAAATCATGCCAAGACCGGGTCCGATATGCGCACCGCCATCCAGCATGAAAATCTGGCCGGTCAGCATTGCGGCACTGGAACTGGCCAGAAAGGCGACCATTTCGGCGACTTCTTCCGGGTGCGTGGTTCGTCCAGCAGGCGTTGCTGAGATCAGGCGTTCAACGGTTTCTGGCGTCGCAGCCGATACAAATGCGGGGGATAGAACGGTGCCGGGTGACAGGCAATTGATCCGAATGTCATGTTTCGCCCATTCCAGGGCCAGGGTGCGACTGAAACCTAAGACCCCGGCGCGGGCGGCGATGGAATGCGCCAATCCAGACGTGCCGCGTTCCGTACCGGATAACGAGATATTGACCACGCTGCCGCCACGCTGGGCCAGATGATCAAACAGGCCGCGCGTTAGCTTGAAGGTCGCGTTGAGATTGAGGTCTATGACAGAGTCCCAGCCCCGGTCTGAAATATCCCGCGCGGCCGCATAGAATTGTCCACCGGCATTGTTGACCAGGATATCCAGGCCATCGGTGACGGGCAGGGCATTGATTATTCGATGGCGATCCTGTTCTTGCCGAATGTCCCCTTGTATCGCAAGGATGCGGTCTTTGGGGCCCATTGCACAGGTCTCTTCCAGGGCGGCGGCATGTCGTCCGACAATCCGCACTGTCGCGCCCAATTCTGCCAGTCGCACAGCGATTGCGCGCCCAATGCCGCTGCCCCCGCCTGTCACCAGCGCGTGATGATTGATCAAACATCCCGCAGCTAGGACAGGAGAGGGTGTCGCCCCTTTGGTCACCGCAGCCGCCCAAGCACATTTACGGATGCAACGTTTGAAACAGGCGCGCCACCCAGATTGTGGGTCAGGCCAAAATCTATGTTCTTTAACTGGCGTGCATCGGCACGGCCCAGAAGCTGCAGATAGATTTCATACATCATCCGAATGCCTGACGCCCCGATAGGGTGGCCAAAGCATTTCAGACCACCGTCGATCTGGCATGGGATGGTGCCGTCATGGTCATATCGCCCATCCAGAATGTCAGTGATTGCTTCGCCATCTTTTGAGAATCCAAGGTCTTCCATAGTGACCATTTCGGTGATGGAAAAGCAGTCATGAACTTCTATTGCGCCGATCTCGGTGCTGGGATCAGAAATTCCAGCTTCCTTATAGGCGCGGGCAGAGGCCGTCCGGGTATTGACGATGCTGGTACCGTCCCAACTGTTATGGGACATCTCGCTGCCGTCGCTGACGGCAAGCTGCATTGCCTTGATCGTCACAATGTCTTTCTTGCCCAAAGCGGCCGCGATTTCTGGCGTCGCTACGATCGCGCACGCCGCACCGTCCGACACACCGCAGCAATCGAATATGCCCAGGGGTTCCGCTACAATCGGGGCCCCCAAGGCCTGTTGTTCAGAAATTTCCTTACGCAGATGCGCCTTTGGGTTCAGGGCACCATTGCGGTGGCTCTTCACCGATATATGGGCCAATGCGCGTTTCAGATCCTGCGGATCTGCGCCGTGCTTTGCGGTATAGGCGGATGCCAGCTGTGCAAACATGCCGGGGGCGGACATGGATGGCATCCACAAATCGTTAAAGGATCCGCGGGTACGGACCGGCAGACCGCCATATCCGGTATCCTTTAATTTCTCGACGCCCAATGCCAGGGCGATGTCACAAGCACCCGATGCGACGGCATAGGCCGCGCCCCGGACGGCTTCTGATCCAGACGCGCACAGATTCTCAACCCGGGTGACCGGTATTGATTGCAAACGCAACGCCGACGCCAAGGGAATGGATGACTTTCCAACGCCAATTTCTTCATAGGATGTTCCAAACCAGGCCGCGCCGATTTCCGATTGACCGATCCCGGCGTCAGCGATGGCTTCCTGAAATGCTTCGACCATCAGGTCTTCGGCGCTGTCATTCCAGCGTTCGCCGAACCGGCTGCATCCCATCCCGATGATCGCGACTTTGTCTTTAATGCCCTGTGCCATGAAACTCTCCCTTTATTCAGCGCGACCTGTTCAGGCCGGAATAGCTTTCCAGAAATACCGGCGATAGCCGCGATGGTGATCGATGTCCTTGATGCGGAAGACCAGACGAACCGGGGCGCCCACCGTCAAAGGCGTGTCATCCCATTCGACAAATTCGATCATCAATCGCCCGCCGCCTTCAAAGGCGATCATGCCATAGACCGAAGGGGGATCTGGATGATAGGCCAGCGCATCGCGCGTGAAGGAAACAACCTTTGCCGGTTTGTCCGCCAAGGGATATGGCTGCATCTGATCGATTTCATGACAGTCTGGATTGACGCATTTTCTCTCTTTCGGGAATTGGACTGTGCCACAGGCCCCGCACCGACCGGCATGAAGGCCGGTAAGTTGATCATGCGCTCGGTATGCGACCGAATGGGCTGTCTTCAGGTCAGCCTCTGCGCGAATGCCTGCTTCCATTTCCAATGTGCCTTCAAAGGCTAGGAACCGAAAGTAATTGTCGTCTTCGATGCCGCTGCCAATCGCGTCTTCTGCCCGTTTTCTGTCACGATATTCAAGCAGGTGATCGGTGGTACGGAACAACAGAACGTCACACCCCTGACCGATGCCAGCGACCAGAATATATTGTCCAGGCTGGGCCGCATCCAAGGCACGGCTTAGCACCAGACCAGACTGTGCCGCGCCAAGATGCCCGCATTCCAGTTCAGGGGGCGCAATGACGGCTTGGTCAGAAAGGCCGGATACCTTTGCCAGTCGCGCGGCGTCCCGTTGTGATCCGGCGGGAATTACGACATGGCTGATGTCTTTAGTTTCAAGGCCGACTTTTCCCAACAGCGCTGATACAGCACCCGGTAAAGTTTTCGTGGTTCCTTCGTCGCGGGCCCATCGTGCCTCCCACTGATAATCAAAGGGGCTGTGTGCGGCGCGATAGTGATCCACAAAGTCGTCGCTGACACTGTGGGAGCCTATGAATTCGGCAATGATCGTGTCGCTGCCTATGGCGATCGCAGCAGCACCATGGCCAAAAGAAAGCTCGTCCAGGCTTCCTGGTTTTGCGCGGCGGCTGTCGGCGGCGACACAAATTTTCACCCCCGTCGAGGCCTTTTCCAAGGCGGTTATCAAGGCACTGGTGCCTGCGCGAAGGGAGCCTGTGTTGTCCAGCGTGCGGATTTCTGAGGACATGCCACAGGCTTCTGCGACGACAGTTGCATTCTGTCGGTCGGCAAAGGGCAATGTCGTGGAGGACAGGAATAGATCCTGCACAGTGTCAATTCTGTCAGTTGGCACAGCGTCACGGATTGCCGCCGTCGCTAGTGTAATCACATCTTCATCCCAACGACATTGGGATCGGCGACCCTTTGCGGCCCCCATTAGACCTGGATTGAACCAGCGATGTGCGGTCGCAATAACCTTTCGGTCGATCCGGCGTTTTGGGATGGAGACACCGTAACCAACAATGCCAATTTGCGCAGTGGAGTTTTCAGGGTTTTTCATTGTGTGACTTTCCTTACACCGGGTCCCAACCGAACACGTCATTGGAACGGTCCAGAGGATAGAATTGCGCGGCCATTGCGGGGAAAGCATGGGTGGCGATCTGATGCGGTGTCCAGCCGTCGCTGCGCTGCATACCGCGCAAGGGACGCGGCTGGCCCATCAGAAAAATCTCGTGATTGCGAGACGCAAAGACCTGCCCGTTTACCGATGCGGCGAGGTCTGACAGCAGACTGACAGCCAGGGGGGCTATTTTGTCCGGTGACATTTGCTGCATGCGTTCCACACGGGCCTTTTCCTCTGGCGTATCGCCCGGGATCGTTGCGACCAGTCGTGTCCATGCAAAGGGGCAGATACAGTTTGACCGGACAGAATAGCGTTCCATGTCCAACGCAATCGATTTTGACAAAGCAACAACACCCAGCTTTGCAGCAGAATAATGCGCCTGTGCCAGATTTCCGATCAATGCCGACGCGGATGTCATATGGACAAAGGCCCCGCTGCTTTGATTGCGGAAATGCGGGGCCGCTGCGCGCGAAACATTGAATGGGCCATGCAGGTTCACGCCGATGACGGCCTCCCAATCCGCAGGGTCCAGCTTGTGGAATATCGTGTCGCGCAGAATGCCGGCATTGTTCATAACCCCGTCCAGGCGACCGAATGTGTCCATCGCACAGGCGACAATTTTCTCAGCAGCGGAATATTCAGCGACAGAGTCTGTGTTCGCGACGGCTTCCCCGCCAGCCTGGCGAATTTCAGTCACGACGTCGTCCGCGGGGGAGCCATCCTTGCCCTTACCGTCGCCGCTTGCCCCAACATCATTGACGACGACTTTTGCGCCATGTTGGGCGGCCAGCATGGCAATGCCGCGTCCGATTCCGCGTCCTGCGCCCGTAACGATGATGACCTTGCCTTCTAAAACGCGGTCTGGATTAGTGCTTTGTGTCATGGAGGGTCCTCCCTATTTCCGGCGCATCGAAGATGCCCCTTGCTTCAACAGGTTTTTTGCGATGATCAATTGTTGGATCTGTGACGTGCCTTCGTAGATTCGAAGAACACGCACATCGCGATAAAGCTGCTCGATTGGATAGTCGCGCATATATCCGGCACCGCCGAAAATCTGCAGGGTGCGATCTGCGATGCGACCGACCGCTTCTGTGGCGAATAACTTGCAACAACTGGCTTCTCGGGAGCAGTCCTGACCGGCGTCATAGCGTCTGGCCGATTCCATGATCATGGATTCTGCTGCAAAAGCCTCTGTCTCTGAATCTGCGATCATCGCCTGGATCAATTGATGGTCTGCAATTGGTTTGCCGAATGTCGTCCGGGTCTGCGCATAGGCGATTGCTTCATCGATCAGGCGGCGGCTCATCCCTGCTGCGGATGCGGCGATGCCGATCCGTCCGCGCTCCAGGGCGGACATTGCAATTTTGAATCCGTCCCCCTCTTGTCCCAACATTGATTCTGCGGGGATGCGGCAATTGTTCAGAATGACATCGGCGGTATGGGATCCGACCAAGCCCATTTTCTCGTCGGTCGCGCCGACTTCCAGCCCGGGTGTCCCGCGCTCCACCAGAAAGGCGCTCAGGCCCTTGTGGTTGGTGCTGTTCGGGTCCGTGCGGGCGATGATGGTGAAAACGCCAGCATGGGGGGCATTGGTGATATAGCGTTTCGTGCCGTTCAGGACCCAGCTATCGCCGTCCCGTGTGGCGCGTGTGCGGATGCTTGCGGCATCTGATCCAAAATCCGGTTCTGTCAGACAGAAAGACGCAATTTCTTCCCCGGATGCCAGCCTGGAAAGGTGGCGCGCGCGTTGCTCGTCGCTGCCATGGACCAGGATGCCATAGGACCCGACACCATTATTGATTCCAAGGACAGATCGGAAAGACAGGCTTGCACGGCACAGGATCAGCAGAACTTCGACCTCTTCTTCCAGCGTCATTCCCAAGCCGCCCCATTCGGACGGGACCGACAATCCAAACAGACCCATATCGGCCATCTTGGTGATCAGATGGTCCGGAACGGCTTTGTTCGCAGCCATTTCCGCTTCAGCGGGGATCAGTTCCTCTGCAACAAAGCGTTCCAGCATGTCGCGAATTTGTTGGCGTGTTTCCTGTTCCAGCACAGCAGTTTATTCCATTTCGTTAGAGTCAATCAGTGGGTCAGAAGGGCCTGACCATTGTTCAGCACCAACAGATCCCGCTCTACAATTCGACTGCGAAAACGGATGTCGGTCGGCGTTACACGCCAGAATTCGGTGCGCAATGTTTCTCCGGGATAGACAGGCGCGGAAAACCGAACACGCATCGATTTGAGGCGGCTGCCGTCATAGTCACAGATCGCCTTAAGGATCGCGTGACCGCATACGCCAAACGTGCACAATCCATGCAGGATGGGTCGATCAAATCCGGCCGCCCTGGCGGTGGATGGGTCGACATGCAGGGGGTTCATGTCACCGCACAACCGATACAGAAGCGCAGATTGCGGCAATGTCGTCATGTCACACACGGCATCCGCCGGAGTATCCGGGATTTCCGCAGCAGGTGCTGGCGCATCCCCATAATTGCCGATGCCGCCGTCACCACGACAGAAAGACGTCATGGAAGATGTTGCGATCAGCTCATTCGTTTCGGCATTGGTGATGTCGCGAGACTGATACATCAAGGAACCCTTGTCGGCCCCCTTGTCGACAACGCCGGTGATGCGTGTTGTTCCAATCAATTCGGCATTGGTGGGCAGGGGGGCGTGAATTTCTATCGATTGCTCCGCATGGAGCAGGCGCACCCAGTCCAGACCCGTACCAGGTTCCTTTTGCCAGAAGCCAGGATAGGCCAGTACCGCGGCCATTGTCGGCGCAACGCGAAGGTCACTTTCATAAACATATCGCAGTTGACGCTCGTCCAGAGGGTCGCCCCCCAGCCCGATTGCCAGCCCATACAACATGACATCCTTTGGCGCGATTTTTTGTCGTGCCGTCGGGATCGACCAATTCAATAAGTTCTGTAAATCCGCTGTCATGCAGGCCCCGTCGCGAAGATGCTTATTCTGATGCTCTTTGTGAAAATACAGGGTTAGCGAAAACGAAAATTCGTCTAACCATGTGAAAACACGTTGACAAATACATACTACCTAGTAGGTTCTTTGCAACACCTTTTCTGGAGGTGGCCTAAAAAAGTGCTTTGAAAATGACTTTTTTGAGATGGAGTTTGGTGTGAATTCAACGATTTGGGCCCCAAATTTAACGGCTGAGGAAGCGCAGTGGCAGGAAATGGCGCGGCGGTTGACTGCTGATCATTTTGCGCCGGCGGCCGCGGTCCTGGATGCCGAGCAGCGGTATCCCGTCGAATACATTGATATTCTGCGTGACTCCGGAATTGGCGGCATGATTCTTCCCAAGCCGTATGGCGGCGGGGCATCCATCACCGCGCTGTGTGCTGTTATGGAAGAGGTTGCTGCGGGATGCGCGTCCACCTCTGGCATTATCGCAACCCTTCAATTGGGGGTGAGCCCGGTTCTTCTGGCGGGAACCGATGAACAAAAGCGTCGATTCCTGCTGAAACAGGATGGAGCGTTGAAGTCTGTTGCCTTTGCCTTGAGTGAGGAAGGCGCAGGCTCCGACCCGGCGGCAATTTCTCTTTCCGCTGTGCGTGAAGGTGGCAAGTGGCGCCTGAAGGGCGAGAAATGCTGGATCGGTGGTGGTGGTGTTTCTGACAGCTATGTCGTGTTCGCCCAAACCAAGCCTGGCGCCGGTCATCGGGGGGTCGCTGCATTCCTGGTTGATGCTGCACAGGGCGGCGTGACGGTTGTCCGGTATGAAGACAAGATGGGGATGCGCGGCACGGTTAACGCGCAATTGCGTTTTGATGCGCTGGTCGATGACAGTGCGATGCTGGCAGGGCCGGGTCAGGCCTTTCGTGTTGCCATGGGTGCGCTGGAGGTCGGGCGCATTTCGGTTGCGGCACAGTCCTGTGGCATTGCGATGGCGGCCTATCATGCGGCTGCGAAACATGCCGCGCAGCGTGTGACCTTTGGGTCCAATATCATTGATCATCAGGGGATCGGATTCCCCTTGGCCGATATTGCCACACGGTTAAGTGCCGCGCGCATGCTGATGTATGCCGCAGCAGCAGCCTATCAGGCTGGTCAGGATGTGTCGGTGATCGCGGCGCAGGCAAAGCTGTTCTGCAGTGAGGTGGCGCATGACACCGTTAATCTTGGTGTGCAGATTTTCGGTGGTGCCGGTTATGTGAAGCCGAATTTGGTGGAGCGGTTGTACCGCGACCAGCGCGCCACGGAAATTTATGAAGGAACATCAGAGATCCAGCGGCTGGTCATTGCCAGAGCCATTAAGGCGGAACATACGGAAATTTCCTCCGAAAGTGAAAGGGTGACGGCATGAGTGATCTTATGCGCGCCCATTCAGCTGCCTTTGGCGATATGGATGATTCGAAGATCGATATTCTGAATGCCGCCGCAGAGGCATTCATGCGCAAAGGTTTTGCCGCTGCCAGCATTGATGATGTTGCCGATATTCTGGGCTGCACCAAGGGGCGCATTTATCACCATTACCGCAGCAAGGCCGACCTGTTCTTTGATGTGCATTTATGCGGCATGGCGATGGATATCGGGGCGGTTCGCGAGGCGATGTCCGAAGGTCACGACCCGCTGGAACAGCTATACCATATGGCGGTTGGCCATCTGACAGTCATTATCTCCAACATTGCGTATCAACGGGTCGCTGTTCAGGGTCTTGAAATGCATTTGACCGGGGCAACCACCCCGAAGCAGATGAAGACATTGAAGCAAATACTTTTATTGCGTGATGAGTATGAGGGCCTTTTTGCCTCAAAAATTGAAGAGGCGATGGCTGCCGGTCAGGTGCCGCAGCAAAATACGCGCCTGACCGTAAAGGCGTTTCTGGGATCGCTGAACTGGACCACAATCTGGTATCGCGAGCGTCGCAATCAATCCAAAGAAGATCGTCGGAAACTGGTTGATGAGGTTGCGACTTTTGCTTTGCGTGGCCTTGGGGCGCGCGTGCGATGACGACATTTCCCCATAACGAAACATTCTGGGATCAGCGGGAGACCTTTTCTCGCGATCAACTAGAATCCTATCAATTGGCAGCCTTAAAGCGCCAGCTTGGCTATGTGGGTGCCAACAGTGTCTATTATCAGAAGAAGTTTGCGGAAGTCGGTTTCAAGCCGGGGGATTTCAATGGTTTTGAAGACCTGAAGCGCTTGCCGCTGACAAAGAAAGTCGACTATGTCGCGGCCTTGTCAAATGATCCGCCTTTCGGGGATTTTTTGGCGGTTGACCGCGAAAATCTGGCGCGGATCCATTTTTCATCTGGCACATCTGCAAAACCCGCACCGCAATTCTGGTCCGCGCGTGATTTAGAGCGCTGGGCCGACCTGTATGCGCGATACGCCTATGCTCAGGGCGTCCGGCGTGGCGATATCTTCCAGTGTCTTTTCACGTATTCCTGGTTTGTGGGTGGCCTTGGTGCGACGGCGGGATATCAACGCCTGGGCGCTGCCGTTATTCCGGCTGGAAGCCAGGATACAGAACGTCAGATCAGAACCATGTTCGAATTCGGGTCCACGGTGATCTGCGGCACGCCGTCTTTCATGGTGTATCTGGGCGAGGTGGCAAAGAAGCTTGGTTATGACCCGGCGGACTCAAAAGTGCACAGCATCATGGTTGGTGGGGAACCCGGAGGAAATATTCCGGCGACGCGCCAACGGATTGAAAAGCTTTGGGATGCGCGGTGCTATGACGCCTATGGCAGTTTGGAATTCCAGACGATTGGCTTTGACTGTCCAGAACGTCAGGGACCCCATGTCGCCGAAGATTTCGTCTATGCAGAAGTCCTGGATGCAAAAACGGGCAACGATGTTGCGGATGGGGAACCGGGTGTTCTTGTCCTGACCCATCTGGACAAAGAAGCCGGACCTTTGGTGCGCTGGTGGACCGGGGATGTGGTTGTTCGCGACCAGTCCCCCTGTTCCTGTGGTCGCACGCATGCGCGTCTTCTGGGGGGCGTTAAAGGGCGCGCTGATGATATGCTGATCGTGCGCGGTGTGAATGTTTTCCCCTCTGCGGTCGAAGAAATCGTGCGGGGCACGGACGGATTCCTGAATGAATACCGTCTGATTGTGGATGACAGCGTGCGTGACCCTGATTCTGGTCTGCTGAAGGGAATTCGCATTCAGGCAGAAGTGGAGGATGGTGCTGATCAAGACGCACTTTCCGCTGTGCTGGCTGCGGCGATCAAGGAAAAGCTGAACATTCGCGCGACAGTGCAGGCTATGCCACAGGGCTCTTTGCCCCGAACCGAACACAAGGCCAGCCGATTGGTGGTGCAGCCATGACCTCATCTGCTGTTTCTATTGTGAATCATAAGGGTGTCCGGGTCATTACCATGGATCAGCCGGACACACGAAACGCCCTTACGCCGGATCTGCGCGACGCCCTTCTGGGGTCGATGGAAGATGCCGTCGCAGATGCCGATTGTCGCGCCATTGTGCTGACAGGAAGCGGAAAATCATTCTGTGCCGGGGGTGACCTGAACAGTCTGCCGGAATCCGATCCAGCGGCGATACGACTGCGGTTGAGCACGTCGCACCGGCTGGTTCGTCTGGTCGCCGCCGGGCCTAAACCAGTCGTTGCCGCCGTGCAGGGATACGCCTTTGGGGCTGGGCTGTCGCTGGCCTGTGCCTGTGACCTTGTCTTTGCCACCCCGAATGCAAGTTTTGGTGCGGTATTTGGGAAGGTCGGGTTGACGGGTGATATGGGGCTGTTGTGGTCATTGCCACAACGCATCGGCATCGCGGAAACAAAGCGTTTGATGTTTCGGTCTGGAACGCTGACAGCGGCCCAAGCGTTGCAGTTGGGTCTGGTTGATGAGGTGGCGCAAGAAGGGGATGTTGTCGACGCGGCGGTCGCAGCCGCGGGCGCGTTTCTGGAGACAGCCCCCCTGTCTATTGCCGCGGCCAAGGACATTCTGGCACGCGGGCCGGCCCCGCTGGATGATGTCCTGAAGGCAGAAATCGACCATCAGATACTGCTGTTCTCAAGTCGAGATTTCAGCGAGGGACGCCGCGCTTTTCAAGAGCGACGGCAACCTGGATTCGTGGGGCGTTGACGGTCATGTGTCACGCCAATGCGCCCCCTATCGAAGAACCAAATAACGGCTTAAATCAAGCCGTTCCCTATGGCCGTAGATGCACAAAGCATCCCGGACAATCAGCCGCCCATAAGAAGGCCGGATACATACATCAAACAATAGCGTGGCGTCTGGAAGACGACGCCTAAATCTAACTTCGGGAGAGAAACTGTGAAAAAATCTATCGCGTTTGGCGCACTTGTCGCCATTGGTATCGGCGCATCTGCACTCAGCAGTGCAACGGCCGCTGAACTGAAGCCTTTTACATTGGCCATTGGTACGAAGGTTCTGGATACGTCACAGGCCAACAATACCTCGCTGCCCATCGCAACGAAATGCTGGGAAAATGAAGGCGTTGACGTAACCCTTCAGCCGACCAATTCATCGGCGGCGATGCAGGCCGTCCTTAGCGGCCAGGCCGACATGGTTCTGATGGGACCGGGTGCGGCTGTGAAAGCCCGCGCCAAAGGGGCCCCAATCAAAGCCGTTTACATGAACATGCGGAAGAATTTCCAATTCCCTGTTGTCCTGGAATCTAGCGACATCAAATCCATCGAGGATTTCAAAGGCAAAACCATGGGCGTTGTTTCCTATGGCGCGCAGTTGGTATCGATCATCAAAGGCATGATTGCTGAAGCCGGTCTGGACCCGAACACGGATTTGACGATTGTTGAAACCGGTGTCGGTGCACAGGCGGTCGCTGCATTGGAATCTGGCCAGGTTGATATCTGGGGAACCTGGGATTCACAAATTGCGACAGCAGAAAACATGGGGCTGAAGCTGCGTCGGTTCAGCTCACCTTATGCAGAAAAGCTGAAATTCGGCAGCTCATACTTTGTTCGGGATGACTATGTTGATACTAATCCTGACTTGATTGTTAAGGTTCTGCGTTGCGTTGCGCAGGGTACAATGATGGCCCTGGAAAACCCTGAAGGCACTGTTGCCACCCATTTCAAGGTCTTCCCGGCCACGAAACAGTCCGGTGTGGATGATGCGACAGCGACCAAGGCTGGCCTGCATATCTTCCAAGTACGCTCAGAATTCCTGACAAAGGAAGAAGCCGAGAAATGGGGCGAATTCCCACCGCAAGCCGTTGTGGATCTGGTGGAATTCATGTCTGCAACTGAAGACTTGGGCGGCACGGTTGACCCTGAATCTTTGTACACCAATCAGTTCATCGATCAGATCAATGATTTTGATCAAGACGCCGTGCTGAAGCGCGCTGCCGAATTGAACTGAACCCAACGCTGATCAAACAGAAGCCAAGGAGATTGCGTCGTGACACATCCGGGGTCCATCATCCGTGATTTGCTGACTGGGAAGGGCTGTGCGCCTGTTCCGGGGTGCCACGACGCACTTGGTGCCTTGCTGATTGAGCAAGCGGGTTTTCCTGCGGTCTATATGTCCGGCTTTTCGGTCTCTGCCAGTTTCGGGAAGCCGGATATAGGACTGCTGAGCATGACGGATATGGTTGGGCGCGCACAACAGATCGTTGACGCAACCTCCCAGCCCGTGATCGCCGATGCGGATACCGGTTATGGCGGAATATCCAATATCGCGGAAACAATTCGTTCATTTGAGCGCGCGGGCGTCGCTGCAATTCATCTTGAGGATCAGGTGATGCCCAAGAAATGTGGTGCGATGCCGGGCAAAGCACTGGTCCCGATTGAGGAAATGACCCTTCGCCTCAAGGCTGCTCTTGCGGCGCGATCCAGTAAGGATTTTCTGATTTTTGGTCGCACGGACGCCATGACGCTGACGGGGCTGGATGATTCAATTGCCCGAATTCAAGCCATGGAAAAAGCCGGCGTGGATGCGGTGATGGTGCCGTCTTTGACGACTGTTGAAGAATTACGGGCGGTCGCCGATGCGGTGGATGTTCCGGTGATCTATCTGACCGCAGAAACGATACGCCCGATTTTCTCCACACAGGAATTGGCGGATGCAGGCTGGTCCATGGCCATTTATGCGCTGTCCCTAATTCAGATGGCGGTTGCTGCCCAAAAGTCCGTTCTGGACGCGCTGCGTGAAACCGGCACCACCGCAGATATGGTGGATCGCATGACACGGTTTGCCGATGTGAATGCCTTGCTGGGTGTTGATCGCGAAGCCGCATTCGAAGCTAAGATCCGCGAGGCGACAGTATGACAAAGCGACCCGCTACTTTAGTCGAAAAAATCCTGGCGCGTGCCAGCAATGCGGACAGTGTTGCCCCAGGGGATGTCGTCTGGGCCTGGCCCGATATCGTGACCGTGCCGGAAGTATCTTTCCCGGCCTATGTTAAGCGCTTGCGGGATAATGGCATTCCAAAACTGGCCCGACCGGAAACCATGGTCGTCGTGATCGATCACGAAGTGCCCGTTCATTCGAAAGAAGGGGCCGAGCGCAATCGCTTGACCCGCCAATTGGCCCAGGAAACCGATGTCGCGCATCTGTTCGATGGGGAAGGGATCACCCATCCGCTGGTGGTTGAACGGGGCCTGATCACGCCTGGTATGTTCGTTGCCGGGGCGGATACGCATACATCTTCGATCGGGGGCGCTGGTGCCTTTGCCGTCCCCTTTGGGTTTGAAGTCACCATGATCATGGCGATTGGCAAGATCTGGGTACAGGTACCTGAAACAATTCGGATCGATCTGACCGGCCACTTGGCTGCGGGTGTTACGGCACGGGACCTAGTGCTTTCAGTTATGCAACAGATCGATGCGGATTTCGCAAATTACCGCGTCATTGAATTTGGCGGTCCGGGGCTATCCAGCCTTTCTGTACAGGAGCGGATGACACTGTGTGGCCTGTGCATCGATATGGGGGCCAAGACGGCAATCGCGGAAGCCGATGCTGTGACAGAACGATTCCTGAAGGACTGTGGTATCGAGGGCGTTTCAATGGAACGAAGTGACCCTGATTGTGTCTATGCCGCCCGCCTGACGATAGACTTGGCGGAATTGTCCCCCCGTGTGTCCATGCCGCCGCTTCCCAGCAATGTCAGCACAGTTATAGACCTGCCGGATACGCCTGTTCAGCATGCCTATATCGGATCCTGCGCATCCGGGACATTGGCCGAACTGACTGCGGCCGCTGATATTCTGGATGGGCATACCGTTCATCCATCGGTCCAACTGCTGGTTATTCCGGCAACGCGGCGGATCCATCAGCAGGCGCTCGAACAGGGTGTTCTGACCCGTCTGATGCGGGCCGGCGCGGTGATTTCGCCGTCGACATGCGGGCCGTGTTTCGGCGGCTTGGCACAATTGGCCGACGGCGAAACCCGTATCAGCACAAGCACGCGCAATGATTCAGGACGCATGGGATCGCGCAAGGCGAATATCTATCTGGGCAGCGCCTCAACCGTTGCCGCATCGGCAATTGTTGGCCGGATTACGGACCCCCGAAATTATGTGAAAGGGGGATATGTAAAATGAAACCCTATACCGGGCGCTGCTGGCGCTTTGGCGATGATCTTGCCAGTGACGAGATGATCGCCCCAAACCATGTGTTTGAATACGACCCTAAAGTGCTGCGCAGCCATCTTTTGGAAGGTGCGCGACCAGAGTTTTCCCAACAGGCCGTGTCGGGTGATATCCTTGTTGCCGGGCGGAATTTTGCGACTGGCAGCATTCACAGCCACCCTTTCCTGGCATTGAAAGATATGAATGTTGCCCTGATCTGCCAGTCCGTCTCACGCGGGCCCTTTCGTCTGGCAATCTATATCGGCATTCCAATTCTGATCGCGCCCGCATCGGTCATTGAGAGTTTGAAGGATGCAGATCAGCTTGAAGTTGATTTTTCATCCGGGCGCATCCGGAATAATACATCAGGCCAGGTCCATAACGTTGATCCGGTTTCCCCGTTCCTGCTTGAAATCGTGACGTCTGGTGGCGGGCTTGCCTATGCACGCTCCATCACTGGACCAGAGGGAGTTCCCAATGCATAAAACGTCAATCGTTGAATCGGCATCAGAAGCGCCAAATGATCGCTCGTCTGTTATCCGCCTCGATAATCTTAACAAGATATATGAAACACGGGATGGTGGCCGCATTCAGGCCCTGGGTCCCATATCAATGGAAATTGGGGAAGGTGAGTTTATCTCCATCGTCGGTCCGTCCGGGTGCGGTAAATCAACACTGCTGCGGATGCTGGCTGGCCTGATGAGCCGCACGTCGGGTGACATTTTCATTCGAGATAAGCTAATTACAGGCCCCCAGAAAGACTTCGGAATGGTCTTTCAAAGCCCCGTTCTCCTTCCCTGGAAGACGGTCATTCAAAACGTTCTTCTGCCTGTGAAAATCTTGAAATTGAATATGAATGACTATCGCAAGCGCGCAGAGGATCTGTTGGACCTGGTTGGTCTTGGCGATTTCCGAGAGAAGTATCCGCAAGAGCTTTCCGGCGGAATGCAACAGCGTGTCGCCATCGCGCGGGCCTTGGTTCACGATCCGGCGGTTTTGCTGATGGACGAGCCCTTTGGCGCATTGGATGCAATGACGCGCGAGAACATGAATGTCGAATTGCGTCGCATCTGGAAGGAGTCTGGAAAGACAATTCTGTTCGTCACGCATTCCATTCCCGAAGCTGTTTTCCTGGGGACCCGGGTGTTGGTCCTATCGTCCCGACCCGGAACAATCGCGGACTTGATTGACGTTGACCTACCGACAGACCGGACATTGGAAACGATGACCCACGACCGCTTTGGCACCTATACCAATCGCGTGCGCAACCAGTTCAAGGCGCAAGGAGCAATCGAATGAGCACAGAAACGACCGCCGCCATCAGCACGCCGCGCGCTAATCCCGTGATCCGTCTGATCAAGAACCGCCCGGAAATTATCCTGGTGCCACTGTTGTTTATAATCGTCACCACGGGCTGGGAGATTGCGATCCACTGGATGGACGTGCCCATCTACATTTTCCCGGCACCATCGAATATCTTCTATGCCTTGGTGGAGCGCTTGGGAAATGGGCTCTATATTGAGCATGCATGGTACACCTTATCAGAGGCGCTTCTGGGCTTCCTGCTGGCGATGGTCGGGGGGATCGTCATTGGCAGTTTCATCGCGCAATTCCGAATTGTGGAAAAAACCCTCTATCCCTATCTGATTGCCATTCAAACGACCCCGAAAGTTGCTATCGCCCCCTTATTCATTCTGTGGTTCGGCTTTGGTATCACGTCAAAGATCATCATCGCGGCGATGATCGCATTCTTCCCAATTCTGGTGAATGTCATTGCCGGTCTGCGCTCAACGGATCCGCAACAGATTGATCTTATGCGGTCGCTTCAGGCGACGCGCTGGCAGATTTTCGTGACCGTTCGATTGCCAAGCGCCCTGCCCATGATCTTTGCGGGACTGCAAATAGCGATCATTTTCTCAATCCTTGGGGCGATCGTGGGTGAGTTTGTCGGATCCAATAAGGGGTTGGGGAACTTGATCCTGCAAATGAACTTCAATCTGGATACTGCAGGTGTGTTTGGTGCGCTGGTCTGCCTGTCGACAATTGGCATTTGCCTGCATCTGATAATGAAATTCATCCAGAAGAAGCTGCTTTTCTGGTCCAATGACAGCAATGTCCCATCCGCGTAACAACAAACGAATTGAAGGATTTCCAGTCATGCAAAGCAACATTGTCGTTCGTAAGTTGGCCAGCGCCATCGGGGCAGAAGTTGTTGGGGTCAATCTTGCGGATGAGACCATGTCCGATGAGACCGTCGCATTCCTGCGTCAGGCCTGGTTGGATAATCTGGTTCTGTTGTTTCGGGATCAGAACCTGACCCATGAACAGCATATTGCGTTCAGTCGCCGCCTGGGTGAATTGGAAACGCATGAGGCGATCCCAAAATTCTGTCATCCAGACCATCCTGAAATTCTGCTGGTGACGAATTTTGAAAACACCGGAAAGAAGCTCGTCGTTGGAAGACAATGGCACTCTGATCTGTCGACCACGACAAGACCGGCGCTGGGGTCGCTTTTATACTGTGACGAAGCCCCGGAAGTTGGCGGTGATACGATGTTTGGCAATATGTATCGCAGTTGGGAAACCTTGCCAGAACCTTATAAGCGGATGTTGGTTGGCATGCGCGCAAAGCACGACATGACGGTCGCTCGTGAAACCAGGGCACGCCGTTCCGCGGAAGAATTGGCAGACATCCGCCGCCGCAATCCGCCGGTACTGCAACCTGTCGTCCGATATCATGACGAGACCGGCAAGCCCGCCTTGTATGTTGCCGAAATGACGACGGTTGAATTGGAAGGACTGACGGAAGAACAAAGCCGTCCAGTTTTGGAGTACCTCTACAAGCATTCAACGGAACCAGAAAATACCTATCGGCACCGCTGGCAACCGGGTGATTTGTTAATGTGGGATAACCGTTGTGCCATCCATATGGCGATGGGCGACTACCACGATGATGCCCGGCGCGTGATGTATCGCACCACCCTGCGAGGAGAACCCAGTGGCGAACTAGCGTGAGTTGGTCTCACTTGGAAAATTGATTTCGCTCCGCTATTGCTGCCATTTGATAAGTACAGCGCTGTGCTGAACTGTCTGATGTCAGCACCTATGGGACAGATTAGTGGAATTGCATAGGAGAGGATTTCTGGTTCATCGTAATGACCCGAAGGGGAATGAAGATGAGACAGAAATCGCAGACACGAC
>NZSA01000008.1 GCA_002696645.1 Rhodospirillales bacterium | reverse complement strand
CCCAACCTCCCCCCCTCAAGGGGGGAGGGGTGAAAGATGGGGCTCCCCCTCAAGGGGGGAGGGGTAAAATATGGGGCTCCCCTACAAGGAGGGAGGTGCGGCGGCAGAGTGTCCGGGGCAATTCCTACCGGAACATCATCACCGGGATTTTGCACAGGCGCAGCATGGTGCTGGTGGTGGATCCGATGATCAGGGTGCGAATGCGGGAATGGCCATAGGCGCCCATGACCAGCAGGTCGATGGACTCGCTGTCGACGATGTTGGAAATTACCGTGTCGGCCTGGCCGGGGACGATATCCGCATGGGCCTTGATGCCGCCAGCGGCCAGGATTGCCAGGGCATCATCCTGTTGCTTCTGTGCCTCTGGGGATAATACGCCGACGGTCAACAGGGTACAATCCAGGCCGCGAAACAGCGGGCTTCGGGCGACATAATCGACGGCTTTCAGGCTGCTGGTCCCGCCATCATAGGCGATCAGGAAGCGTTTGATCGGGCGGAAGGCGCGCGACGCAACAAAAAGGGGCTGGTGGCTGGCCCGCGCGATCCGCTCCAGGTTCGAGCCCAGATGCAGTTTGGCGAAATCGGCGGCCTCGCCGCGCTTGCCCAACAGGACAATATCCGCCTTGGAATTCGTCACGGTATCAACGATGTCTTCGATGCGCAGGGTGGTGGTGATCGTCGCGCTGCCTTTGGAGTCGATCAGGGCCTTGGCGTCGTCCAGGATGGCGCGCGCCCGTTTCTGGGCCAGCTTGTTGCGCTGCTCATCCAGCGCAGTCAGTTCCGCCAGTAAAGAACTGCGCGCGCCCAGTGTGATATTGCCACTGAGATTCTGCGGCGTGCTTTCCGTATGGCGGCGGCCCAGAACATGGGTGATTTCAATTGAGGCCTCCAGGCGCTCGGCCAGCCAGGCAGCGTGATCGCACACGCTTTCTGAATAGGTCGATCCATCCACCAGGGCGATGATGTTCGTCATAAAAGTCCTCCCACCGTCAATGTCCTGGAGCCTCATGCGTTCGCATGAGCTCACACAAGAAGCTCCAGCATTTCATATTTTAAAGCAAATGCACCACACTAGTGTCCGAACAATCGGTCAAGGGCACCTGGTTTGTCATGCACGCCCAACTGATCGACGATGGTCTCGCTGGCCTCGTTCATGCCGATAATGTCTACCGTCGCGCCATCGCGGCGGAATTTCAGAACGACCATATCCAGGGCAGCCACGCTGGAGATATCCCAGATATGCGCGCGGCTGACATCAATGGTGACATGCTCCAACGCTTCCTTGAAGTCGAAGGCGGCGGTGAAGGCATCGGCGGAGGCGAAGAAAACCTGGCCTTCCACGATATAGGTGCGGCTTTTGCCATCGGTGCTGCGATGTGATGTGACGCGGAAAATCTGGGCAATCTTCCAGGCGAAAAACAGGCCGGACAGCAATACACCGACAAAGACACCAATCGCCAGATTATGGGTGGCAACCACACAGACAACGGTTGCCAGCATGACGATGGAGGAACTGCGCGGATGGCTGCGCAGGTTCTTGATCGATGACCAGCTGAAGGTCCCGATAGAGACCATGATCATGATCGCGACCAGGGCTGGCATCGGAATCTGGCGCACCCAATCGCCCAGAACCACGATCATGAATAACAGAAACACACCGGCGGCAAAGCAGGACAGGCGGCCCCGACCCCCAGATTTCACGTTGATCATGGACTGACCGATCATCGCACAACCCGCCATGCCCCCGATAAAGGCGGTTGCGGTATTGGCCAGACCCTGGCCGATGCATTCCTGGTTCTTGTCGCCGACCGTATCGGTCAGGTCATCGACAATATTGGTCGTCATCAGGGATTCCAACAGCCCCACCGCCGCGACCGCTGCGGAATAGGGCAGGATGATTAGGAATGTGTCCAAGGTCAGCGGGATATCTGGGATGAGGAAGACCGGCAGGGTGGCGGGCAAATCGCCCATATCGCCCACGGTACGCACATCCAGGCCGAAATAGATCGAAATGCTGGTCAGAACCAGAATACAGATCAGCGGCGAGGGGATGGTCTTGGTCACATAGGGGAACAGATAAATGATGGCCAAGCCGCCAGCGACCATAACATAGGTCAAGGATGGAACGCCCATCAGTTCGGGCAATTGTGCCATCAGAATCAGAATTGCCAGCGCATTCACAAAGCCCGTCATGACAGAGCGTGATACAAACCGCATCAGCGCCCCCAGCTTCAGAAACCCGGCGGCGATCTGCAGCAGGCCTGCCAGCACGGAGGCGGCGAGCAGATATTGCAGCCCATGATCGCGCACCAGCGTTACCATCAATACCGCGGTTGCCGCCGTCGCGGCAGAGATCATGCCCGGGCGCCCACCCGCGATGGCAACCACAACAGCAATCGCGAAAGAGGCATAAAGCCCGACCTTCGGATCAACACCCGCGATGATCGAAAACGCGATGGCTTCGGGGATCAGGGCAAGGGAGACAACAAGACCGGCGAGCAAGTCGCCGCGGATGTTTCCAATCCATTGATCACGATAGGCACTAAGAGAAATCATGACGTTCCTGAATATTGGGGGCGGTGGCGCGAAATCGCGACTGTGTTAAGCTAGGTGTATAGACATTCGGAATGCTGCATTGCAACATTATTAGGACTTTGAGGGACCTCAAAAGAGAGAATAGGATGCGACGGATGACCAAGGCTGCGATCAAAGGACGTTTGTGCGTGGGGATTTGGGCCCTGGTCGGTTGGCTAATGATCGGTCTGCCAGCACACGCCTGCAGCCTGGCGCTTCTTTTGGCGCAGGATGTTTCCTCCAGCGTTGATGCCGGGGAACACAGTTTTCAATCGCGCGGTCTGGCCTCTGCCCTGACGAATCCCGATGTAGTCGCTGCGATCCTGATGGGGGGTGGCATTTGGATCTCCGCCTTTGAATGGAGCGGTCGGACCAATCAGATTGTGCATGTCGACTGGACCTATCTGGACAGTCCGGCCGTGATTGGACGGGTGGCGAAAACCATTGCTGCTGCACCGCGCGGGCATGCGGATTACCCAACCTCGCTGGGCTATGCGCTGGGCTTTGCTGCGGTTCACATGCGCAAAGTGCCGCAACGCTGTGCCAGGCAGGTTGTCGATGTTGCCGGCGATGGCATCAATAATGAGGGTTTCCCGCCGGAAGCCGCCTATCGTGCCTTTGATTTCACCGATATCACAGTGAATGGATTGGTCATTAAAGGGTCTGACCCTGACCCGGAGGCATTCTATCGCGAAGAGGTTGCCAAGGGGGCAGGTTCTTTTGTGGAAGTCGCTTATGGCTATCAGGATTATGCCGAGGCGATGAAGCGAAAGCTGATCCGGGAAATTAGCGGGGCTTCCCTTGCGATGCGGTAGCAGGTCAAGCTTTCCTATTAAAACTATAAATAAAAATTTTATAATCTTGTCTTTTTTCACAAAATATTGTGTTGAAAAATAATAAAAAAATCCCAATTATTAGTATGTGATAAATAATTATCACAATATTTAAAGGAGATTTTTATGTCTTTTAAAAGCTTTTCTACGCAAACGTCTGAAAACAAAAAAACCGCAGATGCCGCGAAACCGGCCGCAGCGGATGCTAAGACAGCAGCGCCAAAAGCGCCGGCTGCTCCTGCAAAATCCTAACGGGATTTACCGGGATAACCGGGTTTTCAAAGATTTAGGCGGTATTGAATGATTTCATATTTTGCGATGTCTGCACTGTTGTGCGGGCTTAGGCGCAGCATTGCCTGTTTGATGCCTGCCATATTTATGTCCGGTGTATTCATGGGCGGTATGTCGTCCCTGTCATTGGCGCAGACTGGCCCGGTACCCGCGAACGCCCATGAAAAAAGCTATGGCGGCGGGTGGGAATGCAATGATGGGTATCGCCTGGATAATGGGGCGTGCCTGAAAATTCAGATACCGGACCATGCATATGCCATTCAGTCCAGTTATGGGCCGGGCTGGGAATGCAATTACGGGTATCGCGAAAGCAAAGGTCAGTGTGCGAAGATCCGGGTACCCGCCAATGGCTTTTTAGACTCGTCAGGAGAGCGTTGGGAATGCGAGCGGGTTATCGAACGGCCCGCGACACCTGCGAAAAGATCAACATCCCCGAACACGGTTATCTGGTCGACAAGGCCTATGGCAGCGGATGGGAATGCAAATACGGGTATCGTGAATCCGGTGATTCCTGCGTTGAGATCATCGTGCCAAAGAATGGCTATCTGGCGGAACGATCAGATGGCACGGGCTGGCTGTGTAATCGCGGTTTTAGGGCAACCCGGGACGATTGCGTTCCCGTTGTCCTGCCAGAGAATGCCCATCTGGATTATTCTGGAAACGGATGGGACTGTAACCGTCCCTATCGCCAGAACGGGAATATTTGCAGTCTGCAATAGGGATGATCAATAACCGTCATGCTGGCGGTCCAGGTCATCGAACAGGGTCAGTTCGCCATTAAAGAACAGTTCCACCGTGCCGACCGGCCCGTGGCGCTGTTTGGCGATGATGAATTCAGCGACATTGCGTTTTTCCACCAGCAATTGCTCGTGACGCAGGCGGCGTTCTTCGAATTTATCGGGGGCCTCATTCGGGCGTTGTTCCGGCGTTTCTTTCTCCAGATAATATTCCGGGCGATAGACGAAGGATACGACGTCGGCATCCTGCTCAATGGAGCCTGATTCCCGCAAATCAGACAGTTGTGGGCGTTTGTCTTCGCGGTTTTCGACCTGACGCGATAGCTGGGACAGGGCTAGAACCGGAATTTCCAGATCTTTTGCCAGGGTTTTCAGGCCCCGCGTGATTTCCGACACTTCCTGCACGCGGTTGTCCATACGCTTTTCCGGGGGGCCTTGCAGAAGTTGCAGGTAATCAACCACGACCAGATGCAGCCCGTATTGGCGTTTCACGCGGCGGGCGCGCTGTCGCAACCCGGTAATCGACAGGGCGGGCGTGTCATCAATATACAGTGGCAGGCGACCCAGTTCCTGGCTGGCAACCACAACCCGCTCGAACTCTTCCTGTTGAATATCGCCGCGCCGGATCTTGTCAGAAGGCACCCCGGCACAGGTGGAAATTAATCGCCCGGCAAGCTGTTCCGCGCTCATTTCCAAGCTGAAGAACAGGACAACGCCGCCTTCTTCAATTTCACGGCCATCGTCGGTTACGATTTTTTTATAGGCCGATGCCGCGTTATAGGCGATATTGGTTGCTAGGGCTGTCTTCCCCATGGCGGGACGACCAGCCAGGATCAGCAAATCCGATTTGTGCAGACCGCCCAACCGGTCATCAATATCCCGCAGCCCCGTCGTGACCCCCACGATATGGGAATCCCGGCTGAACGCCTGTTCCGCCATCATCAGGGCAGCCTTTGCGGCGAAATCGATTGATTTGACGGTACGGTCCACTTCGCCTGTCGTGGCAAGGTCGTACAGGCGCTGTTCGGTTTTTTCGATCTGCTTATCGGCGGTGAAGTCCATGTCCTGATTGTCATAGGCATCGTTGACGATGTCTTCGCCAAGCCCGATCAGTTCCCGCTTCAGATGCAGGTCATGGATTGTTTTGGCGTAATCGGATGCGTTCAGGACTGTGACAACATTGGTCGCCAATTCATACAGATAGGCCGTACCGCCCGCTTCCCGCAGTATTTCGTCCCCTTGCGCAATATGGCTCAGGGTTGCGGGGCTGGCGACCTGTCCTTTATCGATCAGCTTTTTGATATGTTCATACAGGCGCTGGTGTTCCGGCACATAAAAATGCATCGGGTGCAACAGATCGGCAGCGGCCTCATAAGCGCGGTTGTTGCGCAAAATTGCCCCCAGCAGAGCCTGTTCAACCTCCGCATTGAACGGGGGCTGGCGAAAGGCTTTTTGTGCTTCCTCCCCGGTATGGGAGCGATCGCCGTGCAGGGGGCGCACATTGTTTGCAGTGGTGTCAGAATTCGTCGGTTCAGCGCGATCCATGGTGCAATTGCTTTCTGTAGGGTCGGACACTGTAACCCGAGTCGCCCCAGGTTGCAGGGGGAACATGCGCGAACGCACCCTGTGTATAACAAGGATATCGGGGGGAAGAAAAATTTAAGGGTCTCTGTATCCTAAAGAAACGGCCCGGACAGAGCCGGGCCGTTCCAATCAGGTCTCCATTCATACGAATGGTACGACGAAGGTGATTACTTGAACCACCAACGCTCCGCATTCTTATGTCCGTCCAATTCCCAGTTACTGGCCAATTGTTCGGGCAAACCAATTTTCGTGCTGGCCGCTTGGGTATAGGCCATGAAGATCGGAATAATGCTGCCGCAGTCTTCGTTACAGATCTGCTGCATTTCAACATACATTTCGCGGCGTTTGGCCGAATCCAGCTCTGCGCGGGCTTCGATCAACAGCTTGTTGAAACGATCATTCTCCCAGCGGGACTCGTTCCAGTCGGCACCGGCCGAGTAAATCTGACTGAAAACCCAGTCTTCGGTCGGGCGTCCACCCCAATAGCTGCCGCAGAAGTCTTTCTTCAGCCACACATTCGACCAGTAACCATCATCCGGCTCACGAACCACATTCAACTCAATACCGGACTGTTTGGCAGTTTCCGCAAACAACTGAGCGCCGTTCACGGCCCCTTCAAAAGCTGTGTCGGCAATGTTCAGGTCAACCTTCAGGTTTTCCATGCCAGCCTTCTTCAGGTGGAATTTGGCCTTTTCCGGATCGAACTGACGTTGCGGCAGTTCTTCCTTGGTGGCGCGATAGACGTTTGCCGGTCCGACCGGGTGATCGTTCCCGACCTCGCCCAGACCTTGCAGCAGCTTGTCCACCCATTCCTGACGGTTCAGGGAGTATTTCAGCGCCAGACGTACGTCATTGTTGCTGAAAGGAGCTGCCTGGCAGTTCATGGGCAGGGTTGCGTGCTTGTTGCCATAGGTTTCGAAGACATTGATCGTCGGAACCATGCGCATCAGGCTGACCGTGTTCAAATCCAGGTTCGTGATGCTGTCCAGTTCGCCGGTTTGCAATCCGGTGTTACGGGCGTTTGCATCGGCAACGAACAAGGATTCAACTTCATCAAACCAGGCGCGGCCTTCTTTCCAATAGTTCGGATTCTTCTTCACAACGGTGCGAACGCCGGGTTCGAAGCTTTCCAGGCTGTAACCGCCTGTTCCAACGCCGGATTCCCAATCGATCGTGCCATCCCCTTTTGAGGGGCAGATGCCCAGGTGATAATCTGACATCAGGAACGGGAAATCCGCGCTGCCGCCTGATAGAGTGACAACAACGGTGTCCCCATCGGCCTTTACGTCAGTGATTGCTGAAACAATACCCTTCGCTGCTGAATCGCTTTCACCGCGGTGATGGTTGATTGAATCGACAACATCCGTCGCATCCAGTGTCTTGCCATTATGGAATTCAACACCCTTGCGAATCTTGAAGGTCCATTGTTTTGCATCAGGTGTTGCTTCCCAGCTTTCCGCCAGTTCACTGGTCAACTGATTATCCGACCCGATTTCAGTCAGGTTATTGCGCAGCATCCCGAAGCTGACATTGATCATGTAGGAATCAAGGATCTGTGCAGGGTTCAGTGTATCACCCGATCCCCCGCCGGTCAGTGCCTGGCGATATCGCCCGCCTGCCTTAGGTGTGGCGGCTTCGACCTTTTTCACATGGCCGAAAACCGTGCTGGATGCGACGCCGACGCCAAGCGCGGCGACGATAAATCCACGCCGGTCTAATTGACCTTTCTCAAACGCGGATTTGATGCGGTTAAATTTATGACGGAGTTCACCGTCCATCTTGGTGGTCATATATCCACACTCCCTGTTTCGTGTGTGTTGCGTGCCCCAGTGCATGCATTAAGGCGATGACGGTAAAGATATGCGCGGCAAATTGTAAGCAAAACTAAATTCGCCTTTGGTTTAGTTGAATTCACCACTCAGCCGATCACTCTTTCCGCCAAAGATTCGTAACGCTATCATGGTCACAGCGCATTGCAAGAAATCAGAAAGCATTCAGGTGCGTGCGGGGAACGTCAGGGGTATTTTATGGATTTAGGCAGCTATGATTTTGTCATCGTTGGTGCAGGAACAGCCGGATGCGTTCTGGCCAATCGGTTGAGTGCCGATCCGGGGAACCGGGTTCTACTGTTAGAAGCGGGTGGGCGTGACACGTATCCCTGGATTCACATTCCTGTTGGATATCTTTTTACCATGGGCAATCCGCGCACAGACTGGCTGTTCAAGACAGAGTCGGAACCAGGACTGAACGGGCGCGCGCTGGATTATCCCCGGGGCCGGGTTCTGGGGGGATGTTCTTCCATTAATGGTATGATCTATATGCGCGGCCAGGCACGCGACTATGATCAATGGCGCCAACAGGGCAATCCCGGCTGGGGATGGGAGGACGTCCTGCCTTATTTCATGCGGTCTGAAGACCATGTTGATGGGCCTACTGACATGCATGGCAGTGGCGGGCCCTGGCGTGTTGAACATCAACGGCTGCGCTGGGATATTCTGGATGCGTTTCATCAGGCCGCGATAGAATCCGGCATTCCCGCGACAGATGATTTCAACACAGGCAATAATGAAGGGGTCGGATACTTCCAGGTCAATCAGCGGCGCGGTTTTCGATGGTCCTCTGCAAAAGGCTTCCTGAAACCGGCAAAGAACCGCAAGAACCTGCGGGTGATTACAGATGCCCTGTGCAAGACCATTGTGTTGGAAGAGGGGCGCGCGACCGGCCTGACCCTGTCGGTCGCCGGGGTCGATGCGACTGTTGCCGCGCGATGCGAGGTGATTTTGGCCGCCGGGGCTGTCGCCTCTCCTGTGATCCTGCAACGCTCTGGCATAGGTCCGGGCGCTGTCCTGTCCCAGCAGGGTATTCCGGTGCGGCAGGATTTGAAGGGCGTGGGGGAAAACCTGCAGGATCACCTTCAGGTTCGGCTGGCTTTTAAGGTGCAAGGTGTCAGAACCTTAAATGAGTTGAGCCATAACCCCATCCGCAAGGCCATGATGGGATTGGAATATGCGCTATTTCAATCTGGCCCTTTGAGTATGGCCCCCAGTCAGTTGGGATGTTTTGCGAAATCAGACCCGGATCGGGAAACGCCCAATCTGCAATATCATATCCAGCCCCTGTCGACGGAAAAGCTGGGGGAAGCCCTGCACCCCTTCCCAGGCTTCACCGCCTCTGTCTGTAATCTGCGCCCTGAAAGTCGCGGCACAGTGCGCCTGCGGTCCGCTGACCCGATGGACAAGCCGGTCATACGCCCAAATTATCTGAATGATCCGGCGGATCGTCGTGTCGCCGCCCAGGCCATTCAACTGACCCGGCGAATCGCCAAGGCGCCCGCCCTGCAAAAATTCAATGCAACAGAATTCAAGCCCGGGATCAAAATTGATGGGGATGAGGCTTTGGCGAAAGCAGCGGGGGATATCGCAACCACCATTTTTCATCCGGTCGGCACCACTAAAATGGGCCCCGAGGGAGATGACAGCGCAGTCGTCGATCCCAGATTAAAGGTACGGGGTATTGCGGGCCTAAGGGTGGTCGATGCCTCCATCATGCCAACCATCACGTCCGGAAACACCAATTCACCCGTCGTCATGATCGCTGAGAAAGCCTCAGCCATGATCCTGGAGGATGCGAAACGATAAAACACATAAAAAATGTTGTTTATAATATTTTACGGTTTTGGTTGACAAAATAGCTGGGAAGCCCGATTTGCTGGGTCGGAATTCTTAGCTGCGGAGGTTTGATCATGTCCTTTACGAAACGCATTTTGATGGCGGTTACGGTATTGTTTGCTTCTGTGCTGCCGATGCGCGCCCAGGCCGATACAGTGATTGAGGTTGGATACATGCCAATCCTGCCGGTATCACAGTTGTTTGTTGCGCTGGAAAACGGCTGGCTGGAAGGCGATGATGTCACGGTCAAACTGGTACAGTTTCAGAATGGTCCTGCCATGGTGCAGGCGCTGTTGGCGGGTCAGTTGGATGTAGCCCATTTTGGGATTGGTCCGGCCATGGTCGCCAGGGCCAAGGGCGCGGATATCAAGGTCGTTGCCGCCAGCATTCAGGAACAGATCAGCCTGATCGCGTTGAAAGATTTAGCAGGATATTTTGAAACTGACCCCGCAACTGCCTTTGCGCGTTTCCAGGCTGATACCGGTCGCAAGGCGGTCATCACGACCTTCCCGGTCGGGTCGGTTCCAGAAACCGTGCTGCAATACTGGTTGCGCAAGGGGATCAAGGTCGATCCGGACCAGGTGGAGATTATCTTTCAAGGGGCGGCCCAGGTTCAACAGGCGCTGTTGACCGGTGCGGTGGATGGCGCGGCGATCCTGGAGCCGGTTGTGACCAGCGTTCTGAAGAAAGTGGAAGGCTCAAAAGTCGTTGCTGCTGGTGCTCAGATGTTCAAGGGACAACCCGGCGCCGTCATGGCGGTTCGGGAAGGCCTGATTGCCCAACATCCAGACCTCGTGACCCGCCTTGTAGATGCCCATAAGCGCGCAACTGCAGTATTGAACGATAATCCGGATCAGGCCGTTGCGGCGGTTCAGAAATATGTCGGCGGTGGGCGCATGGAGTCTGAAACAGTCCTGGCGGCGTTGACTGCGTCGGCGAATAGTTTTGTTGCTGATCCATCGCAAATCGTTGACGGAACGCGCGAAATGCACGATTTCCAACTTGAAATCGGGACGTTGAAGGGTGAGGTCGATATCGACAGCTTGTTCGATACATCCTTTTACGATGGATTGAAGTAAATTCTCCCCAAGCCAAATGGGGACTGCGCGGTAGGACATTGGGCATGATAACGGGCACTGCACATTTGCGCCGGGTTGCGCTGGGCGTTGCCGGTTTGCTGACCTTTCTGCTGTTGTGGAAAGCGACGGAAAGCTTTGAATGGGTTCGTCGCGGCACGATGCCAGATCCTCTGCTGGTTCCAGCCGCGGCGATGGATGAATGGCGGTCCGGGCGATTTCTGCCTGCCATAGGCTCCAGTCTTGTGCACTATGTCTGGGGTCTGGGTCTGGGAACGGTAATGGGCTTCATCATTGGGGCTCTGGCTGCGACCATCCGGCCTTTTGATGATTTCCAGCGCTATCTTGCCCGGGTGTTGCGGCCAATACCGCCTTTGGCCTGGGTGGTTTTTGCGATCGCCTGGTTTCAGGTCAGCCATGCTGGCGCAGCTTTCGTTATCTCCATCGGTGTGTTCTGGGTGAATTACTTTGCCACCTATACCGCCGTTCAGAATGTTGATCCCCGTTATTACGAATTGGCGAAGGCATTTGGGCAAGGTGGCTATTTGGCGCGCAGTATGAAGGTCACATTGCCTGCAGCGATGCCGGGCGTCATGGGGGGCGTGCGAACCGGTGTTGGACAGGCTTGGATGACGTTGATCGCAGCGGAATTATTGGGCGTGCCGGGGCTGGGACAGGAGATGAATTCCGCTGCGGGCGTTGGCGCTTATGAGGCGGTGGTGGTCTATATGCTGGCGATTTCGGCGGTTTATGCGCTCAGTGATATACTGTTTGCGACGGTGGAAGGTAGACTCCTGCGGTGGCGCCCATGACAGATAAGGCGGTCGTATCTCTCCGCAATCTAAGCTTTACTTATCCGGGCGCGACCTCTCCAGTCTTCAAGGATTTTTCCCTTTCTGTTGGCGGCAGCGAGTTTGTCGCCATTGTGGGTGGGTCCGGCGTTGGGAAATCAACCATATTGCGCATCGCATCTGGCCTGATACAGGCGGAATCCGGTTCGGTTGAGATATCAATAGCCAAAGAACCAAGCCGTCGCCGTCGGGCCCTTGTGTTTCAGGATGGCCGACTGATGCCCTGGCGGACGGTCGCGCAGAATATTGCACTTGGCCTGGAAGGGCTGGCATTGAGCGAGGCAGAGAAAACCCGTCGCATCGCTGATGTTCTGGCGCTGGTCAATCTGTCTGACATGGCGGATCGCTGGCCCCATCAATTGTCCGGGGGCCAGGTACAGCGTATCGGCATTGCCCGTGCCCTGGCGGTGAAGCCTGATGT
>NZSA01000007.1 GCA_002696645.1 Rhodospirillales bacterium | reverse complement strand
CTTCGTCTTCCTGCCTGAACTGTTCTCCCGCGAAGAAGCAGCCCTTCTTTTGGACGAGGCGAAAGCCATTTACGCGACCGACCGGGAAGAGGTCTGGCGCGAATCTTCTGGTGTCGCGCGCACAGCCTTTGCCGCCCATACCTATAACGAGGCGCACCGTCGTCTGGGCGCCCATCCGCGTCTGCTGGACCCTGTGATGCAGATCCTGGAAGAACAGGTCTATATGCATCAATACAAGATCAACGCCAAAGCCGCCTTTGACGGCGATGTCTGGCAATGGCATCAGGATTACGGTACCTGGCAGCGTGACGACGATATGCCCGAACCCCGCGCCTTCAACATCGCCCTGTTCCTGGAAGACGTGACACCCGCCAATGGGCCGCTGCTGTTCATTCCGGAAAGCCATGAGGCCGGTGTGCTGGAAGCCGGGCATGACCTGGAAACCACCTCTTACCCGCTGTGGACTCTGGACCGTGAAACAGTGTCACGTCTGGCAAAAGAAGGCGGCTGTGAGGCCCCGGTCGGCCCGGCAGGGTCTGTGGTGATGTTCCATGGCAATCTGGTTCATGCCAGCCCGGCCAATATCAGCCCGTTTGACCGCACCATCGTCTATTTGAGCCTGTGTGCGGTTTCCAATCATATCCGCCAGTTCAAGCGCAAGGAATGGATCGCCCATCGCGATTTCACGCCGATCACGCCCTTGGAAGACAATTGCCTGGACGATCTGGTCGCAGCCCATCAGGCCTCTCGAACAGCCCAGGCGGCGGAGTAATTTGGTATGAACCTTGATGCAAAACTCCGTCGCCGCGCGGCGGAGGGTAACCCCGTTCGCGTTGGCATCATCGGTGCCGGTAAATTCGGCGCGATGTTCCTTAGCCAATGCGGGCACCATCCGGGCTATCACGTTCTGGGTATTGCGGACTTAAGCGCCGATCGTGCCCGGGCAACCCTGGATCGCGTTGGCTGGCCAAAAGAGCGTTATGACGCCCCCGATGCTGCCACCGCCCTGGCCCAGAAGAAGACCTGGATCACCGAAGATGCCGATGCCTTGATCGAGGCGGATGGCCTGGAAGTCCTGATCGACGCCACCGGCAACCCGGCAGCAGGCATTCGCCATGCCCTGAAAGGCATCGAAAACGGTCGCCATCTGGTCATGGTGAATGTGGAGGCCGATGTTCTGGCCGGTCCATTACTGGCGAAAAAAGCGGAACAGGCTGGTCTGGTCTACAGTCTGGCCTATGGTGACCAACCCGCCCTGATTGCCGAAATGGTCGATTGGGGCCGGACTGTTGGCATGGATATCGTCTGTGCCGGGAAGGGCACGAAATATCTACCCGCCTATCACCATGTCACGCCCAATGATGTCTGGACCCATTACGGATTGACGCCAGAACAGGCCAAGGCCGGGGGTATGAATCCGCAAATGTTCAACAGCTTCCTGGATGGCACCAAATCCGCGATTGAAATGGCCGCCGTTTCCAACGCCTGTGATCTGGTTCCACAAGATGATGGTCTGGCCTTTCCGCCTTGTGGTGTGGACGACCTGCCGCGCATCCTGTCACCCAGAGAGACAGGCGGCGTCCTGAGCCGCAAGGGTACGGTGGAAGTGGTGTCCAGCGTGGAACGGGATGGCCGCCCGGTCTTCCGGGACTTGCGCTGGGGTGTCTATGTCACCTTCGAAGCGCCCAGCGATTATGTCGCCCGCTGTTTTTCCGAATACGGCCTGTTGACGGATCCAACCGGGCGCTATTCCACGATGTACAAGCCCTATCACCTGATCGGGATGGAACTGGGAATATCCGTTGCCAGCGCCGCCCTGCGTCAGGAAGCCACCGGCGCGCCGCGCGCCTGGGCAGGCGATGCCGTTGCCACCGCCAAGAAGCCGCTGAAACAGGGCGACCAATTGGATGGCGAAGGCGGTTATACCGTCTATGGCAAATTGATGCCTGCGGCCACATCCCGCGCAAAAGGGGCCTTGCCGATTGGCCTTGCCCATGGGATCACATTGAAGCGTTCCGTCGCCACCGACCAGGTCCTGACCTGGGACGATGTGGTCCTGGACGAACAAGACCCAACTTTGCGCTTCCGGAAAGAGATGGAAGCCGCCTTCTCTTAAAAGGAGACCGCCGCCATGACCAATCCTGTCGCCATCGTCACTGGAGGATCGCGCGGGATTGGGGCGGCGTGTTGCCGGATGCTGGCGGCACGGGGCTATGATGTCGCCTTTTCCTACACCGCGAATGATGCCGCCGCTGCCACTGTCTCTGCAGAGATTGAGGCGGCGGGCGTGCAGGCCTTGGCTATCAAAGCGGATATGGCGACGGAAGACGGGGTTCTGGCCCTTTTCACTGCTGCTGATGGGCGCTTTGGCCGGTTGGATCAGGTGGTGATCAACGCTGGAATTACAGGCAGGATCAAGCGCGTGGTCGATATGTCCGTTGAGGATATCCAGGCTGTTATGAACCTGAATATCGTCGGTGCGATGCTGTGTGCGCGGGAATCGGTCAAACGGATGTCGTCGAAAAGCGGGGGGAAGGGTGGCAACATCGTCATCGTCTCTTCCGCCGCTGCCTGGCTGGGATCCCCCAACGAATTCGTGCATTACGCTGCCAGCAAGGGCGCAACAAATTCCCTGACCATTGGTTTGGCAAAAGAAGTCGCCCAGGAAGGAATCCGCGTGAATGCCGTCGCACCGGGCCTGATCGATACCGACATTCACGCCACAGCCGGTGCCCCCGACCGGGTGGAACGGCTGCAATCCATGGTCCCCATGGGGCGGGGCGGCACCGCGGAAGAAGTGGCCGAAGCGATCCTGTGGCTGCTGTCTAATGACTCCCGCTATACAACGGGCGTGATCCTGCCGGTCAGCGGTGGGCGCTAGCGCATCCTGCCGCCAGGAGCGCAAAATAAACACGTCAGCATCCTGCGGCCGCAGGAGCGCATTAGTAAACCAAGCATCCTGCGCCCGCAGGAACTCATTCTCAATACGTCCGTATTCTATGCTCGCATCCGCAAAAATCGAAGGACGGGCACAACACCTTTTCCCCCGATGGACAGTATGAAACGTTCAGGGGGTTTGTAGGCACCCCACGACAAGTGCACACTGCGCCCCAACAATAAGAGTGTGAGCTGAGGCATCCCCATGAGTCCTCCGGTATCGGAGATTGATCAGGTCGCGGCAAAGGTCGCCGCCGTTCCCGTGCGCCTGGATTCAGGGCCCGGACGCCCCTTGATGGCCGCCCTGTTGATGACATTGGCGGCAGCACTTTTTGCCTGTTTGAATGGGCTGGTGAAACAAACGAACCTGATGGGCATGGATGCCTTGCAGATATCCTTTCTGCGCAGCGTCTTTGCAGCAGGCGCAATGCTGCCCTTTCTGATACAGCCCATCCGCAAGAATGGCTTCGCCTATCTGATACCGCAACGACCTTTTCTGATGCTGTTTCGGGGCGCAACCGCCTGTGTCGGGGTCATCGTCTGGATGACCGCACTGCCCATGCTGCCGCTGGCCGAGGTCACAGCGATCAGTTTTGCGGCCCCGCTTTTCGCGACGATTGGCAGTGCCGTGATCCTGCGCGAAACCGTGCGTTTGCGGCGGTGGACCGCTGTCGCAATCGGGTTTTTCGGCGTTCTGGTAATCCTGCGACCGGGTATGGTTCCGCTTGAAGCCGGCACGTTCTGGGCCCTGGCCGCCGCGGGGGGCATGGCGATGTCTGCCCTGTTGATCAAGCTTTTGACCCGCACGGAACCACCGGAGCGGATTGTGTTCTGGACCAATGTATGCCTGACAGTCGGGACATTGATACCCGCCCTGACGGTCTGGATGCCCATGACCCCAGAATTGTGGCTATTGGGCATTGGTATGGGGGTTACGGGCGCGATCAGTCATATCCTGATGACCAAGGCCTTTGCCGCCGCCGATGCCTCCATCGTTATCCCTTTTGACTATGCCAGGCTGCCCTTCGTCGCAATTGTCGGCTATTTCGCCTTTGGTCAGGTGTCGGATTACATCACCTGGATTGGTGCCGCGATCATCGCCAGCAGCGCCATCTACATTGCCCGGCGGGAACAGCAATTGACGAAGAAATCACGCGCGGTTCAGGACTGATCGAACCTGTGCCGGACTTGCCGGTGTACCGCCCGCTGCCTCAATTTCTTTGATCGCTTGTCGGGTCAGATCCAGATTGCTGATCTGTGACTGCCAGGGGGCGTCTTCCAGCCCGACCCGCACATGCCCACCCGCCCGCACCGCAGGGGCAATCAGGGATGTGATATCAACGCGCAAGCCTGCGATCATCCAGGGGGCCTGAGGGGCGACGTGATCCAAAAGCTTACAATGTGCCTGTAGCGCCCAACCCTGTGGCGGAAAGCCAAAGGCGAACCCATCCGAAAACATGAAGCGATAGATCGGCACTGGACAGCCGGGCGTCGCCTTATGCAGCGCCGCCCCCAGGCGGGTAAAGCCAGGCTCGTATATCGCATAGCCGGGGTGGAATTTATACTGGGCCGCCAGCCGCAGCCCCTGCTGGATATGGTCGCCGGGATTGGCGTACAGAAACCCCGTTTCCCCGTCCGCAATCTCTTCAAAACCTGCAATCTGGGTGGAGCCTGGATCGACCACACCGCATTCCAGTAGGCCCCGCTTGGCCAGTTCCTCCGCATGGGAGAAGCGCTGAACCGCGCTCATCCCATTGGGATCACCCAAACCGCCTGGGAAGGGAATGGTGGGATAGACCATCGCGTCACTTTTCGCGCGAATGCCCTCGATGATCCGGGCATAGGTCTGCCAATCATCGTCCTGGCGTCCACTGTCAGGATCATAGGCATGGACATGGATGATCGCTGCGCCCGCATCGATACAGGCCAGCCCTTCGGCGACGACTTCTTCCACCGTGATCGGCATCAAGGGTTGTTTGGCCCGCGTCCAGGGCCCGTTCAGCGCCACTTCCAGCCAGGTCGCCATGGGGTCCTATGCCCCAACCGGAACCGCTGAGAAACTCGCCGCCAGGGTCAACAGCAGGGCTGCCAGCACTCCGATGGTCAGAATCTTGCGCAATGTGCCATACCAGACGGGAAACATGCCCGCCTTCACCGCCTTGATATCGACCAAAAAGGCCAGCGCGAAGGCAATCACGAAGCCGATCAGAATAACCATCATATCGGGCGTCAACAGCAGAACCCAGCCCAGCAGCGACGGCACAACCGACCACAGCAGCCGCGGTCCCGTCGGCCCATACCGATCCCCCGCCAGGGCCCGTCCCCAATGCACGCCCCCCAAAAACGACAGAATCACCGCCGCATACCCAAATTGCAGCGACAACGCCCCCCCGGCCAACATCGGATCCCCGCTCCACAGCGTAACCGCCGGTGCATAAAAGGGAATCAGGCCCAGAAGACCGAGGATCAGGGCGGGTTTGGGGATGGCGACGATAGCAGTATTCATCCGAAACACTCCTATAAAAATATTACTCGTCCATTTTAAAAAACTTAAAACCATTAAAGGTTAGCTTATTGTTATTCGACCCTAAAACTGCTCAATAACATGTTAAGCCGTTTGGGCTTGCACTTCCCTTTCTATATTTTCTGGTAGTTCAGGAATTGCACCAGTTATTCGCGTCGCACGAGGACCATTTTCAAGCTGTTGTTGATTGCGCATTTCGTGAAGGACCGCAATTGCCCAATCACGAACTTTGATATTGTTATAATTTTCCGAACGACCAAGCTGTAATTCTACTGAAGAAGAGATTGATCTCCAGAAACGATATTCAGTATTTAGCCACGCATCCACAAAAGTTTTTGGTGCGATAAGGGAAAGCAGGGGGAAACCAGAATATTGATAATTATCGGAGAACTCACTGTATACTTTAGACAAAAACTCTTCAGGAGATGTATACATAAGGTTCAGAAGCTCCATTGCTTTCGTTTCCAAGGCGTTCTTTTGAACATCATCCTGACAAGAGTCTAGGTGCTCCTTTATTACTTGGAAGTATGGTTTCGTTTCTTCATTAATCATAAAGCCATACCCATCATACTCTTCACGTACATCACGCCATTTGTATCTTGGATGAGTAGGCTTCAGTTTTTCAGCATCACAAAGTCCATCAATATACTTTACCCCTTCATTCACTACGTCATCATAACTTCTGATAGCCCATTTTTCCTTTGCCATAAATAAATATAACGCAAATACATGCAATATCTCACCTGGTTCAACAATTTCCCGATAAAAAACCTGCTGATTCATTTTATCTATTGCTCTCTTCAGATCTTCATCACTACGAGAAAAAAATGTCCATACAATTTTCCATGCAGGAGTGCTTTCTATGTCTTGGAAGGCAGCATTACGTCTCAACGCCTCCCTAATCTCTTCCTGGGAATATTTTCCCTTTATCAACATATCAACCAATATAGAATCTTCTAATGCCGGGAACATGAATTCTACACTTTGGTGCATTTCCCTTATTTTTACAATTTCGGGCTTTTCAATATCTGAGCTTCTCTGATTTCTAAGATTTTGCGAATAACTGAACCAATATTCATATCTATTAAGTAAATCTACTTCTCCTATTGTCCCTGCCCTTATATGTACATTCAAAACACAATGCGCTGCGACCAACCTTTTTAATGGATCTTTGTATTTATGCAAATTAACGTCAAGTGCATCAAAAAGACGGCCAATATCTTCAATTACATGATTCAATATACGGAGACTTTGCTCCTGGGACTCTTGGAAAATTGTGCAAATCAGGTCCCTGTGTATAGAAATAAACTTTCGTTGGTCTGGACAACTTAGACGTTTTGAAAAGTGCGCATACGCTTCATAAAGCTCTGGATTTACTTTTATGGATTGTCCAAAGAGTTTTTCCTTTTGGAGTGTCAAATCATCTTTGATCTTTCCATCATTGGCAATCACGATTACGCGAAAACCATGGTGTTCCAAATAAACATTTATAACCCCCAAGAGCTCCTTTAATGGTATGTTTGAGCGCTCTAGGTCATCAAATACAAGAACTTTACTTGGTTTAAGACTTCGCCTTAATATCGGTGTGAGGAGAGATGATATTCGAGAAGCTGCAGCAGCAGGCCCCCAAAATGACTTCACCAGTTCGCCAAGTTGGGATGCGATTCCTTGTCCTCTTGTGTATCTAGGATGCGCTTCAGCAATAACAGCCGCATGTATATCATTAACTGTTGGAAGCCCATAAAGGCTGACATACCAATAGTCTTCTTTTCTAATTGCTTTCTGGACTTGATAAGTCTTACCAACTCCCCAGGCGCCAGTTACCAGCACTGCGTAACCAGGGGCTATGAGAGTTTGATAATAATCTAAGTATTCTTTCAAATGCGCCGACATAGGTTCCCAAATTTGTAATGTAATTCAAAATACTCGATTCTTACATGTGGAAAGCAAAGTATATAGTCTTCTATAAAATATGCTGTCGCCTCACCCTCAACGCGCTCCCGCCTCATTATTCCGGAACCTTTTTTTGTGCACAGCGATTTAACAACATTGGTCCAAATGGCGGACCTTATCGCCTATGTCATCAGTTGGGGGGGCCGATTAAAGAACATGGATTATCCAGGTCGCCCAGAATTGACATCCTTTGCTGAAGAGATTCTGAAGCTAAGATTCACCCATATCACGGACCGAGGTTATAATGTTTATGGTTTTAAAGTTATCAATGACTTGCGGGCTTTGAATGATCGGCAATTAGAATAAAAAAAGGCAATGCCGTTCCCGACAAAGCCTCCGAGGAGAACATAAGCACTTGAGGGGCCTGCGTCCATAAAAAAGTTGAATTAAGAAATCAATACCACCCTGAATATAAATTTTCTCAATGCGCTTCCGCCCAGTTTGCACCCGTTCCTGCTTCCACCACCAGCGGGACGCTTAGTTCCAGCAAGGGGTTGGCGGCGTTTTGCATTGTGTCTTTGACGCATTTGATAACGGCGTCTTCGCGGCCCTGTTTGGCTTCGAAGACCAATTCATCGTGGACCTGTAGCAGCATTTTTGCGTCTTCGGTCAGGCCTGCATCGGCCAGGGCCTTGGGGATGCGGATCATGGCGCGTTTGATGATGTCTGCCGCCGTTCCCTGGATCGGGGCGTTGATGGATTGGCGTTCCGCATAGTTTTTGCGCATCGGGTTCTTGTCCAGGATGGTCGGGATGTGGATGCGCCGCCCGAACAGGGTCTCCACCCGGCCATGCTTGCGACAATACTCAACCGTTTCATCCATGTAATGCTGAATGCCGGGGAATTTCTGGAAATAGCGGGTGATGAAGTCCTGCGCCTCCCCGCGGGACACGCCGATCTGATTGGCCAGGCCAAAGGCGGAGATGCCATAGATGATGCCGAAATTGATCGCCTTTGCCTTGCGGCGAATATCGGGCGTCATATCGGCCATGGGCACGTTAAAGACCTCCGACGCGGTGGCCGCATGAATATCCTGACCGTCCAGAAAGGCCTGAATCAGCGGCTCGATTTTGGCGACATGGGCGACCAGCCGCAATTCGATTTGGGAATAATCCAAAGAGATCAGGGTGGAGCCCTGGGGAGCCACAAAGGCCTGGCGGATTTTGCGGCCTTCTTCCATGCGGATCGGGATGTTCTGCAGGTTCGGATCGGTCGAACTCAACCGCCCGGTCTGCGCGCCGGTCATCATATAGGATGTATGAACCCGCCCGGTCTCCGGATGGATGTCTTCGACCAGCGCATCGGTATAGGTGCTTTTCAGCTTGGACAGCATGCGCCAGTCCAACAGCCTTGCAACAATGGGGTGGGCGTCACGCAGCGGTTCCAGGACTTCTGAATTGGTGGAATAGGCCCCGGTCTTGGTTTTCTTGCCGCCTTGCAGGCCCATTTCGTCAAACAGCACTTCGCCCAATTGCTTGGGGGAGCCGACATTGAATTCCCGCCCCGCATCCTTGTGGATCGCCACCTCCAAATCTGCAAGGCGATGGGCGAAATCCTTGGACATCGCGCGCAGAACGGTTGGATCGACCTTAATGCCGGTCCGTTCCATCTCCGCCAGGATCGGGACCAGCGGGCGTTCTATCGTCTCATAGACCGTGGTCAGCTTTTCCGTTAGCAATTGCGGTTTCAGCTTCTGCCAAAGGCGCAGGGTGATGTCGGCATCTTCGGCCGCATAGTCGCAGGCCTTGTCCAGCGGCACCTGGTCAAAGGTGACCTGGGATTTGCCCTTACCTGCCACGTCAGAGAAGGAAATCGTGCTGTGATCCAGATGCAGTTCGGACAATTCATCCATGCCGTGGCCGTGCATGCCGCCTTCCAGGACGAAACTGATCAGCATCGTATCGTCAATTGGGCCGACGGAAATTCCCTCCTGAGCGAAAATGACCGCATCGTATTTGATGTTCTGACCGATCTTCAGCACGCCTGGGTCTTCCAGCAGCGGCTTTAGCAGATCCAGGGCTTCTTTCTTTGGAATTTGCTTAGGGGCCTCGCCACCCTGGTCAAAGATATCCCCCCCCTGGCCCGGCGCGACATGCGATAGCGGGATATAGCACGCTTTGCCTGCTTCTATCGCCAGAGAGACACCAACGATCTTGGCGCGCATCTGATTGACGCTGGTGGTTTCCGTATCGACGGCCACCGTTCCCTTTTTGCTGGCAGCGGCGATCCAGTCTTTCAGCACCGCCACATCCTGCACCAATTCATAGGTGGCTTCGGTCGGGGTTGGCGCGGCTGCGGCCTGTTCCTGTGCGCCGCCCTTTTCACTGCCATCGCCGACGCGCGCAATCAGGCGCTTGAAATTGTTGTCCTGCAGGAAGGTCATCAGCCGGTCTTTATCCATGACCGATCGTTTCAATTCGGTCAGCGGGACCGGCACGTCAACATCGCGCACCAGGGTTACCAATTGGCGCGATATTCGGGCCTGATCCGCAAATTCAATCAAGCTTTCCCGTCGTTTGGGCTGTTTGATCTCAGACGCGCGCTCCAGCAGCGTATCCAGATCGCCATAATCATTGATCAATTGCGCTGCGGTCTTAATGCCAATGCCCGGCACGCCCGGCACATTATCAGACGAATCCCCGGCCAGCGCCTGAACATCCACAACGCGGTCCGGGCCGACGCCGAATTTCTCCATCACCTGATCGAATTTGATGTCGATATTCTTCATCGGGTCCCACATGGAAACCTTGTCATCGACCAATTGCATCAAATCCTTATCCGACGAAACCACGGTCACAATCGCGCCTAGCGCCTTGGCCTGTTCGGCATAGGTCGCGATCAGATCATCTGCCTCATAGCCTTCCATCTGGATGGCGGGCAGGCTGAGCGCGGCGACCGCTTCGTGAATAAGCGGAAATTGCGGGATCAGTTCTTCCGGTGCATCAGGACGATGCCCCTTATAATCCGGATAAATGTCATTGCGGAAGTTGATCCGCTTGGCATCAAAGATCACCGCGACATAATCCGCATCCGTCTGTTCAATCAGATTCAACAGCATGCTGGTGACGCCAAACACCGCATTGGTGGGCGTCCCATCTGCACGGTTCATTGGCGGCAGCGCGAAGAAGGCACGGAAAATATACCCTGACCCATCAACGAGATAGAGATGCTTTGGGCTGTCATTGGAATCGGCGGACATCAGGGCAAAACCTTACGAAAAGTCAAATGGGATACGGCGTTCCAGCACAGTATGCCCGTCTCTTAACGATGGGGAAATACCGGCGCGCTTGAATTTTGCCGCCAATGGCACAAAATAAGAAGAACGCGGGTGGATGCCTCTATCAGGGTCCAGGCGCGGAGAATGGCACTCGCTTGATTTTGATAAGGAGATCGCCCCATGGCGCGCATGACGCTTTTTAACAGCCCCCTTTTGCTGGGCTTTGATGAAATTGAACGCACCCTTGATCGGGTTGCCAAAATGTCTTCGGACGGCTATCCCCCCTATAACATAGAACAACTGGACGAAGACTGTTTGCGCATTACCTTGGCTGTTGCAGGTTTCTCAGAAGATGACCTGACAATTCAGCGGGAAGATGATCAGCTTGTTGTGGTTGGTCGCCAGATGGCGGATACAGCAGAGACTGATCGGATTTTTCTGCATCGCGGCATTGCGGCACGCCAGTTTCAGCGCCGCTTTGTTCTGGCAGAAGGAATTGAGATCGAAGGTGCCACGTTAAGCAACGGTTTGTTGGACATTGATTTACGCCGCCCGAAACCGGAAACACGGGTGCAGAATATTGTGATTAACAAGGGCAGCAGCAAATCCGCGCGCCAAACACCGAAAACGTTAGATGTAGAGGATGCATAAAATGGAAGATCGTGACCTTCAAATCGAAGACCTGAAAAGCCTGACCGTCGCGCAATTGGCGGGGCTGGGTGAAGGTCATGTCGGGTATATCCGACAGATCGAAACCGATGAAGGCATCCAGTTTGAATTGCGCGGTGCCGATGGCAGCCAGTTGGCTACGGCTGAAACCGAAGCCGCCGCTCTGTTCGCCGCAGAACATCTGGAAATTGAGCCGGTAACGCTGCAGTAATCAGATCTGTGATGGCAGATCAGTGCATCATGACCGGAACGCCCGCGAACCAGGGATGGCCGAAAATCAACGCGGCATAAAGCGCCAGCCCGGCCACCACCCGCCACAGGCCAATCCCTGCCCAATCCAGTTTCGTTCGACCCTGAATGACCGCAAGGAAGGGCGTAATGCTGGTGGTCAGGGCGATTGGCCCCCAATCCGACCCCAAAGTGACACTGCGGCGGTAATCGATATGAAACATACCCCCGACACTCAGGATCAGAAGGCCGCCAAACAGAATGACAGACGCCAGATCCCCATTCGCGATCAGATGAGATATCGCCCATAGGGCAAATCCCACCATCATGGGGTGGCGCGTCACCGTCATGATACCTGACAGCGGCTTTGGATCCGTGGCCACTTTCTCTCCCCCCACTGCGGTTGGATTTCGCGTCGTCAGCGAACACACCAGCAGGATCGTCACCAGGGGCATAACCAGCACAGGGATCATCGACAGGATCGGCGGCGAGACCCACAACAGGGTCGTGTCGTATCGTGCATCACCATAGGCAATCAGCATCCAGGTAATAGCACCTGCAGAAATCAGGGAGAACACAGCGCGATGCCCGTTTTCCCCTATTTTCTGAATGGTAAATGCACGCACTGACAGGCTGGCCAGTATAAAATGACTGGCCACAAAGAATGCCGTTGCGATCACAAGTGTTAAGACGGTTTGTGTCATTTTGCTAATATGGACAAGGCCGAAGCGCCCGTCCATAGTCGAATGGAAGCGATGCGGAAAAAGCGCCATGGGGTTGGGATGAGACTCTCCGAAATACTGGGGCGACTGGTGACCGGGCGTGCCCGGCCAACGACAGAACAGGTTCAGCGTCAGATCCTGACCTTTATTGATGGTAATGGGGCGGTGGATGCCGCTTTCCTGTATGCGCGCTTGAATATACAGCGCGGGGGCTATAGAGAGCCCACTGACAGTGACAAGGGCATGATTGATGAAGCCGCCCAGATTCTCGTGAACAAACGGATGCTTCGGGCGACACGCGATGCGCGCGCCGTCGATCCGGTCATGGCGGGCGGTACCTATCGCCTGGCCTATCCAATTGAAAAGGACGCACTCCCGTGAGTGATGATACGAATGACGCCCCAGAAGCCCCAAAGACACCTGCCCCGCTGGATCCCGTGGCAGTCGTGCTGTTGGACCATCTGGCGACCCTGCCCCAGGATAAAAGCGCTGCACCCGATGATGTTGCGCGCGCATATGCGGAAATCCGCCGCAAACCAAGTGACGGGCGCGACCTTTACAAACGCTATCAGCGCGCCGTGAAAGAACAGGCGATCCATCTGGCCCGGGCCGGTCGCATAGAGATTCTGCGCCGGGGAGAACCCGTCAATCCCGATGATTTCAAAGGGGTCTGGCGCATGCGGTTGAAACGGTCATAAGTTATGAAAATCGGTTGGAAAGTCTATTTGCTGGGTCTGGCATTCTGCACGCTTTGGAGCTCCGCCTTCACGGTTGGGAAATTCGCTATTACCGCCGCGCCACCGCTGTATTTCCTGACCATCCGCTTTGCCCTGGCATTTGTCGTGATGTGGATTGTATTGCTGATCCTGCGGCGCAATCTGCCCAGCAACAGCCAGGATCGATGGACGGCCATCTGGCTGGGGGTATTAAACAACGGGGCCTATCTGGGGCTCGCCTTCATTGCCTTTCAGTCCGTCTCCTCCAGCATGGTGGCCCTGATCGCCAGCCTGATGCCGCTGGTCACCGCAGCCCTGGCCTGGCCCGTGCTGAAAGAACCCTTAACGCCGCTTAAGGTTCTGGGGCTGGCGCTGGGTACCTTTGGGGCGTGGTTCATTCTGTGGAACCGCCTGGGGGGCGATATTCAGATCGACGACCCCTTTGGTCTGGGAATTGCGACTGTTGGAATGATCTGCCTGGCCTGTGGCACGGTCCTGTATAAAAAACGCGGTGCCCATGCCGACCCACTGGCGATGAATGCCATACAGGCCCTGTCCGCCTCTGTCGTTTTGCTGCCAGCCGCTTATTTCATGGAAGATCCGGCAAAGATCGTCTGGGGTTGGACCCTGGCCTGGACCCTGGCCTATACCGCGATCATCATGACCTTTGGCGCTTTGCTGCTGTGGTTTGCCCTAATCCGGGCCGCAGGGGCCGGGGCGGCCAGTGCCTTCCATTTCCTCAATCCAGGCATCGCCATGCTGATCGCCTGGGTTGTTCTGGATGAGCATATCTCAGTCACCGATATCGGCGGGTTGGTCCCGGTTGCGATTGGTATTTTGTTGGTGAACTGGCCCAACACGAAGAAGGTCGTGGCCCCATGACGGGGGGAAAGCCACCCTATCGCGTAGAGCAACAGATCGGCCATTTGCTGCGCCGGGCCCATCAACGTGCCAGCGCCATCTTTCAGGAAACGCTGGACGATAAGGCCTTAACACCTATGCAGTTTGCCGCCCTGATGCGGCTGCATGATGATGGCTCAATGTCGCAGAACCATCTGGGCCGCCTGGCCGCCATGGATCCCGCTACGGTCCAGGGCGTGATCCGTCGCCTCCAGGAACGCGGGCTGGTCAGCCGGGTCCCCGACCAGACGGACCGCCGCCGCACGGTCTTGTCCGTAACGCCTGAAGGGGCCACGCTGGCAAAATCCCTGGTCCCCAGCGCCAAGGAAGTCAGTGCCAAGACCCTGGCCCCACTGACACCGGCGGAACAGAAACAACTGCTGGATCTTTTGGAACGCCTGGGGTGAGAACCATTCTATTTCGGGCAGGTGCGCCCCAGATAGGTAACGTCAACCACAGTACCCTGGGCACAGAAAGACATCTGGGCCTGTGGACCGCACAGACAGACCTCATCCCCCAGATTATATCCGGTCATATCCGTGTAAAAAGTGTATAAAGTCCCCTGATCGTCCCGCAATGCCTGACAGGTCGCCCCTTCATTCGTCAGCACGCCAATGCGGCAAGAAGGGGGAAGGTCCGAACCGGTTTGACAAGCCGATACAAGCCCGATCACGATCAAGGAAACTGCGGTGGAAACAGTCCGGACCATGCCGTTTCGTCCGTTTCGGTTAACGATCAGGCGAGGCCATCGCGCCCCATGGCGACATATTTTTCGCGCCGCGCCTTGCGCAGGGCTGTCGCACTCAATCCTTCGACTTTCGTCAAAGCCACCTCTATCGCATCTGCCGCTGAAATCATGGTCTGCTGGACATTGCGATGCGCACCGCCCATTGGTTCCGCGATGATATCGTCAATACAGTTCAGGGATTTCAGATCCTCTGCTGTCAGCTTTAAGGCTTCCGCCATGGCGCTGGCCTGATCCGAATTATCCCAAAGAATGGCCGCACAGCCTTCCGGAGAAATCACCGAATAAACCGAATGTTCCAGCATTAGAACCGCATCCGCAGCGGCGATGGCAATGGCCCCGCCAGAGCCCCCTTCACCGATAACCACGGAGATAATCGGCGTATCCAGACGCAGACAGGTTTCGATGGACCGGGCAATGGCCTCGGCCTGGCCGCGTTCTTCCGCCCCAACGCCGGGATAGGCACCGGGTGTGTCAACCAATGTGATGACCGGCAAGTTGAAACGGTTTGCCAATTCCATCAACCGAATGGCCTTGCGATAACCTTCAGGCCGGGCCATGCCGAAATTATGGGTAACACGATCGGTCGTATTGGCCCCTTTTTCATGACCTAAGATTACAACGGCGCGCCCCCGGAAGCGACCAATGCCGCCTTGAATTGCCTTGTCGTCGGCATAAGCGCGATCCCCGGCCAGCGGGATGTAATCTTCAATTATTCCATCGATATAGTCGCGGAAATGGGGACGATCCGGGTGACGGGCGACCTGAACCTTCTGCCAGGCGGTCAGCTTCTGATAGCTTTGCCGCAACAGCTTGTCGGCCTTGGCCTGAAGGCGCGTCACTTCATCGGCGATATTGACTTCGCCATCATCCGCCAGGTGGCGCAGCTCTTCGATTTTGCCTTCTAACTCAGCAATTGGCTGCTCAAAATCCAGATAATTCCGCATGGTGCGGTTCGCCTATCCCAATGATTTCAACAAATACCCGTGGTTCCTAGCACAGACAGGGGGGGATGCAAATCACCCTCGCAGCGTAAATTCCATTTACCATGGATCACCGCCGGGCCCGGATCGGTTCCAGCTTGGCTTCCTTGCGACGACCCCTGGGCAATTGCGATTCGTCTTCAAACAGATCCGCCAATTGCTCCATCATCGTACCCCCCAGTTGATCCACATCGATGATGGTCACCGCGCGCCGATAATAGCGTGTCACATCATGCCCGATGCCGATTGCAACCAATTGCACCGGAGACCGTGTTTCGATCTGGTCAATCACATCGCGCAGATGGCGTTCCAGATAATTGCCAGGATTGACCGACAGGGTGGAGTCATCGACCGGCGCACCATCGGAAATCACCATCAGGATACGGCGTTCCTCTGTCCGCGCCAGCAACCGTTGATGCGCCCATATCAGCGCCTCGCCATCAATATTCTCTTTCAGCAGGCCTTCGCGCAGCATCAGACCCAAATTGCGGCGGGACCGGCGATAGGGCATGTCCGCCTGCTTGTAGACGATATGGCGCAGATCGTTCAGGCGACCCGGATTGGCAGGTTTGCCGTCGGCCAACCAGCGCTCTCGGGACTGGCCACCCTTCCAGGCGCGCGTGGTGAAGCCCAGAATTTCAACCCGCACGCCACAGCGTTCCAGCGTGCGCGCCAGAATATCCGCCGACATGGCCGCAATCGAAATGGGGCGCCCGCGCATAGAGCCTGAATTGTCAATCAACAAGGACACGACCGTATCGCGGAAATTCATTTCCTTTTCGCGCATGAAAGACAGCGGATGCGCCGGATTCGTCACCACACGGTCGATCCGCGCGGTATCCAGCAAGCCTTCTTCCAGATCGAATTCCCAGGACCGCTGTTGCTGCGCCATCAGGCGACGCTGCAACCGGTTTGCCAGCTTGCCGATAATCCCCTGCAAATGGGTCAATTGCTGATCCAGCATCGTGCGCAGGCGGGTCAATTCCTCTGGATCACACAGATCCTCGGCACCGACGATTTCATCAAAGCTTTCGGCATAGGCTTTATAGAATTTCTCTTTCGGCACATTGGACAGATCGTTTTCAGGCCGCCAGCGCTTGCCGGAATCGCCGGGTTCTTCCGCGCCAGGCGCTTCCATCATCTCGCCCGCCATATCCTCATCAGCGGCTTCCCCCTGATCGTCGTCCTGGCCCTCCCCCATGGCGGAGTCAGACGCACCTTCGGTCTGGGCGGCATTGTCATCGCCCCCCTGATCCTCGTTCTGGCCCTGGGTCTGGTTGTCGGTTTCTTCCTGATCGTCCTGACTGTCACCGTCGTCGGAGCTGTCGCTGGGAGCTTCGCGACCCATATCGATATCCATTGCCCGAATCAGCTTGCGGGCGGCCTCCGCATAGGCGCGCTGATCTTTCATCAGGGGGGCCAGCGTTTCCAGCGACCCTTCGATCTTCGGGCCAATATGGTCACGCCACAGATCCACCACCCGCTGGGCTGACGGCGGCGGCGCTTCACCCGTCATATATTCGCGGGCCAAAAGCCGCACGACTTCGGGCATTGTGCTCTCGGTCCGCTCTTCAATGCGATGGAAACCCATACGGCGGTATTTCTGATCCAGGGCTGCGGCAAGATTGGCCTGCAGGCCGCTGCGGTCCTTGCTGCCCATCGCTTCGACGCGGGCGGTTTCCAGCGCATCGAACAGCACCGGCGCGACCTCCCCTGTCGGGCGCAGCGCAGAATGAGCCTTGCCATCATGATAGCGCAGGCGACAGGCCAGTTGGTCGCCTTCCCCCCGAGCTTGGGCGATTTCTTCCGGCGGCAATTGGCGGCTGGGCAGGGGCAGACGTGCGCGCTCTCCCGTCATATGAGCCGGATCAGACCCATACACTACCTCCAGCTCCGGGCGCTTGGAAACGGCCCGGAAGCACGCCGCATTGGCGCGTTTAAACACCTCCAGCGGTCCATCCCGATCATTGCCTGCCATCGCGTTTGCCCTGGCTTAGTGCACTTGAATTGCGGCGCTGGAATCCGGCAATTCTTCGCCGAAACAGCGCTGATAATATTCCGCGATCGTCGCGCGTTCCGTCTCATCACATTTGTTCAGGAAGGTGACCCGGAAGGCGAAACCGATATCCGAGAAAATCCGAGCATTTTCTGCCCAGGTAATCACGGTACGCGGGCTCATAACGGTAGAGATATCGCCCCCCATAAAGCCAGTCCGTGTCATATCGGCACAATGCACCATGGCCGCGATCTGGTCGCGCTTTTCGTCCGTATCGAAGTCGGGGCATTTCGCCAGAACAATCTTCACCTCTTCTTCATGGGGAAGATAGTTCAGGGTCGTGACAATGGACCAACGGTCCATCTGACCCTGGTTGATCTGTTGCGTCCCGTGATACAGGCCCGACGTGTCGCCCAGACCGACCGTATTGGCGGTGGCGAACAAACGAAAGTATTTATGCGGACGAATGACCTTGGACTGATCCAACAGGGTCAGCTTCCCTTCGATTTCCAGCACACGCTGAATCACGAACATCACATCAGGCCGCCCGGCATCATATTCGTCAAAACAGATTGCGACTGGATTCTGCAACGCCCATGGCAGAATGCCTTCCCGAAATTCAGTAACCTGCATGCCATCGCGCAGAACAATCGCGTCCTTACCAACCAGATCGATCCGGCTGATATGACTGTCCAGATTGACCCGAATACAGGGCCAGTTCAGGCGCGCCGCGACCTGTTCGATATGGGTTGATTTCCCGGTCCCGTGATATCCCTGAATCATCACGCGACGATTATGGGAAAACCCAGCCAGGATCGCCATTGTTGTATCCCGATCAAAGACATAGGCCGGATCGATGTCAGGAACATGTTCCGTGCGAACCGAAAATGCCGGCACTTTCATATCGGTATCAAGACCAAATACGTCGCGAACAGAAACTTCTATATCGGGCGCGTCGAGGGGCATGGCTTCATCATTTCCCGCGACGGCGGCGCTGCTTTTCATCATATCGTGTGGGCTCTCATACAGTGTCGTTACGTCAAATTGGCTGCTTTAGGAAGGCCATAGGCCCCGTGAAATGGTCATCAATCGTCAAGTTTAGGCATCAAACTAGCGCGAAGCGTTGCATAGGCCAGATTGATCCGTTTCAACCGCTCCTCTGCTTCTGCATCGCCGCCATTGACATCAGGATGCAGACGCTTGGCCAATTCCTTATAACGCGCCTTCAAGCCGGTCAAGGTGAGCGGGTGGGAAAGGTCTAGTGCCCGCATGGCCCAAACCTCTGTTCCAATGCCCGATGACCCGCTGGGAGGATCGGTGCGACCGGCGGAATCAGACCGATCCCCCTCTCCCGGTCCATCGTTGAACAGGCCGGTATGGTCATGAAATGTGAAATCCGCCCCGGCTCGCGCCGCCTGTTGCATGCCCAATGGCCAGGTGGGACGCCCCCAGACCGTATCATGACGGATCATGGAATCAATCTGGGCCTGACCCAGGCCACGACAAAAATCCCATGCGGCGTTATATTCCCGGGCATGAACCTTACAGAACCAGAAGTAATCCCGCAGCCGGTCCCTGGTTTTGGGTGCCGGATGCAAGCCAGGTTCAACGCAATCCGGATGCGCGCAGACCCGCATGCCAGTGGCACGATCTCTGGGGTCTTTATACAGTGTCCGGCGCATGTCTGATCCTATATTGCATTGCAATCATCCGACCCTCACTATGGGGTTGCGAATACGGTGCGACAAGCCCAAGTCGACCCATAGCCCATAACTATTTACCCTGGAGGATGCATGCCCAATCCGGTTGAGACAATGATGGAGCAGAAACTGCGAACGGCGTTCGCACCCAGTGAGCTGATCATCGAAAATGACTCCCACCGCCATGCCGGTCATGCGGGGTCTCCTGGCACGGGCACTTCTCACTTCTCTGTTACAATGACGGCCCAGACATTCGAAGGAATGGGTCGTGTTGACAGACAACGCAGTGTTTACGCTGTTCTGGCCGAGGAACTGGCAGGGCCAATCCACGCGCTTGCCCTTCGACTGAAGGCACCGTCCGAAGGCTGATACCGCAGGGCTTCGCTCAGCAGCGCCACGGCCAAACTTAAATCCCCACCCATTGTAAAGAACGCAACCGTGTGTTGCCGTCCTGTTTCAATCGTGCTATTACCAAATTTCTAGATTAGGGTGGGGCTTCTTAATCATGAAACAATTAATCAGCGCGGATTCGGCGTTGCGCACGAGAAATGTCCGCATTGGGGACAGGCGCACCAGCGTCCGCCTGGAACCCGCTTTTTGGCAGGTTCTGGAAAGGGTCGCCAAAAAGGAAGGCCTGACCATTCATGCCTTATGCACTAAAATTGACGAGTGGAATGAGGCCTTAAGTCTGACCGCTGCTATGCGCGTTTTCCTTTTGGCTTACATCTGGTCTGGATCAATAAAATACGCTGTATTCGCGGCCCGGACCGGAAACATGCCGCCGGCGTTTCAGCCGCGCGATTGACCGGCTATTGGAAACGCCTGATTGCTATTTTTCCGCTTGTGGTATGCCATCCCTATCCGCACGCGCCTCACCCTCATAGAATTGTGGCCAGATTTCCTTGATCAAGGGGCCGTCGGCGCGCATGGCGTGGCAGGCATCAATATGCCCGGGGCGCTTGTCGCCCTGTGAAGAGGGCGGATCCTCTGGCAGTCCAAAATCGCGCCGCGCTGCGTCTCGGGAGGCATAAACCGTCTGGTAACAGACAGTCGCCATTGGATAGAGTAGTTCAGACAGATGCGTGCAGCCTGCACGCCCCCCCAGGCGCTTTTTCACCTCCCGATGAAACCCGGCACCAACGCGCAGACCAATCAACTGCTCATAGTCCGGTGCGATGTCCCCGCACAGGGAATAAGGACCCATCACCGTTACCGCCTCTGCCCCATGGATGACCATGTCATCGTCTATGGTGATACGCAGCAGCATGTCATGAACGGCTTCCCCCGGTTCGATGGTGCCGCGATGGGAATTTACAAAAGGATAGGTCTTGGTGTCACGCATATGACCTTCAATGTCCCACAGCCCGTCGGCGCGGAAGAATCCTTTCACTTGAATATCACGGGTATGATACTGGCGACGGTCACAACCGGGCTCACTCAATGGCATTTAAACACTCCTTACTTGAGGACAATCAGTCCTCTTCATCATCCGCATTGGGATCGGGCGGTGTGATCCGCAACGACGTGATCTGATTGCGCTGGCGGCGCAATACTTCAAAGCGGAACCCATGGAACAGGAATGTCTGTCCGGGATCCGGAATCAGCCGTGCTTCATGCAGGACAATCCCCGCAACCGTTGCGGCATTATCATCCGGCAGATCCCAATCCAGGTCCCGCGCCAGGGTTCGCAGGGTCACCGCCCCATCGACGATAAAGCTGCCATCTGCCTGGGGTCGAACGCCCGGCACGGCAATATCGGTTTCGTCATCAATTTCACCGACAATCTGTTCCAGAATGTCTTCCAGTGTAACAATCCCCATGAAAGCACCGTATTCATCCACCACATTGGCGAAATGCTCGCGGCGTTCGCGAAAGGCCTGCAGCTGGTCCAGCAAAGTCGTCGAATCCGGAATGAACCAAGGGGGGGCTGCCAGGGTGGCAAGATCCAGGTCCTTGATATTGCCGCCCCGCGCATGAATTTCCCGCAACAGCGCCTTGGCGTGCAAGACGCCGGAGATATCGTCAGAATCGCCACGATACACCGGCAGGCGGGTATAGGGACTGCCTAGAATCTGTTCGACCAGATCTTCCACCGGATCATCCAGGTCCAGCGTTACCACCTTTTGTCGGTGGGTCATGATGTCGGCAACTTCAACCTCATCCAATTCCAGAATGGACCGCAACATCTCCCGCTCATGGCGGATATCGGGGTCTTCCCCCGAGTGCAGATCAATCGCGCCGCGCAGTTCTTCCTCATGTTGTTCAACACTGATTGAGGTCGATAAATCCACGCCAAAGGGCCGCAATGTGGCGCGCACAATGCTTTGTACTGTTGCGGTGATCGGGGCAAACAGGAACACAATCCACCGCATGACCGGCGCAACCTTCAGCGCAACCGCGTCAGCATGGCTTAGTGCATATGTCTTTGGCAGCACTTCCGCAAAAATCAGCACCAAGGCCGTCATGGCGATGGTGGCATAGACAACGCCGGCCTCTCCAAAAATCGATACCAGCACCGTCGTTGCCAGGGCGGATGCCAGGATATTGACCATGTTGTTGCCCAGCAGGATCGCCCCGATCAGGCGGTCCTTTCGCTCCAGCAATTTCAGGACTGTGCCTGCGTTCTTGTCGCCTTGCTTTGCCTGTTGATGCATCCGCGACCGGGACGTCGCTGTCAGCGCCGTTTCGGACCCAGAGAAGAAGAAGGACAGGATCAGCAGCAGCAGGATCGCCAGACCCGCATAGATAGGATAGTCGGTCATGCGGATATCGCCTCGTTCAAGATTGCGGTCAGATCTTCCGGCGCGACATCCTGCGTGACAAAGGCCTGACCAATCCCCCGCGCCAGCACGAATGTCAGGCGTCCATTCTTCACCTTCTTGTCACTGGCCATGCGTGCGACAAGATCGGGTGCGCTCCAGGCAATACCGGGGACGGAATTGGGGCCGGTCGGCAGGCCCAGCTCCGCCAGATGCCGGGCGAACCGGGCAGCATCCTGGCCGTCGCACAGCCCCAGCCTGGCTGACAGATCAAAAGCCATGACCATGCCAATCGCGACCGCCTCTCCATGCAGCAGTCTGGAACCAAATCCGGTCGCCGATTCCAGCGCATGCGCGAAAGTATGTCCAAAATTCAGCAAGGCCCGGCGATCCGCCTGTTCCAGCTCGTCTTCTGCAACGATCCGGGCCTTTGCGCGACAACTTGTCTCAACCGCCGCAATGCGCGCAGCAGGATCGCCTGACATCAAATCCGCACCATGGGTTTCCAGCCATTGGAAGAAAGCAAAATCATCAATGGCGCCATATTTTACGATTTCCGCATAACCGGCACGCAATTCCCGCCGCGCCAACGTATCCAGCGCGCCAATATCGGCCAGAACCAGACGGGGTTGATGAAAGGCGCCCACCAGATTCTTTCCTGCGGGCACATTAATGCCGGTCTTGCCCCCAACGGAGCTGTCGACCTGGGCCAGCAGTGTGGTGGGAATCTGTACAAAATTGATTCCGCGCAGGGCAATGGCGGCGACGAAACCGACCAGATCCCCGATCACCCCGCCGCCCAGGGCAACAAGGGTGGTTGACCGTTCAATGCCAATTTCAAAGATATCATCCAGCAGGCGCGACAAACGCTCCATACTTTTCGTGCCCTCACCGGGTGGTAAAATGATGGTTTCCTGAACGATACCCGCTTTGCGCAAAGATTCTGTCAGCGTTTCCAGATGCAGCGCGGCGACCGTTTCATCGGTGATCACGATCACCCGAGGATGGGCCAGGACCGGCTTAATCAAATCCCCGGCCTGCGCCAAAATGGTAGAACCGATATGAATGTCATAGGACCGATCCCCCAACGCGACGGGCACAATTGCGCTGGACGGGTTTGGAACCGACAGAAGGGCCCCAGAAGATACAGGGGTCCCAGAAGATGCAGGGGTCCCAGAATCAGACATTGGCGTCATACACTATCGCTTTCCTTTGATGCGCTCAGCGCCTCAATTACCCGCAAAATCGTTTGTTCCTTTGGCGCGCGGTCGGAAATCACCGTCACATGCGCTTGTGCATAAATTGGATAGCGCTCTTCCATCAATCTGCGCAAGGTTCCTTGCGGATCCTCAGTGCGCAACAGGGGACGATGGCTGCGCTTTGACACGCGCTCCCACAGGACATCGAATTCTGCATTTAACCAGACGGTAAGGGTTTGTTCCAGCAACAAGGCCCGTGTGGCCGGATCAATAAAGGCCCCACCGCCCGTCGCCAGGACAATCGGGCCTTCTTCGACCAACCGGGCAATCACGCGCCTTTCGCCGGCGCGGAAATACTCTTCCCCGAACTGCGCAAAGATATCGGCGATGGAACAATCGGCCGCCCGCTCAATCTCATGATCTGCATCGGCAAAGGGCAAGCCAAGGCGCTGCGCCAATTGACGCCCGACTGCGGATTTCCCCGCCCCCATCATCCCCACCAAGACGATAGACCGATCCAGGGGGACAGTGTGATCGGCATTTGCATTTTTCATAACAACAATTCCAGGGCATTCATGGCAAAATCAATCCATTTCCCTGCTCTTGTGATTGTGTCGCGCCGTTCGCGCCTTTAAACCTTGTCGCAGAATTGCCATAGTCAGGGAATAGGGTAAAGCCTGTGCTGGCCGATGACACATTAAAGTGGTGAAAATAGCGTCCTTAAGGAGGAACGGTGGGAAAGATTGTCTTGTTTCTAATCGCGCTGATATTCGCAGCGCTGATCGGCGGCGCGATCTATCTGATCGCCTATGATATCCCAGCCCCGGTCGCCCCGGTTGAGCGTGTGATCGACAATGACCGATTCCCGCAGTCGTAATCACGGCAGTCATAATCTTGGCTGGATATCGTGCCAGGCTTTCAGCCTGACGATAAGGAGCGTGGCACTGTTCGGTCTGCTGATGACCGCTATGCCTATCGCGCGGGCACAGGTGCAACTGTTTCCGTCACTGCAAGGCGGAACTCAGAACCAGCCGAATTCGCAAAATCCTGATCAACCGTCGGCGAATCCTGAACCTACAGCTCCTTCTGGCATGGCGGTTGAAACATTGGGCGCGGTGGACACAGAAGCCGTTGGCGCTTTGCCGGACTCTGTTGCCGCTCTGCCGCCAGATCTGTGGAGCGGCCTGTCTCGCAATACGATTGCGGCCTTGATCAATGGCCTGAATGGGAATGGCGATTACCCCGTCGCGCGGGGGCTGGCGAAACGCCTGCTATTATCCGCCGCCGCCTTGCCGCCACAGGACTCCGGCACACAGGTATCTGTCCTAAAAGCCCGCATTGAAGCATTGGCCCGTCTGGGATTTGCCGGTGATGCAGGAATGCTGGCCCGCGCCGGTGCCGATGCGTTGCGGGATCCCGATGGACTGGCCGCCGTGGCGCGCGCCCAATTGGCCGCCTATGACCTGCCCGAAGCCTGCAGCACGGCATCAAATGCCGTTGCACAGTCCAATGATGTATTCTGGCAAAAACTGATTGCCTTCTGCCAGGCAGTTGCCGGTCAGAAGGATCAGGCCTCCCTTGCGGCGCAAACATTGTTTGATACAGGCGTGAAAGACCCGGTCTATTTTACCCTGATGGACAGCATCACCCTGGGGCTTGCGCCGGAACTCAAGGCTTTGACCCCTGAAGGGGCGATGCATTATGCGATGCTGCGATTTTCCGGGGCGCCTGTGCCTTTTGGCAGCACAGACCCCTTGATCACTCAATTGGCCGTACAACAGGCCTCCGACCTGGATGTGGCGGAAAGCGCCGCCAGACGCGGCCTGCTTTCCTCCGAGGCCCTTGCAGATAAATATCTTTCCGAGGCCTTTAAATCCGCCGCATTGGATGCCCCCCTGGAGGCGCTGGACAAAATCAGCCCTGCGGCGGGACGGGCGCTGTTATATCAGGTCCTGCTGAAATGGGAAATTCCGGCCCTGCGCGCAGAGGCTGTTTCCGTCGCCCTGACCCGCGCGCGGTCAGATGGGTTGCTGATCGCCATTGCGCCGGTTTTTGCTACACCGGCCATGACAATCCCACCGTCCAATGACCTATTGTGGTTTGCCGAGGATGCCGCGCGATTATTCTATATGACCGGGCACACGGATCGGGCCCGCCAATGGCATGCCCTGCTGCGCAGTCATGCGACCACCAATGCGGACAGTGCCGCTTCCAACGCCAGATTGTGGCATCTGGCCATGCTGTCGGGTGAAACCGGACAGGCGCTGGGCCAATCCCGCCGTGATTGGGATCGGGCCATTATTGACGGCGCCGAAGACCCGGATGCGGGTCGGGCCCATCTTGAAACACTAAAAGCACTGGTGCAGGCGGCTACCGGAGGAGAACCACTGGCCAGTGAGGCAGACCTGCGCACCGATGCCATGGCGGCCCATCCTGAAACCGGTATCGGCGCCGCCGCACTGCCGCTGCATCTGTTGACGCGCGCCGCAGAGGCAAGACGGATGGGGGAAGTCGTGGCCCTGTCTATCGCCGTTTTGTCGACCGGCCCGGCGCAGGACCTAAATCCGTCCACGCCCATAGCGGTCGTGCGGGCGCTAACCACTGTGGGCTTGCAGCGCGATGCCCGGCAACTGGCGCTGGAAACCGCCGTTCTGTCCGCCCCCAGCCCGGTCCCGATGGACCGATAGAGCAAAGGTCATGTCGCGCTGGATCGACGCTTTCCTGGATATGCTGGTGGCAGAGCGCGGCGCTTCAAAAAACACCTGCATCGCCTATGACAGGGACCTTAAGGACTATACTGCCTATTTAAAGGCCCAGGACCAAACTCCGCAAACTGTCGGTCCGGAGGAAATTTCCGCCTATCTGAGCGCGCTGGCGCGCGGCGGGGCAAAACCCGCTACAGCGGCGCGCAAACTGTCCGCCCTTCGGCAATTCCATCGCTTTCTGTATGGCGAAGGATATGCGCCACGGGATGCAACAGCCACAGTGGATGCGCCCCGCAAGGGACGCCTCCTGCCAAAATTCCTTAGCGAGGCAGAGGTGGACACCCTGCTGATCGCCGCCCGAAAGGCCAAGGGGCTGGACGGTGTGCGGTTGGTGTGTCTGTTGGAGGTCCTGTATGCGACCGGGTTGCGGGTCAGCGAGTTGGTCACCCTGCCCCTGTCTGCCGCACGGCGCGAAGAACCCTTTCTGATGGTGCGGGGCAAGGGCGGCAAGGAACGCCTTGTGCCGCTGTCCCCCCCGGCGCGCCAGGCGCTGGTCGCCTATCGCAAGGTCCGCGATGCTTTTCTGCCCGACGGGGTGAAGGACAGTCCTTACCTGTTCCCCAGCCGGTCCAAGGAGGGATATCTGACACGCCAGCGTTTTGGGCAGATGCTGAAAGAATTGGCCCTACAGGCAAGGCTGGACCCGGCCAAGATCAGCCCCCACGTGCTGCGCCATGCCTTTGCCGGGCATCTGGTTGCCCATGGGGCAGATCTGCGGTCCGTTCAGCAGATGCTGGGCCATGCGGATATTTCGACCACACAGATCTATACTCATGTCCTCAATGAGCGTCTGGCGTCCCTTGTTGCGGACAAACACCCCCTGGCAAAGCGACCAAAAACATAAATCCATAGTTTTTGCTTGCGATTTCCGTTAGGTGGAATAGGTTCCATTTATGAATTTAATCCACGTCCCCGGTTAATATACGTCCCAGGAGAGTCGTCTCATGAGTTTTACGATCGTTGAACAAGCCCCCCCCCGTCTGAACCGCAGCGAACTGGCCGTTCCCGGCAGCCGAACCGAACTGTTCGAAAAGGCAGCAAAATCAGATGTCGATGTCATCTTCCTGGATTGTGAAGATGCGGTTGCGCCCGATGAGAAAGAAAAAGCACGCAAGAATATCATCGAAGCATTGAACGATATCGATTGGGGCACCAAAACGATGTCCGTTCGCATCAATGGTCTGGATACCCACTACATGTATCGCGATGTCGTCGATATCCTGGAACAGGGTGGCGAGCGTCTGGATATGATCATGATCCCGAAAGTCGGCACCCCGTCCGATATCTATGCCGTCGATATGCTGGTGACCCAGGTGGAAGCCGCTGTGAAGCGCAAAAAGCGGATTGGTTTTGAATTGATCATCGAAACCGCGCTTGGCATGGCCAATGTGGATGCCTGCGCTGCGGCTTCTCCGCGCAATGAATCGCTGCACTTTGGGGTTGCCGACTATGCCGCATCAACCAAGGCCCGCACCACTGTCATTGGTGGCCCCCATGCGGATTATGGCGTGCTGACCGACAAGGATGGCGATGCGCCCCGCGATTATCATTGGGGCGATATGTGGCATTATGCCATCAGCCGCATGGTGGTTGCCGCCCGCGCCAATGGTTTGCGCCCCGTCGATGGCCCGTTTGGTGATTTCTCTGATCCCGAAGGTTATAAGGCCCAGGCCAATCGCGCCGGGGTTCTGGGCTGTGAAGGCAAATGGGCGATCCATCCCAGCCAGGTCGCCATGGCGAACGAGCTGTTCTCCCCTTCTGAAGCGGACGTGACCAAGGCCCAGCGCATCCTGGACGCCATGGCCCAGGCCCAGAAGGAAGGCAAGGGTGCCGTCTCTCTGGACGGTCGCCTGATCGACATCGCCTCCATCAAACAGGCCGAAAACCTGATCGCCAAGTCAAAGGCGATCGCTGGGAATTAATTCCGGGGATTCTGGGTCTTCATTCCGTTCGGCGGGTGCAGCGCGGTCTT
>NZSA01000006.1 GCA_002696645.1 Rhodospirillales bacterium | reverse complement strand
TATATGACTATATAGAGAATATCAGCGTATCCCAGAGGACCCCTAAAAAACTAACTCATAACCTGAAGGTCGTAGGTTCAAATCCTACCCCCGCAACCAAATATTCCAAACACTTAGCCCCGCCCTCAAAAGCGGGGCTTTTGCTTGGGTAAGCTATAGGTAAGCAGGCAGGAAGCAGGGGGCGTCGGTTTTGCGACGAAAAGGGGGGCTGGCAGCCGCATGACGACCAGCTCTTCGCCTATCCGCTGACGACGGTCTTCACCGAGCCCGCGGATTGGGCTGGGACCCCTGACCCTGTCCCCGAATCGCGTCCGGTCAGAATGAGGGAATCTGACCTTCATCGGCTGGGGTTAAACCCAGCCGATGAAGCAAATTCGGCCGGTGTCATGAACCCCAGGGATGTGTGAGGTCGGGTCTCGTTGAAGTCCCGACGCCATGCCTCGATCTTGCTCCGCGCGTCGTCCAGTGACAAGAACCAATGCGTGTTCAGACATTCGTCCCGGAAGCGCCCGTTGAAGCTTTCCACATAGGCATTGTCCGTCGGCTTGCCGGGCCGGGAGAAGTCGAGCGTCACCCGGTTGATGTAGGCCCAGTGATCCAACGCTTTCGAGATGAACTCCGGACCGTTATCCACCCGGATTTTCGCCGGTGCCGCATCCCGTTCGAACAGCAGCCGGTCCATCACGTCTACGACTTGCTCACCCTTGATCCCCTGATCCACGTGGATCGCGAGGCATTCCCGGGTATAGGCATCGACCACCGTCAGAGCCCGGAAGCGTTTGCCGTTGAACAGGGCGTCCGAGACGAAGTCCATGGCCCAGATCTCGTTCGTCCTGCTCGCCTTCGGGCGCTCCACGCGCCGCGCCGCCATCACATGACGCCGCGGACGCTTCGCCCGCAGGTTCAAGCCCTCAAGACAATACAGACGCCGGACACGCTTCACGTTGACCTCCCAGCCTTCCCGACGCAGCAGAACGTGGATACGACAATAACCGCAGCGAACCCGCGTCTCCGCGATCTCCCGGATCCGTTGGCGTAAGGGCGCCTGATCCTCCCGACGGGACTTGTAGCGATGGGACTTCCGATTGAACCGAAGCGCCGCGCAGCCGCGCCGCTCGCTGACCCGAAACGCATCCTGCACCCACCGTACGATCTCCCGACGGCGGCCAGGCGCTAAGTCTTTTTTGCCAAAACCTCCTGCAACATGGCTTTATCCAGTGAAAGATCCGCAATAAGCCGCTTCAGCTTCTGATTTTCCTTCTCAAGCTGACACAGCTTGCGCAGCTCCGTCGGCCCCAGACCTCCATACTGCTGCTTCCAACGGTAATAGGTCGCCTCCGACACACCCATCTTCCGGCACACCTCGGCGACCGGTGTCCCAACCTCGGCCTGACGCAATGCGAACGCGATCTGCTCGCCCGTAAACTTCGACTTCTTCATGGCAAACTCCTTCAGCTCAATACGCTTCGAACTTGCCAGAATCTCTCATTCTCAATGGACGCATTCTTAGGGACAGGGACAGGGTCAAATGAAAAAATCGTCCGGCCAATGGGTTTGGTAGACAACTTGGTTGGTGAGGTCTCAGTTGATGACGATGCATAAGCTGACCATCAATGAAATCCTCACCCCAAAACCAGACGCGCGACCGCGTATCTATGCTTATTCCATCGCGGATGAAGACCACGGCGATCCCCCGCTTGCGGAGCTGCACCGCCCATTCCTGGATCGGTGCCCAGATATCCCCCTCGTTCTCGTTTCCCGTTCGCACGAAACTGGAGATGTTGTCGATGAAGACGACCTTGATGGCTTCTGTCCGTGTATGCTTGATTGATACGGTAAAAACTTCATTATTCAGTCCTCTTCGCCAAAGGCATTGACTTCAGAGGTATTCCGCCGGTATTACAGGTTCAATTTAGGGTGGTGTTTTCTAGGGGTGAAGACGTGGTCAGCGAAACCGAAGAGGAAAAAATCTTGATGTAAAAGCGGATGCCACGCCAGCGCAACAGCATGCGCCGGCGGAACTGTCGGGCAATGTTTTATGGCTCATGGCCTCCTCTGGACCTCATCGACACGTTTTTGCTGGTGATTTTGAGTGGCTGGTCATACCTGCCCTTGCCAACCGGCAGTTTCGTTTGTTTCGGCGCGATAATGTGCCGCTTGCGTATGTTTCTTGGGCATTTCTGAGCGAGGAGACCGAGGAGAGATTCAAGCGCGGCGAGGTTAAGCTCGCTCCAAAGGAATGGACGGCTGGAGATCGCGTTTGGATCGTGGACTTGGTCACGCCTTACGGTGCGGAGTTGCAAATTTTGAAAGATTTGCATGACTCTGTTTTTGTCGATCCCGGCCAAGTGAACATGATTGTCGCCAGCGTTGGCGCCAAAAAGATAGTTACGCTCGCCGAGCTGTGCGCGGCCATGAAGGCTCGGGAGGAGCTAGGTGAAACCGAATCCGCGAAGGTGTGACTGTATTTTACTTAGAATTCAGTGTGTGTCGCATCTTGTGATCCAAGGGGCACAACGGTTCAAACGCTCCAAAATCCCAAAGAGTCATTCGCGTAATTAGAACGGGACTTGAGAGCGGAGCGACGCTAGGAAATGCCTAAGGGACCTCAAAAATACCGCGTCAATCCGACCGCCAAGTGGGAATCCGTTGCCGGTTTTCGATTCTCGGCGATTCTGCTGTACCCGGTGTCGGTGACGTTGGCTTCCAGAGCCTTGTTCGATTCGCCTGGAGCAGTGTTCTTTGGCTTGATCTTCGGATTGGCTACGGTGCTTCCTTGTATAGGGCTTTCCAATTTGCTGCGGGATTGGCTTCTGCGCCGGTTTCCATTGGTCGAATCCTCGCAACAAATGTTGAAAAAAGAGTCTAGCGATGGGCGGTTCCTTATCCACCACTGCTTAAGGGCGGTCATAGGCGATGGTGGCGTTGTGGTAAAAACTGGGCTGCGATGCATTATTTATCGACCATTGATCTTCGCTGTCGCGAATTGGATTTTTTGCGTTTCTGTTTTTTGGCTGCTCGCGTACTCGGTCTCACCATCTTTCGCTTTAACAGCCGAGTCGGCCAGCGCGGACCACACACTGACGAGCCTTCTGTTTTCTGATACAAAGGCATTGTCCCCCCAAGCGGCCGTTGACGCATACGCGCCCCTATGTCTCGGTTTCTTGGTCGCATCGTCCTTCGTGTTTGTAGCGAGGCAATTGCGCGAATGGTCTATATGGGAAGCGTTCTACAGGTCCGGTGCTTTTTGTTTCATCTTTCGCATTGAGTTCATCGTTATCGTCACGTGTGGTGCGTTACTTGGAGTGCGAGGTTTTTCGTATCACGCTTCTAGGATCGGTTTGGATGCCTTTGTATCGGCGGCATCCGCTGGGGAGCACATCGCCGGAGCGGACTGGCTCTTCTTGCCTCTCCGCGGCTTCGCCGAGCTTCCACATCTCTATGGATGCTCCTTCTTGGCGGTATTCCCGTTCCTCACCTTGGCGGTTTTGTACACGGTCACTCTTTACAGCCACCTCACAAGAAAGCGGGGATAGCTTCGTATGGTGCCACGGCGACACGGTGGGAGCCATTTATCGCCGGTTCAATTCGTCGCTGTATTGGAGGTGGGGCAGCATGGCATCAACTGTTCTATCTGTTTAGTCCCAGTATGTGATGTTCTATTGATCTGTGATCATCAGAAGGAAGCACTATGGGACAAATCCTTCATGGCAGCGCCACGACCACGCACACGATCCGAGCAGCTATAAAGCGATCGCAAGCTTCGAACGCGGCGCTGAGCCGGGAGTCAGAAAGGCGCCGCCGCCCGACAGGCAGTCCGAGACGCCGGTGCCCATCTCCTCTTCCTGCCGCCATACAGTCCCGATCTCAACCCTATCGAGATGATGTTCGCCAAGCTCAAGGCTCTCGTCCGCAAGGCCGAGGCACGAACCGTCGAGGAAACATGGCGACGGATTGGAACCCTCCTGAACGCATTCCCACCTAACGAATGAGCCGCATTCATCAGACACGCAGGATATGATCCAAATTAAACGCGCCATACACTAGGCCCTGTGGACATTAGGGGATTCCCAAAGGCCTGCAAATCTGATTCACCCTTCCTTTTGGGAGGGCTGCGATGCGCCCGGAACGTTTTGTCATCAATGATCGGAGTTGGCGGCTGATCGAGCCGCTATTGCCTGGAACGTCGCGCAGTCGGGGGGTGACGGCGTGGGATAACCGGCTGTTTCTGGAAGCGGTTCTCTGGAAGGTTCGTGTCGGGGGGCCGTGGCGTGATCTCCCGCCCGGTTTCGGGAACTGGAACAGTATCTTCCGGCGGTTCAGGCGCTGGGCGCGAGACGGCGTTTTCGACCGGATCTTCGCGGCTGTCTCGGGCGATCCGGACTTTGAATACCTGATTGTCGACGGCACGACTATCAGCACTCACCAGAAGGCGAGCGGCGCAAAAGGGGGACTCGAAATCAGGCCATCGGGCGCTCGAAGGGAGGGCTGACGACCAAGGTTCTGGCGCTCACTGATGCGTTAGGAAACTTGGTCCGATTCGCGCTCCTGCCAGGACAGCGCAGCGAGAACGTCGGGGTTCCGGAACTCATCGAGGATCTGACCTTCGGCGCCCTGCTGGCAGACAAGGCATTCGGTGCCGATCATCTCCGCGACGCGCTTGAAGAGCGCAACGCCGCGGCCGTGATCCCCGCCCAAACGGAACCGTCGTAACCCTATTCCGCATGACCGGGACGTCTACAAATGGCGTCATCTCATTGAGAACTACTTCAGCAAGATCAAGGAGTTCCGCGGCGTGAACACGCGCTACGACAAGACCGACACAAGCTATGCCGCCACCTGGACCATCGCTGCTACAATCATCGCTCTACGATAATTGTCCACAGACCCTAGGACACCGACTCATAATTTCGCTTCATCCCGAAGATGGCGAATGGGGAGATTATGCGATCTATCCCAATTGCCTCCCACCAAAGACGATCCGAGGCCTTTTCGGTGAGGTCATGTGCGGGATCTTCGCGGAAAATTACAGCCTTGTCGGGGGCAAGACATGGCGCGTGCCGATCTTCCAGTTTCGTGAGCATGCCCCGGTCGCGCGATACATCTTCGATCTCGTGCGCGATCCAACTCGGGTCAAGGAAGTGCATGGACGACCTGGCAATGACTTCATCGGCCTCAAGCTCGCTGAGGACGGAACCGTTTTGGCTTATATCGCCGGGGAAGCGAAATGGATTGTGGCTTTTCATCTGGAAAAGTTAGGGGAGGGCGCATTCTCGGTCAAAGGCGATTTACCTCTGACAGTGCCGTACTTGCGAGTGTCTCGAGTGCGAACTGAAGACGTGCGCTCTTAAATTCCCGCCAGATTTAGGTAGAGTCCGTCGACGTTAAGGAGACGGTTTCACGAAGCGTAACCGGTTCACGATACAGTCCTGGCCGGAGTGGTTTCGGCCAGCCGTACCTTGAAAATATCTGCCAATGCCAGGGCAGGCTTGCTCAAGACTTCTTCTTTTAGTGTGGCGATTCCAATATCGCGGACGATTTCAGGATCCGCTAATTGCAGCGTTCGAACTTCGTGCGACAGGGTTGGCGGTACCGCCAACCTGGGGACAATCCCAACGCCCAATCCTGACATTGCCAAATCGACAAGCGTCGCTGCCTGCCGAACACTGCAGGCAATCCTGAGAGGGCGGCCCGATCGTTCCAGGTACTCCGTCAATAGCATTGGCAATTCCTGGCCATTTTGCAGAACAATAACGGGCATTCCCTGCATCACAAGCAGGGGCAATTGCGTTAGATCGTTAAGGGACAAAACGTCCGGTAAATCTTTGAAATGATCACGTGCGGCCAGTGCGACCAGCGGTTCACGCAGCAACCGTTTGAATTTCAGATCGGACTTGGCCTGCACAAAAGGCGTGACGCCAAAATCGATCTCCCGATTTCGCACTGCCGCTAACAGATTGCTGGATGTCACTTCGCGTATATGCAGTGAGATCTTTGGAAACCTGGTGCGAAACTCAGTCAATACAGAAGCCAGCGTGCCCGCCGCAACAGTCGGGGCGCAGCCAAAAACCACACGCCCGCGCCGTCGCTCGGCAGCGTCTCGTGCTTCCACTATACCAGACTCCAGGCGCTGGATTGAGTCCTGGACCCGTTCCAGTAGAATTGCACCGTCTGGAGTTGGGGTGACATTGCGCGTCGTGCGCTCCAGCAGCTTCAGGCCGATCTGTTCCTCAAGCTCTGCAACCTGCATGCTGATCGCGGATGGCGTGCGCCCCAGCTCCTCCGCAGCGCGGCTGAAGCTGCTCAAATGCGCGACGCGTGCGAACGTGTGCAGTAGTTTAAGATTGACCGACATTCATATCCTCCCCAGTTCTCATTGAAGTATTATCATAAAAACTGAATTAACGTTCAGATTAATAAGATTGTTTAAATAACGCACTATTGGCATTTTGCCCAGCAGACAATGTAGCAGCATCAAATCTGCCATGGGATCAATCGAGGTTGCCGTCAGGACTTTCGTCTTTCCTCCCCTCGACCCCGGTAAAGTTTCAGGAAGATTGGGACCGGATCGCGGTGCATACACCGGTGGGAAACCAAGTGTGAATGTGACTTCCTCGCCAGGGATGCGTCTTGCGACTTGGCCGGGTTCGTCCAGAAAGGAGATCAAAGGTGAAGCCATTAGAAGGTCTGAAGATCGTTACTGTTGAGCATTTCGCCGCCGGCCCCTACGGGTCGATGTATCTGGCAGATATGGGCGCGACAGTATTCAAGATCGAGAACGCCGTTTCAAAGGGTGATCCCGCCCGTAAAATGGGACCGTATTTCCTGGGGGAGAATGACAGTCTGGTTTTTCAGGGATGGAATACGAATAAGAACAGTATCGCGCTTGATTTAAAAACCCCCCAAGATCGGGCAGCCTTCCTGGCGATTGTCCGCTCGGCTGATGCCGTGATGAACAACCTTCGGGGGGATCAGCCGGCAAAGCTGGGTATCGACTATGAAACACTGAAGGCGCAGAAAAAGGATATCGTTTGCTTGCATATCTCCGCCTACGGACGGGACAATTCCCGTGCCAACTGGCCGGGTTATGATTATCTGATGCAGGCGGAGGCCGGGTTGATGCATCTGACCGGTGACCCTTCCGCTGATCCCACGCGTTTTGGCGTCTCAATTATTGATTTCATGACCGGTACTGTTGGCGTCCTGGGGCTTCTGGCCGCATTGCGGAGGGCCGATAAAACCGGCGAAGGGTGCGACGTTGATGTCAGTCTGTTCGATGTGGCGCTGCATCAATTGGGATATGCGGGAACGTGGTATCTGAATGAGGGGCTTGAAAGCAACCGGGTCGCCCGCGGTTCACATCTGTCGGTTTCCCCCGTTCAGACATTCACTGCGCAAGATGGCTGGATCTATGTGATGTGCATGACTCAGCGTTTCTGGGAATTGTTACTGGACAAGTTGAACCGCAACGACTTGAAAGATGATCCCCGCTTTGGCGATCAGAATCAGCGGTCGCAGAACCGGGATGCATTGACCGAAATTCTGGATATCGAATTCGCGAAGGCACCGACGGCATTCTGGCTTCAGGAATTTCGGGGCACTTTGCCAATTGCGCCCATTCTTAGCGTGCGCGATGCGCTGGAGAATCCTTTCGTGGCGGAGGTTGGTATGGTCGCGGATGTTCCGCATGATATGCGACCCGACATGCGCCTTTTGGCAAATCCGATTAAATTTGACGGACAGCGGCTGCGGCAGTCGCCCGGCAATGCCTTTGGCGCTGATCGGTGTCACGATGTACCCGTCTCAGTCGATCAAGTGAATAAGTGACAAGTCCCATGGAACACTCGATTTTACCGTCCAACCTTGAAGGATATGGGGATATCCGCGCCTATAGTAAGGGGGCGTCGCAGACCATCCGAAACAAGGTCTTGGCGGATATAGATGCAGCGTTTTCAGCTTGTGATATCCGCGACGGTGCTACTTTGTCATTTCATCATCATTTGCGGAATGGTGATGGTGTTCTGAATATGGTTCTGGCTGTGGCCGAGAAGCGCGGCTTGAAGGATATTCATGTCGCAGCGTCATCGATTTTTGCCATCCATGAGCCACTGGTCGGACACATACAGCGCCGGACGGTTACAGGAATTTCTGCCGGCTTCATCTCCGGTCCAGTGGCGGAGGCCATATCGCGTGGCATGCTGGACAAGCCAGCAATTCTGTACACGCATGGGGGCCGTGCCCGTGCTATAGAGTCCCGGGAACTGTCGATTGACGTGGCGTTCGTGGCGGCTCCGGCTGCGGATATGTCGGGCAATGTGTCGGGCACGGCCGGTCCCCGTGCCTGTGGCACAATGGGATATCCAAAGGCTGATGTCGCAGCAGCCAGGCATGTTGTTGCTGTTACAGATACTCTGATGGCGTATCCGGTCCCGCAGATTGAAATCGATCAACAGGCGGTCGACTGGGTCGTGGAAGTTTCCAGCATTGGCGATGCCGCAGGCATTCTATCGGGCACGACAAAGCCAACCACCGAACCGTTGGGTCTTGAGATTGCACACCGCACCGCTGCCCTTATTGAGGCAAGCGGCCTTATGGTGCCAGGGTTCTCATTGCAGAATGGGGCAGGGGGTATATCGATTGCTACGGCATCTGCACTGGCCACGCGCATGACGCAAACCGGCGTCAAGGGCAGTTTTGCATCAGGCGGCATCACGGGGTTTCACGTCAAAATGCTTGAAAACGACCTTTTTGAGGCGCTGCTGGATGTGCAGTGTTTCGATCTTACCGCCGTTGAGTCCTATGCAAAGAATCCCCGACATCAGGGGATATCGGCATCGGTCTATGCCAGTCCCAGTCGGCGTGGCGCAGTTGTGGATATGTTGGATGCTGTGGTGTTGGGGGCTGCTGAAATTGATATTGATTTCAACGTCAATGTGACGACACGCGCAGATGGGACGATCATTGGTGGTTCAGGTGGACATGCCGACACGGCTGCCGGCGCGAAACTGACAATCATCACGACACGCCTGACGGCAGCAGGATTCCCCAAGATTGTGGATCGTGTCGGCACCGTAACGACGCCTGGAGAAACGGTTGACGTTTTGGTGACGGAGGCTGGAATTGCAGTGAATCCGAAACGCACAGACCTGGTTGAAAGGCTGAGGACGACGGATCTTCCACTGTGCAATATTGAAGACTTGCGCGTCCAGGCTACAGCAGCATCTGAACGACAGCCGACACATTCGAAAGGGGAACGGATCGTCGCGGTATCAGAATATCGCGATGGGTCCGTGACAGATGTTGTTCGGCAAATCTAGAGCAGCTTTGGACAAGCGACACTTCTGAAATCTTGTATCACAATGCTACAGGTCTTGTTGTGCGGCCCGCAGGATTGCCCTTGCTTTGCGTCGGACGGGTTCATCCACCATAGCGCCATCGATCTGAACCGCACCGTCTCCAGAGAGTATGATACGACGCGCCCAGGCGATTTCAGTGTCGTTTGGGGCAAAGGCGCTCAATACAGGGGTGATTTGCTTTGGGTGGATACACAGTTTGCCGGTCATACCCATATCCCGCGCATGGCTGGCGTCCTCTTGGGTTATCGACAGATCATCCAACTGAACGGTGACTCCATCGAGAGGGGCGGCGATACCGCAGAGACGGGACGCAAGGACAAGTTCGAAGCGGACTGGCGCCAATATCTGGCGGCTATGTGCGCAACCCAGATCGGCGCAGATATCAATCGATCCGAAAGCCAGGCGCAGCACGCTGGGTGTCGCCGCAATCTTTCGCGCCCAGGCCAGCCCTTTGGCGGTTTCTATGAGTGCAATGACCGGACAGGATACCGATTTCGCCACTGTCTCCAACTGTTCGGTGTCTTCCGCTTTGGGTATCATAACCGCATCAGGGCATAGGGCCGCGACGGCGGCCAGATCTGCGTCATAAGCACTGCTGCCAGCGGCATTGATACGCACGATTATGGGAAGGTCGGTGAAGTCACAGCGCAATGCCGCGCGCGCAGTATCTTTGGCATCAATGGCGACCGCATCTTCAAGATCAAGGATTACCGCATCGGCGCCTGACTGAGCTGCTTTCTCAAAGCGCTCCGGACGATTTGCAGGGACGAACAGCGGCGCCCGAATGCTGGAAATATCGACTCCACGATCTCTCATGGTCATGTTGCCTTTATGTGGAAAATCGCTTCGATTTCAACTGAGACACCGAATGGCAAGGACCCCATACCCACGGCAGAGCGGGCATGATAGCCAGCCTCGCCTAATACTTCGATCAGCAGCTCCGAACATCCATTAATCACTTTGGCATGGTCATGGAAGTCGGGTTCGGCATTGACCATGCCGGTTACCTTAGCAACAGCCTCGATGCGCGAAAGCTCACCAATCGCAGATTTTGCAACGGAAAGCAGCTGCAGGCCGACATTGCGCGCAGCGTTATAGCCGTCTTCAACGGATGTATCATGACCCAGACGCCCCAGAATCAACGAACCATCCGGGTTTCGCGGAACCTGTCCGGAAAGATAGAGAATGTTTCCCAGTAATCGAGCCGGCCGATATGCCGCCAGGGGATCGGGTGCGGTTGGTAAGGTGATCCCCAGGGATGTCAGTTTCTGTTCCGGTGTCTGTGACATGTTCTAAATCTCCAGAAGTTGCGGTTCACGAATAGTGCGTGTGCTTCCGCTCACCCGGATACTCGCACCGCGCTGTTGCGTGATCTCTGTCATCAGACGACATGGAATTCCCATATCGTCACCCTGATGGATAGTAATGCTGCCTTTATGGGGCCATTCGATGTCTCGCAGGTATCCCGATAAAGCCGCTGCAGCGGCACCTGTCGCCGGGTCTTCGTAGACGCCCCCAAGCGGGAACGGGTTGCGGGCATGAAACACTTGCGCGGTCTCAGCGTAAATCAGATTAAAGGTGATATATCTCTCGCGCCGGGCCAAAATCTGGCCTTTTGCAAGATCATAACGCATTTTGTGTAATGTCTTGCGGTCTTTCAGCGCCAGGATCAAATGATCGCCACCACCATGCGCCACCGCAGGGGGTATTCGTGGGTCAAGATTGGCGGGGTTCAATCCAAAAAGCGCCATCGCATCCTCAAGAACGGTCACTGCCACGGGCGCACTGTGAGTCGGGGGGGACTGGAAGGAAGCTCCCCATTCTGTTTTGGACAGGTGCCCCTCGACGGTGATACGCGCGTGGTTGAGATCGAGCGTGAAAAGGCCTGCTCCATTTTGCTGCGCCAACGCGGCACCAAGCGCGATCGTGGC
>NZSA01000005.1 GCA_002696645.1 Rhodospirillales bacterium | reverse complement strand
TCAAGGGGGAGGGAGTAAAAGACCCATCCTCCCCCCTCGAGGGGGAGGGAAAAGACAGAACCAAAAAGCTGGACGTTGTCTTCGAAAGAAGGGCTCTACCGTCCCAGCAATCGACCCCGCAGGCGCAGGCGCAGGGCGTTTAGCTTGATGAAGCCTTCGGCGTCGCGCTGGTCGTAGACGGTGTCTTCTTCGAAGGTCACGATATCGGCGTCATACAGGCTCTTGGGCGCGCTGCGGCCGGTGATCAGGACGTTGCCCTTATACAGATTGGCGGTGACCTGACCGGTGACGACGCTGCTGCAATGATCAATGGCGGCTTGCAGCATTTCGCGTTCTGGGGAGAACCAGAATCCGTTATAGACCAGTTCCGCATAGCGCGGCATCAACTCGTCCTTCAGATGCATCGCACCGCGATCCAGCGTCAGGCTTTCAATGGCGCGGCGCATCTGGAACAGGATCGTGCCGCCTGGGGTTTCGTAAACACCGCGAGACTTCATGCCGATGAAACGGTTTTCCACGATATCCAAACAGCCGATCCCATTGCGCCCACCCATTTCATTCAGCTTGGTCAGCAGGGTGGCCGGGCTCATCTTCTCCCCATTGATTGCGACCGGATCGCCCGCTTCAAAATCAATCGTGATCTCTTCGGCCTTGTCCGGTGCATTCTGGGGCGACACCATGCGCGACAGGATCAGGTCCATATCGGCGGCAACAGCCGGATCTTCCAGGATTTTCCCTTCGGAGGAAATGTGCAGCAGATTGGCGTCCTGGGAGAAGGGCGCTTCGCCGCGCTTGTCCTTGGAAACCGGAATCTGATGCTGTTCGGCATAGGCGATCAGTTTTGTGCGGGAATTCAAATCCCATTCGCGCCAGGGGGCGATGATCTTGATGTCCGGCTTCAGCGCGTAATAGCTGAGTTCAAAGCGGATCTGGTCATTGCCTTTGCCGGTCGCGCCATGGGCAACCGCATCGGCACCCACCATCTTGGCAATTTCAATTTGGCGCTTGGAAATCAGCGGGCGCGCGATGGAGGTGCCCAGCAGATACGTGCCTTCATACTGAGCATTGGCGCGAAACATGGGGAAGACATAGTCGCGCACAAATTCTTTGCGCAGGTCTTCGATGAAGATCTCCTTGATCCCCATCATCTCGGCTTTCTTGCGGGCCGGCTCCAGTTCTTCACCTTGCCCCAAATCGGCGGTGAAGGTCACAACCTCACAGCCATAGGTGTCTTGCAGCCAGCGCAGGATGACCGAGGTATCCAAGCCACCGGAATATGCCAATACGACCTTATTAACGTCTTTTTTCATGCCAGCCTCGCGCACCGATTTGTCCAGTAGGTCCACAAGGACCCGCACAGGGGTTCTAATCGCCACACAGACGGTTGGCAAGCTGAGCGCTAAGACCTTGTCTCAGTGAAGACTGTGGCGGCTGACTCCTTCCGGTCGGCGCAACTCCGGTAAGTCCCAATCCCGCATCGGCAGGTCTAGCCCCGCGCGCTCCAGAATATCCGCCCATAGGCTGAGCGGGCGGTGACTGGCCCTAGCTGCCGAGGGGGGAAACAACGCCTCCGCCACCGGCTGGGCGGCTATGGCAATGCCCTGTTGATGACAGGCCAGAAGATGCAGCGCACGTTTCTCGTCACAGGTCAGGGCGCGCTTGCAGGGGGCGGAGATTTCCACCGGCCGCCTGGCGCCGACCTTAAAAACCCACAGTGCGCCATCAATGCTGGGCATGGCCTCTGTTGCGCCCACCGTGCGATAGGCCTGGTCCAGAAGCGGACGATGGCTGCCGTCTGGCGACAAGGTCGCAAACCACATGCGCATCGTCCAAACCGCAAAACGCTCCCCAAACCAAAGATTATCCAGTTCCAAAGCGGTGTTCAGGGCTTCTACAGGGCTGGGCCCCGCCATACGGATCAACATGCCAGCACCTCCAAACATGAACGATGCAGGGGCTTGGTTCCACGATGCAGGCGGCGACCGCGTAGTATCATAAGACTGCCAAAGAAACGCTCCAGCCGCTCGGCAGACACGGCGATGGATTTGCAATGAAGAACTCTGTTCAGCGGGGCAAGCATATAACCTCTCCGTTCAAAAATAGGACCCCTCATCGTTACCGCAAATGCGAATCATTCGCAAATACTATTTATCTTCATTTTCGCATTTCATTGATCTGGATTGCCGCCCGGTCATCGGCGTGATACCGGCACGGGATGGGTGTCGATCCGATCCATCACCGGGTCGAGGGTCTGTGGAGACGAAGATATGGTCCGCGCGCTGCAGGAAAGTTGGACATTGTTCCTGGGGCTGTTGCTGTTGATGATCAGCAACGGGCTGCTGGTGACATTGCTGACACTGCGCGGCGCGGAATTGGGATTTTCCCAGACGACCATCGGGATAATGCAAGCCTGCTATCCATTAGGGGCTCTGTTTGGCTGTGTCGTTGTACCCCGATTGATTGAGCAGGTCGGGCATATCCGAACCTTTGGCGCGCTCGCCTCCCTGTGTTCCACAGCCGCCCTGATCCATATGCTGACCCAGGACCCTTTCAGTTGGTCGGCAATGCGCTTTCTGGCGGGGTTTTGCTTCACCGGCCTGTATGTCATCGCCGAAAGCTGGCTGAACGCGCGGGCCCAAAATCAGAACCGCGCCGCCATTCTGTCGATCTATTTCATTGTCCAGACAGGGGGATCGGCCAGTGGCGTGGCAATGGTCGGCCTGCCGGACCCATCGGGTGGCTTGCTATTCGCGATCACTTCAATCCTGGTATCGATCTGCCTGGTACCGATGCTGATCACCCGGGTCAAAGCCCCGGAGTATAGCGCCCCCGATCGCCTGTCGATCCGCACCCTGATTGGCATATCCCCCATGGCGGTCAGCGGCGCAGTACTGAATGGGATGGCCCAGGTTGCTTTATTCGTCGGTCTTCCCCTCTATGGACTGGCGCGCGGCATGTCAGATGGACAGGCAGCGTCTCTGCTGGTTATCGTCACACTCAGCGGGGCGATATGCCAGTTTCCCATCGGCTGGTTATCAGACCGGATGGATCGCCGCTTGGTGGTGGCCGGGGCCTCCCTGATTGGGGCTGGCTTCTTTGCGCTCTTGGCTGTAGGGCCAACGGGGATTTGGCTTTACGCCGCCCTGGCAGGAATGGCGGCTGTGACATTCCCGATCTACTCCCTGTGTGTTGCCCATGCCAATGACCGATTACAGCCCAACCAGATTGTGCCCGCCAGCGGCACCCTGGTCATGGCGTTGAATGTCGGCAGCCTGATCGGGGCACTGCTGGGACCCGCTGCAATCCGCATGTTTGGCGCATCGGGATTCATGATCTTTATGGCTGGGATTGCGCTGACCACCTTTGGCATCGCTTGGCTGAGGACCAGTCGCCGCGCCGCGCCGCTGGAAACTGGCCCAACCACAGCAATCGCCGCCGTAGGGGCGCAGGGAATCGGAGAATTGACGCAACCAGACCACTCAGCCGACCGATGAAATGAAACACTCTGGATAAAGATAAAAGCAGGGTAGGTCCTCAGCACTACCCTTTCGCAACAGGAGATCACAATGGCCCCCCGCAATATCCTGATCGTCATGGCAGACCAGCTAACGCCCTTCATGGTGGGATGTTATGGCAATCCCGTGGTGAAGACACCCCATATGGATGCACTGGCGGCACAGGGGGTGCGGTTCGATGCGGCCTATAGCAACAGCCCGCTGTGCACACCTGGTCGCTATGCCTTTATGACGGGCCAGTATATTTCCCGCTTTGGGGGATGGGACAATGCGGCCTATTTGCCGTCGACCGTGCCGACCTTCGCCCATTATCTGCGCCTGATGGGGTATCGCACCGGGCTTGCGGGCAAGATGCACTTTGTGGGGGCAGATCAGCTTCACGGCTTTGAAGAGCGCCACACCACGGATGTGTATCCGGCGGATTTCGGCTGGGTGCCAGACTGGCGCTCACCAGAAAAGCGGATTGACCTGTGGTATCATAATATGTCGTCAGTGGTGCAGGCAGGTCCGGCCTCCATTACCAATCAATTGGCCTATGATGATGAGGTCGGGGCGGCGACGCTGCGGGCGATTTATGATGCAGCCCGGACAGAAGACGAACGCCCCTTCTGCTATGTCGCCAGCTTTATTCATCCCCATGATCCCTATGCGGCGCGCCCCAGCTATTGGGATCTGTATGACGATGCGGATATTCCCATGCCGCACGCGCCCCGCCCCAATGCTGCTGATAACGACCCCCACAGCCTGCGCCTGGAACATGCCATTGCACTGGATGCCGTTGATATTGATGATGCTGATATCCGCCGCGCGCGCCGGGCCTATATGGCCAATGTATCCTATGTCGATGACTGGCTGGGCAAGCTGGGCGCCGCGCTGGTGGAAACCGGTCAGGCGGACGATACCGCGATCCTGCTGGTTTCCGATCATGGAGATATGCTGGGCGAACGGGGCCTGTGGTACAAGATGACCTTCCGCGAATGGGCCTGCCGTATTCCCATGGTGCTGCATGTGCCAGGCCGCGCCGGGCAGGGTGTCAGCATCGCCAATCCGGTCAGTCAGGTGGACGTAACCCCAACCCTGCTGCAATTAGCCCATGAAGCCACCGGCGCGCCCATTCCGGACGCCATCGATCCATTGGATGGAACCAGCCTGCTGCAGTTTGTGGATGGGACGACACAGCGCGACACCACGGTGGCAGAATATACCGCGGAAGGCACCGGTCAGGCGATGCTGATGCTGCGGGATGGCTCCTGGAAATACATCTGCTGTCCCGGTGATCCCGATCAATTGTTCGACCTGGCATCTGATCCAAATGAAGAAATCAATCTGGCCGATGCTGCCGAACAGGCCCCGCGCATGGCCGACTTTCGCGCCCGGGCACAGGCCCATTGGGACCCGGCGGATATCCATGCCCGTGTGCTGGACAGCCAGAACCGCCGCCGCGTCCTGTCAGCCGCATTGCGCATCGGTCAGCATACCGGTTGGGACTGGCAGCCCAAACGCGACGCGACACAGGAATATACCCGCAGTCATATGGACTTAACGTCTCACGACATCACCAGCCGCTCCCCTCGCCCGGTTCCGTTCAAACCGAAATGGAGCTAAAGATCGACAAGACTGAATACAGGAAACTCTTTAACAGGAAGCATCGATATGTTAATAATTTCTGAATTATTTAACATATCGAGCAAACATGTTAAAACAATCCTATGAAATACCCACACTTCCCCTGGATATTGATGTCGAGTCGAAAGCTGTTCTGAAAGCGCTTTCGACGGCACATCGATATCTTGCTGAAGTCAAAGGGCGCGCCGCCTCAATCCCTAACCAGGGCATTCTGATCGACACGCTGACCTTGCAAGAAGCAAAGGCCAGTTCGGAAGTTGAAAATATAGTCACGACTCAGGATGACCTGTTTAAGGCCGACCCTATTATGGGCTCCCCCGATTCACCTGCCGCAAAGGAAGTCGCGCGATATCGTGAGGCGTTGAAAGTAGGCTTTCAGGAAATTGCCGCATCGCACGGCAATATAACCAACAATACCTTAATCGCGATGTTTCGTATCTTGAAATCCAGAGAGGACGGATTTCGCAGAGTACCTGGCACCGCTTTGAAAGAGGGGGTCACGGGGAGGGTCGTGTATGTTCCACCTCAAGAGTTCGATGTCGTTCAGCGATGCATGGCGAATCTTGAGCAATATGTGAACGATCCACCGGTTTCGGAACTGGACCCGATCATCAGGATGGCGATTATCCATCATCAGTTTGAGAGCATACATCCTTTCCCGGATGGAAATGGCCGGATCGGCCGCATCCTGAATGTGCTGTACTTAACAAAAATGGGATTGCTGGACACACCGATCCTCTACTTAAGCCGCCACATCACCAAAACCAAGATGGAATACTATACCCGCTTGCAGGCAGTCCGGGATGCTGGCGACTGGGAAGGATGGATCCTGTACATCCTGACGGCTGTTGCAGAAACGTCAAAGACCACTCTTGTGCTCATGACGGGCATTCGGGATTTGATGGCGGAATACAAAAACACACTGCGCCAAAAATTGCCCAAGATTTACAGCCAAGACTTGCTGAACAATTTATTTCGACACCCCTATACACGCATCGAATATATACAAAACGATCTTGGCGTATCGCGCCAAACCGCGGCAAAATATTTGGATATGCTGGCCGATGCCGAATTTGTGACAAAAGTGACTCAGGGGCGCAGCAATTATTATGTAAACACCAGACTTATCAACTTGTTCATTCAGGCCGCTGCGTAACGCCTGATCAACACACGCTCAAACCAAAGGCAGACCTATACAACGCGGTTTTGTGCAAGGGCTAACAGGGCGTCCAGGTCACAATGGGTTTCCATGTGATCTGCCAGGCCGTCCAGGGTTCGTTCGACCACGGTATCATAGGCTGTGGATTGGACGCGTCCATCGCGGAACCGGTTCAGATACGCATTGCGGAATGTATCATCGGCAAAGATACCGTGCAGATAGCAGCCCGCGATTTGGCCGGATGCGGCAATGGCCCCGTCCGGCTTGCCATCGATTTCGACCATCGGGACCGCGCAACCCGGCCCCTCGGTCTTGCCCATATGCATTTCATACCCGCGGATCGCAGCCCCCGTCGTCAGGTCCACCCCCGTCACCTGAACCAGTCGCTTTGGCCCCTTCAGCACGGTTTCGACGTCCAGATGCCCCAATCCTTCGATTGTACCGGGGGGGCCTTCGATGCCTTCGGGATCCGCGATCCTTTGACCCAGCATCTGATAGCCGGCGCACAGGCCCAGAACCGATCCACCCCGGCGAAGATGCGCGGACAGGTCGATATCCCACCCATTGCGCCGAAAATCCTGCAAATCGGCGATTGTCGCCTTTGATCCAGGGATCAGCACCAGGTCAGCATCCCCCGGCAGGGCCTGACCCGGCGACACGACGACCAGGGTAACATCCGGTTCTGCACGCAAAGGGTCCAGATCATCAAAATTCGCAATCCGGCCCAGTCTGGGCACGGCAATCTTAATTGGGGCGGCACCATTGCCTTGGGTTGCCATCGCCCCCCGATCCATCGCCACAGCATCTTCTGCAGGCAGCAGATGCGCATCAGGAAACCAGGTCAATACACCGAAACACGGCAATCCAGTTCGGCCTTGGATGGCAGTCAGCCCATCATCGAATAAGGAAACATCACCGCGAAACTTATTGATCAGATACCCCCCCAACCGTGCCTGTTCAGAGGGTTCCAGCACCATATAGGTGCCAACCACAGAGGCGATCACCCCGCCCCGATCAATGTCAGCGACCAGGATTACCGGCAGATCCGCCGCCTCAGCAAAGCCCATGTTGGCGATATCACCGGCGCGCAGATTGATTTCGGCCGGGCTTCCAGCCCCCTCGACCAGGACCAGATCGACATCCCGGGCCAGGATATCAAAACTCTCCAAAGCTTTCGGCAGCAAGGTGGATTTCAGGCCATAATAATCCCGTGCCTTGGCGGTGCCAAACACATGCCCCTGCACAATGATTTGCGATCCATAATCTGATTGGGGTTTCAGCAGGATTGGATTCATATGCACAGACAAGGGCTGTCGGGCGGCCAAGGCTTGCAGTGCCTGTGCGCGCCCGATCTCTCCGCCATCCGGGGTGACGGCGGCATTGTTTGACATATTCTGCGGTTTAAACGGGGCGACGCGCAACCCACGACGGGTATAGGCACGCGCCAAGCCGGCCACCAGCAGACTTTTCCCAACATCCGAGCCCGTGCCCTGAAGCATCAGGGCCGGGCAATGGGGCGCATGCGCCATAAACCCGCCCTGTCTATTGTTTGGTCATCAATTCCTTCAGGGTTTGGCGCAATTGATCCGCCTGTGGATTTCCAACCACCCCCTTCAAGACGATTTCACTGGGCGTTACGGATTGTCCATAATATTCGCGGTTCAGGGTTTCCCGGGGCACAAGCGCGGTTCCTTCAACATTAAAGCCAAGAAATGCGCCTTTTGAGATGGAATAGGCAATGACATCCGCATCCATGTTGCTGGTGGTGGACGCTTCCGCGCCACTGCCATAGGGACCAATCGCGCCGGAAATTTCGCCGCCGATCTGAACCTGATCGTCCAGAATGGCTTGCAATCCGCGCCCGGTCATCACGATCAACAGCATCTCTGACGACTGCCCGCCAAATTGCAGCCCGAAAGAGGCAGACCCAATCGACAGGAAGGCCGGATAGCTCCATTCATTATTTGCGCCGCGCGCCATCAGAATCCCCGATCCGCCTTCTCCGCCAATCAAAAAACCACCCTTCAACATAGACGGGATAACCACAACAGCTTTCGATTCGCGCAGATAATGGCGCACATATTTCGAAAATTCGGGATGATCCCACATATTCTTGATGGTAAATTCTGATTTGACCACCAGTTGTTCGGCATCTTCGACCCGTGCCTGGGCTTGAAGTGTGGAGGTCAGACTGACGGCCAGAAACAGCGCAATCGTCCCGATGAACTGTGCTATGGATCGCATGGATTAAATCCTTTCCTGCAAACGCGCGCCAGACGGCGACGCGGCTTAAAATTCAATCCCGATCTGCGCCTTCACGCCGGACCGGAAGGGATGTTTGATCTGCGTCATTTCTGTGACCAGGTCTGCAATCTCGATCAACTCTTCCTTGGCGTTGCGACCGGTGATGACGACATGCAGCATGTCACGACGGGCCTGAAGCGTGTTTAGGACCTCTGCCAGATCCAGATAATCATAGCGCAACACGATGTTCATTTCGTCCAGGATCACCATGTCGAAACTGGGGTCCGCCATGGCTTCCTTTGCGAAATCCCAGGCCGCCGTCGCCGCCGCAATATCACGGGCGCGATCTTGCGTGTCCCAGGTGAATCCTTCGCCCATCGCCTTCATCACACACAGATCGGGGAAATGTTTCAGAACTTCGCGTTCCCCCGTGTTCCACACACCTTTGACAAATTGAACGATACAGACCTTTTTACCATTGCCAACAACGCGCGCAGCAAGGCCCATGGCAGCCGTGGTCTTGCCTTTGCCCTTGCCGGTATGGACCATCAAAAGGCCCTTTTCGATGGTCTTTTCCGCCAGCATCTTGTCGCGGGCGGCTTTCTTCTTGGCCATCTTTTCGGCGTGGCGTTGATTGATTTCGTCTTCGGTCATGCCATCGGTTTTCATACCGGTCCGTATCCCCAAATTGAATCTGCAGCCCCAATCAGCGCAGAACTTCCTATCCCGCCGAATTTCGCACGATTCGAGCATCCGACCAGGGAGATTTAAGGCTGAAATTGAGGCAATTTTGAGATCAGGATGGCCCAACGGGCCAATAAACAGCCGCAGGCCGCCTATTCTGCTGCTAAGGCTGGCGTCGAACTGCGCTGTGACAGGGCAACTGTTTCCTGCTGAGCCTTCGCCGCAGCGGCTTCTTTTTCACGGGCGATCCGGGCCTGTTCCATTTCCATCTGGCGCAGCCGATATTCAGCGTTGCGAAGACGTTTGCGCAAGGAACCCGCGCCAACAAAGGCCGCGATCGCACCGATAAGAAATCCGAAAATCAAAACAATGAACAAGGCCAACGCCGTGGGCATGGTGACTTCAGTGGTAAAAGGCCACAGCCGCAACGTCATGATATCTGTATTGGAAACAGCGAAAGAAATCGCCACCAGCAGAATTGGCACGGTGATGATTAGACCAAACAGCTTTGAAATCTGTCGCATTCGCCTATCTGTTCCTCCGGCCTTCGCCATGATACCCGCCCTAGCCGTCACATGACTTCGCGGGGGTTAAGACCGATAAAGACCTGATCGATTGAATGAAAGCCGGATCAATCCGCGTTCAGGCGTTCCCGCAATTGCTTGCCGGTCTTAAAGAAAGGCACCGACTTCGCCTCGACGGAAACAGCCTCTCCCGTGCGGGGATTGCGACCGGTGCGAGAGTCACGCGCCTTTACGGAAAAAGCGCCAAATCCGCGCAATTCAACCCGGTCACCCTGGGCCAGAGCCTGCGTCACCTCGTCGAATACGGTCGACACAACCCGTTCCACATCCCGTTGAAACAATCCCCGACGCTGAGCGATACGGGCGATTAAATCGGACCGTGTCATATAGTTACTCCCACCTGTTTGGGGCGCATCGGATGATCCTCTTCCTGCGCCAATTTTTGTCCTATCGATATCGCGGCATTTCAGTCAGCGCGTCAAAACAGGCGCTCTTGCTGTCTCAGCCGTGATGATATCGCCCCATTACTCAATTTTTCTAATTTAAAAAACTATCCAACCACCAAACCGGTAAAGAGCGTGCCAAAGCCCTGATTTGCAGTCAAGGACAAACGCCCGATATCGCTCTATTTATTGAATATTTCAGGAAAATGCGAAGACCTGATTCTTCAATCTGGATGGGTCGACACAAAGATACGGGCCGGTCTTCCTGATAGAAAACCGGCCCGATCATTCGTCTTTTAGTTCAGTAGGGGACTTACTCGTCGCCCGACTGTTCTTTCTGCTTCTTCAAGGCCGCACCCAGGATATCGCCCAGGGACGCACCGGAGTCAGAAGAACCATAAGCCGCCATGGCTTCTTTTTCTTCTGCGGTTTCATGCGCCTTGATCGACAGGGTCAGCTTATGGGTGGTCTTGTCGATGGCCGTGATCTTGGCATCAACCTTTTCACCTTCGGCGAAACGGTCAGGACGCTGTTCGGACCGATCCCGGCTCAATTCCGCCTTGCGGATAAAGCCTGGAACATTGTCTTTCACCGTCACTTCGATGCCATTGTCCAGAACCTTGGTGACCGTGCAGGTGACAACTTCACCCTTGCGCAGGCCATCCATGGCTTCTTCGAACGGATCATTTTCCAGCTGTTTGATGCCAAGAGAAACGCGTTCTTTCTCAACATCCACATCCAGGACCTTGGCCTTGACCATGTCGCCCTTGGTATAGGCCGCAAGCGCTTCTTCCGGCGCATTGTGCCAGTCGATGTCGGACATATGAACCATGCCGTCGATTTCTTCGGTCAAGCCAACGAACATACCAAATTCGGTGATGTTCTTGATCTCGCCTTCGATTTCGGCGCCCACCGGATATTTCTCCGTGAAGGTATCCCATGGGTTTTCCTGGCACTGTTTGATGCCAAGGGAGATGCGCCGCTTGTTCGGGTCCACATCCAAGACCATGACATCCACTTCCTGAGAGGTGGATACGATCTTGCCGGGGTGAACGTTCTTCTTGGTCCAGGACATTTCGGACACGTGTACCAGACCTTCGATCCCGGCTTCCAGCTCAACGAATGCGCCGTAGTCGGTGATGTTGGTGACGCGGCCCGAGAACTTGGTGCCGACCGGGTATTTAGCGTCAACGCCTTCCCATGGATCAGACAGCAGCTGTTTCATGCCAAGCGAAATGCGCTGGGTTTCCGAGTTGAAGCGGATAACCTGTACATTGACCGTTTGACCGATTGTCAGCTCTTCCGAGGGATGGTTGATGCGACGCCATGAGATATCCGTTACGTGCAGCAAGCCGTCCACACCACCCAGATCGACGAATGCGCCGTAATCGGTGATGTTCTTGACAACGCCTTCCAGGACTTGACCTTCTTTCAGGTTTTCGACCAGTTCAGCGCGCTGTTCAGCACGGGTTTCTTCCAGCACGGCGCGGCGCGAGACGACGATATTGCCACGGCTGCGGTCCATTTTCAGGATCTGGAAAGGCTGAGGTGTGTTCATCAGCGGGGTGATATCGCGCACGGGGCGGATATCGACCTGGCTGCCCGGCAGGAAGGCAACAGCCCCGTTCAGGTCGACCGTAAAGCCCCCCTTCACGCGTCCGAAGATCACGCCATTGACGCGTTCCTGCTTGTTGAACTGCTCTTCCAGCTTGATCCAGCTTTCTTCGCGCTTGGCCTTTTCGCGGCTCAGCATCGCTTCGCCGTTCTTGTCTTCCATGCGTTCTACGAAAACTTCGACTTCATCGCCCTTTTTCAAATCAGCGGGCTGGCCGGGGCTGCCGAATTCCTTCAGCGCGACGCGGCCTTCGGCCTTCAGGCCGACATCAATCAGGACCATGTCATTGTCGATAGAAATGACGATCCCTTTTACTACAGTCCCTTCAAGCGACTCGTTTTCGCCGAGGGATTCTTCCAGAAGCTGGGCAAAACTTTCATTTGCCATGGTTGTGATGTTCCTTTCAGTCTTGTTTCATTTCCGGCCATCCGGTTGTATCCGGCGGTCTCACCTCAAAATGAATGGGGATGGCTGCACGCTTGAGGCTTATCGTGCCGCCATCATAACAAACCTAACCTTATGGTCTGCTCAGTCGCAGATCCGCGCCCTAGGCACCGTCTGCATCTTCAAGGGCCTCTCTTACCGGTCCCCCGATCAAGCGGAGAGCCTGAGCAAAAGACCGATCGACATCCAGTTCCGTGGTATCCAGCACCACAGCATCCTCTGCCGCTTTCAAAGGGGCCGTCGCACGATTCATATCGCGCGCGTCCCTGGCCTTCAATTCATCCAGAACGCGCGGGTATATACTGGGCGTACCCCGATTGAGCAACTCTTTGTGTCGTCTTTGTGCACGAATATCCACACTGGCGGTTACAAACAGCTTCACCAGCGCGTCCGGACAGATCACTGTGCCAATGTCCCGCCCGTCCAAAATCGCCCCCAATTTGCCATCCGGTGGCGAGGCTGCGAAGTTTCTTTGAAACTCCAACAAGGCCGACCGCACTCCGTCAATAGCGGCAACTTTGGATGCCGCAGAGGCCGCATCATCGCCCAGTAGCTCCGGGTCATCCAGGGTTTGCAGGTCCAAAGCGCGGGCGGCATCAGTGGCCGCATCCTCATCTTCCGGGTCGCCACCAGACCGCACCACCGCCAAACCCACCGCACGATACAGCTTGCCCGTATCCAGATAGGCGAAATCAAATTCTGTCGCCAGTTTACGCGCCACAGTCCCCTTGCCGCTGGCGGCCGGGCCGTCAACGGCGATAATAATGGGCGCATTGGATGACATATCTGGAAACTCCTTCACTCAAATCGACTGTTCAGCCGTGCATGGGCCTCTTCAACCATCGTCTCCACAATACGGGCCGCTGGCTCAATGCTGGCGATCAGACCAATCGCCTCACCACAGATCGGGGCGGATTGTTGCGGATCGCCCGCTTCCAGCGCCGCTGTATAAGCCGGGACGGCGGTTTCCACAACCGCACGCAATTCCTCTTCGTGCCCATGCCACTTCTGGGTAAAAGCATTCTGCTGTACCCGAACCTTGAATTCAGCTGGCCAGTCTTTTTGCCGCACGATATCCACAGCGGTGGTCTGCACGGTATCATCCCCGGTCGCGGGGATAGCGGCCTTACGATGCTGCATCGGGGCCAGCGACTCCAGCGACGCCCAAAACCGCGTACCGACCAGAACCCCGTCTGCGCCAAGCATCAAGGCCGCAGCCAATCCGCGCCCATCGGCAATCCCACCAGCAGCCACCAACAGCGTGTCGGGGGAGTTGGCGGCCAGAAGATCGGCGACCTCCGGCACGAAATTCATCGTGCCGCGCAGGGCGCCATGACCGCCAGCCTCTCCCCCTTGGGCAACGATGACCGTTGCGCCCAGATCCACGGCCTGTCGCACATGCGCGATGGTCTGACATTGGCAGATCAGCGGGACATCAGACTCTGCTATTTTTGCCACAAACGGGCCGGGATCCCCAAAGGAGAGCATGATCGCACAGGGATTGTGGGACAGAACCAAATCCAGCAAATCCGGATTTTGTGCCAAAGACCAGGTGATGAAACCACAACCAACCGCCGTGTTGCCTGCATCTCGAAATGCCTGGCTCAAAAAAGTTGCATCGCCGTAACCGCCACCGATCAGGCCCAACCCGCCAGCCTCACTGACAGCCTTGGCCAATTGCCCCCCGCTGGCACCCGCCATGGGGGCCGATAGAATGGGATGGTCGATTCCAAACTGGCGTGTCAGTCGGGTCGTAATCCGGCCCATCGATTACCCTTTCCGTCCGGAATTAAGCGCCGCCATCAGATCCAGGAAATTCGGGAAGCTGGTGCGGATCGGGGCGGCATCATCGATGGTGACCGGCTTTTTCGTCACCAGCCCCAGGACAAAGAAACTCATGGCAATGCGATGATCCAGATGGGTGGCGACCTTGGCACCGCCGGCAACATCACCGGGGCGGCCTTCGACCTGCATCCAGTCCTCGCCTTCTGTCACCGTCACGCCATTGGCGCGCAGGCCCGTCGCCATCACCGCGATCCGATCAGATTCCTTGACCCGCAATTCGGACACGCCCTGCATCCGGGTCGTTCCTTCCGCTTGAGAGGCGGCAATGCACAGGATCGGATATTCGTCGATCATGCTGGCCGCCCGCTCTGGCGGCACCTCTATCCCATGCAGCGTGGAATGGCGCGCGATCAGGTCGGCAACCGGCTCCCCGCCTGCAACACGCTCATTTTCGACAACAATATCGGCCCCCATTTCCAGCAGGGTTTTGATCAGCCCGATGCGGGTCGGGTTCATGCCGATATTGGGCAGATGCACTGCCGATCCCGGCACCAGCAAGGCCGCCACCAAAGGAAAGGCCGCAGAGGATGGGTCGGCCGGGACCAGTATATCGGCGGCGGTCAATTCCGGCTCCCCCGCAACCGCGATGCGACTGCCCCCGTCGGCCAGGGCCTCACGGCTGACCTTGCCGCCAAAATGGGTCAACATGCGTTCTGTATGGTCGCGGGTGGCAACCGATTCAATCACGGCGGTTTCGCCCCGCGCCATTAGCCCCGCCAGCAGCACGGCAGATTTCACCTGCGCCGAGGGGACCGGCAGTTCATAGGTGATCGGCAGCACCATATCGGCACCCTGGATCATCAGCGGCAGACGCCCGCCGTCGCGCGTTTCAATGCGCGCGCCCATTGCTGTCAGCGGATCAGTCACGCGGCCCATCGGGCGCGACCGCAGAGACGCATCGCCCGTCATCATGCACCGGATGGGATGGCCCGCCAGAATACCCAATAACAGGCGCGCCGCCGTGCCGGAATTGCCCATATCCAGAATATCTTCTGGTTCCCGCAATCCGCCCAGGCCAACGCCGGTGACGGTCCAGGCCCCATCCTGATGGCGTGTGACATCCGCCCCCAACTGGCGAAAAGCGGCGGCTGTCGCCAGCACATCCTCCCCTTCCAGCAGACCTTCGATCTGTGTTGTGCCGACCGCAAGCCCCCCCAACATAACCGCCCTGTGCGAGATTGATTTGTCACCCGGCACCCGCACCGTTCCAATCAAAGAGGACCCGGCAGACACGGTTAAAGAAGAGCTCATTTCAGAACGATCCTATTCTATACACAGCGGTATTTTGGCAGTCGAATATCGTCAAACCTGATGCGTGGGTGTTTTACACCTTGGCCCCCCGGCGAACAAACCCCGTTTCGTGATTTACCGTTTCTCCCTATTTATCTTTTGACAGCGCCGCTGGAATTTGGCAATTCCGCCCGCAATCGGCTGAACAATAGGGGGATGAGTGTATCATCGCCCTAGCGTATCGGTCGCGGTTGCTCTATAGGGAGCCTCCGAAAATATTAATTTTACTGTCAATCCGAAGGAGATCAGCGACATGGCAAATCCCAAATGGGGCTTTAAGCGTTTGTGCCTCAGCTGTGGCGCGAAGTTCTATGACATGCAGAAAGACCCGATCATCTGCCCAAGCTGCGAGGCTGTCTTCGATCCGGAAGCTGCCACCAAGCTGAAGCGCGGTCGCAACCAGGTGCCTGACGACAAGCCCAAGAAGGAAGCCAAGGTCGCGTCCAAATCATCCGGCGATCTGGATGATGACAGCGACGATGACGATGATGATCTGGACGTTCTGGATGTTGATGACGACGACGATGATGGCGTGCTGGAAGACACATCCGACCTGGACGACGATGATGTTCCGGTTGTCGGCACCAAAAAGGACGACGACGACCTGTAAGAATCCCAAAGTCTTTGTGTCGGTTTCTTGAAAACTCTTGCGAGACCGGATACGGCGTGTATAACACGCGCCGCCGGTCGAATAAGTCCAGGACCGACACATAAGGGGCCATAGCTCAGCTGGGAGAGCGCTACACTGGCAGTGTAGAGGTCAGCGGTTCGATCCCGCTTGGCTCCACCATCGAAAACCCTCGGGAAACCGGGGGTTTTCGCTTGTTGGGTCTACCATTGCATTGGCTTCGTAATGTTTGTGCCTGGTATTTGAGATGGCAATTGACTAGCCTTAAGTATATGTGGGCGAAGGCGTAGAGAAAAATCTGCATGAGTTTTAAGTTGTTGTGATGGAT
>NZSA01000004.1 GCA_002696645.1 Rhodospirillales bacterium | reverse complement strand
TGACAGGAATCGCGGCACATCCGCAATGTCGCCTAGACCAATACCGCTGAAATCTTCTGCACTGCCATCGCCGTAATGGGTCACGGGACCGACCGACGAATTCCCAGCTGCAGAATCAACACCTTGCAAGGCATCTGCCAGGGCATTGATATCTGACCCCAGGCTCAACAATTCCTGCGCCGAGACAAGGCCCCCATCGGGCATCAACAAGATTGGCGGCGCATCAGAGAAGGCCGCCTCTACCATCGACTGGAATCGAACCTCTTCCCCGGTGGGGAACACAAGAACGATATCATTGTCGGTTTGCAGGATTTCTGAAACGTCATCCAGGCTGAAAGTCAATTGCAGCGGCTGCCCGGGCAGAATTTCATAGAAGGCTGTACCGCCAGCCTCAGGGCGATCAACCGTGATCGCATCTCCTGCCAAAACGGCGTCATCTGACGACCCGAACTGGAATACATTATCGCCCGCAGCCTGCGTAAATTGCGCCTGATTGCCATTGCCATCCACGCCAAAGGTCTGCAGCGCCTGCTCAAAAGACCCTTGGGGTGTTAACAGTACCGGCGGATCCGCCGTGAAAGCGCCCGGCGTGGGTGACTGCAAGACAATCGTGCCGCCATTGGCAAGCGTCATGGTGATTTGAGAGCCATCCCCGGACACCTGCGCGCTTTCGACATCGAAATCGACCTGCAAGGCTTGCCCTGGAGTAACCGTCATTGTCTGCGTTTGACCGGGCCCGGGTTCTGGTACCGTCACCGCAGAGGAGGCTATGGGATTTTCGTCGCTAACGAAGTTGAACTGATCGTCCGCGCCGTTTTCGTAGCCCATTTTTGGGATTTCGCCATCAACAGCCATGTTGCTTCCGTCCTTTGCAGTTCGCGCCAAGTCAGATCATTCTGTATCGCGCGTAGATCAAAATTTACTTTGGTTACTTGCACTCAATCTTCTCTCGGCAGACCAAAACCCTGTATTCTCAACGCCAATTCGACCCAATCTCAAATCCAGCCTCTCAACCGGCAAACGCCCCTGGCGCTTCTTGAAATCAGACCTGACATCAGACAGACTTGTGGCCCGCGTACATCTCTCCATGCATAGAGTGCACACAGGTACAGGAAGATTTCCAGAAAAACATACAAATATTTAATTAAAAATTATCTAAAATTGTTACTATTTTGATAATACTAAGAAATTCGCACAGAACCTAAGTCATACAGGGACGCATGAAGCCCCATTGAAAGCTTGAACGAAAGGAGAATTTCGCAAAACAGACTCTCCATTCAGAGATCGCTGAGGCCTGAAAGCCATCAGAAACGAACTCTAAAGAAAGTGTTTGGAAACGCCCCCGGAATAGAAGGAAATGATCCAAGCACAGCACCATAACGGATGCCACGCACCGAATTCACCATTAGCCATTAGTATACCGGGGAATGATCTTATTCGACTAAAGAGCATCATACACTGGCATGAGCTCACACCTGATGTTCTTACATTTATTTTTTCAGCAAGAACGTCGTCGCACCGACTCCTTGTGCAACCTATATGCTCTAGTCAAACAGGCCGTAGGGCGTTCCCGTAACTTTTCGCGGCTCAACTGCCACGGGCTGACCAACCGGCTGGTCCGCCACCGTTGCCTGATAGGGCAGTTCCGTATCGCCCATTGCGTCTTCGGTGAAGCCGACACGACGGCTACCAGTAGAAAAAGCGTCATAGGATACGACGGGACCTGACACGGCCTCCATCGGCGGAGGCGGCTGCACATCTTCGGCACGCACCAGAGGAAGTGGCTCTCCACTTTCTGACTGGGATGACGGATCCAAGGGTGCCAAGGGGTCCAACGGCGCCAAAGGATCAAGATTGGGATCCAACGGCGCCATCGGGTCGAGACTGGGAGCCAACGGCGATAAAGGATCCAAGGTTCCAGACGAATCAATCGGTGCTAATGGATCAAGATTTGGATCCAACACCTCACCGCCCGGAACACCAGTACCAGCGCCTGCGCCCAAAGATTTTTCCAGATCAACACCTTCAGGTGGCAACGGATCCAGGACACTGCGCCCTTCCCCAATTTGCGGCACATCCAGAGACGCCAGCAAAACACCACCAGTAGCCAGAATTCGATACACACTGAAAATCTCAAGAAATTCAGTCGTTACCAAATTTCCCTTGGCGATAAACAGTTCATTTTCTGCGTCCAGCAACTCCAAGAGATTGCGACCGCCAACATCAAACTGTTGCTTATAGGTTTGCCGCACCCGGTCATTCGCCTCAACCTCACGCCGTTGGGCCGCCAAGCGATCTCGCGCACTGGTCAAAGCGTTCCACGCCAGGCGCATCTCTTCTTCAGTAAGGCGGATGGCGCGGTTCAGGCGTTGTCGGGACTCCCCAATCCGGTGAACCAGTTCGTTCACCCTGTTGGAATCCCTAAAGCCCCGGAATAAATTGTAATTCACCCGTATCAAAGCGGCCGCACTGAGATCAGCCCCGCGCGTCCCGCTTTCATTTCGCGTCGCATCGGCGTTCAGTTCTAGATTCACCGTTGGCCAGAATGCGGCCTTACCGGCGCGATATTCCTGTCGTGTCGATTCCAGATCTGCCCGCGAAACCGCAATCGTGGGATTGTTTCTCAGCGCAAGCTCAACGGCATCCTCAAGCGTTGCAGGCAAAGCCCAGGTCAGGGGCACCGGCCGCACCAGTTCTGTCGGTGCCTCCCCAATCACGCGGGCATAGGTCGCGTCCGCATCCCGCAGCCGCCCCTCTGCTTCCGTCAAGGTCGCCTGTGCCGCCGCAAGACGCGATTCCGCCTGCTGAACATCCGCCGTCGTCGCAGCCCCACCGGCCGCCTTTTGCTCAACAAGCTGCAAGGTCAATTCATGGCTGCGCACATTATCTTCGGCAATTGCGGCCAACTCCCGCTGCCGCAAGGATTCCAGATAAGCCTCAATCGCATCCTGACCAATGAATTCAGATGATTCCCGGACCCGTCGGGTCGCAGAGATAACGCGCTCCTCTTGCCGGGCCACATCCGCATCGGTCGCACGACCGTCAAACAACATCTGCGTCAACGTCAAACCCGACTGATAGGTCGGCATTCCAAGACTGCCTTCATTGGTACCACGCCCAAACGCAACACCGTCGCGCGTCGCCTCGTATCCGGCAAAGCCTGTATAATCCAAAACCGGAAGGTACTGACCGCGCGCCTGGTCCAACTCATATTCCACGGCACGCTTGTTTTCGGCCACGATCCCGACATCTGGATTGGTCTGCAGCGCAGAGCGAACAGCATCCTTTAGGGACGTCGCAGACGCCGACCCCGCCCCACCAGCAACCAATGCCGCCAGCATGACACCGGTCAACAGACGCGCCCGGAGCAGACCGCCCCGCGACCTGCCCTGCCCGTCGTGATGGTGTTCACTGCCAAGAATCATGTATTCTGCCTCCACCTTGCCGAAAGCCCTGTCGCCTAGCTGGACCACAAGCACTCGACCCCAAAAGCACTGCACGCTCTTTACTTTGAAACACACAGTCTAGCGATTAAACAAAGCAAAATCCGCTACAGCTAGTACTCAATACTAGATACAATAACGGCATTCCGTTTCACATGCAATGAAACCAACGAAGATTTATCAGTATTTAACTCTGGAGACTCGCTCAGCGAGAATACAGTTCTATGTTTACCCCGACCGTTTAAAAACACCCATCCTCAAGTGTCGACATTAACTATAACTGTAACACAAAAGTAAAATTCACCCCATTTTTGTTCCAGGAATGGCCGAATCACTGGTCAATTTCCTATGAACACGCGGTCAATCTGAAATATTTGCGTGTTGTTAGGCTGTTAAAAACATTTCATACTCTGATCAAGGGTGACACACGAAGTTCATATTTAGACCTATAAATATGACTTCACCAAATGGCCTATCGCCAAATTAAAGAGCCGAACAAGCGGCCAAAGGCGGGGGCAAGAACAGGGCCAGGGGTAATAAACGGGTATGTCTCAAGCCGATGCGACACTCGTCGTGGAAGATATTCATAAGAGCTTCGGGGCAGTTGAGGTTCTGAAAGGCATCTCGCTGACAGCTCAAAAAGGAGATGTGGTCTCCATTCTGGGCTCTTCCGGATCTGGGAAGAGCACGTTCCTGAGATGCATAAACCTGTTGGAAACCCCGAATTCCGGTATCGTCTCGGTGAATGGCGAAGTGATCGAAATGCGCTCTGGCAGCAATGGACAGCCAATGCCTGTCAGCAGAAAACAGGTTGAACGCCTGCGCACACGTCTAGCCATGGTCTTCCAAAGCTTTAATTTATGGTCCCATATGACTGTGCTTCAGAATGTCATAGAAGCCCCTATCCATGTGTTGGGCCTATCAAAAGCGGAAGCCACGGAACAGGCCAAAGCGCTGTTGGATAAGGTCGGGATCCTGGAACGGATGGACTATTATCCCGCGCATTTATCGGGCGGTCAGCAGCAGCGCGCAGCGATTGCGCGCGCTTTGGCAATGAACCCGGATGTAATGCTGTTTGACGAGCCAACCTCTGCCCTGGATCCGGAACTGGTGGGGGAAGTATTGAAAGTCATGCGTGACCTTGCGGATGAGGGACGGACCATGCTGGTCGTCACCCATGAAATGAGCTTCGCACGCGACGTTTCGAATAAGGTCATGTTTCTGCATCAAGGTCGCGTCGAAGAGGAAGGCGATCCGCAGCAAATGTTCAGTGCCCCTAAGACGGAGCGCTTTAAAGGCTTCCTGGCGAATACTCGCGATTAAGCGGTGCATTATTCGCACAGGAAATGCAGGGGACCATTGGGATGGCGGTCAAATACCGTGTCCTTGATGGCCAAAACCGAATCCATTGTTCGATAACCGCGATGGATCGACAGTGGGAAACAAGGGAGTGTGTGATAATGCGTTTTGCAAAAATTGGGTCTTTGGTCCTGGCTGGGGCCTTTTCGTTTGGTTTGGGCACAGCAGCCCAGGCTGAGGATATGCGCATCGGTGTGGAAGGGGCATATCCTCCCTTTTCCGAAAAAACCGCCAGTGGTGAGTTGATCGGTTTCGACATCGACATCGCCAATGCGCTGTGTGAGGAAATGAAAGTCACTTGCACGATGGTTGAACAGGATTGGGACGGAATGATCCCAGCGCTGCAGGCGAAAAAGTTTGATGCCATCGTCGCATCCATGTCGATCACGCCGGATCGCAAGAAAGTCGTCGATTTCTCCAATAAATACTATAACACCCCTGCAAAATTTGTCGCCAAGGAAGGGATGTTTACATCTGATACGCCCGAAGCTTTGGCTGGCAAGCGGATCGGTGTACAACGTGCGACAATCCATGACGATTTCTTGACCACGAAATACACCAACTCTGAAATCGTACGATATGCGACCCAGGATGAGGTTTATCTGGACCTTACCGCCGGTCGGCTGGATGCCATTCTTGCCGACTCACTGGCAATGGAAGAAGGCTTCCTGAGCCGGGATGCAGGCAAGGGCTATGCCTTCTTTGGCGTAGACCACAATGATCCGGAATTCTTCGGTGAAGGTGCTGGTGTGACGGTTCGCAAAGGGGATGATGCCCTGCGTGAGCGCCTGAACAAAGCCATTGCCGCCATTCGTGCCGATGGCACCTATGACAAGATCATGAAGAAATACTTCAAAATTGATATCTACGGCGGCTAATGCTGCTTCCGTTTAGGGCCCCAGGCAGAATACTGCCCGGGGTCCTTTTCTGACTTCCCACCCTTTTCGGACATCGGATCAGCCCATGGAAAACATCTGGGAATACAGGGATCTGATATTTATTAAAGGCGGACTGCTGACCATCCAGGTCGGGCTAGGATCCCTGGTTATTGCCACTATATTTGGCCTGCTGGGGGCGTGGGCAAAGCTTACCACCAATTTTCTTCTGAATTGGTTGGCCATGGGATACACGACGATTATTCGTGGTATTCCCGATCTTGTATTGATGCTGATTATTTTCTTCGAAGGTCAGATCTTTCTGAATTTCGCGGGCGAATGGACGGGGCTTTGGACCTATGTAGAAATCAGCCCGTTAAGCGCCGGGATTGGCACCATCGGTTTCATCATGGGCGCCTATTATACCGAGACATTCCGCGGGGCGTTTTTGTCGATTCCGAATGGTCAGATTGAAGCCGGCATTGCCTGTGGCATGAGCCGCCCCCTGATATTCCGCCGGATCATCTGGCCGCAATTAGTGCGCTATGCCCTGCCCAGCTTCACGAACAACTGGCTGGTGCAGTTGAAAACCACCGCCCTGGTCAGCGTTATCGGCCTTCAGGACATCGTTTATAACGCCAATTCAATTGGCCGCAAATTGCGCGAACCCTTCACCTTTCTTTTTGCCGCGCTGCTGTTCTACCTGGTCCTGACGGCAGTATCGGAAATCGTGCTGCGATCCATGGAAAAGAAATATTCCGCCGGCGTTCGGCGCGTATAGGAGAGGCCCATGGATTTCACCCTGATCAGCGATAATTATGATTTCCTGCTGCTGGGCCTTATCAACACGATCTGTCTGGTATCGCTGGCCTTGCTGTTTGGCGGGATAATATCGATCCCGCTTGCCATTCTCAGTGCGGATCGACATCGCATTTTCGGTCCCATTATTTGGGGATACACTTACTTCTTCCGGGGAACGCCGCTGCTGATCCAGGCCTATCTGATCTATTACGGCATGGGGCAATTTGAATTCGTCCAGAACAGCTTCGCCTGGCCGATTTTGAGGAGCGCCTGGTGGTGCGCCTTAATCGCCTTCTCTTTGAACACAGCGGCCTATACGACAGAGATTTTCCGAGGCGCAATTGAGGCGACCCCGTTGGGAGAAGTCGAAGCTGCCAAAGCCTGTGGCATGTCGCGGTTTACCATGATGCGACGCGTCATCCTGCCCAGCGCCTTTCGTCGCGCCCTTCCCGCCTATTCAAATGAAGTGATCTTCATGCTGCATGGTTCCGTCGTCGCATCCACGATTTCCGTGATTGATATTCTGGGGGCCGGGCGCGTCATCAACGGCAAATTCTATGTGTTTCGGGAAGGTCTCTACAGCGCCGCTGTGATCTATCTGGCGCTTGTCGTTCTGATCACACAGGGGTTCAGGATTTGGGAGAAGCACTGGCATGCCCATTTGCGCGCCCGTCCGACATCCGCCCCTAAACGCGCACCACACTAGAGAGAGGGCGGTCAGGGACTCCAGACTCAAATTGTTGAGTCCCTAGCGCCATATGGTGTTGATGCGGCACATGATGCCCATAATTTGTGGTTAACGACTCTAAAACATTGATTCTGTGACATAATTATCAACTCTCTATGACTCTATTACCTAATTTTTCAGTTTTCCATCGCCTTTGAGGTGAGGGATTCCTATGATTCAGCGTCCCCAGAAGGGGAGCGTTATCTGTCGGATCCACGAGGCCTAGGAGGGGCGCGCCGATGATTTGGAATTATGTCCGTGAGCAGAAGCCACGCGCGACAAACCGCAGGCGGTATCGTCGCCACACAGTCGCCCAGATGCGGGCGGAAATCGATCAAACAAAGGCCCGAATTCAGGATATTTCTGAAGCCTCAGTTCGTGTAATCGGAGCCCCGTCCTGGTTGGTTCCGGGACAAGGCATCGCCATGCGGTTGATCTTTCCGACGCCTAAGAAAGAAATCCGCATTCCGATCTACGGGCAGGTTCTGCGCCGCAGCGAGATCGGCTTGATCGTGATTTATTCACGCCCGCTGGATCACTGGAGCATTTCATTCAAGACGCTGATCGATGCGGGACATAATCTGGTCAGCGCCTGACTCACAGCCCCTTGTTTGCCCGAACGGGAGCAACAGTGCGATCAAACACTGAAATCACCCCGGTGAGCAGGAACAGCAGTGACAAGCCATAAGGCAAGGCCGTGCTGCCCAATTCCTGCATCGCGACGCCAAAACCCATTGGACCAACGGTGCCGCCAATACCCCACATAATGGCGAACAAGGCGCTGCCTGCAGCCAGTTTCTGACCCCGATACCGTTCCCCCAGGATGGATAAGGCCAATGTATAAGGCGCGAAAGAAACGCCTCCAAACAAGGCCATTATGACCAGTCCGTGCCATTTGGTCAGATCCAGTTCCGGCACCACCAGGCCAAAGCCAACCACGATGAACAAGATGATGGTCAAAAGTCTGGTTCGGGACATCCGGTCGCTTAGATATCCCAATGGAAACTGGAACAACACGACCCCCGCTGCCATGGCTGCCATTGGCAGGGAGGCATTGCCATCCCCAACCCCCTGTGACAGCGCATAGGACGGCATCAAGCCCAGCATCACCCCATCCAGAACGCCAAACAGCCCGACCACGACCATCAGAATCACGGCTTCGTAAAAGACACGGACCAAAACGCCCTTCCGGCCCGCAGTATCTCCTTCTTCCAACAAAGGGTCACGGCGATGAAAAGGAAGAATGGGTATAAAACAGACCAGGATCACTAAACTTGCCAGGATATAGGGGGTATATCCCTGATACCCAACCGCCTTTACCGCCAAAGAACCCGCAGCAAAGCTGGACGCCATCGCCGCGACATAAATCGCGACCGTGCGGCCCCGACTGTCATCCTCTGCAACGGCATTGATCCAAGCCTCGCCCGCACAAAACAGCGCGGTAACCGCTGCCCCAAGAAAGAAACGAAGGCATAGCCACAGGGTGAAATTGTCGACCAGAGGAAACAACAGAAGACAGAAGACTGCCAGCAACGCACTGCCCGCCAACAGGGAAAATGTTCCATACGCACGGGCCAAACTGGGCACCATCAGGCCCGCGACCAGAACACCAATCCCCGTCGCCGTCGCGCTGATGCCAATCGCCGCCTCATCATAGCCTTTCGCCTCCAGGGCCAGGGCAATCACCGGATAGACGAACCCGACACAGAAAGAAAACGCGCAGATCGTGCCGATCACCGCAACCAGTTCAAAACTTTTGGAATCACTGAGTTTCATCATGCACGCGACTTATCTCAAAGCCGGGGGGCAGGCAATCGGTTATCGATCCCGGTTCGATTTTGAGTAATGATCCCGCGCCCAATTGAGATGTTCACGCATGGCACGGGCGGCCCCTTCCGAATCTTTTGCCTCAATCGCTTCAACAATCGCTATATGCTGGGCAACAACCGTCGCGTCGTCCTGAGCAGACGCAAACAATTCCGTTCGGTGATAGGTCAGCATTTCCGCCAATGTTCCCCGAACAAGGCTGAGCAGATGCCGGTACACAACACTGTCCGACGCCTTAGCCAAAGCCATGTGAAAGGCAACATCCTGCGCCGCCTTGTCAGCCCCTGGCCTGGTCATTGCGACCACAGTTTCCCGCAACATAGAAACTGTTTCCGGGGTCATCGATTCCGCGGCCCGACGCGCGGCCCAGACTTCGATTTCACAGCGCAAATCCATCAAATCCAGCATATTGCTGCGATCCAGGCGCACCAGTTCCGCCAAAGCGGGATCCGCCCCAGACGCACGGCAGACGACGCGCGTGCCGCCCCCTTGCACGGCGTCGATGAATCCCTGCGCCTTCAGCGTCTGCAACGCCGCGCGGACAGAAACGCGGCTGACCCCCAGCATTACCGATAATTTTCGTTCCGCAGGCAGGTTCGATCCGGGTTCAATATCGCCCCCTGCGATCAATTTCAGAATTTCCGCCGCCACACGGTCAGCAACAGATTCCCGGCGATCCGGAACACTCACGGCATCCGACACGATATGCTCCCTTAACCAACCGCCCCAACCAATGAATTCCTCTGAATGGGCAAGAATAGCATCGCTGTCAGGGATATACCGCTTTTTTCGAGGATCAGCGTCGGGCACGCCCTTCCGCGCGCATCAGCATCCAAATCCGCGCGACTTCATTGGTCGAGACATCCGCCAGGTCCGCCGCCCGGCGCAGGCTGGCACCGTCGCGTAACAATCCTGCGACCAACCGGAATCGGTCATCATCGGTCATGCGATAGTAGCTGCGGGTAAAGGTTTCAGGCCGACGTTGCTGGGACGGACGACGCGACGGCGTTTCTTTATCCAGCCCCCTTGCCTCGGCCTCTCGTTTCGCCTGTTCATAGCGATACCGATCGGCGCGCTCCTGCGCCTCTGTCATACGATTGCGCGCGGCTGCCCAGGCGTCGAAATCATCCCTCCGCGCCTTGCGTTCAGCGGCGCTCAGGCGGCCATCATCCCGTTCCGGATGCGATTCTTCGACCGCTTCTTCCAGGGTCATGCCGTGAATGGCGGCCATGCGCACCGCTGCCTCGCGCGCCGCCGCACGTTCGCCCTCAATCGTGGCGCGCTCCATCACGCCAACGATTTTCCGAAATCGCTCCCTATTCTTCTCATCAAAACCTTGCGCAGGCATGCTACTCACTTCCCTAAACAAACTGTATGGAGACCCATACATAATGGGGGATTCGCCCCCCGACCACCGAGCTTTTCAATCCCATCAATCCAACTATACTTCCACCCTATGCGAAGCCTCAGTAACCCTGCTGGAAATGACAATGCCCTGCTGTGTGCGGAAGACCCGCCAGCAGTAACCCTGCGCAATTCCCAAGGCACCGGCCCTGGTGTCATATTATGCGACCATGCGTCAAACGCAGTGCCGAAATCCCTTAATTTTCTGGGCCTTCCTCCCGCCACCCTGAAACGGCACATCGCCTATGACATTGGCGCCCAGGGCATGGCGGAAGTAATCTCAGACCGACTGGACATGCCAGCCGTGATTGCGGGCTATTCCCGCCTGGTGATTGACCTGAACCGCCCCGCCGACGATTTCACCAGTGTGCGGGAAATTTATGACGGTGCCGTGATACCCGGCAACCGCCGCCTTTCCGCACATGCCCTTCAGGCCCGTATCGATGATTTGTTCCATCCCTATCACGATACAATACAGCAAGCGATTGTGCAAAAGTCCAAAAGCCAGCCGCATCCGGCCATCATATCCGTTCACAGTTGCACGGATGTTTATCTGGATCAGAAGCGCCCGTGGCATATCGGTGTCTTATCCAATCGCGACCGGCGCATGGCGGAGCGGGTGCTGTTGCGCCTGGCGGCGCATCGCCCTGACCTGACAATTGGCGACAACAAACCCTATTCGGGCCTTAATCCCTATGGCTTCACGGTGGAAACGCACGCCCTGCCCCAAGGCCGCCCGAATGTCCTGTTCGAGGTACGCCAGGATATTATCGCCAGCCCTGCGGGACAGCGGGAATTTGGCGAATTGATCGCCACCGTCCTGGACGAGGTTTTGGGCGATCCAAGCCTTTTCACCCGCTATCCATCGTAATCAAAGGTGACCCATGGCGCGCTATGAACCACCCCCCTATACCGTTGGCATAGAGGAGGAATATCTACTCGTTGATCCTGCGACCGGCGAATTGGTCAGCGAACAGGAACTACAGGAAGCCATTATCGAAGAAGTGAAGGCCACCGTCTCAGAAGACGATGTTGGGATGGTGACGCCGGAATTCCTGAAGGCACAGGTGGAAGTCGGCACAGCGATCTGTCATTCCATTCAGTCGGCACGGGACCGCCTGCGCATTTTGCGAACCGCCGTCGCGGAAGCCGCTGGCAAGCGCGGTGTCGCCCCCATTGCGTCATCCACCCATCCAACTGCCCGATGGTCCCATCTGCAGCATACCGACAAAGAACGCTATGCGATGCTGGCCAATGATCTGCAGGAAGTCGCAAGGCGGCTGGTCATCAGCGGCATGCATGTTCATGTGGGCGTGGCAGATAATGAACATCGGATCGACCTGCTGGGTCAGATCGCCTATTTCCTGCCCCATCTGTTGGTGCTGACGACCTCTTCCCCGTTTTGGCAGGGCCGCAATACCGGGCTGAAATGTTATCGCCTGGCGGTATTTGATGAATTACCCCGCACCGGATTACCGGAACATTTTGACAGTTGGTCGCATTATGAAAAACACGTCAAATCCCTGGTTGCGGCAGGCGCAATCGAGGATGGATCAAAGCTGTGGTGGGACATTCGTCCCCATTTCAAATTCCCGACCCTGGAAATGCGCATCGCCGATATCTGCACGCGATTGGATGATGGGATCGCCGTGGCGGCGACGTACAGTTGCCTGATTTCCATGCTTCAGCGGTTGCGGCGCAAGAATCAGCGTTGGCGCAATTATTCCAATATGCTGATCCAGGAAAACCGTTGGCGCGCCCAGCGGTATGGGGCGGACAAGGGGCTGATTGATTTCGGTGTCACACAAACTGTGCCGTATCCAGACCTGCTGGATGAGATCCTGGAACTGATTGCCGAAGACGCGGATCGACTGGACTGCACAGAAGAAGTCGCCCATACCCGCACGATCCTGCAACGCGGCACCAGTGCGGACAATCAATTGCGTGTGTTCAATGCGGCTAAGGCCGCCGGAAAGTCAGACAGCGAGACATTCAAGGAAGTTGTCGACTGGCTGATCACAGCGACGGTGGCCGACCTCTAGCAATGACCCGCCATTGAAAATCATTATGCGCCTATCAGATTAGTGTGGTGCGCGGTTATTTGGGATCGACCAGGACGCTGTTTGCGGTGCTCCGGTTAGGAGCGTTTCGCGAAGAGATGCGGGGCATCGCAAGCGGAAGGCGACGCGGCCCGGAGCGCCGCAAACAGCGCCTTTGGTCCCATTATCGGCCCATCGGACGGCGTCGAGAGCGCTTGACGATGAACCACATCGCCTGCACGCTCTCTTCTAGCCGACAGGCCGATAAAGAGATCCTGGTGATTCCAAATAATCGCGCACCACACTAATGTCTTGAGAATGATAATTTACACCGCTTTTCTTATGGATTGCGATTGCGGAACTGTCAGTGTGTCGTCTGTTTGATCTAATGCTCTGAACCGTCACCATATGAGGATCCCTTGGCCTCGCATTCCTCCGATTACGATTACATTATCATCGGGGCTGGATCAGCTGGATGTGTCCTGGCAGACCGCCTGTCAGCGGATGGTCGCTATACTGTCTGCCTGCTGGAAGCGGGCGGCACGGATCGGCGCTTCTGGGTCACGGTCCCTCTGGGCTATGGCAAGCTGTTCTATAACAAGGCCGTAAACTGGTGCTACACGACCGAGCCCAGCAAGGGCCTGGGTGGGCGTCCTGATTTCTGGCCGCGCGGGAAATTGCTGGGCGGGTCCAGTTCGATCAACGCCATGGTCTATATCCGCGGCCAACAGCAGGATTTCGATGGTTGGGCAGAGGCTGGCAATCCCGGTTGGGATTGGGACAGTGTGCTGCCCATCTTCAAGGAAATGGAAACCTATGATGGGGGGGGCAATCACTTTCGCGGGGATAAGGGGCCTTTGCATGTATCCCGCGCCGATCGGGATGCCCACCCCCTCTGTGCCGCCTATTTCGAGGCCGGTCAGGCATTGGGACTGCCCCTGAATGAGGACTTTAATGGACCCAGCCAGGAAGGCGTCGGCTTCTATCAGGTGACGACCCGCAAGGGCCGCCGCCATTCCTCAGCAAAGGCCTTCCTGCGCCCCGCCATGGGTCGCAAGAATTTAACCGTGCTGACCGGGGCTCAGGCGAAACGCATCCTGTTTGACGGCAAACGGGCAACCGGCGTTGTGTTTCAACAGGGTGGGCAGGAAAAGACAGTGCATGCCGCGCGCGAGGTCATTTTGTCCGCCGGTGCCATCAACTCCCCCCAATTGCTGCAATTGTCTGGCGTTGGACCAGCGGATTTGTTGCGCAAGCATGGCATAGACCCCGTGCTGGACCAGCCGCAGGTCGGGGCCAATCTACAGGATCACCAGGGACTAAATATCACTTTTAAGGCCCGCATCCCGACCTTGAACACAATCCTGCGGCCCTGGTGGGGCAAGCTGTGGGTTGGCATGCGCTATCTGCTGACGCGGTCTGGCCCGTTGAGCCGAAGCATCAATCAGGCGGGGGGATTCTTTCGCACTGATCCCAGCCGCAATCGCCCGAATATGCAGCTCTATCTGCAAGCCTTCTCCACGCTTCAGCCCCGGCTGGGGGAGCGGCCATTGCTGACGCCAGATCCGTTTCCAGGGTTTTCGCTGGGCCTGTCAAACTGTCATCCGCGCAGCCGGGGATATCTGGAAATCACGTCCAATGATCCCTTTACCCCGCCGCGCATTGTCGCCAATCCCTTCGAGGATGAGGAAGACATGCAGGAAATGCTGCAAGGCGTGAAATTCGTGCGTCAACTGGCCCAACATCCCGCCCTGGCCGCCCTGATTGAGGAAGAAATTGTCCCCGGCCCGCAGTGCCAAACCGATGAGGACCTGATCGAAGACATTCGCCAGCGCGGCGGCACGGTCTTCCATCCCAGCGGCACCTGTCGCATGGGTCCCGACCCCGCCGCAGCCGTTGTGGATTCGCGGCTGCGGGTGCATGGATTACAGGGATTGCGGGTCATCGACCTATCCATCTATCCAACCATCATCTCCGGCAATACCAATGCGTCCGCGATGATGATCGGCGCAAAAGGGGCATCAATGATCCTGGAAGATGCACAAGGATAACGTTTGGGACGATCAGTCTGTAACCAGTGAACAGAAGGGGTGGTATTCTCCGGTCAGTCCCTTTGGTGCTGTTTTCCGTATATCGCTGACGATCCCAATACTGGCGCGGGCGTCCTTTAGAGTGAAGCCATTCCCGGTAAAGACTTCTTCATAACTTCGGGTATGCAGATCCACGAAGCCTTCGGAAAATTCGATCTCTTTGCCCTCAATCGTCAGGGACCTGTGGGTGGTTCGTCCCGCCGCTTTGGCAGCATCCGGCAGATATTTGGAATTGATCGACAGGAACCAGCGGACCCGCGCGCGTTCAAATTCCAGGTAGCCTGCTGCGACATCGCCTGAATGGATATGAACATCATTCTTCGTCACATCGCCAAACACCCAGGCAAGCATGTCAAAGAAATGAACGCCAATATTGGCGGCAATGCCACCCGACTTTTCATCCTGACCCTTCCAGGAGGTAAAGTACCAATGCCCGCGCGACGTGATGTAGCTGAGATCGACATCGAAAATCTGATCCTTGGGCGCCGCCGCGATTTGCGCTTTCAAGGCCTGAATTTGTGGATGCAGGCGCAGTTGCAAGATACAATTGGCCGTGCTGTTGAACTCACTCTCTATCTCGATCAGCGCTTCCAGGTTCCAGGGATTCAGGACAACCGGCTTTTCACAGATCGCATTCGCCCCATTGCGCAGCGCGAATCGAATATGGGCGTCATGCAGATAGTTGGGCGAACAGATCGAGACGTAATCAATACGCTTTCCGCTGCGCCGCAGCTTGTCAAAGCCCCGGTCGAACCGCTCAAACTCAACGAAGAAATCAGCATTTGGGAAATAGGAATCAATGACGCCAACACTGTCATTGGGATCCAGGGCGATCAACAAATTGTTCCCGGTATCCTTGATCGCGCGCATATGGCGGGGCGCGACATAACCAGCCGCCCCGATCAACGCAAAATTCTTAGCCTCGGAACTCATACAGGCTCGCCCCTCTTCAAAACAGCCAACAATACAGACGTCACGTCCAAGGCAGATACCCTTAACAAACGCGATCTAAGCCTACCTATATCAAACCCTGAACCGATAGCTCAAACCTAATGCGCAGAAAATCCTTTGTGGTGTGGGTCAAAATGATCGTCGCAATCAATATTGATCGGCGCCGGACCGGCCAAAGAAGAGGGTATAGGAATAGAGTCCGTGTCCCCATCAAACGCGCTAATACTTTTTTTATCCTTATGAATCCATCCTGAGAAACAATGAATACTGGATAGTGATCCAAGAAATGCCAGATGAAGGATACGCGAAGGTGAACAGTCCGTTTCGAAAAACATCCAAACCATTCATACAACATGGTATATTTTCGCTATCAAATACTGCGTTACTTGGGTTCAGATTCTATATGCGATTTAGAAATATTTTGGTGAGGTAAAGTGATATGATCACTATAAAAAAGAACCTCTGATCCAATTGGGCTTGAATGGGAAACACTATATCTCAAGTTATAAACTATTTTATTATTTAAATCGTATATTTCATTTATTTGATCTGCATTATCATAAGTTACAATCCAATACTTTAGAATACTCTTTTTTATAGCTTCAGCAACTTTCACATGATCTCTATGATCATAGAAGCTGGTGTACAATCTTTTTCCCTGCACATAATATGGCGGATCAAGAAAAACTAATCCCTTTGTTTCTTTTCTGGGGATTGTTTGAGTGATAAACTTCAATGCATCTTGTCCGTATATTTTTATACTTTTAGAATGATTGGCTATGGTGTTTATTCTCCTAACCAGCTCTTCTTTATTATATCGCGCATCAATTTTGTAGTTCCCTAATTGGTCATTCCCACCAATTACTCCCGCTTTCAGAATACCTGATCTATTCGTTCTGTTTAGAAAGAATGTTGAAAACCCTATATCAAGATAATCATGGCTATCTTTGTGGGCTTGAATAGCCTTCTGCTTTTTCCATTCATCTGTTGTGACAGGCGTATCCCAAACGCGTTTTATAAACTCATCGGGCTGGCGTAATATGGCGCGCCAAAAGCTAAAAATAGATGAATGGAAAAAGCAGAAAGCTATTCAAGCCCACAAAGATA
>NZSA01000003.1 GCA_002696645.1 Rhodospirillales bacterium | reverse complement strand
GGCGCGATCCATAACGGCGCGACGGGTTGCAGTGCGGGCGCGTGCTGCCTTTTCTGCCGGGGTCGCATATTCTTCAGCGATAGCGGCGAGCATGGCGGCTTGGATGCGATCGGTATTAAGATACATGGCGTTGCGCCTTGCTTTTGTCATTATTGATAGGTATAAAATAATCATCTAACGACACAATGTCAACATAAAATCGTAACGCATAGGTAAAAAATATCGATGATAACAGGAACACAGATCAGAATGGCCCGTGCGGCGTTGGGTTGGTCCGTTCATGTTTTGGCGGAAAAGGCGGGAGTGACGGCGAATACCGTCAGTCGAATAGAGCGCGGCGGGGAATCGCTATCCGCAACTCTGGACAATCTCCAGACAACGCTGGAACGCGGGGGGGTTATTTTCCTGCCAGCGGATCAGAACATCGACGGCGGTGCGGGGGTGAGGCTTAGGAAGTTATGAAAGCTTTTGGGGCGATAGTAGTCATTATAGTTTCGTATTTTGTCACCAATAACGCTAAATCAGCGGAACTTTGCAATGTTCCTGCGTTGGTTGAAACAATGTTTGGAAAGGATGGGCCCTTAGAAGGATGCCAATCTGGTGATACCATTCACATGCAAATCAACAGTGGACTTGTTTCTCCTGCGACGGTTTCCGCTCGTTACTGTGACTTCTCCCAATCGATCATAATTGAGCAAGCACCAACCCCAAATCTGTCACATCTTGTTTGCTCATATGATTGGAAATGGGCGAAGCACACACCAAGAACGAAACATCCCGATTACAACTAGATTGACACCACACCCAAATTGACAAGATCGGGTTTCGTGAGCATATTCGGACTTGAGCCAGTCAGGACTTCCTGCTTGGGGAATTGGACCCCTTGTTGACGGAAGGCCGCGCTGGCTCTTTCCATGTCTGACAGACCTTTAGTGCGATGTTGGTTGTCGCGGTGTAATCTTCTTTTCAAGAGTCGCTTAGGGCAGGGGGGCGCGTGAAAGAGTGAGGGGCACTTATCAGCGCGCGTGCGCGTATTGGATAAGAAACCCCTACGCCCCCCTCTAGCGGTCCCGATCATTCCGTCCTATATTTCTCGTTATGAGAAAACACGCCCTAACCATCGCCCTGGTACTGTTGCTGCCTTTCGGCGCGAATGCCGATGAACAGCAAGCCCCCAAGCAACGGCAAGACCGGCCTGAATTGGAAGTCCCGTATATCCTGCCAGCGGATCGGTGCTTAATGGCGGTCTATGGCCCCGAATTGCGGAAAGAATTTAAAAAACGAATTTCAGGATGGTATCCCCCCCAAAAGCAAGAAACTCTCGATTGGTTATATCAGATGCGGGAAGCGGGGATGATAACGATTGAGTTTTGCGATTCAGGCGGCGCGGCCTAGTTCGGCCTTCCAATCGTATGGCTCTAGCTGCCCCCAAAGCGCTATGACTTTGCCAGGAACATCCAGGCGATTAATCCAGACTTTGGCGTCCCCCTGGTCACTATCGCATGGTCCAGTGTCGAATACATTAGGCACTATGGCGGCGTGCGGATATTGCGCCTGCAACCGATCATAGACCGCTTGGCGCGTTGCCAGTGATAGCCCGTCTGCCCTTACTGAGATTTCGGGGCGGCTTGCTGCGGTTCCCTCCAGGGCGTCCAATCGTTCGGAAAGCTTTTTCATTTTCAGATCCTCTAAACAGTGGTTGCGTTCGGTTTTGCTTCATAGATCGTCATGAAGTGAATCACATTATCACCGGACGGTATGCCTCCAGGGTGTTGGCGCGCTATTGCCTGTTCCTCAGTCTCGCCCGGCTGTACCGTCGTAAGATAGAAAGCGTCGCCAATGGCCTCGGATTCTAAGGATTCAAGTCGTCTCATTAGCTGTTTCATCATCTGACCTTCTATTGAGATATTGCGGCGTGAATCCGCTCCAATGCCTTTGATACGTCTGGATTGATCGGCCCTAGATACTTCATTGCATCGGGGGCGGATGCGTTGCCAGGTCTGCGACCATCGGCGCGCGCCCGGATTGTTTCTGCCAATGACGGCGAACCGCTGGAGATTTCAGTATAGAGCGCGGAAAGGTATTCGGATTCACTGGTCAGGCCGCGTTCCTCTAGTCTATCAAGTCGCTGTGTAAGTTTCATTTTGGGTTCCTTAGTTTTGTCTGGACGCCTCTAGGCGGGTTAATCGGGCTTCCAATTCCAGGGTTTCAATTGCTTTTCGTCGCGCCTCCAGCATTCCGGCAAGCGCGGTGCCTTCGTCGGGTGATATCTCTCCCAAGGCGACGGCCTGGATAACAGCGGCATGGGCTTTCTCGATTCCATCGGCGTCCGATGTATCGGGTAGGGTGACATTAACGCGGCGGCTTTTCGGCGCGGGGCATACCCTTTCAAAGACCAATCGAATGGCGACCATATCGCCCTCCAGGGCCTTCTCAATAGCAACGCGGGTTATCGCTTCCGCTTCCCCGTCCAGCATCGCTTCAATTGCTTTAGACGCGCTGTTGCGTGATCCGGGCGGGCGTCCGGCCCCTATCTTGTTGCCAGGGGCGAATGTGCCGTCAGGGTTCTTGCCATCCGTTATTGTTCCGTTTTTTGACGGCGCTGTCATTGTGACAATAACCCCCTTCGGCGCTGTTCGGGTTGCCCTGTTCCTGCATTGCCTAACAATCCCCCTTGTCCTGCCAGGGCTTGCGCTAGGGGGTTCTGTGGTTGGCCTTGGCGTAGGAATGGCAGGCGTGCGCTATCGCCCATAAGGGCGCGGACCATCGGCCCGGTCTTATCGTCGCCTTGGCCCTGAATTGCCTGCTGCATAAAGTTTTGAAACTGTGCGGCGTATTCTTGGCCCTGGTCGCTGCGTTGTCCGGCTGCTGTCAGTCCAGCGGATAGCAAGGGCATATTCATGGCCTGCTGCATACCTCTAACGGCGTCCGTTGCGGCGGCTGCCCCCATCTTGTTTTGAATGGACTGCCCGATAAGACCGGAAAACGGAAGCGTTGCCACGGCTCCAGCGGCTCTATTGGCGGTCCCCGTGCCCAATGAAGGCAAAATACCGCGATCTACCAATTCCCGCATTATTGCCCAAGCGGACCCGCTAGGATTCGTCGCCTCGCGTGGCGTGATGGTCTTTGATACATCATCGGCAAAGGTTCGCAATGCCGCCATTTCATCGGGGGAAAATAATTCCCGTGCGATCACCGTACCGTCACCATCCAAAAGATAATTTACGTTCTTTCGGATGGCCCCCGGCGATATTTCCCTAACCCCCTGATTAGTGGATTTCGTGAAAGCTTCAATCAAATAGGCAGACTTTAACAGGCGGAATTGTTCGCTTTCTTTGCCGAAAACCTGCCCCATGCGCTGAACAAGGTTTCGGGCGATGGATTGATCCCCGGCCTTTGTGATGCTGACAAGGTAGTTTACTGTCTGAACCGGCGTTGCGCGGGTTTCCTCTAGTATCTTATTCATAACGCGCCCGGTCGGGTCTTTGCCCCCAAACATGGACTTATATTCGGACCACAAGCCGCGTGCATCCTTTAGCGCTGTAATCGTCGCTTCGTCGCCCTGCATAAGCCCATTGGTCACGGCGTCGTCTAACCATCGATCCATAGACCGTTTAACCTGCCCTAGTGCAGCTGCGGCGGGGCTGCCATTGTTTGGCATGGAAGTCATGACGCGGCGGCGCAATGCCTCGAATGCTTCAAGGTTCACTTGGCGCAAGTTCGGCATATTTGCAAAATGATCGGCCTGCCCAATCACGCGGCGGACGCCTTCCATTCCGGGCGCGCCCAAATCAAAGCCCTGTTTTCGCAAATTGCGGGACATATCCGAAACCATGCCCCGGAAACTGTCTGGCGTGAAACTGACAGGCGGGGCATTCCTCAATCCTTCGAATGCTGAATCAGCGGTCGCCTTGGCAGTATCACGGGCGCGGGTGATATCGTCCTCCAGGCGCGTACCAATGCGCGTCACGGATTGCCCATCAAAGCCTATACCAGCGCCGATCCTATCCTCTAGGTTGTCGGCCCCGGCTCCTATGGCCTCTCTCTGCGCCTGTTCAAATCCTTTCATTGTTTGTTGTGCGACTGGACCGCGTGCGCCTTGTCGCATGGCTTCTTCTCGCGATACCTGCGCGATGTCGCCCGTTGCCTGCCCTCTGGTTAATGGAATCTCATAGCGCGGCAACGTCGATTGTGCTGCACCTTGGGGTGATCGTGTAAGGGCGCGCTTTCCAGCCCTCAGAAGCGGGGGAAGGGTTGCTTCTATCGTGCTACCGATAGCGGCTGTTGCGCCGGTCTGGGTTGGGTCGAATTCCTCTTTAGACCCGGCTGCGCGTCCTGCGTACTGTGTCAGGGCGTCCGATCCTCCATAGGCAGGCAATGCGACGGCTGCACGGCCTAGCGCGGTTGCGGGTGCCCCTGATACCCATCCAGCGGGGAACAGGGTCGCAACGCCTGCTAATAGGTCATTGGTATCGGTCCCCGTGAAACCCGGCTTATTGATATAGTAGGGTTGCCCTTCCCATCGGATCATCGGATTGCCACCGGCATCCACAAACGCCCCTTCAAAGCGCGGATCGTCTTTGAAGTGTTGGGCAAGGATGTTGGCCTTGCCGGTCGGGTCGGTTGTCATGCCTGCTTTGAGGGTTGCCTTAAATCCTTCCATCGATGGGCTATACCAAGCGTCATTGCCAGATAGGTTTATATCTGTGATTTCGCCAGCGTCTGGGAATTCCAGCGTCGGGGCGTTGCGTGCTTGCATGACTTCGCGCTTGGCCTGCATGGCTTGACGTTTGGTCATATCCTGTTGCGGGGCTTCCTGCCCCATAGATTGACCCATATCTTGCGGTGTAAGGCTCATAGGGCGCGGCGGCGTCGAGACTTGTTGCGGCATTGCGCCCTGGTCCATCGATCCTTGACCTATCGGCCCCTGGTTCATTGGTGCGGGCTGTTGCGTGTTCTGGACGGGTCGCCACTCTTGACCATCGAATGCGCGGATTTCGCCCGTCTGCGGATTGCGGGCGGTTTGCGTGTCTATCCATGCGCCATTTTCCAACCGCTTGGCTTTTCCGGTCTGCGGATTGATCGCGATCTGTCCCATTTTTCTTACTCCACTAAAAAGAAATTTTCGGGGGGCGGGGGCACGGCGGACGGCATCCGGGGAAGGGTGCCGGGTTGATTTGTTGGCGCATCTTGGGTTCGCATTGCTGCGATTTCCTCTTTCGAGAAAACGGGGCCTAGGGCCTTGTCCATCGCTTCAAAGGCTCCAGCGAGTGAATAATTATTATCGCGATAGTATCGCTCTAGGAATTGGAGTTCCTGGGTTTGACGGCGGCCCAACTTCTCCAGATGATCGATCACAAGGCGGTTGCCTTGGGGGGTTCGCATAAGGTTGGGCAGGGCCTCCATAAACATTGTTACATCGCGATCCGATGAAGACCCGGACCCGGTTTGACGCATCGCGGGGGCCAAGCGGCTTTGAATGGATTGGATTAGTTCCCCCTCACTCAAAGACGGATCGACGGGAAGCCCCATATCCCCGGCAAGGCTGCCCAAGAATAGGCGAATGCTTGCTGTTGGGCCTGTTCCGAATTCATCAAGTGACTGTCGGACCCTTTGCAGATCAGGCAAAACAGACCGCATTTTCTGGACGTTTGTTCGCAAGTCCCCAATGTATTGTGCATCGATTTTTGAAAGTTCATCTGCACCTTTCGGAAGGTTGACAGTCACTCCGTTTGTCTTTGCAAGCTGGTCCGTCATGGCCTGTTGAAATTCAGGCGTGCCGGGAACATATCCAGCGGCTTCAAGGTTTCGCTGCAAGCTGGTTTCATCATTAGACGGGCTGTAGTTTCCGGCCCGGATATATCCAGACTTTGAATAGAAATCTTCATTCACGGACCCGGCATAGACGGACTTTGTATCGCCCGTTTTCGGGTGCGTCATATTCACAAGTTCGGGCTTTGACTGAGGGGAGAAAGCGGCGGACGTTGCGGCCTTCATTCCGGTTTCAGGGTCCAGGCGAATCATTGCGGCCTGTTGGGGTGTAAACCCGCCCTCTGAAATCATTCCCTCCAGGGCATTGGTGCGGCGGCGGTCGTTTCGACCAGCGGCAAGCTGTCCAGTCAATGCCCCTGCGGCGGCTCCAATGTTTCGGCCTGCGTTGCCCGGATCGGTCGATGGTGCCCCGGCTGCAATCAGATAAGGGGCCATTGCGCCTAGTGCTGTTGGCAGGTCGCTATTGAAGATTGACCCTATTGCGCTCTGTTGTGGCGCAACTGACATAGGCCGGGGGGCTGCTGCTCCAGGGACCATTGCGGGTTGCTGCGTCGTGCCCAATAGACCGCCCTGGACTTGCGGATCGTTCGGGCTTCCCAAAAGACCGGCCTGGATTAAGGCGGGGTTTAAAAGTCTTGGGTTCACATATCCTTGCATGCTCGTTACTCCACTAGGAAAAAATTTTCGGGGGGCGGCGGCGTATTGGACGGCATGCGCGGCAAGCCCTCTTGCGCCTGGGGGACTGTCTGATTCATGGCTGCGATGTCTTGCGGGGTGAAGACCGGCCCTAATTCCCGATCCATCGCGTCATACATCCCAATCAATGAATAGCCATTCTGTCGGTAATAGTTTTCCGCGAATTGAAGTTCTTGCGCCTTGCGTTGGGCGATGCGCTCCAGGTGGTCGACCACTTGCCGGTTGCCTTCCGGGGTACGCAAAAGGTTTGGAAGGGCTGCAAGGAACATCGATACATCTCTGTCACTGGATGATCCCGAACCCGTCTGTCGCATTGCAGGCGCAAGGCGGCTCTGAATGCTTTGAATCAGTTCGCCCTCTTGCAGGGATGGATCGACGGGCAAGCCCAAATCGTTCGCCAAGCTGCCAAGGAACAGGCGGATATTTGCGGTCGGACCCGTGCCGAATTGATCCAAGGCGGCGCGGACCCGTTGCAAGTCTGGCATGGACTCCCGCATTTTCTGGACGCCCTCCCGCATACCGCCGATAAATTGCGCGTCGAGTTTCGACAGTTCGTCTGCACCTTTTGGAAGGTTGACGGTCACGCCACCTTGCTTGGACAACATATCGCGGGCGGCCTGTTGATATTCAGGGGTTCCCGGCTGATAGCCTGCCTGCATAAGCTTTACCTGGATATCGGGCGGCTGTTGATACGCGGGTTGCCCAAGGGCCTCTTGCGCGGTCTGATATCGGAAACCATTGTTGCCGTCCGGTACTTTCACCAAATCGGCGGCTGTGATTGGTTTTGGCTTGCTGCTTTCCATGCCCTGTAGTGCGGCGAATTGAAGTTCTTGCGCCCGTGGTCCTGTCAGACCATCCAGGGCGGCGAACATGCCTTGATAGCCTTTAGGCGGCTCTGTGGTGCCTCCAGGCGTCAGGGGCGCGCCGGTTGGGTCGCTGTAAGTCCGGTTGGGCGCACCTTGCCCCTGAAACCCACGCATGGCGGCTTGGAACGCTTTCTGATCGGCCTCTTGGGCCTGCTGCCGTTCCTGTCGCTGCCTGCCCATCTCTAAGCCCTGCGTCAACTGAGACGCCAGATAGCCCAAACCGCCCGCATGGGTTCCGTTGTTCATCTGCGCGGCATAGTTCGGATCAAGCAACTTTACGTATCGGCCTGCGGTCTGCATTGGATGGTCCTTTCGTGTTTCAGGCGTTGCCAGCGGTCATTGGCGACAGGATCGCGCGGATTATTCGATCTTCATTTTCAAGTAAGACTTCGGCGGCCCAAGGGCCTGCGACTGCCAGCGCAATGTGTGCTGTAGTTTCCAGCGACCATTGCCCCGCCATCTGCTCCAGGCCGATTGCGGTTGCCACGTTTTGCGGCTGCAAGGTTGCGAGCGCTTGCCGGTATTCTGGGGGCTGCTTCAACAGCCAGCGCGTGGGTATCGATAATTCAGGGCGTGCCGGGTGTGCCGGGTTTCCGTGACCATGTTCCCCGTATGCCGCGACGCCCTCCAAATAGAGACGTTCTCGCGTATCCGGGTCGATGCTCCACTGCTCCAAAAGCCCAAACATAAGATCATTGACGCGCTGGTCCATGTTTCCGAGATATGTGCCAAGAAATTGGCGTTTCAGGCTTGTGGTGATTTCGTCGGGAAAGGCTACCCCCACCGGGCCAGGGGCGCTGTCGGACGCATTCGGACCATGAGAATTATGGGCTTCCGGTGGGGGTAACTCGGACCGCTCAAAGGCGGAAATTTGTTTCGTTTGCTTCATCGTTCGTAACTCTCATGTTGGCGCGACTCCGTATGACTCCGACATATTTAATGTAACCGATTTCTAGTTTACCTGCATGTATTAATTCCGATAAATCCGTTACCGGTAACACATTGGATAGGTGACGCGGTTCGGCAATTTTTGTAAGATTGCCTTGGGTTGCTTGCACCGGCCCGGCAAACGGTGTCCCGACATGGAAGCTGGAAATTCCTTGTAAGGGGCCTTCCGTCTGTCTAACGCGGCTTTTGTTGCAGAGAAGCGGCGCGGCCCGTGTACTCCCCAAAGGATGCACGGGCTTTTTTTGTTTCAGATCCCAGATATTCCGCTAACGTCGCCCCAATTGCTTCTGAAAGGGCGGCGGCATCATCGGCCTGGGATTTCTCCAGCATACCGAATTCTATCATCGCCAACTTCAGGGAAGGCGTTGCCAGGACTTGGACCAGCGTTTCGCCCCGGCGTTTCCGTTCGCGATATGCCGCCATTTTTTTTGCAGGGTCTAGGGGCATTGGCTGCGCCCGACTAGGACGGGCTTAGGTTCTTTCGTCCCGACTGACTTACGCCCCTGTTTCTCTTTCGATTGGTCTGGTTCTTTAGATTCAGATTGCATCCCAAGAGAAGGGGGAGGGGGTTTATTATTTAGGGGTGTGAAATCGTACCCCTTAGACCCAAACTGATATAACGGCGGATCACCGGGGCCACTGCCCCCCGCATGGACACAATGCCACATACCCAACTCTGTCAGGAAATCCCGTGCGCTGCGAAACCGGGGAAGGGTCCAGCCTAGAGAATCGGCCCATGATCTAGCGACGGGGAAAGGCTTATCGCTTCTCCAGCCCCAAGCTGTTTGAGCCTTCATTAACAAAATTGCGGCGTAAGGGTTTTCTGCCAGGGCGTCTAGTTCGCTTGCCGTGACAACTGCGCGGGCTTCCCCGCCCCATAGGTTCCCACTCTCCCGATACTGCCAGACCTTGCGCGCAACGGTCACAGCTTCACTGTCTGGCAACGGCGGCGTGAAACTGGCATTGATTGCGCGGGCCTCGATCAAGAGCGCGTCGAGTGTCGGGACGTGGTGCGCGGCTTGGATAAGGGCGTGAAACAGATCAACATTGCGGCCTGTTCCACCGGGTTGTGTATTTTCCGCGCGTACAGACGTCCGAAAAACCTTCCCGACTTGGATATCGTCCATATGCGCGGCCTGGACGGGGCCTAGGCGCGCGGTAGCATCTTTCATAAAGGGGAGACGCCGCAAATCCTCTAAACGGCCCTCTAGGACGCGATAGTCGCCTGCTTTCTTGTCTGGCGTTTCAGGGTTTAACGGGCGGTGTGATGGGGCCAGAACGGCAAGACCGCCCCCAAGGATATCTAAGGGGCAAGCCTCGCCAAAAGGTTTGATACTTCTGATTTCGCCGTTGTGCCGATAATACAGATGCACGCCCCCGCTTGGGGTTGATATTTTTAGGGGGGTGTCCCCGAAAGCCTCCAGGGCGGCTTCGTGGTGAATCGGATACGGTGAATCAACATCGACAACCGAAATCCCCGAAATAGGACCGCACAAAATGGCGGCATTGGCGCTTGCCAGCCCTGGACGGTTCAAAAGCTTTTGCATGGTTCCGACCCGCAAGCTTTCGGGATGTTTAACCCTTGGGACGTGCGGGGCTTCTGCCCTGGTCGGAATGGTCGGGACGCCAAGCCCTGCCAGGACAGGGGCGGCTTCTGTGAAGGCTCCCATCGATCACGCCTCCACCTTTGGGGCCTGGTCTTCAGCCTGGAGTTGGCGCGCGACCCGCAACAAATCTTGCATCTTGGGCGGGCGTTCCGATTCATACCGGATGCGGGCGGCGGCGTTAATCAATACTTCATCAACCCCGATATCGTCTGGATGGTCTGGTATGTCTTGGATGAATGATTGAAAGCGACGATCCGCGATAGCCTCACTTGCCAACAAGGCACGGGCAATAAGAGCCAAACCCAAGGACTTATCACCCTCGGTCAGGTCTTTAACAGCACACGCAAAGCGATTCATCGGGCAATTTGTGAAGGCGTATTGCGTCACCGTGCCATCGTCATTTTCTATCGCGAAACGCGGGGCGAATTGACCGAGTAAGGGCATCATGCGCCCTTTGCCCATTGCTTCCCGGTTGCCATGACGGACGGCTGCGATCAACAAAGCGGGTGCCACGGTCTGGAGTTTGTCAGGGATTCCTAGCATGGCGCACCGCCTGGACGCGACACGCCCTGTTCGCCCGGTTCCGGGAAATTGAGCCTTGCGAATTCGCCATGAACGCCACGGGCAAGGCAATCGTAGTCTTTCGCGGCCTCTTGTGCCGTGAGCCGCCAGGGACCGCGAAACCGCGACCCGTTTTGCGTCACGGCTGCCTGATAGCGGCCTTGCGCTGGATCAAACCCAATTCCAAGGAATCCTGTGTGATTCAGGCAGATCGAGCGATTAGCGGAATTCTGGGCCCTTGTGCATATCCGCAAGTTCGCGCGGGTATTGTTTAGCGGGTTGCCGTTGACGTGATCGACCACAAAACCGTGCGGGGGTGCCATGATTTCACGGTGAATATATGCGACCCTCCACTTGCCGTTGCGTTTGACGGATCGCCCCGCATACCGATCCTGAGTGCCAGCGGGGAACCAGCGGTATTGATTCAGGCGGGCATAGTCTGCCTGATCCACAAGGATTTCCGCCCCGTCACTGCGAACAAGGATAGCGGTATCAATACCATCATCGGACACGTCAAAGTGTGTCGCGATAATGCGCGGGATAGTAGGTTGCGGATGGTGCGGGGTTGGGATATCTTTCATGCCGTCACAGCATTTTGATAGATACCCGCCCTTGGCTTGACTGTTTGCCTCAGTCGCGCCTTGGGCCTTTCTATGTGCGTTCATGGTTATGCTGCTTCATTAACCAGCGCCAAAACGCTATCCCGCACCACACGCCGTGACCGGCCTAGTGTCACACTCCGCAACCTTCCGGCTTCCAACAAGTTGTATATATGGCGGGGGGTGACACGCAATTCGCGGGCGGTCTCCGCAATAGTTAGAAACATTGTTCCTGGTTGTTCAATCGTATTCATGGCTAGTAGCCTCCTAGATCATCGGTTCAATCGATGTTCTACAATTGCCACTCGCACCAATTTCGCACCAAAGGGCGATTTCTTAAAATTATATCATGATTTCAGTAGGTTATGACTTGCACTAAAGATTTTTGCACCTTTCACACTTTTTCGCACCATCGCACCAACTATTTCCGCCAGTCGTATCCATACCTTTTTTTGGCTTCAATCATCCTTCGCTTGATAGTTTCGAGACTGACATTTGGCCCTCTCTTACTATGAATTTTCTCAAATATGCGGGCATCGATGATATCAGGTTCAACTTTGACAATAGCCTTAGCCCAATCCACGTCTTGCTTTGCCTTGGGCGGGATTGGTCCCGTTGCCAATGGCGCAACTTCCTGTGCCTCGACGGGCTTTTCATCCTTGGCGACGTGTACGGTTGTTTCCGTATCGACGGGCGGCGATTGAATAGCAGCTTGGGCAGGCGTTGCATGAACGGGTTTTTCCGGTTGCTCCAGGCTGCTATCAGTTTGCCATAGCCTTAGAACATCGTCGCGACGAAACCGGATATTCTCAAAATATTCGATTGCGGGCTTGTTGTATGTTCCGATAAGGCCAAGCCCAAAATACTTTTTCTCCAGATAATTCACACAGTCGGAAATTGTGTCATATGTGAATGTTTGCGGATTGATTTGTCCATTCGTGGGAGAAGTGTCGCATGGGTTCAATCGCAATAACTCGCCGCTGCATACAGCCTCGACCAGATCACGGGCGGCGCGCTTTACGGCGGTTTTAGAATTGAAATAGTTGCCCACTGTAATATCTAGCGGAATGTCCCAATATCCCGCCTCTATAGGGTCCAATAGATTAAATACCTTGAACGATAAAACTTGCGACCAATGCCACACTTGCGACAACGGCAAGCGGTGCGGGCTTTCTATCCAGTCGGCGTAAACAGGAATAATCATTACACCGTCAAACTTTATTGCTTCAGACCTTATGCTGTTTCTATAGAAAGTTAGAACACTGCCATTTGATGGGTCTAGAAGATTGCCTTCTTTCCATGCTGACACTGATATGGTTTCCGCTGTCTTTGATTGAATTTCTTGTGCAAGAATCCTATAACCTGTCGCACGGCATACGCCGTTTGCTAGTTTCTGAGCGAGTCGATCATAAGCCTCTTTACGGGGCCGCAAAGCCACCCTCACATCATCGCCACTTTCCCCCTTGTTCTCGACAAGATATTTAAGGGGTGATTTTTGATAGCGTTCTAGCTGGTGCCCTAATTCAACTAGGCGGGCCTCGCTCTCTCTGAGCGTTGCAAGTTCGGTCTCGTTTAAGACACTCTCCAGGGCTTCAACTAGCGTAAGTCGTTTCTGTTCTGTCATGCTCTGCACCTTCCGTCTGGCGCGCCGTGATAAGGGCGATGGGGGCAGGCGGGCACGGTCCCCGCTTTTCATCCGCTAAGACTAGCCCCCACCGTTCATTTACCGAATTGAGACAACCTTTGCCCCGACTTCGGAATTCAGCACTACGCGGCGGACGTGTTCCCCCCACTTTTCCAGCGCGTCGCGTTTTTCGTCTGTGAATGCGTGCAAGTCGTATGTGCGCTCCAGATCGTTTCTGGCATGATTTAGGATTAGTTCTGAAACCAGAACAGGAACGCCAAGACGCGAAAGACCCGTGCGGCCTGTTCGTCGCAGATCGTGCAGTACCCAGTCTGAAACGCCGCTTTCGCTAGTGAGCGCGCCAACAATCTTGCTATGACCGGCATAGGGGCGTTTGCCGTCGATGGTAAAGACATAGGGGCCAAGTCTGGGAATGGATTCTAGTATTTCCCAAGCGAAAGTGGGTAAGGGCACGATATGCGCCCTGCCTGCCTTGGTTCTGCTGCTTGGGATGGTCCATAGTCCGGCGTCCTGGTCCAGTTCATCCCATTGCATGGCGCGGCATTCGTCGCGGCGCTGCATAGATAAAATGAGCATCTGGACGAATTCCCTAGAGGGTGCAGACCGGGCGGCGGTTGCTTCCCAGACGGCCCGCAATTCCGTATCACTTAGAACCCGGTCACGGGGCTTTTCTTTCACGCGGCGCTTCAATCCAGCCATAGGGTTGATTTCAATAAGCCCTGAATTAACGGCCCAACTTAACGCGCCATGTAAGGCGGCGTGTACGCGGTTGACTTGCGCCCCTAGCCCTTTGTCTGAAAGCCTATCCAACAATCCAACAGCATCGCCCCGGCGGAAATCGTCCAGGCGCAACTTACCTATGTACGGGATAACATGCTGGTCATATAGGGCGCGGGTCTGTTCGGGCTTGCGGGTGTTGGGGATGGAATGGCGGGTGTGATAGTCCGAAATCAGATCCTTGATTGTTTCGATCTTGTTTGCGCCGGATACCTTGCCTTGTAGCAGATCGGCCCGGAATAGCGTTGCGGCTGCACGGGCATCTGCCAGCGTCATGGCTGGGTAATCCCCCAACAGCTTTGCAGATTGCACCTTTCGGCGCGGATTAGTGTATCTGAGAAACCAGCTTGCACGGCCCGTATGATAGAGGCGGATCATCAAACCGCTTGTATGAGTGTCGGTGCACCAGATGTAACCCTTTGAAGGTGTCTTTAGACTTCTCAGAAGCTTGTCTGTCAGTCGTGCCTTGGTCGGTTCCTTTGCCATATCGGCCCCCAAGAATTAGTAACGAAACGCCCCGTTACTAAATGGTTACTAAAAGTTCGATTGCTTTACCATTCTATTCGATGCAACACAGTGCATAGTATATGGCGATTTTATGGCAGTTTCCAAGGGTTTTCGGATAATCTGATTTCACATCAGTTCACAGTGAGGAAACGCGGTGCAGCGTGGGCGATACTACTCCCAGACGTGAAGCCTCCCTGTTCAACTTGCCCGGATCTTCGGATCCGGGCATTTTTTTTGTTTTTTGTCCGATTACCCAAACTGCAGCTATATAAGCTGCCTGAGTTACATGAGAGGTCACGTCAAATCCCAGCGTCTGTATGAGAGTTTTGGGTTTCTCCATGGTCATTGTTGTCTTTGCAAGGAAGGGCAGGATTACGCCGGTGAAGAATGGTTGTTACACGTTAGCGATTTAACGGGATGGAGAGGGGCGCGCCGGTTCCGCGCATGTGTTTAAGGACATTCCGAATTTAAGGACATCCCGGAATTTTGTTATGCCTGTGCCCGGGGGTCATTTTGTTTCAACCAGTCCGGCCATTCTGAGAGCGGCATGGGCTTGGCGATCCAATAGCCTTGCAGCATATCGCATCCCTGCTTGGTCAACCAATCCGCAGCCTCTTTGTCTTCGACACCTTCCGCGATGCTTTTCAGGTTCAGATCTTTCGACAGTTCGATGGTTCTGCGCACCAAAATTGCATCGGTTGAGGATTGCATAACCTCCCGCACAAAGGATTGGTCGATTTTCAAAGTGTCGGCAGGGAAATCTTTCAGATAGGAAAATGAGGAAAAACCTGTCCCAAAATCGTCTATGGCGATATGCACTCCCATGTCGCGCAATTCAGCCAGAATAGGCTTTGCCTCGCCCAGATCCTCAATAACAGAGGTCTCTGTAATTTCCAGTTCAAGATAGGGCAGGCGTTTCATATCGTCTTTGAAGGCTGCTTTTAATCGGTTGGGGAAGTCTGAATCTGTGACATCCCAGCCCGATACATTGATTGCGATATGATAGTCGATATCCGGCAGCACAGCCTCTGTTGCCATCATATAGGTTCGCGCGGCTTCAATCGACGCGCTTGTGATGTCATAGATCAATCGTGACTTTTCTGCCAAAGGGATGAAGCGGTCAGGGGGAATCATTCCCTCTTCCCCATGTTTCCACCGCACCAGCAATTCGCATCCCCGCACCAGCCCGGTCCGGGCGCACAGCTTGGGCTGGGCATAGAAAACAATCTCCTTGCGTTCGATTGCCTGGCCCAGATCCGCCAGCAGTTTCAGATTGTCCCGCCGCATTGTGTCATCGTGTTCGTTAAAGACCGAAGCCGTGGAAAATCTGGATGGCGTCTGCAGCATCGCCGCAAATGATTTGCGCACCAAATCATCGGGTTGTGTTCCATGATCCGGAAACACAACCATGCCAATCCGGCTGTCGATCCGCATTGGAAGGCTCCGCATCATTACCGGATACTGTAGAGAGCAAACGATTAAGTTCGATATCCGACCGGCCTCCTGTGGCGTTACATGTTCTATCAATGCCAGGAATGTGGCGTGCCCACCACGGGCCAGATAAGATTCCTCTGGCAGAATGGATTTTATTCGATTGGCACAGGCCTTTATGAAGTCCTCACAGGCGTCATTGCCAAATGACGTGCGGATGTCGACGGCGGTTGTGATTTCGAAATTCAGAATTACGTGTTGATCGTTCGGGTCATTGATTGTTTGTGCGGCCGCGCTGATCTTGCGCCGGAATGCCTCGAATAGCGGAAGATTTGTCACAGGGTCGTAGTTCATAATGCGGAACAGTTCCTGTTGGTGACTCAGGATCGTGTCGTGCAGAAGACCAATCACCAGGCCGAAAAGACATAGATACACCCCCCTGGAAACCCAGTTATCCAGTTCTTGCGGCTCCCCTGCCAGAACATCCAATGGCATGATCGGCCCCATGACAATCATGCCGACAAGACCCGCAACAATCCCCCCCAATACTCGAAAGCGGAAGGCGGCCAGCACAACTGGAAAATACACGACATGGAGATGAGCAAATTTTGTTCCGCCAGATTCATGCACAATAATCCAGGACAGGACAAAACAGACCGCAATAGTCGGGATAGCGATCCAGGGGTTGTTGTAGAGTCTGATCATTGGCGAGAATGTAAATCTATCAAAACGTCTCTTCATGGATAATCCTTTTAAACAGTCATCTGACCGGCAGAACCAACTGATACTTATATACGCAATTTTGGCAAAGATAGTTTGAGTGGTAAAAACTTAACAAATTATTATAAAAAACAACCAGTGCGGAAATTCAGTGCGTGTCAATCTGTTGGAAAGTCCCTCAAGGCAATAGCGAGAATAAGCTATCGGCGCGGCGTCCAATAGCCCGTCTCCTGCTTGTGCCCTGGTGGTGATCTGGTATCTTTGGTGATTGGTACACAGATAAGGGTTTGGGTGTGTTTTCGCGATTGTTTGATCCTGCACGGAAGTTCAAGAAAACGCCTGAAGGCAAACTTGTTTCCATCCTGAATGATTTTTCCATCGATATTGTTTTGGATGTCGGGGCGAATGTCGGACAAACCGGGCAGCGTCTGCGCCGGGTTGGCTATTCAGGTGCAATCGTTTCCTTTGAGCCGGGGCCACAGGCGCATGGCACGCTGAGTGAAGCGGCGGCCAATGACGCAAAATGGACCGTCGCACCGCGTACGGCGATTGGCGACACGGATGGCGAAATCGTCCTGAATGTATCGCAAGAGACCAGCATGAGCTCCGCCCTGGATGCCAATCCCGCGCTGCTGGAGGCATTGCCACGGACCGCCAATCAGGAAAAGGTCACCACCCCCGTCTATCGTCTGGATAACCTGTGGGATCAGTATGTGACCCCCGACAATCGGGCGTTTTTGAAAGTCGATACCCAAGGATTTGAACGTCAGGTTTTAAACGGTGCCTCTGAGGCCCTGAAGAAGCTGCAAGGCGTTCAATTGGAATTGTCCTTGTTTGAACTGTATCAGGGGGAAGAGACATATCTTGGGTTCCTCCAGGATCTTCATCGCTGGGGATTTGAACCTTACATGATGTGGGAAACCTATTTCTCACGAAAGCTGAAACGACAGCTACAGATAGATGTCGTCTTCATGCGCCCCCGGTAGAGGGTTTCAAAACCTGGAAACTGGTGAACCTGCATGCGATCAGGGTTGCCCAGACCGTGCCGCCGCCCACAACCATCATCAGATAGGGTGCTGTATAGTAGCGCGGATCGTAATAGGGGAAGATGATGAAATGCAGCGCGACCATCGCAACGGAAACTGCCCCAATTTCTCCATAGATTTGAAGGTTTCTGTGCTGACGACTGATCCAGTAAGCCACCAGCACCAGCGGCGCAATCAGCACAAATTTAATGCCATCAACCATTAAATACCCCAATTGGCGGATGAGTATTTTTAGGTAAATTTCGAAGGTTATGATTGGTTCTGATATTTGTAGATATGGCGTCTGGGAAATAAGACTGTGGCTGAAAACGGCCTTATATCCTGGAGGGTTCATGACCGCCACGATTCCGGCATACAGCAGCAGGGAAGCGATCCCCCAGGGCACAGACGCCTGCCAGAATGGCATTCGGCGGGGTCCCTGACAGAAAAAAGTCGCGACCCCCAGATACGCGCCGACAAAGATGATCGCATCGGCGCGCACAGTGATTGCGGCAAGCAGCAGCAAGCCGGTTGCGCGCGGCATTGCTTTGGCATGGGTAATCATCGCTGCGCCCAAGGCCAGCGCCGTCAGGCTGTCGGGATATTCGTACCGGGCGGTTTGATACAGCATAAAGCCCATGCCCAATAGGCTGAGTGGAATGGCAATCCTGGCGTCTACCCGACGACACAGCCAAACCGCTGTCATACCAAAAAGGACTGCAGCAGGAAGTGCAGAGAGCAATCTGAGCGCCCAATGCGGATCAACCCCCATCCATGTCAGCGCAATGGCGGGCCAAACGAACCCTATCTTGTAACAGTAAACGGGCTGAGTGAGCTCAAAAGCCTTCGCCGATTGGCTCATGTATTCACGATACGTGCTGATCCCTGGGCCCGCCGTGGTCAGGTCCCTATAAACATTTTCCGGATAATGCTGGGATAGATAGGAATACGTTCTCTCCCGCTTCTCGTCCCAGGTGCCGCCGTGCAGGGCGGAAAGGATACATCCTATGTAATGGGTAGAGTCCCAGGCATATTTTGGCTTAAGCAGAGATAAGGTAGCGAATGTCAGCACCAGACAGAGAAGAATGCCAGTAACAGGGGTCGACAGGCCAAAGCAGCCTGTTGCAATTCTTGATATGGCCCCCCGCATACCCTTGTGCACCCCATATATTCATTCGTGTGGATACAATAGAAACGGAAGTTGTTCTTGGCAAATTTATCCAACGGGAAAGCTGGAAAATTCCGGTCACTACTGGCTGAAAAGGGACTCGGCATATTGACGAATGGGCTTTTCCAGGAAGTCTTCGGGGTGACCCGCGGCAATTCCCATGAAACTTCCTTTTGCGTCGATGGTGCCTGATTTGATCATTGTACCCGAATTGGTTTCAATGATCGACACCGTGACGGTGGCCTGATCCACGACCCCTGTCCACGCAGTGTCAACATCACGCCACCGCAATATTTTTGGTTCTATCAGATAGTCTGCCTGCTGGGATCGGGCGGAAGCCAAGGCCTCATCCCGGGTTTCCTGACTGGAGCCAAGCGTCAAATTGATGAAGTAGGGGGCGAATGCGTCTGCCACGATCATCGCGGTTAAAACGCCCGAGCGGAAATAGATTTTTGCTCCATCCCGACCGTCGACAGGTGTCGTGACATAGGCTGTTTTTTGGTTGGCGGGTAGAATCACCACCGTCTCGGCGTCTTCCTGAATATTCTGTTGTGCGCTGCACCCAGTCAACGGCACAACAAGCAAAAATATTTTTAACCAGCGTCGCATCATAGCTCGTTTCTCACGTGCAGGGGTGGTTACGAATAAAATCGTTCTTCTTAAAAGAGTTAGGCCGTGAATGATGCTGACGCAAGCTGGTCCGTATTGGTAATTTGAAATCGCAGTTGGCGCAGTGCCTACTATTTGTGCAGCGTTAACCATGTTGAACGCTTGTCTTGAAAATCTACTCCGGGCACACTTTTGCTGTTGGACATTGCGGGCTGGGGTGCAGGATGTTCGGAGGCAATCGAGGAAACGCAGATACGGGGTCGGATTTTCGACGGGATCCACGATTTAACTCAAAGAAAATTCGCTTTTTGATGGATGGTCGAGAATTGGATGTGGTCGATATCTCCGCCACCGGAATTCAGGTCCGTCATGCCCCTGGATGGGTTGTCGCCGGACAGGGTCTGTATTTTGATTTATTGATCCCCGTGCGCAAAGGCATGAAAAAAGTTCAAGCAACGGGGCATGTGCTGCGGCGTAAAGGCACAGACATGGTGGTCACTTATCACAGCCCCCATCCAGATTGGCGTCGTTTGATCACACAATTCTTAGCCAGTCGATGACGCGGCCTGTAAATCAGCTTTTCGGTTTGCATCAATCCCCCTATAGTTTCTGAAAGGTGTCTCTGGACCGAATATGGTCCAGGGAACACCCGATTTGTCGTATAGCAGTGCGCCTGAGCGGTGCGGGTCTTGTGTATGATCCGGCCGGAAGTTGCGCGCGTCGATGCGACCTGCGGGATGCAGCACATTTCGTGCAAGCCTCGCCACACCGTAAGGATATCATCAAATGGGTAAGGGCAATAATCAACGCGGCAACAAGGAAACGAAGAAGCCCAAGAAAGAGCAGCCGAAGGTTCTGGCAACAGCTAATTCGAATGCAGGAAAGCCTGTTTTGGGGGCGACCAGCAAGAAGGCCAAGTAAACACGACGTCTGGCACGGATCAGATCATGCTCTGGGTTTTCTTCTGTGCGGCTGAACGAATGTGGTGGCGCAACCTGGTGGCGACTGTGTGGCGTTGGATCTTTCCAGACGGGCCACGCGGTATCGTATCGACAGTATAGAGATGTATGTCAGCTTTAATCGGCAAATGTGATTTCAGTTTTTGCTGAATATCGGAAAAGTCGGCATTTGGGGAAAACCGAACGCCCAACCAGATTGCCCCATCATCCAGCGGGTCTTGAATGGTCGTTGCACAGCAGTCTATCACCTCGGGAAATCCTTTCACGATCTCTTCGATGGCTGCGGCCGGGATCTTGTAGCCACGGACGTTCAGCAGGTCGTCATCACGCCCCAGTAATTGCAAATGGCTTGCATCTTCCAGGATCGCCTTATCCCCTGGATAGAACCAACCCTCGCGAAATCGCTCTGGCCTGGGGTGTTCTTCAAACAGATAATGGGTTGCGCAGGGTTCCCCGCGCAGTCTGATTGTCCCTTCTTTCCCATACGGAAGTGGGATGTCGTTGTCGTCAACGACCTGAACCTCCAGTTCCGGGATGATTTTACCGCGCGTATCGGACTGTATTTCTGCAATCGTGCCGCTTTCATTGGTCCCATAAAGCTCAATCAATGTGCCTGTGGGACAGACCTCGCGCCAGGCAGCCCTGTCCGCCGGGGTTAAGCTGCCGCCAACAATCAGTATTTTCAGGCCGGGTGGCAATGCATTGCGGTGGTCCATACTTTTAAGCGCAATGAATTCCATAGGGATAACAATACTATGTGTTGCGCTTTGCTCTTTCAGGGTTTGGAAAAGAGGCGCATCCCCTGCGAAAATACACAGTCCCCCGACGCGCATGCAGGAGATGAAAGATAAATAGTTGGCTTGGAAGGCGAAAGTGGCAGGCAAAACCAGGCGTGAGTTCTGCGTCAATACAAGGCGCTTTTGATTTTGACTGAAGCGGAATTCTGATTGGGCGCTTGTGCGCATCATGAATTTCGGTGCCCCGGTCGTGCCAGAACTGCAAGCGATGCGATGATTCTTTGCCGGCTTGCTGTCCCGCAATGCGACTGTATTGACTGGTTTGGATAATGTCTTTTCCCACCACAGGTCATCGCACAGGATCGTCAGACAGGTCCTATGCGGCCTGATTGTCGCCGCCGCGATCAGGTCCGAATGGCTGAACAGGCGTTGATACTCATCACCAATTTCCTGTGCGCGATATGTGGCCGTCACCACTCCAAAATGCTCAAGCGCCAGCAACAGCACAACGTGTCGATAAGGGGATGTCCATTCCACCGCCGCCAGGGCCTCCGGTTCTGGCACAATTGGTTCCAGCATTGAAATTGTGCGGCAGATATCCTGCCAAAGGGTCTGGTAGGATATGGAGATACTGTTATCCAGAATGGCAGCAGCATCCGGGCGCATTCGCGCATGGCCTGCAAGCGCTGTCAGGGTTCTGGTCAGCGATGGTTGAGGATGTTTCCTGCCCATTGATGGGGTATCTATCATCAAGCGGAGTCTTGAGTAGACGCGCGTAAGAGGATGGCAGTACCGATCATCAGGACGGTGTTACAATGCGAAAATCGTCAGGATCGACGGCATCAATTTGTTCTGGTTGTAAGAATTTATTCGCATAGGCTTCATAAATTCTTTCTGTCAGGAAAAGGTTGAATAGCTCTGGATCCACATGGGATTCCTTAGCCATGAATCCCATGATCTTCAGCGCTTCCGACAGGGTTTTTCCTTTCTTATAGGGGCGGTCAACGGCCGTGAGGGCTTCAAAGATATCGGCGATTGCCATCATACGGGCGACAGGAGACATATCCTCCTTGCTCAGTCGTTTGGGATATCCCGTCCCGTCCATTTTCTCATGATGGCCCCCGGCCAGCTCCGGCACCGTGCTGAGATGTTTCGGGAAAGGCAGACGCTCCAACATTTTGATGGTTTGGACGATATGCTCATTGATCTTGTAACGATCTTCCTCGGTCAACGTGCCCCGACGAACGGTCAGATTGTGAATTTCACCACGATTGTACAGAAGTTCTGGCACGTCCATTTTAAAGCCCCAGGGGTTGTCGGCATCAAACCGTTCTGAGGCGGGGCGTTTGATTTGATGTTCAATCCGGTCCGCGAGAAGAGGTTCTTCAACAGGCACGGGACGCTCTTCACGGTTTTCCAAACGGCTGAGTTCTTCATGCGAGACCCCCATTCGATCGCTGATGGTTCGGGTCCAGGTCTTTGCCGCAATTTCCTTTATGCGTTGAATATCTGCATCTGTTGTAAATTCACCCCCCTGGTTGCATTTCGCAAGGAAGGCAAAGTCGTCATCCAATTGGTCCAGGTCGGCCTGAAAGGCGGCTTTGCGTTCGGGGGCATCGCCATCGCGCAAAACATCGCGCAGATAGGCGATTTCGGCTTCACGTTTCATGACCTCTACACGCATGCGGATTTCGTGAATTCGATCATAGATGGTTTCCAGCTTTGTCGCTTTGTCGACGACGAATTCAGGCGTTGTCACTTTTCCACAATCATGCAGCCAGGCGGCGACGTGAATGGCCTCCCAATCTTCGTTGGAAAGCGTGAAGTCGGCAAAAGTGCCGCTGGTGGCTGAATGCGCCGCAGAGGCCAGCATTTTAGTCAGCTCTGGAACCCGTGCACAATGGCCCCCCGTATAGGGACTTTTCGCGTCAATTGCGCCTGCGATCATCTGAATGAAGCTTTCAAACAATTCTTTCTGGGCAACAATCAATTGTCGCGCTTCAAGGGAAATCGCAGCAGAACCTGACAGGGCTTCGGTAAACCGGATTAAGGTTTGATCCATCGTCGTATCGGTTTCCAGCAGCAACAGGACCCCAACCAGTTCTTTCTGGCGGTTGAACAGGGGGGCAGCGATCAGGTTCTTTGGTGCCGCATCCATCGCTTTTGCAATGCCGCCCAGGCCCAGCATTTCCAGTTCGGTGGCGGTTGCGGGGGTCCCTTCCGCATTTTCGTCAACGATGCTGCGTGCCAGCAGGGTCTTTTTGCGCGATAACAAGACATCGGAAAGGGGATAGTCCAAAGGCCGATTGGCATCCAACCGCCCCGCATGGGGGACCAGTCGGGTGCCGTCCTTATCGGTCAGGTACAGAATGCCCGCCTCGGTTTTCGTTACACCAATAATTTCGTCCAGCAACCGCCTCATCAACGCATCAAAGTCTTCCTCTGCCGCGACAGCTTGCGAGATATCCAGGAACCGCCGGATGGTTTCTTTCATCATAAAGATTGCATTGGATAAATTCTGGATATCTGAAATTCGCGTTGTCGGTGACTCCTGATGTGTAAAATCAAACCGGCTTACATCGTCGGCCTGTTGTTGCAAGGCCCGCAGCGGGTTCGTGATCATGCGACTGACCCACAGCACCAGCAGTATGGACGCCAGCATCAGACCCAGCGCCCAAATCATCCCTTCCTGCATAACCGCTGTCAGTCCCCCCATCATTTCCGCGCGCGGAATTGCCAGGGCCAGGATCAGGGACTGGTCGCCCAGAATGGGCACCGATGAATAGGATACATCCCATACAGATCCATTCTGAGTCAGTTGGAGGCGGCTGTTGCCGCCGTTGCGGAACCGTTCAAATCCCAGAGACAAGACAGGGCTTCCAACATCAGACAGGCTGGTTTGCCTGAGTTTTCCATCCTCCCCCATTCGCGTGACACTAGCAGGGTCGGGATGCGCAACGATCAGTCCATCGGTGGTCATGAGAATGCTTTCCGTGCGGGGAGTCACACGGTTTTGTTCCATCGCATTGCCCAGCGTTCCAAGCGTGATATCAACACCAATCACGAACTGCTCTTCCGGTGACTCTGATGATCCCTTGCGGGCAACGGTCATCCCTATTTCCTGTGTGGTGAAGAAAACATAGGGGGGCGTGGAAATCGTCTCGTCGCTTTGTGTGGCGGATTGATACCAGGGACGGGTTCGGGGGTCATAGGTCGTGTAATCTTCCCGTGGCTGGAAACGAAGGGTCTGCATCGCGGCATTCACATAAATATAGTATCCGCGGGCAACCTGTTGTTTGTTGCGCTCCAACACCTGGACGATATAGGCCGTACCCTCTGGCGCGTTAAACCGAGCAGCCAGATTTGGATCAGCAGGTAATCTTCTGACCAACATGAAGTCACCCTGCTGATTACCCACAAAGACAGCGGTTATGTTTTCCGACCTGTTCAAGCCCCGCAAAAGAGCGGGAATGCTTTGCATCCGGTTCTTCAGCGCTGTTGTGCCAAGATTGCCGTTGGATGAAAGAAGATTGGCAACACTTTCTGCAGGAAGAAACAGCGCGCGTGTCTCTGCCACAGAGACACGGTTCACCTGATCCAACAGCGAGTTTGTCGAAGTGTCGGTAAGCTTCAGCGCGTAATTGTAGGAAATAGCGCCAATCAACAAACATACGGAGATAACAACAAATAGAAAAATCGTACTTAGGTGAACCTGTAGCGAGAATCTAAGGTTTGAAAGTCGGATTTTTGTTTGCATTCTGCCCCGCATGCAAAGAATTTTAAGTATTCTATCATACCAAATTCAAAAACATGTATTGTAAAGTGCAACCTGCGTTAAAATCTCTCACTCAACCAGATTGCAAGGCGGGAGCCACGTTGTATCAGACCGGTCAGAATAGAATAGGCCGGGGCCTGGGCCGCGCCATGGTCCAACCCAATGTCCCTGTGTTCCAGTTCTTCCAGACGAAACTCTTCAATTTTTGCGCTCAGGTCCGGCTCGTCCTGACCTAATGCTGATAGCTGTTCCTGATAGTGGGCATCAATGACTTCTTCAACGGCGACTGTGCAGGCCATAGCGGCCTTTTCCCCCAACAGGGCGGTGCCTGCCCCCAGGGCATAGCCCGCAACATGCCAAACGGGGCGCAGGGCCGTTGGGCGCACGCGACGCTGTGCTACCATTGTTTCAAAGGTTTCCAGGTGATGGGCTTCCTGGTCTGCCATATGACGCAGGATATCGCCCTTGGGTCCTTTTCCCAGAACCGATAACTGACCCTCGTAAATCCGTTTGGCGCCAAATTCACCCGCCAGATTTACGCGCAACATGGAATGCACATCGTCGCGCTTGCGGCTGTCACCGGGTAGATATTTCGGGCCACGGGTCATGGGTTTTTCAAGGGCCATGGGCGTTTCAATCCTTTCCAAATCGCCAGACCGCCCACCAGGACGACAAACAGCGACAGTAGAAAATTATACCCCGCCATGGAAATGCCAAACAAGGTCCATGCGGGATCGCCACAAGACGGGGCCGGCGGGCCGGATTGAATATTCTGAATGGCTCCGGCCAGCCCGGTGGATAAGGCCTGTGCGCCCGTGCAACCAGATGGTCCGGGCCAGAACTGATATTCAACACCGGCGTGATAGGCGCCCAGTCCCGCACCAATTAAAATTGCAACCAGTGCCAGGATCGAAATCAACAGCGACAGAACGCCTCTGCGCTTCAACAGCATGATGGCGACACATGACAACCCCAATGCGATCCACCAAGGCAATCGTTGATACAGGCACAAATGGCAGGGCAGATAGCCAAATCCATATTCGAAGATATTGACCGTTATCAGCACCAGTGCCGAACACACGGCAAGGGCGATCGGGATACGCTGCGGCGGCAGCAGTCGGGTCAGAAGCGTTGTCATACGATCACTTTGATCACAAGGAAGCCACCGATCAAGAGTACAAATGCCCCTGCGACAACCCAGCCCAGTCGGGTTTCGATAAAGTCGCGGATGGGGGCCCCAAATTTCCATAACAGGGCTGCGACCAGGAAGAACCGCGCCCCGCGTCCCACGATAGAAGACGCCATAAAGGCCAACGGATCCAGCCCCAATGCGCCAGACGCGATGGTGACGACCTTATACGGAAACGGGGTCATACCGCCGCCCAGGACGATCCACCAGCCGTTTTCTGCAAAGTCCCCCTGAATGCCCTGCAGCGCCTCTGTCGCGCCATACAGGGCGACCAGCGGCCGCCCGATGGATTCGAACAGGAAATGCCCGATCCCATACCCGGCCATCCCCCCCAGCACAGAGGCAATGGTACAAATCAATGCAAACCGAAACGCCAAATGCGGGCGCGCCAGGATCATGGGGATCAACAGCACATCGGGCGGGATCGGAAAGACCGAACTTTCGATAAATGAGACCACCGCCAACCACCAAACCGCATGTCGATGCGCGGCAAGAGACAGCGTCCAATCATACAGGCGATGCAGCAGGAGCATGGGGGTCCATTTTCTTAACGGTTTCCTGCTGTTAGCCCATACGACCATTATCGTCCACAAAATAACCAGACCTGTAGTTACAAAGAGACAATCAGTTTGTTAAAACATGCCATTGTTCACAGCTATTTGATGACCGATTGGAATGTCGGAATTTAGATAAAAGGGGGAAGATTTAAGGCGCATCATATCAATTATAATCTGCTGATGTTCCAAGTTTTTATTCCTGATGGCTATGTCTGCCGATGATCCAGCGTAGAAGTGTGCTGGTTCACAATTATAGTATGTATTGTTTGTGCACACAGGATTGATTTTATTTCGGAAATCAAATCGGATGGCACAGTCTAAGCCCTGTTGATTTGGTCCAATAGTTGTCTGATGTATTTCATTTAGTTTACCCAGCAGGTCGGGCCAAGGCATTGCTGGCAATGCCTGAAGCATTCTAATCTTATTAGTAAAGTCGGGCGCTATTTTAAGAAATGAACCGACTGTGTGATGAGTGCTAGGGTTTCCGCTGGGACCAAAAGTTTGGGTATTGTCTTCGACTGAATAGAGATTTCCGCGCTTCCAAACGATCACAAATGCAGATCGTGGCTTTAAGACTACCCAATATGATGTTTTGTTGGTGTTAGGGTCATTTACCCCAAAGTTACGGGTGAAAGGTCTTTGCTGTAACGTTATGTATAAGCAAGATTTTGGGATGCTTTTGTCTCTTAATTTTTCTATTTCAAGGTCAATTTCGGACGGGTTCACCGGCAAAGTAGATGGGGCGGATTTACCGTTAACCGTGGCACTATTTGGGAAAGATGTAAAAAAATCAGTGCCGGAAAGTGAAATAATTCCAAATACAAAAAGAAGGAGTATTGAAAGTTCGGATAGAGTGCTTTCTACAATTCGTGACATTTACAAGTCACCCTTGTTTTTGCGGTGGCCCCATTTGCGAACTACATAGTATGCAAAATCTGATATCTCATTATGTGTATTTAGATCGTATAAATTTAAATGAGGTGTTGTTTTGGAAATTCTTGTTGCTTGTAATAAATTTTGTTCTGGTGGAACAAGTTTTGGACGACTTCCGTCTGGATGCATTCTGCACGTACAATCCTTTATCTGATTTAGTAAAGTTATGATATTCTTTGCCCAGTTGGTTTTAGAAAAATTACTCCAGTCCAATATATTTGAACTATGTTTGTCATTATTGTTGAATCCAATATTGTCCATTAAGCTGCGTGTTATCAGGCCAAAGATCGTTGAAATGATCGCCGCCCCCGCTATTGGAACAATTTTTACCCCAAAAGCTAACCGAACGTCCGTGCTGTTGCTGTTGCCTAGTATAGCGTTCTGGCCAGCCAGATTAATGAGCAGTGATGTTGCGATTCCTGTTTGAAGGAATCCATAGGCCAAACTAGCCAAAGTGCATATAAACCCAATGAAATAAAATTTATCTGTAGACCAGCCGCAATTAAATAAAGCCTGTTTTGGATCTATATCTTCGAGGGCGGCAGTTGGCTTTATATTTGTATAATACAAAAGCAAAAAAATTAATAAATATAACAAAACAAAAAATATTCCACCAAACATAGAATGAATTATCATCTGAATAGAATTATCTACACTTACAAAATTCAATAAACTATTTATATTATTATTTTGAATTATTTCTAATATTTTTTCATGAAAATTTAATGTCAGGTATATTGCGAAAAATACTGGAGCCCCGTAGCCGATCAGATCAACGATCATGATTTTGAGTCTCAGATTTTTATAAAATGTTGAAGCTGGATCAGACGCAGTTTCTGCCATAACCACAATCCTTTATAACTAACAGTCTCGTTCTCACCCTCAACGATGATCGAAAAGGCGTTGTTGCAATTTTCGCGCGGCATAGTCGGTATTGTCTTCATTCAGAAGGGCGCGGATGCGGGCTTTCAGGAAGCGGTCGAAGGCGTCGGTATCGTCAGAGTTGTCGCTTTCTGGGTATTTTGCGGTGTTTTCGGCTTTGGTATGCGCGGCGGTATAGGCGCTGTCCTGGCCGATGGGATCACCCGCAGGCTTGCTCCAATCGATAAACTGCCCGACGGAATGGATCAGGTCATTGCGCGCGCTTTGAATGGCGTCGGCGACATCGGTCTCTTGGCTGGCCGTGGCATCCAGATGGGGTTCTGGGGTCAGGCCATAGGGAATGGGCCCAACGATGACACTGGGCAGGTCAAAGATGTTGAACTGTTCCCGATCCAGCAGACCGATAACGGAATGATTCGGCTTCGCGGTTGTCATGCTGTAGCGCAGGGCCAGGCAGAACATGACAATCGGGTCGGCGGTGGTGATATTGGCGATCACCAGGGCAGCCTTTGTCGTATGATCCTTGTGTTCGCGCGTCATATAGCCTGACCGCGTGATATGTGAGGATCGTACAATCCTGAAGCCCCGCCCGGTGATGGATGGCTCTATGATCTGATTGAAGATCGTATTCAGGTCTCCGTGGGTCAGGGCGTCTGGATGCGCATCATCGCGCTGTTTCACCGGTGTGGGTTCCAGCACGAAGCACAAATTTGGATCTTTGGTCGTCATTGTGTTTGCCCTTCTTAATATTCCAGGGAAAGTCGGAATGCCTTTGTTGGCATGGTTGTCTTGAAGAAATCGGTCCAGAAGGCGCGAAACTGGGTCGCCGTGCCGGACGGCAGCAAGGCCGCGGCATATCCTTTTTCTTCGATCAGACTCTGCTGTCCCAACCGTTTGCCAAAACCAAAGGCAGTAACAGTCGCATTTGCCAGAAAGTGATTTTCGGGAATAACCCCCCGTGCTTTGCGCTCCAGCGCTTGCCGCGCGGTGAAATCAAACGCGTTGATTTTGTAATTCAGCGGCGAATATTCCAGCATGTCCGAGAAAATATAGAAGTCGCTAATAGAGCTGTCGGAATATTGATAGGCCAGATTCTCAAGAGTGTTGATCAGATGGGTGGCATCAGAAACCGCCGACGCCGCGTTCAGGTCGTTCATAAATTTTGTAAACGCGGAGACAAACAGGCGTTTGTCGCGCTGAATCAGAACATTCGAACAGATATGTTGCCAGTTGGAATTGCCGGATTCGATCTCGTCGGGGCAGCCCGGAATGCAGGATGAAAAGGCACGCGTTAAAGCGCCGGGCTGACCGGCGATCAGATAAATATCCAGTTGGTTGCCTGGAATCAACTCCTGGAATATGCGGTTAAACCCTTCGGCAAAGCGCGTCATATCAATGGTGTCAAAGTTTTCGGTTTGATCGATCAGCATCAGGGTGTGGGATGGCGGGCTGGCAGGACCGCAATAGGTGGAAAACGCCTGTGCCTGTGCGGTGTCAGGGGTGCTGATGCCAGCCAGAAGGGCCAGAAAGCCCAATAAGGACGAGCGTAACATTGTCATTCGACCAATACCTCCTCGCCCAGAAGTCTCAATCCGAAATTACCAAAATAGACGGGCCGCTGTGATTTGCGCGATTGGGCATTGCTCTCCTGATAGGCGGTCAACTGTTGGGACAAGATGTTCAGGACGGTGCGGATATCGTTTTCGATCTGGCGCTTCAGTTGCATCCGCTCTTCTTCGAGTTTCTGAATATCCTGATCGATCTGATCGGCCAGGCGTTCTGCAGACGATATCCGTTTGGACATCTCGTTTTCTATGTCGGACGCATCGCGGTTGAAATCGCGCATATAGTAATCAACGGCACGTTCCGTCTGGCGCTTTTTCAAATAGGCTTGTTCCAACTCTGGTTCTCTGTCGTGGCGCAGGCAGGACAAAACTGTTCCGATTAACAAAACCAATCCGTTCAAGAGCAGCAGACCCACCTGGGCAAAGTTGCTTTCTGTCGGGTCGCCAAACAGGGCGTTGGACAGATTTCCAAATAGGTTTGAGAAGAAGTTGCTTGCACCCACCTGGGCGATTTCGGGCGGGGGTGTTGCCCCTGGGACCTGAATGATTGCAGATTGCGCGGCAACCGTTGCTGTGACTTCCCCGCGCATTTGGAACAATACCAGAATCATCGTGGCCATCAGCAGCAGGGTTAGCAGGATAAGGACCAAATGCCACAACTTCCGCCAGCCAGATACAGCGATAAACCGCAGCATTTGCACCCCAAGGAAATGGGCCTGCAGGATAAAGGTGACACCGATCAGGAAGGCGATGATGTAAGATATCCAGGCGGAAAATTCGAAGGACAACTGAACCGCCAATTGATTGACTGGCACTTCCAGAAGCGCCAGAAACAGCAATACCAGAATGTAGATAGACAGCCATGAAAACCAAGGGCGATCGATGATGGGCTCGTGCATGCGCAAACTGGGCGCGCGCCCAAATTCATGTTCCCGCTCCCGATAAGTTCGGTTCGCCTCGTCCCGTTGCCGCACCAACTCCGTATAGCGATGCGATCCCTTGCCAACCAAATCATTCACCCGTTGCAGGCGGGATTGCTTTTCCACATACAGCGAGCTTTTCCGTGAACTGTAATCATCATCGCGCAACGAAACGAATTCGCGGATGCGCAGATCGATTTTGTCGATTTCGGTGCGCATGCGTCGGATGTATTCGTTCAAGGCAGTCCGGGCTTCAGCAATGCGATATGCCTCATGCGGCGAGAAATCGGTATCCTCTACCGCTGGCAATTCCCGGTAGCCGTCTTCAGCCCCCCGTTGCCGATCAAGGCGCGCGTCTCTGCTGCTGAAATTCTGGTAATAGGCCAGAGTTTCAGCCGCTATGAATCTATCCATCTGGGACCCCCCCAAAGCGATTTAGCGAACTATTCAATCGTGACGATATGAAGGATAAATTTTACAATCAATTAAAAAATCATTCATAAGTACATGAAATTAAATATTGCTATTTAAGATAGCCATATGATCAACTTTTAGGGTCCCTTTGGGTGGATTGATCGGTCGGGTGTGGTTTTTCTTGTGCTGTGCCTTGCGCGGACTTGCCGTGTCGGATAGGGAACAAGGCAGTATTTTTTCGTCCAAAAATGACACCATGCGGACACTGCAAGTATGAAACGCAGTGCGGCATGGGTCGCAACGAAAGGGCTGTAAAATAATGGCACGGAACAAGATTGCGCTGGTTGGCGCTGGGAATATTGGTGGGACGCTGGCGCTTTTGGCTGGTCTGAAGCAACTGGGTGACGTCGTCGTCTTCGACATTGTCGACGGCATGCCGCAGGGCAAGGCGTTGGATATCGCGCAGGCTGCCCCGGTTGAAGGGTTTGATGCAAAAATGTCAGGTACCAATGACTATGCGGATCTGAAAGGGTCTGATGTGGTTATCGTTACCGCCGGTGTTGCGCGCAAACCTGGCATGAGCCGCGACGATCTGATCGGCATCAATGCGAAGGTCATGAAATCGGTGGGTGAGGGCATTAAAACCCATTGCCCGGACGCCTTTGTTATCTGCATCACCAATCCGCTGGACGTCATGGTCGGCCTGCTGCAGCGTGAAAGCGGTCTGCCGGAGAACAAGGTCGTTGGTATGGCGGGCGTGCTGGACAGCGCGCGGTTCCGTTGTTTCCTGGCTGAAGAATTTGATGTGTCTGTGGAAGACGTCACCGCCTTCGTTCTGGGCGGTCATGGCGACACAATGGTGCCGCTGATTCGATATTCAACGGTTGCAGGCATTCCCGTGCCGGACCTGATCGAAATGGGCTGGTCAACCCAGGAAAAGATCGATGCCATCGTCAAGCGGACCCGTGGCGGCGGCGGCGAAATTGTTGCCCTGCTGAAAACCGGTTCGGCCTTTTATGCCCCCGCCGCGTCGGCCGTC
>NZSA01000002.1 GCA_002696645.1 Rhodospirillales bacterium | reverse complement strand
TCCAGAGCCACAGGCACCAATCGCGCCAGCCGCCCTGGACCCCGGATCGTTGTCCGGGGTGACGATGTTGACGCCAAAGGCACCCTCACCCTGAGGAGCGTAGCGTCTCGAAGGGGGAGCCCTCTGTAAGCACCGAACTTACAGCCCCTCCTTCGAGACGGCGCTGCCGCGCCTCCTCAGGATGAGAATGAGACGATTGGTGGGATTGTCAGTTCCCTGCTGATATCCAGAGCCACAGGCACCAATCGCGCCAGCCGCCCTGGACCCCGGATCGTTGTCCGGGGTGACGATGTTGACGCCAAAGGCACCCTCACCCAGAGGAGCGTAGCGTCTCGAAGGGGGAGGGTGGTGTTGAAGGTCAGACGTGGAAAGTTATAGGGCACCAGTTCCTCTACGCCCTCTGCGGTTAACCTTTGCCCACTCCTCATACCCGCGGAGGCGGGTGGGGTGCTGTCACCTGATACCGTTTGTGGTGCGTCACAGAACCTTGTTTAGAAAACTGATTGTGCGTTCCCAGCTTACATCGGCTGCATTGCGATTGAACACCTCGCGGGTTTCATTGAAAAATCCATGTTCACCGTCGTATTCGTGAATATCAACCGGGCTTTTCACGCCGGCCATATCCTTGCGCAATTGTTCAACCGCTTGTGGGGTGCACCAATCATCCTTGGTGGCGAAATGGGCCTGGAAAGGCACGGAGATTTTGGCGGGGTCGGCGGCTTCTTTCGGTGGGATGCCATAGAAGCATACACAGGCATCACATTCAGGAACCTTTACGCCCGCGATGATGGTCAGGGCACCGCCCATGCAAAACCCCATAACAGCCGTTTTTGTGCCAGTTTTGGCTTTCAAATACTGAACCGCGCCACGGGTATCCTGTTCGGACGCCCCAACCCAGTCCAGGCCGGTCATCATATGGCTGGCCTCATCCGCATCCTGGGTTACCCGGCCTTCGTACAGGTCGGGGGCCAGGGCGGTATAGCCCGCTGCGGCGAAACGATCTGCGACACCTTTGATTTGGTCGTTCAGGCCCCACCATTCCTGCAGCACGACAACGCTGCCTTTTGGCTCAGTTGCTGTCGCCAGATAGCCTTTGGCTTCCGTCCCGTCCGGACAGGTAAAGCTGATTAAATCACCCATGGTCTTTCTCCCTAATCGCTGTGTTATCTGCACTTATATATAGGGTCATCAGGCTTGTTTTAAATAGGTCAGGGGCAGCGTTGTCGTTGCCTTGATTTCCTCCATTGCAAAGCTTGAGGAGACATCTGACAGATCAATGGCCGAAATCAGGCGCTTGTAAAAGGCGTCATAGGCGGGGATATCCGGCACGACGACTTTCATCAGATAGTCAATGTCACCGCTCATCCGGTGGAACTCAATGACTTCGGGCATGGATTGAACGACTTTAGCAAATTTCGTCAACCAGTCCGCCGCATGGGTTTTGGTGCGGATCGACACGAAGACCGTCGTGCCAACCCCCAGCAGGTCACGGTCCAGCAGCGCGACGCGCTTTCGAATGTATCCCGCTGTTTCCAATTGTCGAACCCGCCGCCAACAGGGAGTCGGGGACAGGCCGACCCTGTCAGCCAGATCTGCGGTAGAAAGCGCAGAATCTTCCTGCAAAGCGGCCAAAATTCGGTGATCGATTGCATCCATGATATACATCCTAGGTGAATTTTTACATTATATATTAAAATAATAGCATAAAATTTAACAGAAAGTCATTTTTAATAGTATATTTAGAAACAAATTCCAGCGATTATCGTAGATACTATTCTGAATAAACAAATCGTTCTGCCAGAACAGGAGATAAAAGATGATCCGCACCGCTTTCACACAGCACCCATCCTCTGTTGGGGAGACATATACAGAGCATATGGGAACCGCGCTCAGTTTTGCGGGCCCTTTGCTGCTGGCAGGTCTTTGCTGCCTGGTGCATGCGGTGTTGCCCTTTGCCTTTGAGAGGACGGGCAGTCGGATCATATCCGGGCTTCATACGCGTATGGTGACGAACCGGGTGAAGGCTCAGAATCGCCAGAATGTTGTGTCTGGCCCGTCAGAACTGATCTGGGAGATCTAATGCATCACGCGCACGCGTGAGCATAGATAAACACAGCATCACGCGCCCGCGTGAGCGTAAAAAAACCAAACTATCACGCGCCCGCGTAAGCGTAAAAAAAACCAAACTATCACGCGCCCGCGGCGCGGTTGTCCAGGATGATTTTGGCCGCGTGACAGTCTTTTGTAATCTGCGCCTTTAAGGCATCCAGGCCGTCGAACTTACGTTCCCCCCGGATGAATTCAATCAGGGCTACCCGCATATGCGTGCCATAAAGATCGCGGTCGAAATCAAACAAGTGCACTTCGAATTTCTCACTCAGGCCATCAACAGTGGGACGCATGCCCAAATTGGCGACACCATCGCACCAGACGGTCTCTCCAACCCGCCCGGTCTCTACCCCGACCCGAACCGCATAGACGCCATAGGCGGGGCGGATATAGTCACTCATATCCAAATTGGCGGTTGGAAAACCAATCGTGCGGCCAATCTGAGCGCCGTGCAGCACCTCGCCCTCGACCTCGAAAGGGCGACCCAGCAAGGCAGCGGCCTGGCCCGGTTCGCCACTTTTCAGATAATCGCGAATGCGGGTTGAAGAATAGACTTCCCCCGTTGCCGCCGCCGCAGGGTCAATGATACGGGTTTCAAAGCGTGTGTCGGCACGCAAGGTGTCGGTATCGCCGGTGCGGCCCTTCCCGAATTTGAAATCATAGCCCACCACCAGAACACCGGTTCCCAAGGCCTTCACCAGAATTTCGTCAATAAAGGCCTGTGCATCCAGATTGGCCAGCGGCGTGTCGAAATTCAGGCAGATCAGCGAATCGATCCCAATGGCTTGCAGCAGATGCGCCTTGTTCCAGAACGGGGTCAGCCGGAATGGAGGATCGTCAGGTCGAAAGAATTCACGCGGATGTGGCTCGAAAGTTAGAACAGCAAGGTCACGGCCCTGCGCCTCTGCGAATTCAGCGGCTTGGCCAATGACGGACTGATGGCCGCGATGCACCCCATCAAAATTTCCCAGAACAATCACGGCGCCGAAACGCTCTGATGGATAATCTTTGGGTTCTCTAAAAATCTGCATGAAGGCAAACCGTTCCTGACTGCTATAGTATTCTCAGAAGATAGCGGTTGAAGCGCAGGCGTGAAACCTTCCTGCGTGTGGTAGCGGCGCTTTATTTTGTGAATGGGAGTATGAAATGGGGCGAGTTCGGCAGTTTCTGGCAGTGGCAGTCAGTTTTGGAGCGTTGAACATTTCTGCGGCCCTTGCGCAAGACAACGACCTGGCACAGAAAATAAGAGACTCGTTTGCTCAAGGCACGTTAAAGGGGCTGCATAGCGTCCTGATTTTGCATCGGGGTGAGACCCTTGCGGAAGTTTACTTTACCGGTTTTGACCAGCGACAAGGGTTGGATATTGGCCGTGTCGATCATAGCCAAACCAGCCTGCATGATGTGCGCAGCATTACAAAAAGCGTTACCGGTTTGCTGTATGGCATCGCCCTGTCGGAAGGTCTGGTGCCGGGATTGGATGAGCCATTGATGGCGCAATTCCCGGACTATCCGGATTTGATCGCAGATCCCGCCCGAAAGGACATTCTGGTGCGCCATGCCCTGACCATGACGATGGGATTGGAATGGGATGAAACAGCGCCCTATACCAGTACGCGGAATAGTGAAATTGCAATGGCTTATGCGCCGGACCGCGAACGCTATGCCCTGGAACAGCCAGTTCTGTATTCCCCTGGTACACATTGGACATATAGCGGCGGGGCGGCTTCCCTTGTCGGTGCCTTAATCGTCAGAGGGACGGGAGTGCCGTTGGATGTTTACGCAAAACAGAAGCTGTTTGATCCTTTAGGCATTACCGATTTTGAGTGGCAGAAACTGTCGAACGGAAAAACGGGGGCCTCGTCCGGGCTGCGTCTGACGACCCATGATCTGGCAAAGATCGGGCGCCTGATGATTGATAAGGGGATCTGGCAGGGAAACCAGATCGTTCAGGCGGAATGGATTGAGCAATCGCTGACCCCCAGCATCGAGACGTCGTTGAATTTGCGATACGGTTTCCTGTGGTGGTTGGCTGACGATGGCACGCCACCGGATTGGTTCGCTGGCTTTGGCAATGGCGGGCAGCGCCTGACGGTCAATCCTGACAGGGATATGGTGGTTGTCATTTATGCTGGGAACTATAACAAACCGGATGCCTGGAAAGTCCCGACAAAAGTCATTCTGGATTTCGCAGTGCCAACGATAGAAGCGCGTCAGGCAAATTAGGTCATCATGCGCCTGCACATGATGTCTTAGGCTTTTGCGGCCTTAGCCTCTTCCTCGACGCGGCTGCGCACCATCATCTTGGCTTGTCCGTCGCAAACCAGCTTCTCCCCGACGGAGGCGGTGGTCTTGCACACGATCCGCTTTTTTTCCGGGATGATTTCCAGGATTACCGCCTTTGCCGTCACGGTATCGCCAGCGCGCACAGGGGCCAGGAATTTCAGGTCCTGGCTCAGATAGATACAGCCCGGCCCTGGCATTTTCATACCCAGAACGGTGGAGATCAGGCTGGCAGTTAGCATCCCATGGGCGATGCGGCCCTTGAACATTGTGTCGGCGGCGAATTCCTCATTCACATGGACGGGGTTCATATCACCCGTCACCCCGGAAAACAGCACAATGTCCGCTTCTGTGATCGTCTTGGCAAAGATCGCCGTCATGCCAACGTAAAGGTCTTCGATAAAGAAACCATTCAGATCGGTGTGCAAACGCGGGCTGTCCATGGAAAGCTCCTCAAAATAGGGTCTGGGCGTCACTGAAAGTCTTCACAAAGCGGCTTTATTGCATCGCAAACCTAAACGTTGTTGTGCAACGCGGCAAGTCAGGAAGACGTGACAGCAAGGACTCCCTTTGGATCAATGGGAACAGCGGTTGCTAGACCGGTTGCTGATTCGAAATGCCGTGCATGGGCCAGCAAGCGTCCCTCACTGAAGGGGGCACCAACCAGTTGCACGCCAACGGGCAGGCCGTCTTCTGTAAATCCCGCAGGAACGGAGATCGCAGGCAAGCCAGTCAGGGTGATGGCAGAGACCATGGCCAGCCAATGGATATAGTTATCGAATGTCTGGCCATTCACCTGATCGACCCATAACTGCTCTGCCGGGTAGGGGGGCACGATGGCTGTCGGGCACAGGAAGGCGTCGAAATCCTGTTGGGTGAACAGACGCACCGCATCGGCATGAATGGCCCCACGCCAGCGCTGTGCCTGGGCAATGTCTTCGGCGGTCAGGCTGCGCCCGTATTCATAATTCCAGATCACATCGTCTTTCAATAGATTGCGGTGCTTTTCGTAATTTTCACGCTGTCCGTTCACGAATCCCAGGCCGCGCAATATCTTGAACGCCTCAATCGCATTGCTGAAATCCGGGCAGGTTTCGACCAGTTCTACACCCATATCTTCCAATTGTTTCAGCGCGTTGTTGAAGACTTGTTCCACGGCTGGATCGACGGGAATGATCCCGCCCAGATCCAGACTGTAGGCGATCCGGCGGGGCGGGGCGCCTGTGCGACAGGTTTGGCGAAAGCTGGTATGAGGCAGCGGCTGACTGATCGGATCGCGGGGGTCCTGCCCCGCCATGGCGTCCAGCATCAGCGCGGTGTCTTCCACGGTGCGCCCCATGGGTCCCTCAACGCTCATGGTGCCAAACGGGTCACCCGGATTAAGGCGGGGCACGCGGCCCGGACTGGGACGCAGCCCAACGATGCCACAAAAGCTGGCAGGCGTGCGCAGGCTGCCCCCCAGGTCGGACCCGCTGGCCAGCCAGCATTGCCCTGTCGCCAGGGCAACAGCAGATCCGCCCGATGACCCGGCGCAGCTCTTAGAGATATCCCAGGGGTTTCGCGTGATGCCAAAGACGGCATTGAAAGTGTTTGCCCCAGCACCGAATTCCGGCGTGTTTGTTTTCCCAATCAGGACGGCGCCATGCCGTTCCAAATTAACGACGGGAATGTCTGAGAAATTGGGGATGTAATCCTTGAAGATGGGGGAGCCATAGGTACAGCGAACGCCTTCCACCTCACTGAGGTCCTTGATCCCAACGGGCAGACCCGCCAGCAAAGTATTGCGGGATGCGGTCTTCGCCTGCTGTTCCGCCCGCTCTCTGCACAGGATGGGCGTCGCATTCACGGCACCATCCACCGCCTCTATCCGGTCATAGGCTGCGTCCACCATTTCCTGTGGCGTGACGTCTCCCGCCTTCAGCATGTCAACGGCGGCGCAGGCGGTCAGATGGATCAGGTCGGTCATGATATGGGCTTTCGATTGAAATTGTGATGCGGAGACCCTACACGGTAACTCCAGCGTAAATCCAGCCCGCTTCCTTGGAGAGTGTGATGCAGAATGATACGGCCAATTCACCAGATTCTTCTGCCGGGCCAGAACGCCTGCCGGTCAGTGTGCTGACAGGGTTTCTGGGGTCGGGTAAGACCACGGTTCTAAACGCCCTGTTGAAGCATCCGGACATGGGCCAGACGGCTGTGATCATTAATGAATTCGGGGAGGTCGGGATCGACAACCTGCTGGTTGAAACTGCCAGCGAAGACATGGTGGTGATGGAGTCCGGCTGTCTGTGCTGTACCATTCGGGGGGATCTGATTGAGACATTGCGGGGCCTGATCAAGCGGCGCTGGAACAACGAAATTCCTGCCTTTAATCGGGTCGTGATTGAAACCACGGGTCTGGCTGATCCAGCACCCATCCTGCATACGCTGATGACTGATCCGGTCATTTCAACCCGGTATCGGCTGGATGGGGTCATTACCACGGTGGACGCCGTGAATGGGTCTGCGACCCTGGATGCGCAGCCGGAAGCCGTGAAACAGGCCGCCGTCGCCGATCGTATCCTGCTGACCAAGACGGATTTGATGGAACAGGAATCCGATCTGATGGAAAGGCTGCGGGTTATCAATCCGGCGGCCCCCGTCTTGTCGGTGATCCAGGGGGATATTGCGCCCGATGCGCTGTTTGGCACGGGCCTTTATGATCCGGGTACCAAGACACCCGATGTCGCCCAATGGCTGGCGGAAGAAGCCTATGACCAGGCATCGCAGCACGGCCATCCCCACGATCACACTCATGGCCATCATCATGATCATGACAGGAACCGTCATGACGACCGTATCCGATCCTTCGTCATCCGATATGATGCCCCCATTGCCTGGGATGCCTTCGTTAACTGGATTGAGGCGCTGATTGCCACCCATGGCGCAAACCTGTTGCGCATGAAGGGGATTTTATATGTGGCGGAGGTCGATGGGCCCGTTGCGGTCCATGGCGTTCAGCATGTTTTTCATCCACCGGCCCTGCTGGCGGGCTGGGCAGAGGGAGAGACGCCATCATCGCGTCTGGTGATCATCGCACGGGATTTGAATAAAGATCCGGTTGAGAAAATGTTTCACGCTTTCATGGCGCAATAACCGGTCAACCTTGTTCAATGTGCCTGCAGGACGCGCTTCTGATCCTGCGCCAGCCCGGCCAGAACCTGTTCCAGTTGCGACAGGCTGGCGGCGTCATAGCGCTCTTCCAGATGTTGTCGCCCCTTTTTGTCGAACAGGGTTTCGGCCAGTTCCCTATACAGGGCGGCCATCAGCTTGTGGAATTCCAGATCGCCGAAACTCCAGGCCCGCTCCTCGTTACTCTTGCCCGGCGGCATTACCCGATCAAAATAACTGACCATCCAGGTTCGGCGTTTGCTGATATCCATAAAATAGCGCGTGATATAGATCAGGATGTCATTGACCAATATCTTGGCCATCGGGCGTTCGTGCAGGCTGTCCCAATCCAGCGATTGGCCTTCTTGTGCGCGCAGGGTTTCAACCATAGTACGGGCGCGTTCTTCATATTCTTCAAACAGTTCAGGGCCGACCATTTGATGCAGGGCCTGAATAAAGGCGGGGATCATGCGTCGCGATAGTGTTCGGCCTGGCACAGGCGCTTCGCCGCGTTCGGGTAGCAAATGCACGAAGCGCGCAACAATCAACCGTTCCAGCGGGAACTTTCGCATTTGGGCATAGAACGCGTCTTCAAAGTGATGCTGCAGACCGATCCAGGTCGAATCGCACAGCCCGCGTAAGATACTGTCATTGTCGTATGTGTAGGAATTCAGGACGGCATTGATGTCACGGGACGCCAGTTTACCGTCCCCCTTGGTCGCCTGTGCAGCCAAGCGATCGGCCAGCAACTGACTGATGGTCTGGGCAAATTCTCCCAGTTTCTCAGCCCCCGCACTGTGGGATGCGCTGTGTGGGGCGGTCCCTTTTGTCTGGTCGTCCTTGGCCATGTCAGATCCTTTGTTGCGTCACGGTATAGGTATCGCCTTGCTGGGGGTTGATTTCAAGCGGTGCGAGCAAGATAGTCACCTTGAATGTGGGTGAAACAGCCCCCCAATATAAGGAAAGAATTCAATGACGGATCGTTTTGTTGTCGCCCTGGCGCAATTGAACCCGACGGTCGGGGATATTGCGGGCAATGCGCAAATGGTGCGCGACGCCCGGGCCCAGGCGGCGCAGGCCGGTGCGGATCTATTATTGCTGCCGGAATTATTCCTGTCGGGTTATCAGCCGGAAGACCTGGTATTGAAGCCATTCTTTCTGGACAAGCTGGAAGAAGCCACCGCTGCCTTGGCTGCTGAAACGGCAGGCGGTGGCCCGGATGTCCTGTTGACGACTCCCTGGCGGGGGGAAGCGCCTGGTAAACTGGCGTATAACGCGGTCCTATTGTTATCTGGCGGTCGCATCGTGACAGAACGCTATAAATATGACCTGCCAAATTATGGCGTTTTCGATGAAAAGCGTGTGTTTCAGTCCGGCTCTTTGCCGGGGCCGATGAATATTAGAGGCGTGCGCATTGGCGTGCCGATCTGTGAGGATATCTGGACACCCGATGTTATTGAATGTCTGGAGGAATCCGGTGCAGAAATACTGCTGGTCCCCAATGGCAGCCCCTATGATGACGCCAAGGAAGATGTACGTCTGCAATTGGTGATGGAACGGGTCACGGAAAGTGGCTTGCCGCTGGCCTATCTGAATCAGGTCGGGGGACAGGACGAACTGGTCTATGACGGGGCGTCCTTTGTCGTGAATGCAGATTTCAGCCTGGCAATTCAGATGCCAGCTTACGAAAGTTGCATGTCGATTGCGACCTTCGAACGGTCGGATACTGGCTGGAAATGTTTG
>NZSA01000001.1 GCA_002696645.1 Rhodospirillales bacterium | reverse complement strand
GTGTACGATATAGCATCCTGTGCGATGCGAATCGTTTGCTGTTTGGAACTACTAGTAGTCTGATAAAATCCCTGAGGATTGTAGACAAAGTAGTCTTGAGAACGTGGAATAAGAATATCCAACTTTCTCATTCTCTCCTGCTCTTCAGGAGTTGGGATCTTAGTCTCTCGAACCTTTTTAACTTTCAGAGCATCTAACAGACGCATCTCTGTGATACCCTTGTCAGGTTTCTCTGGATCAATAACCAGATGATAATAGAGTCGCCCGTCTTTCAAATCATCGCTCTGTGTTGCCTGGGTCCTGCTATATGGGCATCGGTCCGGGACTGGCCGCGTAATACTGTGTATTGGGCGGTAATTGGGCTTGCAGTGCTTGGTCCGGCGGTTTGGTGCTTTGGGGTGTTACAGGCAGGGTGGCGCACGGATTTTTCCTTCACGATCTGGGTTTCGGTTGCGACCACACTGACCTTGCTGATGACACTGGCCCTGCGGCTGGAGGCGGCGCGCCGTCTGATCGTTCTGGCGCTGCCCTATCTCGCTTTTCTGATTGGCTTTGCGATTCTGTCAAATCGGGGGGACCACAGCCTTGCCCAACCGCCTGATATCTGGGTGATCGTTCATATCATCGTCGCGGTCATGACTTATGCGCTGTTGACCCTGGCTGCGGTTGCGGCCCTGGCGGTGTTCATTAAGGAACGTGCCTTGAAGGCAAAACGCAGCGGCGCGGTCGCGTCGGCTTTGCCATCCGTTGCGGAAGGTGAAAGCCTGCAAGACCGCCTTATGGCAACCTGCGAGGGTGTGCTGGGACTGGGTCTGGTCACGGGCATCGCAATTCATGTGGAACATGGACAACGTTTGCTAGAACCGGATCACAAAACTGTCCTGACTTTTGCCGCCTTTGTTGTGATTGGCGTGTTGTTGATCCTGCAACGCTATAGTGGATTGCGGGGGCGGCGCGCGTCCCAATTTGTCATGATGGCGTATCTGTTGGTGACTTTGGCCTATCCCGGCGTGAAGTTCGTCACCGACGTTTTGTCCGGATAAATCGACGCATATCCTACAATTTTGCGTAAATTGTCTGGTAAGACCATTTAATCCACGTTAAAACCCACGATCCGTAACTGCCTAAAGAATGGGCGTTCATTGTGACTGCACAGAAAAACAGCAGCACGCTTTCAGGGTTGTCTGTCGGCCCCCACCGCATTGAGACGCCGGTTTATCTGGCGCCTATGTCGGGCGTGACAGACCTTCCTTTTCGGACCGTGGCCCAGGAACTGGGCGCGCAAGCCGTCGTTTCTGAAATGATTGCCAGCGGTGAAGCCATCCGTGAAACGCGCGGCACATTGAAGCGTGCGCGCGCCGGTAGCGGGGCAGGCCCGCATATCGTCCAATTGGCCGGCCATGATCCGGCAATCATGGCGGAGGCCGCGCGCCTGTGCACGGATTTAGGCGCCGATATCATTGATCTGAATTTTGGATGCCCCGCTAAAAAGGTGACACGCAAGCTGTGCGGATCTGCCCTGATGCGCGACCTGGATCAGGCCCTGGCGATTGTTGACGCTGTGGTGGCTGCTATTGACGCACCCGTCACGATAAAGATGCGGACCGGCTGGGATCAGGAATGCCGCAATGCGCCCGACTTCGCCAGGCGGGCTGAGAATGCAGGCGTTCAACTGGTCACGGTTCATGGGCGCACCCGGGAACAGAAATATACCGGCAGCGCGGATTGGTCCTTTATCCGGACGGTCAAGGCCGCAGTCACCATTCCGGTAATCGCCAATGGGGACATAAAGAGCTTTGCCGACATCGATGCCTGTCTGACGGCCTCTGGTGCGGATGGAGTCATGATCGGTCGCGGCGCGCAGGGGCGCCCCTGGTTTCCGGGACACGCCATCACCTATCTGCGCGACGGTGTTGTAAAGGCGGAGCCATCATCTGCCCACCGGCGTGATATTCTGTTGCGGCATCTGGACGGTATTTTGAGCCACCACGGCATCGATATTGGATTGCGCATCGCCCGCAAGCATATCGCATGGTCAATTGCGGGATTGGGCGGGGCGGCCGCCTTTCGGTCCCAGGCCATGGCTGCGGAAGATTACAGGGCCGTACAGGCGATCATTCGGACCGCCTTTGAAACAGAGCAAGAGTGTCTGGGGGAGGCCGCTTAGTGTTGAATGCGATCAAAAATACCTTTGGGGGTGGCCCAGCGCGTCCTGGCGCTGACAGTGTTATCGATTCCATTCCAGATCCGATCATTGTTGTCGACGAACATAACGATGTCGTCTTTCTGAACGCTGCCGGTCAGAATTTCCTGCAAGGGTCGGAAACGATGCTGGTTGGCGTCAATCTGCAGGATTTGATCCCCCATGACAGCCCGATCCTGGCAGTCGTTGATCGTGCCCGGCGGGTTGGCAGTTCCATGACCGTGCACGGTGTCCGGCTGTCCACGCCGCGCCTTGGGGCGCATACGGTTACCGTTGATGCGGCCCCCTTGGCAGATCGGCGGGATTGCATCGTCATCACGGTCAAGGAACATTCCATCGCGGGCAAGATTGACCATGCCATGACGCAACGGGGGGCGGCACGTTCTGTCACCGCATTGGCCGCGATGTTGGCGCATGAGGTCAAAAACCCGCTGTCTGGCATTCGCGGCGCGGCGCAATTGCGGGAAAGCATGGTACCCGCCGAAGACCGCCAGCTGACCATTCTGATCACCGAAGAAACCGACCGGATCGTGAAATTGCTGGATCGGATGGAGATATTCTCCGACCGCCCGCATTTAATCCGTGAACCGGTCAACATCCATCAGGTGCTGGACCGTGTGCTGGAAATTGCCCGCAATGGCTTTGGCAAGGGAATGCGGCTGATTTCCAACTACGATCCCTCGCTGCCTCCGATTTTGGGGGACAGGGATCAACTGGTGCAGATATTCCTTAATCTGGTAAAGAATGCGGCAGAAGCGGCGGCAGAAGGGTCGCCGGGCGATCCTGAAATCACTGTATCAACCGCCTATCGCCATGGCGTTCGTCTGGCAGTTCCTGGCCTGGACGCCCCGATGCATCTGCCCCTGGTGGTGTCAGTCCGGGACAATGGCAACGGCATAACCGATGATTTGCGCCCGCATCTGTTTGATCCCTTTATCACAACGAAATCCGGCGGCTCCGGTCTGGGGTTGGCGCTGGTGGCGAAACTGGTATCGGAACATGGCGGCGTCATAGATTTTGAAAGTCGCCCGCGACGGACCGTCTTTTCCGTGATGCTGCCTGTTCTGAGGGCTGAAAAGAAGCTGCCGAAAACCGGTAGGAAGGAGTAATCGCGATGGCCGGCGAAACAATCCTTGTCGCGGATGATGACCGGGCAATCCGCACGGTTGTCACGCATGCGTTGACGCGTCAGGGCTATGAAGTGCGCGCCACGGGCAATGCCGCGACCTTGTGGCGTTGGGTATCAGAGGGGGAGGGCAATCTGGTCGTAACCGATGTCGTGATGCCCGACGGCAATGGTCTTGACCTGATCCCGCAGATTCGAAAGATCCGCCCCGATCTGCGGGTTATAGCGATGAGCGCGCGCAATACCCTGTTGACCGCCGTCAAGGCGACGGAGCGCGGGGCTTTTGAATATCTGCCCAAGCCTTTCGATCTGACGGTTCTGGTGGATACAGTCGGGCGTGCCCTGAAGTCCCAGGTCAGCGATCCAGGCGATATCGCGCCCAATGATTCGGAAGAAGAGCCGATGCCGCTGATCGGGCGGTCGGCGGCGATGCAGGATGTGTATCGCGTGATCGCGCGACTGACGGGTACGGACCTGTCGGTGCTGATCAGTGGCGAATCCGGCACCGGCAAGGAACTGGTCGCCCGTGCCTTGCACGATTTCTCCCGCCGCAAGAATGGACCATTTGTGGCGGTCAATATGGCAGCCATTCCCCGTGACCTGATCGAAAGCGAACTGTTCGGGCATGAGCGCGGTGCCTTTACAGGCGCAACACAGCGGAAGTCCGGGCGGTTTGAGCTGGCAGAGGGGGGGACCCTGTTCCTGGACGAAATCGGCGATATGCCGCTGGAAGCCCAAACGCGGTTGCTGCGGGTGCTGCAAGAGAGTGAATACACCATGGTCGGCGGGCGCAATCCGATCAAGACGGATGTCCGGATCGTCACCGCAACGCACCGGGATTTGCGTCAACTGGTCTCTCAAGGCCTGTTCCGGGAAGATTTGTATTATCGATTGAATGTTGTGCCCATTCGATTGCCGCCGTTGAGGGAGCGTCGCGAAGATGTGCCCGATCTGGTGCGGCATTTTCTGATCAGCGCTGCGGAATCGGGGCTGCCCCTGAAGACCCTGACAGAGGCGTCAATGGAGCGTCTGATGCGCCATCGCTGGCCGGGCAATGTGCGCGAACTGGAGAATCTGGTACGCCGCCTGGGGGCCCTATACGCACAGGATCGCATTGATCAGGAAATTATCGAGGCGGAATTGGGCGAAGCCCCCAGTTTCACCGGGCCACAAGAGGCACAAGACCCGGGGTCGGAAAGCCTGTCGGATGCCGTTCATCGCCATCTGACAGTTTATTTCGACACACATGGCGATCAATTGCCAGCGGCCGGCCTGCATGCCCGTATCTTGCGCGAGATTGAGCGCCCTTTAATCGAAATCAGTTTGCATGCGACCCGTGGCAATCAGGTCAGAACCGCAGAGTTGCTAGGCCTGAACCGAAACACTCTGCGTAAGAAAATTCGGGATTTGGATATCTCTGTCGTTCGCGGTGGCAAGGATGCATGACAGCTTCGCAGTCGCGCGCGCAGACTCCGCTTGCAGACAGGCCGCCTAATTGTGCTAAACCTGCTTGGCGATGACCATGCCGGAATCTGACGAGTCTCACCCAAAGCAAGCTGCCTCTGGCTCCTGGACGGAGCAGTTGAAGGCTATGATGCGCCGTCTGTCTTCCTCAAAGCGGGTGACACGCCTGTTTGGTATCGCATTGATGTCTGCAGCGGTTCTTGCCGGTTTTGGGACCTATGCTGCCTTTACCGGGGCCACGCCGTTGGGTGCCGGTCCCAGTACCCTGGTGGTGATGATCTATATCGATTTGATCATCATGCTGTTGCTGGGATTTGTCGTGGCCAGGCGCATTGTTGCACTGTGGTCCGATCGACGACGGGGATCGGCTGGGTCGCGCCTGCATGTACGGCTGGTCGCTTTGTTTGCCGCCTTATCGGTCACGCCAGCCATCATCGTCTCCACCTTCTCTCTGATGTTTTTTGATCTGGGGATTGAAACCTGGTTCAGCGAGCGGGTGCGCACCGCTGTCACTGAGAGCCGGGCGGTGGCTGAATCCTATCTGATTGAGCATCGCAATAATATCCGCACGGATGCCCTGCGCATGGCGCGCGATCTGAACAGGGATGCCCGTCAGTTACAGTTGAACAACGCAGTTTTGAATCGCACGTTGGAAATTCAACTGCGCGTTCGGGATCTGACCGAGGCTATTATCTTTCAGGGAACGTCCCGGGAAGTGTTGGCACGGGCCGGGCTGACCCTATTGCTGGAATATGAGCCAGTTGCTGCGCAGGATCTTCAGGCGGCGGCCAATGGGGATATTGTTGTGATCACCGGCGGCGCGGATGATCGGGTTCGGGCCTTGTTGAAGCTGGATGCCTTTACCGATAGTTATCTGTTTATCGGTCGATTGGTCGACCCGCAGGTAATTTCCCGCATTGAACAGGTGCGCGGCGCGGCGGCACAGTTTGAACTGTTGGAATCCCAACGCAGTGATATTCAGTTATCCTTTGCCCTGGCCTTTCTGGTGGTTGCCTTGCTTTTGCTGTTATCAGCGATTTGGATCGGTCTGACATTGGCGACGCAGCTTTCCGCGCCCATCAGTGCTTTGATCGGTGCAACAGAAAAAGTGCGGGCAGGGGATCTGGATGCCCGTGTTGTGGAATCCGAAGGCGATGATGAATTGGCGCTGCTCAGCCGGGCCTTCAACCGCATGACGTCTCAGTTATATTCGCAGCGCGAAGAGCTGATGGAAGCCAATCGCCAGATCGATGGTCGGCGTCGGTTTTCTGAGGCTGTTTTGGCTGGGGTCAGTGCCGGTGTGATCGGTCTGGACCGTCAAGGCCGCATTGACCTGCCCAATCGCCGGGCAACGGAATTATTGGGCATGGAGCCGGAAAGCCTGATTGGGGAGCGACTGACCGATATTCTGCCCGAATTGCATGCAGCCCTGGACTCCGCGCGCCTGGCCAGTGTGGGGCGCCCGGTGGAGGCGCAAATCAAACTGAATGCTCATGGTGAAACCCGCACCCTGTTCGTGCGGATCGTTGTGGAGCGCGAAGCAGGGCAATTGCAGGGGTATGTTGCGACATTCGATGATGTGTCACCGCTTGTCTCCGCCCAGCGAAAGGCCGCATGGGCCGATGTTGCACGCCGTATCGCCCATGAGATCAAAAACCCGCTGACCCCCATCCAACTGTCCGCCGAACGATTAAAGCGGAAGTATCTGAAAGAGATAACGACCGATCCGGCGATCTTTGAAGGCTGTATCGACACAATTGTCCGTCAGGTGGATGACATTGGGCGCATGGTGGATGAGTTTTCTTCCTTCGCGCGGATGCCAGCACCATCGATGCGCAATCAGGATATTGTCGATATCTGTCGCCAAAGCCTGTTCCTGCAACGCAGTGCGAATTCTGATGTTGAGTATAGTTTTGACGGCCCCAGCACGCCGCTTATTCTGCGCTGTGACGGACGGCAATTAAGCCAGGTCCTGACGAATCTGCTGCAAAATGCCCATGATGCGATTGAAGGGCGCTTTGAAGCGGCGAAAGCTCGCGGCGAAGACGAATCGACGCAAGATAAGGGACGCATAGCTCTTTCCATCCAGGCTGAGGACGGGCATGTTCGCATCGCGATACAGGATAATGGGAAGGGACTGCCGACGGAACAACGCGAACGCCTGACGGAACCTTACGTCACGACCCGCAAGAAGGGGACTGGTCTTGGGTTGGCGATCGTAAAAAAGATCATGGAAGATCACGGCGGAAGTTTAAGTCTGGACGACGCTCCGGAACAGGGGGCCTTGATCACAATGATCCTACCGATGATAAAAGACTTGGATCAGAAAGAGTCTTCCGATGATCCTTCGGAACCATCAGAGTCCGAAAACTCGTCGCCGGCATCCTCAAACCAGTCCTCCAAAGGGTCTGTAACCGATGGCTTATGATATACTGATTGTTGATGATGAAACCGATATTCGGACCCAGATATCCGGGATTCTGGAAGATGAAGGCTATCAAACCCGCAGCGCGTCGAATTCTGCGGAAGCCTTAGCAGCGGTTGCCAATCGCCAGCCATCGCTGATGATTCTGGATGTCTGGTTGGCCAATTCCGAATATGACGGCATTCAAATACTGGAAATTGTACATCGCGACCATCCCGGCCTTCCCGTGGTGATGATCAGCGGTCATGGCACATTCGATATGGCCGTGTCCGCCACCAAAAAGGGCGCGTATGATTTCATCTCTAAACCGTTCAAGACTGATGTGTTGCTGCTGACTATCGAACGGGCCCTGACAGAATCGCGCCTGAAGCATGAAAATGAATCGCTGCGCAAACTCTCGCCTTACGCGATGCTGGATGACCTGGTTGGGAAGTCTTCCGCGATAGCAGAGGTACGGCGCGCCGTTGAGAAAGTGGCCCAGACCGATAGCCGTGTTCTGATTTCCGGCCCGCCCGGCAGCGGCAAGGGGGCGATTGCCCGCATGCTGCACAGTCGATCCCTGCGCAAGAATGGCCGTTTCGTCGTATTGACCTGTGCGACGCTCAGCGAAGATACGCTTGAACAAGCGCTGTTTGGGATCGAGGCGACGAAATCACACCCCCGGCGGATTGGCGTGCTGGAAGAAGCCCATGGCGGAACACTGTTGTTGGACGAAGTCGCCGATATGGATATGGCAACCCAGCTAAAAATGGTTAGGGTTCTGCACAATAGACGGTTTCAGCGCATTGGCGGTGATACTGTGGTAGAGGTGAATTCCCGAGTTCTAGCCACCACAACCCGTGACCTTCAGGCGCTGATTGCGGAAGGAAAGTTTCGCGAGGATTTGTTCTATCGCCTGAATGTGGTTCCGATTCATGCGCCTCCGTTGAGTGACCGACGGGAAGATATTCCGTTGCTGGCGGTGCATTTGATGGAACGCTCCGCCGCTGCGAAAAGCCGATCACCCCGCATTTTGGGCGCGGATGCATTGACGGCCCTACAGGGGCATGATTGGCCTGGCAATGTCTGGGAATTATCTAATGTCATGGAGCGTTTATTGCTGATGGCGCCGGGCGGATCGCAGGATCATATTCATGCAGAAGCGGTCGGACAGGCAATAGGGGCCGCTGCGGGAACCGCATCGCGGTGGGATCATGCACCAGAGGTGATGAGCCTGCCATTGCGCGAAGCACGCGAAGCGTTTGAACGGGAATATCTGGTCTTTCATCTGGCCCGGTTTGGCGGCAATATTTCGCGCACGGCAGAGTTTGTCGGCATGGACCGCGCCGCTTTGCACCGGAAGCTGAAGGGGCTGGGCGTTGCCGGTGCCAATCGCGGTCGGTTGGATGACAAGGAATAAGTCGCCTTTCACGGTCCCCGTCCGGGACCGGAAACTGCGCAAGGGAGCCTGAATATGAAGGTTGTCATTTGTGGTGCCGGCCAGGTCGGTTTCCATATTGCCAGATATCTGTCCGGGGAAGACAACGATGTAACCGTTGTTGATCAATCCCCCGAATTGATTGGTAAGATTAACGATCAACTGGATGTTCAGGCCTTTGTCGGCCATGCCTCGCATCCCGATGTCCTGGAACGGGCAGGGGCGCGGGATGCCAATATGCTGATCGCGGTTACCTTCACCGACGAGGTGAATATGATCGCCTGTCAGGTGGCCCATACCTTGTTTAACGTGCCGACCAAGATCGCTCGGATCCGGCAACAGAGCTATTTGAACCCGATGTGGTCCAATCTGTTTGCCAGGGATCAATTGCCGATTGATGTCATTATCTCCCCGGAAATTGAGGTCGCGCGTGCGATTGCCCGGCGCATTCGCGCACCCGGCGCCTTTGATATGATCCGCATGGGCGATGACAAGGTGCGTGTGATCGGCGTGCGATGCGATGACAAATGCCCGGTCATCCACACGCCATTGCGTCAGTTGACCTCCTTGTTTCCCGATCTGAACATCACGGTCTTGGCGATTTTTCGCAATGAGACCATGCATATCCCGTCTGCCGACGATCAGATGCTGCCGGGGGATGATGTTTATTTCATTGCTGAAACCGACCATGTTCCCCGCGCCATGTCCGTCTTTGGTCATGAGGAGAAGGAAGCCCGGCGCATTCTGATCGTGGGGGGCGGGAATATCGGCACCACCCTGGCAGAAGAATTGGAATCCAGTTCCGACGGGTATTCCGCCAAGATCGTTGAAATGGACAAGAACCGCGCCCGTCAAGTGGCGGAAGTCTTGCCGACAACGGTTGTTATCCAGGGTGATGCGCTGGATCATGAGATCTTGGAAGAAGCTGGCATTCGCAATGCAGAAGCGGTCGTTGCCGTCACTGATGACGATGAAACCAATATTCTGTGTTCCCTGCTGTGTAAGCGATTTGGCGTGGATCGGGCAATTACCCTGGTGAACAAGAACTCCTATGGTCCCCTTATCACGACATTGGGGATTGATGTTGTCGTCAGCCCGCGTGAAATCACGGCGTCCACCATTCTGCAGCATGTCCGACGGGGCCGCATTCGTCAGGTGCACAGCCTGCGCGACGGTTTTGCTGAATTGATCGAGGCGGAAGCGATGGAAACATCCAGCCTGGTCGGGGAGGCATTGCGCGATGCCAAACTGCCAAACGGCGTCATCATCGGGGCGATCATCCGGGGGGATGAGGTGATTATCCCTCGGCCCGATACGGTGGTTCGAACGAAGGACCGGGTGGTGCTGTTGGCGGCTGCCTCTGCCGTTAAGAAAATGGAAAAGATGTTCGCTGTAAGACTAGAATATTTCTAATAGAAAGCTGATTCGTGAATTCTTCTGACCTGCCGCCGCCAAAAGCCATTTTGTATGACTGGGACAACACTTTGGTGGACACCTGGCCGGTTATTCATGGCGCGATGAATGGTCTGTTTCGCAAAATGGAGATGCCGGAATGGACGCTGGCTGAAACCCGAAACAGGGTGCGCCATTCGATGCGTGATTCCTTTCCCGTCATGTTCGGGGATCGGTGGGAAGAAGCGCGCGACATCTTTTATGCGGAATTCGAAGCCATCCATATGCAGGCGCTTGTTGCGGCCCCTGGCGCAGCGTCTTTTCTGCACGCCGTTCATACAAAGGGCATTCCACAGGCTGTGATTTCCAACAAGCAGGGGCGGTTCCTTCGCAAAGAAGCTGCGCATCTGGACTGGGATGTGTATTTTCACGCACTGGTGGGGGCAGGGGATGCGGCACGCGACAAGCCATCCCCGGAACCGGTTTCCATGGCGTTACAGGGATTGCGCGATGCAGGCGGCGATTTACAGCCCGGACCGGATATCTACTTCATCGGTGATTCTGGTGTGGATATGCAAATTGCCCATGCAACAGGGCTGACGCCAATCCTTATTCATGCCGATCCGGACCTGGATGGGGAATATGCGGATTGCCGGCCTGCGCGAATATTTGGCCATTTGGACGCACTGCACGCTTTTTTGGCGACGGATCGTTCCTATATCTGATAGTGTGCGTTAAATCTGGTGGGGACCAAGATCCTGCCACACAAATACGACAACTCTTAAACCCGGGCTTTTTCAGGGTTTAAGAGCGTATTCTTGTGGAAAGTCCCCGATGATAGAATAACTTAGACTGCGCGTTTGTGCTAATAACAACAAAGTTGCAAGGAAAGGGGGCATTTATGTCGTCCGACAAGAACCAGAACCTCCAGGATACGTTTTTAAATCATCTCCGGAAGAACAAAGCTCCGGTCACGGTGTTCCTCGTCAATGGCGTAAAGCTGCAGGGCATCGTTACATGGTTTGATAACTTCTGCGTGCTTTTGCGCCGGGATGCGCATTCACAGCTGGTGTATAAGCATGCGATTTCAACCGTCATGCCGGCGACGCCGGTGCAATTATTCGAGCCATCCGAAACGGATGGTGTCGAGGAAAGCTAAGCGGATTTGACTGAAAAGCTTCAAGACTCTGGTGAGTGG
>NZSA01000095.1 GCA_002696645.1 Rhodospirillales bacterium | reverse complement strand
CGATCATCAACCCGCCCCAATCAGGCATTCTGGGCATGCACAAGATCCAGAAGCGCCCCGTCGTAAACAGCGATGGCGAAATTGTGGTTGGCAATATGATGTATGTCGCCCATTCCTATGATCACCGCATCATCGATGGACGCGAGGCGGTCACCTTCCTGGTTCGCATCAAAGAACTGTTGGAAGACCCCGCCCGCCTGTTGATCGACGTTTAGAGCATACTGTGTGAGTGCATGATGCTCTAAGGCACAGCTATTTAAACCAGCCTTCGCTTTACAGAAACGAGACCCGGTGGATAATCGGGTCTCGTTTTCTTTTTCATATGTTGAAAGCCCTCTCTGTTGCTGTTGCCCCATCCAGATACTGCACCGCCGGATCTCCCGCGCCCCTTGCTGCGTGGGATTCGCGATTGCCTGAACGTACCGGCCCTTGGCATAGGGCTGACAATGATCGGCTTTGGGGCCATGGCACAGGATGCGGGACTGGCGATCCTGCCCGCATTGGGGATAACAACCCTGGTATGGGGCATTGCCGGTCAGGTCGCCCTGGTTGATATCCATGCCAGTGGGGGCAGCCTGCTGGCCCTGTTCGTGGCGGTTGCCCTGGCCAATCTGCGGATGTTCCCGATGGTGGTGACGGGCCTGTCTTCCGTTACCGGCGGGCGGAAGCTTTCCGTCGTCTCACGCCTGTTGCTGATGCAAACCCTGGCAATATCCTGCTGGACCCAGATGATGACACGCGCCGATCATGTGCCTGCACGCCAGCGGCTGCGATACTATATCGGATTTGCCGTAACCTTGATTGGCGCGGCTTTGCTGGGCACGACGATTGGTCATCAACTGGGACGGGTCGTGCCGCAAAGCGTGCTGATTGTCGCTATCTTTATGACGCCGCTTTATCTGTTGCTGTTGATCTGTGGTGCGCGGCAATGGGCCAATCGATTGTCAGTCCTGTTCGGAATTGCCGTGGGACTGGCGTTGTATCCCGTAATGGGGGATTGGGCCGTGATTGCAGCCGGACTGTTGGGCGGCACGTTGGGCTTTTTCAGCGCCCCCCACCTGTTTCGCAATAAGGCGGGGGACTGATCGTGGGCGATGCTGCAATTTGGATCGCTGTTCTGATTGGTGGGTTTGGCACCTTCATGTGGCGGGCCCTGGGGGTCGCTGTGGAAACCCGCGTTCAAGAGGACAGCCCCCTGTTCAATTGGATCGGCTGTGTGGCCTATGCCATGGTCGCGGGATTGATGGCCCGTGTTTTATTGATGCCCGGTGGCGACCTGTCATTACAGCCCCTCACCTGGCGTGCAATGGCGTTTCTGATTGCCCTGGCGGTTTGGTATCGCAGTGGCAAATCCGTGCCCATTGGCCTGGTGGCAGGCGTTATCAGCTATGCCCTGATCCTGTATTTTCAAGGTTTATAGGCCTCTACCAGCCGATGATTGGAAAAGCCAGGGCATTCGCGCTAGTGTATCGGTCGGTGCAAACTTCAGGCAGACGGTTTGGTCCGCACCAACCGTTTACTTGAAAAGCTGTATGATCGCTGGTCCGATTGCACAATTGTCCAGCACTTAAAAGCTGTCAGGTAAGGCGATGGTAGTGTCATGAAAGACGAAGAAACTCTGCATTATCCGGATTCATTCATCAACGCGTTGCAGGCGATCTGGGGAGATGGCTTCCTGTCGCCCGGTGGCCCCGAAGAGATCGCTGCGATGCTGGATGGCACCGATCTGACGGGGCTGTCGATCCTGGATATCGGCTGTGGCGTTGGCGGTATCGACTGCCTGATGGTTGAAGAATATGGGGCCAGCCAAGTTACCGCGATTGATGTTGAACCCCAGTTGATCGATCACGCATCGCGACGGTTTAGCCAAAATGACCTGTCACAAAAGATTACGGCGCAATTGGTTGAACCGGGGCCTTTTCCGTTTGCAGACGACCAGTTTGACATTGTGTTCAGCAAGGATGCCATGCTGCATATCCCTGAAAAGCACAGCCTGTATAAAGAGGTCCTGCGGGTGCTGAAGCCGGGCGGCAGGCTGATCGCCAGCGATTGGCTGCGCGGTGGTGGTGAAAAGGACGCAGTACCCCCCATTCTGGTTGAATGGGGGAACCAGAATGGCCTGAAGGCAGATTTTGCAACCCCGGCGCAGACAGAAGACGCCCTGCGCAGGGCAGGTTTCCAATCACCCCGTGTGAAGGACCGCAATGCCTGGTATCGGGAAGAAATCAAAAAAGAAGAACTGCAGGTGACAGGCCCTGGTCTGCAACAATTGATTGCAGCAATCGGGATGGAGAATGCTGAAAAGCGGGTTCGTAGTTATGAAATCAGGCAGAAAGCGGTCGACGAAGGCGCGTTACGCCCCTGTCATTTATACGGCACGAAACCGGCTTAGATTGCCCTAATCGCCAAAGCGCATTGGCGGAGCGGAAAGCAGTCCACGCGGGCCCATGACACCATCCAGGTCCCCCATAACAGCCTCAACCCGTGTCATAATCCGACGCTCGGCAGCATCCGCAACCAGCGTACCGAATGCTAGAGAGAATTCGCCAGACTCAAAAGCCTCTGCAATCGCTTCAAAAGGCGATTTCGGCTTCGGCAGGACATGCAGATCAAGTTGCGCATCCGCATCCAGACTCAATAGGTCACGGATCGCAGCCAGTGCTTCTGAAAAGCCGCCCAACCGATCCACCAAGCCAACCTCAGCAGCTTGGCTGCCCAACCAGATACGCCCGCGGGCGACAGCATTTATCTTTGCCGCATCAAAGCCACGATCACGGGCGACCTTACTGGTAAAATCCTCGTAGACGAAATCGATTGATGTCGCGAAACGTTCCTGTTCGGACTCATCGAAGCCGCGGTTGAAAGACCACATGCCGGCATTTTGCCCGGCGGTGACATGCTCCCAATTCACGCCCAATTGATTCCACAACTCGCTGGCGTCAAATTTCCCCCCATAGACGCCGATCGACCCTGTAATCGTGCTGGGATAGGCGACAATCTGATCCGCACTGACTGATACGAAATATCCACCGCTGGCGGCGACATCGCCCATCGATACCACAACCGGAATACCCGCAGCCTGAACCTGTCCGACCGCATGCCATACCGCATCAGACGGACCATAGGCGCCGCCCGGACTGTCGACGCGGAACAACACGGCCGCATAATCCTTGCGTTTCGCGATATCGTTCAGGGTATCAATTAACCCCTGGCTGTTAAATCCGGGGTCACCAAAAGGCCCGCCCACTTGATCCTCCACGCCGATTGGACCGACCCCATACAGAACCGCAACTTTGGTCGGACCGGGGCCGTCCTCTGGCGGTTCAGCCTGTGTGGCAGCCAATAGGAAAGGCGCATCGATCCAATTTGCATCCGCACCTGTAAGGGATTTCACATGGGCTTCAAAGGCATCGGGATAATCCAAGCGATCGATTAATCCGGCTGCCACGGCCTCACGCCCCAAATAGGGTCCGCCATCGACCAGTTCCCGGACCTTTTGCTGTGTCATGTCGCGGTCTGCTGCGATTGAGGCGACGGCATGGTCCAATAAACCATCCACCAAGCGGGTCAATGACAGACGGATCGGACCCGACATATCAGACCGCGTCATAGGATCCGCACCGCCCTTGAATTCATAGCGTTGTTCAAATTCAGCGGTGACCCCCACTTCTTCCAATGCTTCAGCAAAATAGGGGGTTTCCAGCGCAACGCCAGTCAATCCGACGGTCCCGGATGGTGCCATCCACACCTCATCAAAAGCCGCAGCCAGGGTCGTCAGGCGCGTTCCGTCCCCAAATCCACCCAGATCATCGGCATAAACATAGGCGGGCTTGCCCGAGGCACGGAAGCGCCGAACCGCGGCGGCAAGTTCTTCCGTGCGCGCAAAGCCCAGGGATGTTCCCCCGATCCGCACGACCAAGGCCTTAACGGCGGGAGACGCCGCAGCCCGGTCCAATGCCGTTACTGTATCCAGCAGGGTCGCGGGCGGGACGGGCTTAAACGAAGGCAGCGTGACATATCGTTCCTCCAGAACCTCATTCCAGTTCAGGGACAAAACGGCGCTGTCAGGCATTGAGGGTTTATCCGTGCGCATAGAGGCCGTGAACGAAACCACCGCCAGGGTGATCACGACAACCAGACCGCCAATGCCAGCCAGTAACCAAAGAAGTATTTTTCCGATCCATCGCATGGCCAGACTATGCCGGAACCGAACCAAAGGGTCCACTGCCTTAAACAGCGCCATAGTCAGATAAACTGACTACAGTCAGGGAATGGGACCGATATGTCACAAGTCGTATAAGAACAAACAAGTACCGTGATTTGAGTTAATTGCGCATTGATACGAACAATGTATAACTAAATCACGATGAATATGGGAAAAAGCAGTAACAATCGTGATATCCGAATTCTCTTCGGGGAGCCGCAGCAATCTTTGCGCGGCGCCATTCGTGCTGCGCTGCATCGTGAGGGATATGAGTCGGTCACGGATTATGACCGCGCGATCCCTCTTCGCGAAGCGATTAACAATACTGAGCCCGATCTGATCGTCATGGATTCCGAAATGGATGTCGGACATGCCGATGCCATGATAACGGAGCTTCGCAACAACAAACTGGGTAAGAATCCATTCGTTCCAGTCATCGTGACGATTTGGGAGCCAACACCGGACCTGGTGCGCCGTGTGGCGTCTTCAGGAACGGATGACCTTCTGGTAAAACCGCTGAGCCCGGCCCAGGTCTTTGATCGCATCAAGGCGCTGGTCAATCATCGCAAACCCTTCGTCGTAACCAGTGACTATATCGGACCGGATCGGCGCAAGGACGTCAATCGCGAATCTGAAATCCCCACGATTGAGGTTCCTAACACATTACGGGCCAAGGCGAAGGGCGAACCTGTTGATACCGACATGATCATTTCTGCGATTAAAGATGCCCAGAATGGTATCAATGACCAGAGATTGAAGCGAAATGCGTTCCAGATTGGCTTTCTGGTCAAGTTGCTGCTGCCGGAACTTAAGAAGTTTGAAGTTACCGATGATCGGATCAAGACCGTAGAGCGCCTGATTTCCGTCGCCCGGGATACCGGCAATCGCATGAAGGGGACGCAATATGAGCATGTCACAAGCCTGTGCACGTCCATGATCCGGGTCGCCTCTTCCATCAGTGACAGCATTTCCCATCCAGACAGCAAGGATGTGGATTTGTTGAAACCCATGGCGGAGGCGATTATCTCCGCCTTCAATCCAGATCAGTCCTCGTCTGAGATGTATAATGAAATCAACAAGGCGGTTGAGAGCTTCAAGCAGAAGCAGCAGAAGAAGGGCTCTCCGCTTTAGATATCCATGCCGAGTGGATCACTTCGTGCTGATATCGCGGGTGGCTTGTTTCAGAAACTCAACCAGATCCTGACGGTCCTGGGAATTCGTCAATCGTTGTTCTGGCATTTTGGTGCCGGGGAACATCTGATTTGGGCCGATTTCAAACAAATGCGCAATCGTCTCTTCGTCCCAGACTACTGGGGTGTTCTTCAAGGCCTCCGAATAGGTGTATCCAGGCAATGTGCCCGCAGGTCGCCCGAATATTCCGGCAAGACTGGGCCCGGATCGATCCGGGCCGCCTGGTTTCAAAGCATGGCAGATCGCGCATTTTCGGAACTGATAACTGCCCCGCTCAACAGGATCGTCTGAGAAGGCCATTGAGCTTGGTACCCGCTCCACAGGCTGAAAGCGGGTTGACTGACCGATCACAGAGTCGCCGGTTACCGTCAGCCAGCCCCGCACCACGGAATCTATACCGCCCGCATAAATTCGGCTGCCATCGGGCGTGAAGGCCAGGGACCAAACCGCCCGATAATGCTCGACCTGCAGTGATATGCGGGGAACTTGCGATCCGATATTCCACAGATAGAGGCTGCCCCCCACCCCACCGGACGCAATCATCTTTCCATCCAGGGAAATTGCCACGGCCAGAACGGCACCATCATGCTGATTGCCCAATTCCTGCTTCAAGGTACCAGACTCAACATCCCAAACGCGCACGGTCTGGTCCGATGACCCACTGACCAGAACCGTGCCATCCCCCGATAGGGCCAATCCATTGATAGGAAACCCGACTTTTGCAAAGCGATAGGATTCCGCACCCTCTGCCAGGGGCCAAACGCGGATATCACCGTCATAGCCAGCAGAAATCAGAGACTCTCCCTTGGGAGTAAAGACGACATCATTCACGCTGTTGGTATGGCCGGTGAAAATCCGCAGCAACTGCCCAGATGTCGCATCCCAGAGTCGAACAGTCCGATCCCAGGAAGCCGTGGCAACCTGGCGGCCATCCGGTGAAGCAGCGACCGCGACGACCTTTTTCTCATGCCCCTGTAAGATATGCAAAATAGTGCCGGTATCCCCATCCCAAATCCGGGCTGTTCCATCATCACTGACACTGATCACGCGCGGCCGCGCCGCTCCCGGCAGAGGTGGCAAAAAGGTGACGGCATTCACCCCGGCCTCATGACCATAAAAGCGCGCCAGTTGTGAACGATCCGCAAGTGACCACAGGATGGCGATGTCATCAAAGCCAGCCGTCGCTGCATAGCGACCATCGGGGGAGATTTCCACATCCCGAACGGGGGCCCCATGACCAACAAAATCAGCGCGGGCGGACACAGCCATCATCAAAAGTAAGGCGGTGGTAAGAAGTATGCCTCTTATTACCACCGCCCCATAAAACACCCAATTCCATATCGAAATCGGTCCAAGCAATCTGGTCATTCCTTCTCCGGCCAGGGACTATTCCGCCGGTGCCGTGCGCCCGGAATGCTGCTCTTTTTCCTGAACTTCATCGACCCACAGGCTGTGATGCTCCTTGGCCCAATTCAGATCGACCTGTCCTGATCCCATTGCGTCGAAGGCCCCTTCCATGCCCAATGACCCGATATAGATATGGGCCAGAATGATCGCGATCATGACCAGAGATACCGCTGCATGCCATAATTGGGCATATTGCTGTTCCTGCATCGGTGTCAGATCCGTTGGTAAGGCAAAGCCGATCTTGTTCAACAGCGCAAATGTATCGGCGAACATCGACGTCGTGAACGGATCCAGCAATGTCCAACCAGACAGGCTCAGCGATAATCCACCCAGGATCGTGACCCAGAATACGATCTTTTGGCCGGCATTGAATTTCTTCGCTGGCGGATGAACTCCTTTGGAGAACAGGCCGCCCGCCTGCAATATCCATTTGATATCGTGTCTATTGGGGATGTTGTGCAGGACCCACATCAGGAAGATCATGACCAGCCCCGCCATGAAGGCAAAAGCGATCCAGTTATGAGCAAATTTCCCTGCTGCCGTGATGACTGAAAACGCCTCTTTTCCGATCACGGGCAACAGGAAATACTTGCCATAAAGAATGTTCAGCCCGGTCACAGCCAAAATGACAAAGGATCCAGCCGTCAGCCAGTGCCCGATCCGCTCGATGAAGCTGAAACGCTCTATCGTGCGACCGGCCCAGCCATGTTCAATCTTAATCCGTCCACGCAGCAAGAAAAAGAGCGCCAACAGGAAGACCATCCCCGCCATAATCCATATGCCATAAGTGGACAGGGGCCCATTATGAAGCGCGCGCCACGTGCTGCCTTCCGCCTGGATCAGGTTACCCGCCCCCTGCCGAATTGCACGCCACAGATCCGCATCACTGGCATTGCCCAGGGCTTGCCCAGGCACTTGACCGGATTGTTGAGCTGCGGCGACAACAGCCATCAACTGCGTCAGTAAAACAGCAGCCAGTGCTGCGCCAGCACGCAAAGGGTATGTTAGCCGTTTCATCCCTAATCTCCTAAAGTTCCCGAAGACCCCTTTGTGTCAGCGCCGTGGACTATTCTCCCGCGCGACCGCCGGAACTCTTACGGAGTCTCTTGTATCGCTGCGCGACTGCGCAATTCATCCAATGTTTCCTGGCTCAACGGCGTATCTTTTTTGCCTTTGTATACGCCCGGATCAAAATCAATGATGCGATCTTGTTCCGACTCGCGACAGCCCGTCAGCCCGATCAGGATGGCCGCGCATGCAACCAGCATGACACGCCCCATTCGGGATTTGTGCGGGTGGCTTGTTGTTCTGTTCATCATCATTAGCACCGATCTTCCAAAGCAAGGGGCCATGCCCCTTTAGGGAAAAGGTCAAGTCCGGCGAAAAGATCGCCAGGTTTTGCGCCTGTACTGATCTGAAATCATCCCCTCCGCATGGACGGGCGGTCCATGCGGAGGGGGGTGATTTTAGGTTCCCTTTTGGTCGTAGGCAGTACCCCAACCCCAGGCCCCGGAGCCGAAGCCACGGGACACGACACGCTCGCGATAGATATCGGAGACGGTATCACCATCCCCCGCGAGGAGCGCCTTGGTAGAGCACATTTCCGCACAGAGCGGCAATTTACCCTCTGCCAACCGGTTGCGCCCGTATTTCTGGAATTCGGCCGTGGAGTTGTTTTCCTCCGGTCCACCGGCACAGAAGGTACATTTGTCCATCTTGCCCCGGCTGCCAAAATTTCCAGCCTGCGGATATTGCGGTGCGCCGAATGGGCAGGCGTAGAAGCAATAGCCGCAACCGATGCACAGATCCTTGGAATGCAACACCACACCCTCATCGGTCTGGTAGAAGCAATCCACAGGACAGACCGCCATACAGGGTGCGTCCGAACAATGCATACAGGCAACGGAGATCGACCGTTCACCCGGCTTGCCGTCATTAATTGTGACGACACGCCGGCGGTTGATGCCCCATGGCACTTCATGTTCGTTCTTACACGCGGTGACACAGGCGTTGCATTCAATGCACCGTTCCGCATCACAGAGGAATTTCATTCTAGCCATTGTTCATCTCCTCTTATGCGCGTTCGACACGACACAGGGTGACTTTCGTCTCCTGCATCTGTGTCACCGAGTCATAGCCATAGGTCTGGGCCGTGTTGGTCGATTCCCCAAGGATGTATGGATCAGCACCTTCTGGATACTTGCTGCGCTGATCCTCTCCCTGATAGACCCCACCGAAGTGGAACGGCATGAAGACAACACCAGCGCCAACGCGCTCCGTCACCATTGCCATCACTTTGACCTTGCCGCCTTCCGGACCATACACCCAGACCATGTCACCATCCGCGATGCCGCCATTATTGGCGTCCCGCGTATTGATTTCGATGAACATGTTCTGCTGCAGCTCCGCCAGCCAGGGGTTCGACCGGGTCTCGTCCCCGCCGCCCTCATATTCGACCAAACGGCCGGATGTGAGAATGGTTGGGAAATCCTTCGAGAAGTCGTTCTTCTGGATGGAGGCATAGAGTGTCGGCAGTCGATAAGACTTCCGATCCTCATAGGTCGGGTAATCCGCCACCAGGTCCCGCCGCGGCGTATACAGTGGTTCACGATGCGTTGGCACGGGATCCGGGAAGTTCCAGACCACGCAGCGGGCTTTTGCATTCCCAAAGGGCGCACAGCCATGCTTGATCGCAACCCGCTGGATACCGCCCGACAGGTCGACTTTCCAGTTGGCCTTTGGACCGCCAACAGCATCAATGGCGGCCTTTTCATCGGCCGTCAAATCGCCATCCCAGCCCAGATCCATCAAACTTTGCATGGTGAATTCCGGATAGCCGTCGGTGATTTCCGACCCGACCGAATAAGATCCTTCGGCCAGCAGGTTTTCACCATCCCGTTCAACCCCAAACCGCGCCCGGAAGGTCAATCCCCCTTCGGCCACTGGCTTGGAAGGATCATACAGGATTGGCGTCCCCGGATGGTTCATTTCCGGTGTGCCCCAGGACGGCCAGGGCAATCCATAATAATCCCCGTCGCATGGGCCACCAACCGCCTGTAAGGTCGTACGGTCAAAGGTGTGCTGGTTTGCCATGTGCTTCTTCAGCCGCTCCGGTGATTGACCGGTATAGCCGATTGTCCACATGCCCCTGTTGAATTCCCGCGTGACGTCTTCGACAAGCGGTTCTTCCCCCTCGACAGCGATATTCTTGAACATTTCATCCGCGAAACCGAGTTTCTTCGCGAATTTGTACATGATCGTGTGATCCGGCAGGGATTCAAACAGCGGTTCGACAATCTTGTCGCGCCATTGGATCGACCGGTTCGACGCCGTAACAGAGCCATAGGTTTCAAACTGTGTCGCCGCAGGCAACAGGTAGACCCCATCCTTGCGATCATGCAGCACTGCGGAAACCGTCGGATAGGGATCGACCACGACCAGAAGGTCCAGTTTCTCCATCGCCGTCTTCATTTCCGGCAACCGGGTTTGAGAGTTCGGTGCGTGACCCCAGAATACCATGGCCCGAAGATTGTTCGGCTGATCCATATTGTCCTTGTTTTCAAGAACGCCATCAATCCAGCGCGATACAGGAATCCCAGAAGATTCCATCAGGTCCTTGGAGGCAAACCGCCCCAGCAGGTATTCGTAATCAACGCCCCAGACCCGGGACCAATGTTTCCAGGCACCCGCCGCCAGGCCATAATAACCAGGCAGAGTATGGCTGAGAACACCCAGATCGGTTGCGCCCTGAACGTTGTCGTGACCCCGGAAGATATTCGTTCCGCCGCCCGCTTTGCCCATATTCCCAAGCGCAAGCTGAAGAATACAGTAGGCGCGGGTGTTGTTGTTCCCGTTGGTATGCTGGGTTCCCCCCATGCACCAAATCACCGTCCCTGGCCGGTTATTCGCCAGAGTCCGCGCGACCCGCGCAAGCTGGGACCCAGGAACACCGGTTACCCGTTCGGTTTCTTCCGGGGTCCAGGCGGCTACTTCCTTGCGGATCTGATCCATACCCCAGACGCGCTGGCGGATGAATTCAGTATCTTCCCATTTATTCTCGAAGATGTGCCACAGCAGTCCCCAAATCAGGCCGACATCCGTGCCCGGCCGGAACCGCACAAATTCATCGGCATGAGCCGCCGTGCGGGTAAAGCGTGGATCACAGACGATCAGCGGCGCATTGTTCATCTCCTTCGCCTTCAACAGGTGAAGCAGAGAAACAGGATGCGCTTCGGCCGGGTTGCCCCCGATCACGAAGATCGCACGGGAATTATGGATGTCATTATACGAATTGGTCATGGCGCCATAGCCCCATGTATTCGCGACACCCGCCACTGTGGTTGAGTGACAGATACGCGCCTGGTGATCCCCATTGTTGGAGCCCCAGAAAGCGTAGAACTTACGGAAGAGGTAAGCCTGCTCGTTGCTGTGTTTCGCAGAGCCCAGCCAATAAACCGAATCCGGCCCCGACGTTTCGCGGATTTCCAGCATTTTATCGCCGATTTCCTCGATCGCCTGATCCCAGGAAACCTTGGTCCATTTGCCGTCGACAAGCTTGGTTGGATATTTCAGGCGGCGTTCGCCATGGGCGTGTTCGCGAACCGAAGCCCCTTTCGCACAATGCGCACCCAAATTAAACGGGCTGTCAAAGCCGGGTTCCTGCCCGATCCAAACGCCGTTATCCACTTCAGCCATCACGGTGCACCCAACAGAACAATGCGTACAGACGGATTTCACCATCTTCACATTGCCGCTGGCCTCGCCAGTTGACGCCGCTTCCGCGCGTCGGGTCATCAGACCCGCAGGGGCTGCAGTTGCAACTGCAATCCCCCCGGCTGTCAGGCCGGAACGCTTCAAGAAGGTACGACGATCAACAGCGTCACCGGATACGGTCCCGAAGGCCGCTGCCGAACGGGGGCCATTTGCAACCCCGTTGGTCTTTTTCCGGAGCATGTCTCTCCCTTTCCTTATCCTGGGCCCAATCCGTCGCCTTACTCTTATAGTCAGGAACGTCGAACCCGCGCTTTCAGTGCATTCTCAACACCAACCCGATCGCTTAAAAGCGGGCGAGTTCGTAATAGGTCTTCACATGGGCCGTTTCACGATAATCGCCTGTGGTCGCCGCTGGTTCTTCTGCCTGCGCAGAGGAAACACCGACTGCCGCGACCATCGCACCGGCCCCAGCGGCAACGCCCTTGGTGGCGGCACCGAAGAACTGACGACGGCTGACAGCCGCATCCCGGTTCTGTTGCTCTTGGTCACTCACTACACTCACTCCCTTATCTTAAGGGTTTCACAAACCCCTTTATGGCGTTTCAGGTTGGTCAGGCGCGGGCAATCATCCCGAACCCTTGTTCCTCAATCTCCATAAAGAGTTTCCCGACGCGTCCCACATGGCGGTAAACGTCGGCGGTTTTTGCCGNTTCCAAATCAGCAAAAAACTTTCCCGCCCACGGTTTCAGATGGGCGGCAAAGAACTGATCCTGATCGTAAATATCGAATCCGCCCAGCGCGGTTCCTTCGATCAGGTGACTCATGATATCGCAGATCGCTGCGATATGATCTTCCGGCTCTTTCACATCGGCCGGGCGCTCAAAACCCAATCGCGCCATGTCACGGCGCAACTGAGCAAGCGGCTTTTCATTCAGGAAACCTGTCAGATAATAGGATGCAAATGGCAGCAATTCGCCCCGCCCCACCCCAATAAACAGGTTCTGATATTCTTCCGAGAACTGTTCCGCCTCAGACGCCAGAATGGCGTCATGCAATGCGGTCGCAGCGGCCCCCAAGGCGCTGTCGGACCCAACGAACGGGGCAATGCTGTGCCCTTCTGCGGTTGTCATGGGTTTCGCGAGCACACGCGTCAAAAAGGCATATAGCGACTGGCGCGCCAATTCCTCCGCAGACGCGACCTGATCCGGTGCGGGTGGATTATAAGTCTGTTGAGCGCCTGTCATACGTCATTCTTTCCAAACCGAAGAGTGTTTAAAGAGGCTGTATCCATATTAGCCGTGCCCCACTTTCTGTGGGGTCTCCTCTGCCATCTGCACCGCTTCATCCAGGGAGTCCTGATCGTTCGCGCTGTCTTCCTTCTGGATGGCTTCGCTGTCTTCCCCTTCACGTGCTGCATGATCATCTTCTGTCTCAGGATCTTGCGCTTCCTCATCCGACGCAATCTGATCCTGATCCATTCCATCCAAGTCTTCTTCGTCCAACGTATCTGGTACGGGATCACGTTTGTAGCCGCGTCCGACCTGATAAGCGGTCTGCATATTGACAACCACTGTCCCGGCATCGGTAAAATCATCGCCATAATCGATTAGACCATCCAGATTCGCCAGAACCGGATTGCTGCGCCATAGTTTCTGAAGCGCAAGGTTGCGCAATTGGGCTGGCACCGTGCTGGCCATAAAGGCCTTGAAATCAGATCCAGGCCCCAGACTGTCCAGCGACGGAAGACCAAGCTCATTTGCCTTTTCGACCAACTCCTCCTCACTTAACTCAGGCTCAAATTCGACCGGGGCCGCGTCCTGGACAACAGGTGCCAACTCCTGAATATCATCCTCTTCGCGTAACGCTGTGTCTTCCAGAAAATCCCCCTCCTCGGGATATGACGCAACAGCCGCCGCTGAGCCCCCAATGCCACGCTGTGGGCGGGCTTTGGCCTTCATGCGGGACCATCGGTTCAGGAAGCGGTCATTGGGCACGGCGATTAATCTCCTTTCGAGCGGCCTTGTAATCTCAGCGTTAGTTCGGTTTCGCCTTGTCGTAAAATCGTTGTTCAATCGGATGCAGTTCTTTGCCAAAGCGGGCTTCTTCCATCACATTCGATGTGCGTTTCCGCTTTTTGAACGGCGTATCGGTGTGGTGGCGATCAATGAATTCCTGGGTCCAGGCGATCAAACCATCGGGCATTGGCACGGCCTCGACCGTATCCTCCGCACTGTCGGTAAAATCTTGCGCGGCATAGGGGGATGCGGTGGCGGCAACGGCATAAATCTCAGGTCCATCGGGATCATCATCGACATCCGCATCCCGCAAAACGACGTAAATCGCCGGCGTTTCATTGGCCAGATTGACCAGATACGCCTCTGTCTCTTTGCGATGAAGGGTCAGGGGCAGCGTTGCGATATGGTATGTCTGAACCGACCCATCGTCGATCAACAGTTTCCATTCCGATAAGGGATGTGCGCCCGGCAAAACAGCGACGGGCTTCCAGACATGCGTAATCCACCGACTAACGGCAGGTCGCTTTTCCACGACAATGCCCATCGGCATTTCGATTTCCCGCGCGGCGAAGGAATCATCCGGCGAGTCGTAAAAACTGCTAGAAGGGGCCTCTGGCATCCCGCTTGAAAGCCTTTCTTCCCTGAGCCCTCTTCTTTGTTAACGCCCTGATCTTTTTAAACGACCACAGCCGGAGGGTTTTATTGGTAAGACCATTCTTGCGCCCAAGCGTGAAAGATTCAATACTGTGAGTATTCTTGATATTACTGAATTATGTAAAAAAAACATATTAAGACATTAGAAAGCAGGATAGNAGGATGGGTGCGAACGAGTCAGCAATTTTCTTAGCCATCAATCTGGTGTTGAGCGGCGACTATCAGCTGTATGGTATTGTGGCGTTGTCGCTAAAAGTTAGCTTGCTGGCGACACTGATTGCGACCTGTCTGGGTTTACCATTGGCTGCCCTGTTGGCAGTTGCGCGTTTTCCCGGCAGGGATGTCATCACGACGATCCTGAATGCCCTTTTGGGATTGCCGCCGGTCGTCGTTGGTCTATTCGTATATTTGGCGTTGTCCAGAGCAGGTCCGCTTGGCGAATTGGGCTTGTTATTCACACCGACCGCCATGGTAATCGCCCAAACAATTCTGATCACCCCGATTGTCGCCGCCGTTGCGCTGCGCAGTCTAGAAGATTTCAATTCAGAATATGCAGAACAGTTGCGCGCCCTGGGATTGACTGGATCTGAGCGCGCACTAACCCTGTTATGGGAAGCGCGATTCAGTCTGGCGACTGCCGTTCTAGCCGGGTTTGGAAGGGCCGTGGCAGAAGTCGGCGCGGTCATGATCGTGGGCGGCAATATTGCAAATGTCACCCGCGTCATGACAACCGCAATCGCCCTGGAAACCAGTAAGGGCGATCTTGCTCTGGCTTTGGCGCTCGGTGTCATTCTGATTCTCCTGGCCTTGGCAGTTAACATGGTCGCCGCTGCGGCGCGGGAATTCGGACGAAAGACGGCTGGTGAAAAGCCAGCACGGGGGGAAGTATGATGCCCCGGGATGACGCCACAGCCAGCCTGATGCCCTCCGCACTGTCACCAGGGGCGGATGCCGTTGGGGACGCAACGCTGCAATTGCAGAATGTCATAGTTCGCCGTGCCGGTCGGGATATCCTGAACCTGCCTGAATGGTCCGTCCCGATATCGGGTGGCGTCACCGCCCTGATCGGCCCCAATGGAGCCGGAAAGACGACGCTGCTGCGCCTGTTACACGGATTAATCAAACCAGATGCAGGCACAATACGCTGGCCGACGGACACAATCCCGCCCAGGGCCATTCTATTGCAATCCCCTGTCCTGTTGCGCAGGACAGCGGCGGCCAATATTGATTTTGTACTCAAACGTCGTGGAATTTCAAAGCAACAGCGCGCCAAGCAGATCACCCAGATCCTAGCCAAGGCGCGTTTGGAGGACTGCGCAAACCGCCCGGCACGCCATCTCTCTGGCGGACAGAAAAGACGATTGGCGTTGGCACAGGCCCTGGCACAGGCACCCCGCGTGCTGTTGCTGGACGAACCAACGGCCGGGCTGGACCCCACAGCCGCGATTGGTGTTGAACATATGATCGCGGAAGCCTCAGCCGATGGCATCGCCGTCATTGTTTCCAGCCACGAATTGGGTCAGGTGCGCCGACTGGCGGATCGGGCCCTGTTTCTTCACGCGGGCAAGCCAATAGAGGCCGGCCCGTTCCCATCCCTGTTCGATAATCCAAAGAGCCGGGAACTCACAGCCTTCTTAAAAGGAGACCTAACATGGTAACCAGGATTAAGGCCTTCAGCCTGGGGCTTGTCGCCCTATTGGCACTTTCGCTGTCACACAGTCTACCGGGGCAAGCGGATGATCGGTTCATCACGGTGGCATCTACAACGTCGACTCAGAATTCCGGCCTGTTTGAATTCATGCTGCCGGTATTCACGAAGGAGACAGGTATTGAAGTGCGGGTCGTCGCCGTTGGGACCGGACAAGCAATCAAATTAGCCCGCAACGGTGATGCCGATGTGCTGTTCGTACACCATAAGCCATCCGAAGAAGCCTTTGTCGCCGATGGTTTCGGGATCAAACGCTTCGACGTGATGTATAATGACTTTGTTATTGTCGGTCCTTCTGAAGATCCTGCCGATATCAAGGGCAGTGATGGCGTAACAGCCGCCTTAATGAAGATTGCAGACAGCAAGACGCCTTTCGCGTCCCGCGGCGATGACAGCGGCACCGACAAGCGGGAAAAGTCCCTTTGGAAACTGGCCAGCATTAAACCGGCAGGGGAATGGTATCGGGAAACCGGATCTGGCATGGGTGCCACCCTGAACACGGCCCACGGCATGGGGGCTTATGCCCTGACCGACCGCGCCACCTGGCTGGCCTATAAGAACAAAGACGGTTTCGAGATATTGTTTGAAGGGGATAAAAACCTTTTCAACCAATACGGCATCATCGCCGTCAGCCCGGAGAAATTCCCGCATGTCAAAATCGACGATGCGCAGGCATTCGTTGATTGGGTCATCTCCAAAGAAGGCCAGGCTGTGATCGCTGATTACAAGCTGAACGGCACCCAGTTATTCTTCCCCAATGCACCAGTGCAGGGGTCGTAAAATATCACGCACTAAACCTCCCCCTAACCGCAGGGGAATCGCATATGGCAGATTTGCCATAGGCGGCGAACAGGATTCTAAGGAGGTTTTCCATTTGCGGAGGACCTCATGGAGCAGTTTGAAGACAC
>NZSA01000094.1 GCA_002696645.1 Rhodospirillales bacterium | reverse complement strand
GATGACACGTCGCTTCTGACCTTCGGCACCACTCTCATCCTGAGGAGGCGCGATAGCGCCGTCTCGAAGGAGGGGCTGTAAGTGTAGTGCTGTCAGCAGGCACACCCTTCGAGACGCTGCGCTCCTCAGGGTGAGGATGCATTTGACTAATACTGCGTCATCCCGGACTTGATCCGGGATCCAGGGCCGCAAGCGCGACTGGTGCATGCCGCCCTGGACTCCCACCTGCGCGGGAGGGACGAGAAGATTAACCGCGAAGGGCGCGAAGGAGGCGCAAAGAGCGCTGAGGGGATGACACGTCGCTTCTGACCTTCGGCACCACTCTCATCCTGAGGAGGCGCGATAGCGCCGTCTCGAAGGAGGGGCTGTAAGTGTAGTGCTTTCAGCAAGCACACCCTTCGAGACGCTGCGCTCCTCAGGGTGAGGATGCATTTGGCTAATACTTCGTCATCCCGGACTTGATCCGGGATCCAGGGCCGCAAGCGCGACTGGTGCGTGCCGCCTGGATGGCCGGTGTCATTATCCCCTAAATTCCCCGCGCGCCTCAGCTTTTGGGCTTGCGTTCTGCGGCGCGGCGGATGTGGTCCGCATCTATGCCATAATGGCGATACAGATCGATCAGATCGCCCGTTTGGCCAAAGCTTTCCACCCCCAGAGGGGCAACGGAGTGACCACGAACGGCCCCCATCCAGGCAACAGCCGCGGGATGGCCATCAATCACGGATGTAAACCGGGCATCCGATGCCAGGGGGGCAAACAGGTCTTCCACATGGGCCATTTCACCCGAATCAGTTCCGGCCAAGCGGGCACGTTCAATTGTTTGCCAATCAGAATACAGCTTATCGGCTGAGGTGATCGCCATCAGTCCGGCATCTGGGTTATCTTCACGCAGCGCCTCGAACGCTTCCAAGGCTTGGGGGGCGACGGCACCCATATAGACAATTGCCATCTTTGCCCCCTTCTTAGGCGGCACGACCCAATAGCCCCCTTTGATGATCTGACGTGCCAGATCCGGGGTCATTTTGCGATCAGGCTGCTCAATCGGGCGGGTTGAAAGCCTGAGATAGAGGGAGCCCCCCTTCTCTTCATCCTGCAAATGCACGAAGGCATGGCGTAGAATAACGGCAAGTTCATCCCCATAGGCGGGCTCGTAAGATGTTAAGCCCGGCTGCCCCATCCCGATCATCGGGGTTGATATGGATTGATGCGCACCACCTTCCGGGGCCAATGTGATCCCGGACGGGGTGGCGACCACAATGAAGCGGCTGTCCTGATAACAGGCATAGTTTAGCGCATCCAGCCCGCGCGCAATGAAGGGGTCATACAATGTTCCAATGGGAAACAGCCGCGCCCCGAACAGGCTTTCCGACAGGCCTAAAGCCGCCAGGTTCAAAAACAGGTCATTTTCCGCGATACCCAGTTCAATATGCTGGCCCTGGGGGGAGCGTATCCACTTTTGCGCGGATGGCAAATTTCGCTCCCGGAATTCGTCGGGCCGGCTTTCGCGCGCAAACAGACCGCGTTGATTGATCCAGGGACCCAAATTGGTCGAAACCGACACATCCGGAGAGGTGGTGACGATACGATCTGCCAGCGGTCCGCCCGCCTTGGCAATTTCATTCAACAGCTTTCCAAAGACTTCCTGCGTCGACGATTTGGCGGTGGCGCCATAGGTCAGAGTATCGGGGATGGAAATCTTATTGGCCTCATGCAGACGATGCTGCTTCTGAGGCAATCGGTTCAGGAAGGATTGAACACGATCCGCCGGTACTTTCATGCCGGAGAATGGCTCCCACTCCTGGCCTTCCGGGACGCCTAGTTGTTTCTGGAATGCCGCCATTTGTTGCGGGTTCATCAGGCCGGCATGATTATCCTTATGCCCCATCAAGGGCAGGCCCCATCCTTTGATCGTATAGGCGATAAAGCATGTCGGGCGATCATCGGGAACCGTGGAAAAAGTATGCAGCAGGGCCGGAATATCGTGGCCGCCCAGATTGGTCATCAGGGCATTTAGCCCCGCATCGTCATAGCTGTCGATCAGGCTGTGCAAGTCCTGATCATGGGGCATGTCCCCCTTGATTTGGGCGCGCCAGGCGGCCGCGCCCTGAAATGCCAGGGCGGAATAGACATCATTGGGACATGTATTGATCCACCGCTTCAAGGCCTGCCCGCCTGGCTTTGCGAAAGCGGCCATTTGTTTAGAGCCATATTTCAGCGTGATGACGTTCCAACCAACAGCGCGGAAGAACCGCCCGATAATCCGGAACAGCTGTTCGTTTACCACCCCATCCAGGCTTTGACGGTTATAATCAATCACCCACCAGACATTTCGGATATCATGTTTCCATGTATCCATCAGGGCTTCATAGACATTGCCTTCGTCTAATTCCGCATCGCCCACCAGGGCGATCATGCGCCCGGGCGGCTTGCTGGATGGAATAATGTCCTTAAGCCTGAGGTAATCTTGGGTCAGGGCTGCAAAATTGGTGACCGCCGCCCCCAGCCCGACAGATCCAGTCGAGAAATCAACGGTATCATTGTCTTTTGTACGGGACGGATAAGACTGAGCCCCACCATAGGCACGGAAGGATTCCAGCTTTTCGCGAGTCTGATGACCCAGAAGATACTGAATGGCGTGGAAAACAGGGCTGGCATGGGGTTTAACCGCGACACGATCATCTGACCGCAGGACATGAAAATACAGCGCGGTCATAATCGCAGACAGCGACGCACAGGAAGCCTGGTGTCCCCCAACTTTCAAACCATCGCGGCTTTCCCGCAAATGATTGGCGTTGTGAATGGTCCAGGATGCGAGCCATCGCACCTTTTCCTCTAACGCTTCCAGGGTTTCGATATCAGCTTCAGCGCTTGACGATATGTATGATTGATCCATGCGGTCGTCTCCTTTTGTCCACTATGCAATTCTTGTTTTGCGCCGACAGTAAAGCGAGAGAGCCTGTCAAACCAGCATAGTGAAAAGAACAGCACTTTAGCCTGCGCGGATTATAGGACCTTTGCCTCGCTTAAGCTATTTAAGGTCAATTCCGGCCAGATCATCCCCAGGATGAACAATACCTGCAGAAATCACCAGTTTGACGGCATCTTCTACCGGCATATTGAGTATTTTAATGTCTTCCTTGGGCACGAAAAGCAAAAACCCGGAGGTCGGATTCGGCGTCGTGGGCAGGAAGACATTGACTGTATCACGTTGTAACAACTCGTGTAATTCACCTTGGGTCTCGGCTGTGACAAAAGCAATCGCCCACAAACCCGGTCGTGGATATTCTACCAGAACCGCCTGCCGGAAAGCATTGGATTGGTTCTGTAAAACGGTTTGAAAGATCTGCTTGGTCAGCTTGTACAGGCTGCGGATGATCGGCATCCGGTCCAACAGCTTTTCGCCAAATCGGACGATCCAGCGACCGACCAGCCCTGCCGTAAACGCCCCGATGAGGGTGATCGCCAAAATCAGGACAAGAACCCCCAATCCGGGCAGCCCGAAATCCACGCCCAAATACTGCTGGAAATATGTATCTGGATTATAGCGCTGGGGGATCAACGGCACGATCTGATCATCGATATAGCCGATAATCCATACCGCTAAAGCAATGGTGATAGCGATGGGTGCCGTGACCAATACGCCCGCAAAGAAATACGCACGCAGTCGGGCGAATATGCCCAGCTTGGACGTCTGTTCCGATGGCGCGGGCGTCTTTTCTGGTTCTGGCATGTTAGAGCCTTCGGACTCCATAAATTATTTCCTTACAGATAACTTTAAGAGAGTGATGCTGCACCGCAAAATATACGTATCTCACTATACGCAATAGACATCAGGATTCAATGATCAGAATTTGATACGAGGTGCATAGCTTCACACGGGGGCTTGTTTACACGGGGGCTTGTTTATACGGGGGCCTGTTTATACGGGGGCTTGCCCGAAAATGTCGTCTGCCTTGGCGACGCGGTCTGGACCGAATTTCACAATGACCGTTGTTCCCTTCCCCGGTTTTGATTGAATGTTCAGGCTTGCATCATGAAGTCTGGCCAGATTTTCAACCAGGGGCAGACCAAGGCCCGTGCCGGCGAAATCCCCTCTTGGTTTTGACTCCAACTGTTGAAACTTCGTCAGAGCTAACGGGATTTCCTCCGGCTTCATGCCAATGCCGGTATCAATTACCTGCAATTCCATTCCCCCATCCGGGCAGGGCTGTGCACGAACAGTGATGGACCCGCCACGGGGGGTAAATTTGATCGCATTAGAGAGCAGATTCAGCAGGATCTGTTTCGCCCGACGCTCATCACACAGCAGCAACAGCGTGGGATCCTCAACAGATGCGGTCAATTCCAGGCCGGAATTGCGGGCGCGCTCATGAACCAATCGAACCGCTGCATCGATCAACACTTCCGGTGAGATATAGGCATCGTCCAGCGCCAGATGTCCGGCCTCTGCTTTGGATAAATCCAGAATATCGTTAATCAGGGACAGCAGATGACGGCCGCTTTGTCGGATATCCGTAGCGTAGTCACGATAACGCTGCCAGCTTTCCTGACCTAATACCTGAGATTCGAGTAATTCAGCGAACCCGATCACAGAATTGAGAGGGGTGCGCAATTCATGGCTCATATTCGCCAAAAATTCTGATTTCGCACGGTTTGCAACCTCCGCCTGATCGCGCGCCCGCGCCAGTTCTTCGGTTCGGCGGCGCACGGCATTGGAAATACGATGATTAACCTGCAGCAGCACAGCCAGAAGCAGGCCGAACATGGTAAATAGCCCCACGCCACCATAGCGCACCAACGTACCGGTCGAACGGTCCCTTCCGCCTTCATAGTTGCTGAGCACATCCCAACTATAGCGCCATTCTGTATCACCTAAGGATATCGGGAAAACGAATGTTTCGACTGTATCGGGTAAAGGGTTATCACCGCCGATTACAGCATGTTGTTCGCCGGCCGCGGTGATTTCACTCAACCTCAGGACCAGTCCATCCGGGGCGATCGTCGCCATATAGGACTTAAAGAAGCCAACAAGATCAAAGATCGCTATCAAGACCCCCTGATCCCGCTGCGACTGGACGCGGACACCCAATGACGTAAAGCGTTTTGTGCCATCAGGGGAAAAGGTTCCGCCGACCAGGACTTCTGGCACGTTCCCCAGCGATTCGGATAGATAGGTATCCATCGTCAATTTTTTGAAAGTGTCACTGGCGATGAACTGTGCGTAATCCATTTCTGCTTGTGAGGTTGGCAGAAAATAGGCGGAAACAGACTCAATACGAGGGGTGGATGAGTTGGGATCATCAGCACTTTTTGCAAAAACCATAAATTCAAACGTGATCGTGTCAGGTTGAACGACCGCGCCGTCCCTCAACGGATTTATCGGATTCATCGAGTCAGAATTCAACCGGGCCGCGATAGCCACCAGAGTTCTCCGTGCCTGACTTACAGCCAATGACCCGAATTCCGTCAATCTGCGGGTATCGTCCTGTGCCCGCGCTTTCCAGGCCGCCCCTTCCCATTCATCCACTTGATCGGCAGCATAAAAGCTGAATGCAATGCCGCCAAAGATGATGCTCACGGCTAATACCACGACCCAGAGGGTCGATGATTTCGTCTTTGAGCCCGGTGCCGATTGCTCCATTCCCTGTGCCACGTCTTTCATTTTAGAAATAATTTCTATAGCAAACTAGCTGCTAAAGAGTAGATTGGCGACAATCCTATCGCCTTGCTGACAGGGTTGGGGTAATATTTTAATGAATATGGATTGTTTCGGGGGGCCAGATGCTTGCAGAGACAGCGAGAAGTCTCGCATCAATATTTCTTTTCAAAGATTTACCGGCAGATGCCCTTAAACGCATTGAAGCGCGCTGCCGCTGGCGTGACTTTAAACCCCAGGAACAAATGATTGATTTCCAGGATGACACACAGGATGTGTTTTTCATTACCAGTGGCGTTGCCCGTGTTGTGAATTATTCCGTCTCTGGACGCGAAATCGCCTTTGACGATTTAAAACCGGGATCGATCTTTGGCGAACTTGCCGCTATTGATGGCGAACCGCGCTCTGCGACCGTCGTTGCGATTACCGATACAACGGTCGCTATGATGCATCCTCAGATTTTTCGCTCTGTGATGGAAGAACACCCTACCGTTGCACTATGTTTGATGCGGCGGCTGACCCAAATGGTTCGGGTATCTGTTGAGCGCATCATGGATCTCAGCACGTTAGGCGCCAACAACCGGATCTATGCCGAACTGCTGCGATTGGCCAAACCTACCTTACAGCCGGATGGCACCGGGCGAATCGAACCCATCCCCATTCATTCGGAAATGGCCAGCCGGGTATCCACCACCCGTGAAACCGTGGCCCGCGTGCTCAGCGACCTGTCCCGCAAAGGGCTGGTAAAACGTACAGGTTCCGTCCTGATTCTGACCGATACCAACCGCCTGCGCGATATGGTCGAGCAATTCCGCGGCGATTGACACCCTGCTTCCAGGCCAATCCCGGCCCCTGCCCTGAAATCACCCAGAACCTGCCCGATTTTGTGACCCGTATCACTGCATGCTGTGCTGTGTTGACGTAACTTTACGCAGAACGCGGTGGAGGAATGGAGCATGGTAACGCTGAAAACCTTGATTTTAGGGGTGCCAATCAGCCTTTTGGCACTGCTCTTGTCCGAGATGGTATATGGTCGCATCCTCTTTTTTGGATAAAATGCATTTTTGCTGTCTTTTCAGGGCTGCAAATGATTGACCATTCCGAAACACTTGCCTATGTTCCGCCCCGGTTCGAGGGAACACCCCGTTGGTTTGCAAAAACACAGGGTCCCGTCCCTCTCCGGGCACTTAGCTCAGTTGGTAGAGCACACGATTTTTAATCGTTAGGTCATAGGTTCGAATCCTATAGTGCCCACCATTTTTTCCTAATTTTTTAATCAGTTGCACTGTCCATAAACGGCCAGTTGTGCCTGTTTGTGGCGGCGCGCGAGATTTTGGACTTTTTTGGGCTTGCTTTTAGACGTGGCTGGGGCAGTTTACGGTGTTCAAACTAAAAAACTTTGAACTTTCCGGATATAAAAATGCGATGGTACGGGGACAACGTTCAAGTTGTGCCACTAATCAATCCACTGAGGTAAATATGCGTTACATATTGCTTACAGTGTTCCAAGTCTGGGGATTGGCCTTTGTCGCCTTTATGATGGCTGGAACCGCGGTCGCGGCCAGTGAGGTCCCTATAGCCACTGGTCGCAATTATAGCTTGCAAGACGTAGAAGTAATCCGCCGTGCCGAGACGGTGATCTTTGACGCTTGCCCAGGCTTGGCGGAATTGCCTAGCAACGAAGAAGTAATCCTGTCCCTAACCCGGCTTGGCGAGGGGACTTGGGGGGATAACACTCTCAAATCAAAGGGCTGGGTTGCCTATGTCTCTCTGTCGTTTTGGATCGGGACACAAGCCCAATATGTCGCTCTAGGAGAAGGTGACGCAATAGTAATTGAAGCCAAAGGCGCAGCCGCCCAAAGTGCCTGTGGCCTGCCCGTCTCGCAGAAAGCGGAACGGTCTGAGCCACTAGACCTTGGGTTTCAGCTGGCTAATTAGTAATTAACTTATCTCACTTTTAAATATCCCAAGTCGGTTCTGATATACTTGATGAGAGAAACTTTTTCTGAGTTTCCTCCACCGACTTTTGGCGATCACTCCAGTGCTTATCTTCAAGTGCACAGTCACGAAAGTACTTAATTAATTGCCCTTGAATTATGGGGAGCCCAAGGTTTCCACGCATAAATTCCAGGAGGATTTCACCGTTAACGACCTTATGTTGTTTCATCTTGTAAGCGTCTATGATTTTTTCAGTAACGAGAAAAGCATCATCAATGAAAAAGTGTTGCACGGTGCTATCTTTGTCGTCCCAAGGTATGTATTTGCTTGAATGGCTAACCGCCAAAGGTCGGTCGCAGTATCTAACTTCCCTTACATCCTTCATGGCATGACTAAACTCGTTGCGTGTTTCAATAATATTATCAAGCACATCAATGGCTATTTCACTCAAGAGACCAGACTTTCGCAGCTCGAGACTTAATTTTCCTAGAGTTAGCTTATGAAAATCCTTGCCCATCACTGCAGAAACCTCATGCAATTTAAGTAGTTTAAATATTGAAAGTTCTAGCATGCAGAAAAAACTTCGTAGCCCGCTATCGCTAATCGCAAATCGATCTGGCATTAATTCGTTAACGTAGGGAAGCCGTTCGCCATCATATTTATTATATTTTATGAAGGAACTGCATTGAAATCCCCATGGGGTTATTAGTAGCCGATCACCATCCCCCACAAAGAGCACATACTCCGATGGGTCCATAGCACGGAAAAGAGTACCTAATACTAAATATTCATCCTGCACGATTTGATCAGCAATAATATGACGAAGCTCAACTTTTTCTTCATCGCATAAACCTGACACTTCAATAATGATCGACCATAGACTTGTATAACGTGCCATAGGCCTTTTCCCAACTTCCTCAAGTCTCTAACGTCAAAGTGAACCGATCTACCAAGGCAACTTAAAACATATCGCTTGCTCGGGTTGATGGTAACAATTCCTTGGAGATAGCAGTTTAGCCTTAAAAATTGCCGTTTTGTTCTTTTTGTTGGTCGTTAAACGATTAAATCAGTAGATTTCCTATTCAAATCACCCAAACTTCACTTTCAGCCGGTCCAGGACGCGGGGGCTGACGAAGTCTTCGACATCGCCGCCCAGTTCGTGGATCTCTTTGACAAAGCGACTGGAGATGAATTGATGGCGTTCTGAGGCCATCAGGAAGACGGTTTCGACATGCCGGTTCAGGCGGGCATTCATACCGGTCATCTGGAATTCATATTCGAAATCAGAAACCGCGCGCAGTCCCCGCACGATCAGCTCTGCCCCGACATTGACCGCATGATGCATCAGCAGGCCCTCAAATGGGGCAACTTCGATGCGGGTTTGCAGGTCTTCCGGCAGGCTTTGAACCTCTTCACGCACCATCTGGGTCCGCTCTTCCAGGCTGAACAACGGCCCCTTCCCCGCATTGATCGCAACAGAGACGATCAGCTTATCGACCATATGTGTGGCCGCACGGCGGATAATATCCAAATGCCCATTGGTTATGGGGTCAAAAGTACCCGGATAAATCCCAATGCGTTCAACAGTGCCCATAATGCCGGACCCTCCCCGGAAGTCGTTAAGCCAAATCAGTCTTCTCGTTGCGGCGTCTTATAGACTGCTTTCATCCGGATCGGAAGAGGCTGCTTCATCGCCCTCTTCGATTGGGCTATCGCCATCCGCCTCTGGCATGTCTTGCTGAACTGGCGGGGCTGCCCCTTCTTCCCCATCCAAAGGCGGCTCGTCGCCCCCTTCTTCATCGCGCAGGCGGGCAACGGACACGACCTTTTGCGTATCACCGACATCAAACACGATGACACCCTTGCCGCCCCGTCGGCGTGCGGAAATGCCGTTGCCATGGATGCGGATGATTTGTCCCGCGTCGCTGACCATCATCAATTCGTCCAGTGATGTGTCAAACAGGAAGCAGGCCGCCACATTCGCGCCCCGCAGGTCCATATTGTTGATCCCCTGGCCGCCACGATTGGTGACGCGATAGTCATAGGTTGAGGCTAGTTGGCCCATGCCCTGATCCGATACGGTCAGAACAAATTCTTCCCGTTCCGCCATATCGGCGAAATGCGGTTGTTGTAACATCGCAGCGCGTTCTTCATCCCGCTTACGGTCTTCTTCCTGAGAATATTCACCATATTGCAGGCGTTTGGCCGCCGCCTGGGCACGCAGATAATCATCGCGTTGCTCTGGCGTATCATCGCTGTGGCGCAGAATGGACATCCCGATCACCGAATCACCCTCGGCCAATCGAATGCCGCGCACCCCGGTGGAAGATCGACCGGCAAAGACCCGCACAGCCTCAACCTGGCACCGCAGGCTCTTGCCCAGCTTCGTGGACAGCATGATGTCCTGATCGTCAGAACAGACGCTGACGGAAATCAGACGGTCCCCCTCGTCCAGTTTCATCGCAATCTTGCCGTTGGCCTTCACATTGGTGAAGTCTGACAACTTGTTGCGGCGAATATTGCCGGAAACAGTGGCAAAGACGGCATCCAGATTGGCCCAGCTTTCCTCTTCCTCCGGCAAGGGCATCACGGTCGTGATCCATTCGTCCTTTTCCAGGGGCAGCACATTGACCAGCGCCTTGCCCCTGGACTGTGGCGACCCGGCCGGCAGGCGATAGACCTTCATCTTATAAACCATGCCGCGTGACGAGAAGAACAGGACCGGCGTATGGGTCGAGGTTACAAAGACGCTGGAAACAACATCCTCGTCCTTCATCACCATACCGGTGCGTCCCTTACCGCCGCGCCGTTGCGCACGATAGGTCGTCAAAGGCGTGCGCTTGATATAGCCGCCATGGGTGACGGTCATCACCATGTCTTCGCGCTGGATCAGGTCTTCGATATCATGTTCGAATTCATTTTCCAGGATGATCGTGCGGCGCGGATCGGCAAACCGGTCGCGAATATCGATCAATTCATCCGACAGGACCTGCATACGGCGGGGACGCGACGCCAGAATTTCCAGATAGTCGGTGATACGCAGTTGAATTTCCTGCGCTTCCTGCTCCAGCTTCTCCCGCTCCATACCGGTCAGGCGTTGCAGGCGCAGGTCCAGGATTGCGCGTGCCTGACGTTCACTCAGCCAAGCGCTTTCGCCCTCAATCTTGCCGTCTGGATCATCGATCAATTTCAGATAGGGCAGAATCTCCCCGGCGGGCCAGGGTTGCGCCATCAGATTCTCACGGGCCGTCTGAGGGTCCGGTGCACGACGGATCAGTTCGATCACTTCATCAATGCTCATGATCGCGATCATCAGACCGGCCAGAATATGCGCCCGGTCCCGCGCCTTGCTCAGCTCATAGGCCGTGCGGCGCTTGATCACATCTTCACGGAAATAGATGAAGGCCCCGATAATGTCCTTCAGATTCAGAGTTTTTGGCTGACCGTCATGGATCGCCAGCATGTTCATGCCGAAACTGGTCTGCAAGGGCGTATGCTTGAACAATTGCGCCTTGACGACTTCCGGCTCAACGCCGCGCTTCAATTCGATTACAACGCGCACACCGTCGCGATCCGATTCGTCGCGCAGGTCACTGATACCCTCAACCATCTTCTCACGTACAACTTCAGCAATGCGCTCTATCATACGAGATTTATTGACTTGATAGGGTATCTCGGTAACGACAAGTGCCTCTTTATCCTTCGAAACAGTCTCGGTCGTAACCTTGGATCGAATCACAACAGACCCGCGTCCGGTATTATAAGCTGCGCGAATCCCAGACCGCCCCAAAATCTCTCCCCCTGTTGGGAAGTCGGGACCAGGGATAATCTCATTCAATTCGTCAATGGTGATGTCTGGATTATCGACATAGGCGACACAGGCATTCAGCACTTCCCCCAGGTTATGGGGGGGGATGTTTGTCGCCATCCCAACCGCGATCCCGCCCCCACCATTGACAAGAATGGCCGGAAAACGAGCAGGAAGAACGCGGGGTTCAGACTCTGATTCGTCATAGTTGGGCTGGAAGTCGACGGTATCCTTGTCGATATCGTCCAGCATGACCTCTGCGGCCTTGGACAGGCGGGCCTCCGTATATCGCATGGCCGCCGCAGCATCGCCATCCATGGAGCCAAAATTGCCCTGGCCGTCAATCAGGGGCACGCGCAGAGAGAAGCTTTGCGCCATGCGCACCATGGCGTCATAGATCGCGCTGTCGCCATGGGGGTGATATTTACCCATGACATCCCCGACGATACGCGCCGATTTACGATACGCTTTTGTCGAATCGTAACCATTTTCCTTCATGGTGTACAAAATGCGGCGATGCACCGGTTTCAGCCCGTCGCGGACATCCGGCAGCGCGCGGCTGACGATCACGCTCATCGCGTAATCCAGGTAGCTGCGGCGCATCTCGTCCTCAATCAGGACCGATGAAATATCGAAATTCGAAGGGGCGTTGCTCTCGTCAGACAAGGGTCAAATCGTCGCTTTTTACTGAAGGGATAAAAGGGCACGGAAACAGTCACAAGGGTGTTTCAATGACCAGACCGCGAGAGTCGCGATCTGTCATATATTTAGCATATTGGTGACCGGGTGAACAACCAAATAAGGGAAAATGGCATGATTTAGACCCCTTAGCGGATGATGTCTTTTGTTTCCTTATTTCCCATAAGCAGATTACAGTGTGGATATGCAATCATCCAGCAAACCAACCATTGTTTTGATCACGCACGAGCGCCCCAATTCGCCCGATACGGCGTCTGATCATCTGGGGGCCCTTGGCTATCACCTGGAATGGGTTTGTCCGGCGAAAGGGGATTCCCTGCCCGCTATAGAGAAGCATCACGTTGGCGCCATCGTCTATGGGGGCCAGTATGCCGCAACCGAAACGCGGCGTTATCCCTTTATGGCGCAAGAGGTTGACTGGGTTTCCCAATATCTGGCGACTGGACGCCCGTTTCTGGGCATATGTTCCGGTGCGCAAGTCATGGCGGTTGCTTTGGGGGCGGAATTGCATCCCAGCCCCGATGGTCTTTCTGAAATCGGCTACTACACCCTCGACCCGACCCCAGATGGCCTGTCGGTGTTTCCAAACCGCATGATGGTCGCCCATTGGCACTTTCTGGGATTCACCCTGCCCGATTCCGCCACGCTGTTGGCAACATCGGGATATTTTCCCAACCAGGCCATTCGATATTCAGAAAATGCTTTTGGCTTCCAATTCCATCCGGAACTCAGCATGGAACAGCATGAGCATTGGCTGGAGCATAGTATCGACATGACGACGATTCCGGGCGCTCAGGATGTGTTTACACAACGCCAATTGGCCGATGTCTATCACACACCCATGAAGGAGTGGTTCATCGGCTTCCTGGAAAAATGGATCAAAGGGGCGGTCCCCTTTTAGCCCACTGCCATTTTATGCTTTTGACCGCCTTGCCTTGTGTTTGTTATGGACCAGATTTAAGTGAAACCCGTCAGGAGGAGGATTTGATGTCATTCTTTGATGCCGCCATGCTGCAACCAATGTGGGTTAAAATCTGGCTGCTGTGGCTGATGCTTGTGCTGGTCCTGGCCCCCCTAATCCTGCTGGTATCACGAAGCACGCGACGCGCCGGGTTATTTACGATTATCGCCCATATTCCGGTCTTTATCATTGTTCCAGAAATGTATGACCATATGGGATATGTGCGGTTGTTGGGCCTGCCCCACCTGATTTTCTGGATACCCCTGGTGATCTATCTGATCCTGCGGGTCTGTCGCGGAACGCCAATCGAAACACCGTATCGACAGGTTCTGTATATCCTGATCGGAACCTTGCTGATCTGTCTTGCCTTCGACGCACAGGATGTCGTGCGGTATCTGTTGGGAGAGACCGATCCGCTGACCTGATAGGGCGTATTTGTAGCCTAGAACGGGATTTCGTCGTCCAGATCGGCGCTATAGTCGCGTCCGCTTCCACCACTGCCGCCCCCACTGGGGCCACCGCGATCATCGTAACCGCCATCATATCCGCCACCGGAACCACCGCGCGAACCGCCCCCGCTGCTGCCACTGCCATCGCGGCTGTCCAGCATGGTCATGTTACCGTTGAAACCGCGCACCACGACTTCTGTCGTATAGTTGGTCTTGCCGTCTTTTTCCCATTTGCGGGTCTGCAACTGGCCTTCGATCAGAACCTTTGAGCCTTTTTTCAAATAGCGCTCTGCAATCTCAGCGACCTTGCCGAAAATCACGACGCGATGCCATTCAGTCCGCTCCTGCCGCTGTCCAGACTGATCCTTCCAGTTTTCGGACGTTGCGATGGATAGGTTGGCGACCTTATCGCCATTCTGCATAGAGCGCACATCGGGGTCCTGGCCCAGATTTCCGACTAAAATGACTTTGTTTAAGCTGCCGGACATAAAAGCCCCCTTCAAATGTATCTATAACTGGAAATGGTGAGCCCTTGGCTCTGGTGTGACTGCCAACAGTCTATGACAGTGCGTCACGGCTTTAAAGCACAACGGCGCATATGGATCGAAATTTATGACAATTCGCGATCAACAACTTCAGCCAGGGCATAAACGACGGCCTGTGAAATTTCGTCGCCGCTGCCTTTGATGGACTGATTATACACCACCAGCAAGGCCTTCAGATGCTGATCGACCAAGGCCGGCTTTACCGCTTTTCCCTTTGGGCGTTCGCGCACATAGCGACAGAAATGTCGGCCAATTTCGGTGATCAGCGGGAATCCAAAGGTGGCACCCTGCCCACGCATGTTGTGGACCAATCGAAATAATTGATCCAGCGTCGCGTCCGAATTGTCTTCTCGATACTTCGCGGCCAACCGCTTCATCTGCTCAATATCTTCAGCCAGCTTGTCGACGTAATCACTCGTCATTTGTTTGACGACGGTTTCTGCGGCCTCAAATGCCTTTTCCGGTTCAATGCCACCAGTCCGCGGCACTTTTTTCGCCAGGTCATTCGGGCGCTCTACGACCTCATGCCACGATTTGGAGGCATTTGCCGGTATCTCTGGAAGTTTTTCCCTACCCATTGACCAAACTCTCCTCAAACCCGTAACGGCGGTTAAATCTCAAGCGCATCGTCCTGGGCGGCGCGACGGTCCGCCCCTTCAAAACTGGGCAAATTCAAACGCCGACGACAGGGACCAAAGAAAGACGTGGTTCTGACAAAGGGGCGCGGATTCTCAATGATATTCACGATCCGTGCATGAAGCGATCGGGCCGCCAGCGGTTTGGCCAGAAACTCCGTTATCCCAATATCGCGGGCATTCATCACCTTTGCCTTTTCGGTATACCCCGTCAGCATCACTACTGGAATGTATCGCCCGGGGCTTTCCGGATCCAGGCGAATTCGACGAACAAAGGTTGCGCCGTCTTCTGGTTCCATTTCCCAATCTGTTATGACCAGATCGAAATCCTCTGTCTGCAACAGATCCCACGCGCTGATGCCATCGATAGCAACGCGCACATATCCAATGCCCAGCGCGTCCAGCATCCGCTCTAAGATGCCACGCATGAACTTGCAGTCATCAACGACAAGCACGCGCAGATTTCTGAAATCATAGTTTTTAGACATTTTCTAAGACCGATTGATTTCCACGCCCCGATACTTCCATCCAAGTGGAATATTTTTTTAACCGTAATCAATGCCCCCTTTCCGCCTACAGGAAGGAGGTGACTTTAACAACCCTCACATTCATGTTCACACATATCGATTCGCTGCGCAGTATCATAGAATATCAGCAAAACCGTCAATCAGTGTTACGCATTGGCCGTGAATTCGATTATAGTTAACAAAAGCATGCGAAGGTAATATTCGCGATATTTTTCCGTAATAAGCCACTGGGGGATATTTATTGTCCGACTCTTCACGCGTCCTGAACAGACGAACCTTTTATAAAGGCGATGTCATTTTTAATGAGGGCGATTACGGCAACCAGGCCTATGTCCTGCAAAGCGGTCGTGTGCGCATCACGAAATCCCTGCCAGGGGGGGCGCGCGGCACATTAGGCTTTGTCGAAGCCAGTGGCATTTTTGGTGAAATGGCACTGATCGATCAATCCAAACGCATGGCGTCTGCAATTGCTGAAGAGTCATGTGTCTGCATCGTCATCACTGAGGATTTGTTGAAAAAGAAGCTGGGCAATGCCGATCCTGGATTAAAAATGCTGATTCTGATGTTAATCCGTTTACTGCGCCAGGCGGCCAGCAAAACACCGCTGCCCGCGGACGATATCGCCGCCATGGCGCGTGCCGCAAACTCTGCAGAACATGCGGCCGCATTGCGGGCCGAAAAAGGGAACTGATCCATGAGTGGGAACCTGGTTCTGCGCCAAGAATTTGCTGCTGGCGATATGCTGTATCACGAAGGCGATGACGCCACGGCCATGTATATGATCCAGGCCGGATCCATCGAGATATTGAAACGCGGCAGCGACGGCTTTGTCGATATCACGGAAAAGCGCGGACCAGGTCAGGTCCTGGGGGAACTTGCCCTGCTGACCAGTCGCCCCAGAACCGAAGGTGCGCGCGCCGAAACCGCCAGCACCGTGATTACCATTCAGCGCACAAGACTGAACGAAAAATTAAAAGAAACCGATCCTTTTGTGAAAGCGCTGTTTCAAATCCTGGCACAGAACCTCTTATCGGTCATGGATCAGAAGAACAAATTCGAACAAATGGCCTCTTTGGAAGATTTGACCCAGGATGAAGAAGTCCCATCGGAAACGAACGAAAAATAAGTGCTTCAGGGGGCTTTTTGAGTAACACGCGCGTTAGAGCGATGATGTAAACGGCCCATATTTCCCAATGACAGAAAATGCGCCAGCGCCAGGGCGCTCCATCCCGTTCGGAACCATTTCAGCGCCGTTGTATCATCCAGCTTGCGCAGGCGTTCCTCATCAATGACACGAAAGCCGGAAAATATGATTCTCTGGCCGCTTGCCAATGTGATCTCCATCCGGCGTTCTACCAACAGATCATTGGCCATACAGGCATTCACAAACTGACGGGTTCGCGCCTGTTCCTTGGAATAAGACGCCGCAAAGGTCGCCATTTTGGCCAGCATTGCTGTTGGCTTGCCATTGGCAAAAATCGGAGTGCCTTCGGTTTTCGACACCAGCGGAGATTCGACATCCAGGCACAGACCGACGCCATCTTTGCCATGCTTTGTATCCTGCATCAGAACAAAAGGCGCGCGCCGCAGAATCGCAGGAACATAACAGCCTTCTTTCCAGCGCCCGTTTGCCTCGACAAATAGATTTTCATCGGATCGCAATCCCAGGAGGGCGACCGGATGAATATCTTTTTCACCGGCAAATATAATCGGATAATGCCGTGCAGTTGGCATGAACTCCACAGCGCTGAGCGGGATGGTATGCAGCTTGCTGGCAAAGCTGAAATCCCGACCATCCTTAACTTTAAAATCGGCGTGTCGTTTCAGGTCCAGCGGTTCCGCACGGCGCAGCAATTGCCGCAACGTTTCCCCCACCTGATCCGATAGTCCGGTTGCAGCAGGGCTTGCCACCGGTTTTACAGGTGGCTTCTTTGATGCAGATTTCTTTCGGCTTGCCACCGGGGTCTTGCCCATCTTTACACCTTCCAATCCTTGGGCCGAAGCGATACTTTATCGGCTGTTTAACATCAATCAAGCAAACCAAAAAAATACCACTGCCTAAAAGGATAGTTTTATGACATCCCGTGTCCTCCGGATTGCCCCCCTTGCCGCTTGTATTCTTGCCGCGACAACAATGATTTCCAGCACTGCCTTTGCCCATGAAGGGGCCGGGATGGCGGGTGGGTTCGTCAGCGGCCTAACGCATCCGCTGTTTGGTCTGGATCATGTGGTTGCAATGGTCGCCGTTGGATTATGGGGGGCCTTTCTGGGGCGTCCGGCCCTGTATCTTTTACCGATCATTTTCCCGGTTGTGATGGCATTTGGCGGTGCGCTGGGTGTATTGGGCTTTCCCCTGCCCGGCGTTGAAATCGGCATTGCGGGATCTGCCATCGTGCTGGGTCTGTTGGTGGCTCTGGCCGCCCGACCCCCAATCTGGATTGCGTCCTGTCTGGTCGGCGCATTCGCCATATTCCATGGCTTTGCCCATGGTGCGGAACTGCCCCATGCCGCGAATGCGATCACCTATTCCATCGGATTCGTCCTCTCAACGGGCATGCTGCACCTGGTCGGTATTGCCTTTGGTATGCTGGTTAAAATGCCATCGGGCCGCGTCGCAGTGCGCGGTCTCGGCGTTGCGATCTCTTTGGTCGGCGTCGCCTTTATGACCGGCATCGCGTGACGGGTCAGCGTCTCTTTCTCCCCCTGCTTATCCTGGTGGGGGGCGGATTGGGCCTTGCGACACCGGCAGATGCCCATACCAGCATCTCCGGCGTTGGCCTTTTCCCAAACGGTTTGCTGCATCCTGTCGCCGTTCCCCAACACCTGTTGCTGTTGATTGGGATCGGTTTATGGATGGGCCGTCGTCAGGATCGCCAAATTCCGCCTTTGCTGGCCGCATTGAATGCAGGACTGGTCGTCGGATATGCAGCAACGATCTGGATAGATCTGACCCAGATCACCAGCCTGACACTGGCCGCTATGACCCTGATCGCTGGTACCCTGCTGGCTGTAAACAGACCCCTGCCCAGCTTATTGAATGTCAGTGTTTTTGCGCTGGCCGGATTGTGCGTTGGCCTGGATTCAAAGCCGGAAGCCCTAAAGGCAAACGAAACCCTGTTGCTGGGCTTTGGGATATGGATCGGGGTGAACATCATCGCCCTGAATATTATGGCACTCAGCGCGAAGCTTCAGCACCCCATCGCGGTGATTGGCATTCGAATCGCAGGCAGTTGGCTGATTGCCATGTCCCTGATCCTGCTGGCCTTCGAGCTTCGGTGATGGAATCTTGAAAGGCATCCGATCCCCTGAACGCCTTCAGGACTCGGCAGAAAAACCCTGAATTTTGCCAGCCCCCAATGTCACCACGCGGTCCATACGCTGTGCCAGGGCGATGTTATGGGTCGCGATCAGGGCGCTCATCCCGCGCTCCCGCACCAGCTTTACCAACAGATCAAACACGATCTCAGAAGTTTTGGGGTCCAGATTGCCGGTCGGTTCATCTGCCAACAGGATAGCCGGTGAATTCGCCAGGGCCCGCGCAACGGCAACCCGCTGTTGCTCGCCACCCGACAACTTGGCGGGCCGATGGGTGGCGCGAGACGTCAAACCAACGCTTTCCAGCAATTCTGCTGCATGATCACGGGCAGCCCGTCTTGTTTCCCCCGCCACCATTTGCGGCAAGATCACATTCTCCAGGGCAGAGAATTCCGGCAGCAGGTGATGAAACTGATACACAAACCCAATGGTCTTGCGCCGAATCGCCGTGCGTTCCAGGTCCCCCAGCGTGCCACAGGCCCGTCCATTGATCAGGACATCGCCTTTGTCAGGCAATTCCAACAGACCCGCCATATGCAACAGGGTGGATTTCCCGGTCCCACTGGGCGCAACCAGCCCAACCAACTCCCCCTTGCTGACATGCAAAGACGCACCATCCAACACTGTCAGGGGTCCGGCGGCTGTCTTATAGGTTCGCTCAACCGCGTCCATGCGCAATACGGTCGTCTCGTCACTCATAGCGCAGCACCTCTACAGGATCCAATCGCGCCGCGCGCCAGGCCGGATAAATTGAGGCCAGAAGGCTGATTACCAGGGCAAATGTCACGGTGACGATCACCTCTGTCGGATCAATTTTAGCCGGCAATTGAGACAGGAAATAAATTTCCGCATCGAATAACTTGGCGCCCGACAGGCTTTGAATCGCCTGTCGAATGCTCTCGATATTCAGCGCGAAGGAAATACCCAGCGTGGCCCCCAGAACAGTACCAATGACGCCAACCGAGCTGCCGGTCATGAAGAATATCCGCAGGATGGATCCCCGCGTCGCCCCCATGGTGCGCAATACGGCGATGCCGCGGGATTTATCCTGAACCAACATGATCTGGGACGATATGACATTGAAGGCCGCCACCACAACGATCAGTGACAGAATCAGCGCCATAACATTACGTTCCACCTGTAGCGCATTGAAAAAGCTGGAATTAACACGCTGCCAATCTGTGGCCGTATATCCAGGGGGAAGACTGCCCCGCAGGTCAAAGGCTGTTGCCTTGGCCGCATCAGGGTCTTTCAACATGACCTCAATTGATCCAACAGCATCGCCTGTTCGAAAGAAGGCCTGCGCTGTTTTTAACGGCATATAGACATAGGTATTGTCATATTCATACATGCCAACTTCAAAAATGCCGACGATGGGAAAGGCCTTCATGCGGGGCACGGTGCCGAATGCTGTTACCGTTCCATTGGGAGAAATCAGCGTCAGCGAGTCCCCCAAGGTCAGCCCCAGGCGACTGGCCATCCGAACCCCGATCAGGATTCCGTCCTGTTGCGTGAAGTTATCCATGCTGCCGGCGATCAGGGAATCCCGCAGAATTGGGCGCGCTTCAAAATCTGCTGCCCGCACGCCCCGAACCAAAGCCCCTGCTGCGCCATTCTTGGCGCTTGCCATGACCTGACCTTCAATCATCGGGGTTGCGGCCAGCACGTCCGGGCGGGCCAGTAATTGGTCGGTGATCTCCTGATAGGCCTCAATCCGTCTTTCAACGGACCCGATGGTAACATGCCCATTCAGTCCGATAATGCGCCCCAGCAATTCAGCCCGGAACCCATTCATCACCGACATGACGATGATCAGGGTCGCCACGCCCAGCATGATTCCCAATAAAGAGAACCAGGCAACGACAGAGATAAATCCCTCCTGCCGTTTGGCCCGCAAATAGCGAAAGGCAACCAACCGCTCAACAGCTGTAAACATCGTCAAAGCGCCCTTTCACAGCGGCGGAAAGCCTTATTTGGACCCAGACAACTTAGCAAGGGCCGCTTCTGGAGAGAGCTCTTCTTTCTCCCCGGTTTTTCTGGATTTAAGCTCGACGATGCCATTTGCAACGCCTTTTGGTCCGATCACCACCTGCCAAGGCAGGCCAATCAGGTCCATATCGGCGAATTTCACACCGGCGCGCGTATCGCGGTCGTCATACATGACGTCCACCCCTGCGGCCTGAAGCTTGGCATAGAAGTCTTCGCAGGCTGCATCACAGGCCTCATCCCCCACCCGCAGATTGATCAGGCCAACGCGGAACGGGGCAACCTCTTCCGGCCAGATAATGCCGTTATCGTCGTGACAGGCCTCAATGATCGCCCCCAACAGGCGTGAGACACCCACACCATAAGATCCACTCTGGACCGTTGCGAAGCCGCCATCCGCCGTCTGAACCTTGGCGTTCATAGGCTCGGAATATTTGTCGCCGAAGAAGAAGATATGGCCGACCTCGATCCCGCGGGCCGTCATTTGACGATCGGCTGGAACTTCTGCCTGATATTTTTCCTCATCATGCATCTCATCGGTTGCCGCATAGAAAGACGTCACCTTGCCGATGACCTCGCTCATCTGGTCGGCATTGCGGTGATCGATATCCATGTTCAGCAGGTCCAGCTTCAGCAGATCCGTATCGCACCAGACCTGACTTTCGCCGGTTTCGGCCAGAATGATAAATTCGTGGCTCATATCACCACCAATGGGACCCGTATCGGCCGCCATCGGTATGGCCTTCAAGCCCATGCGGGCATATAGGCGCAGATAGGCAACGAATTGCTTGTTATAGGAGATACGGCCCGCTTCCTGGGAGATATCAAAGGAATAGGCATCCTTCATCAGGAATTCCCGACCCCGCATCACGCCAAAGCGCGGGCGGACCTCATCGCGGAATTTCCATTGAATATGATACATCATTCGGGGCAGGTCTTTATAGCTCTTGATATGTTCCGCAACGATATCGGTGATCATTTCCTCATTCGTGGGGCCATACAGCATTTCCCGCTCGTGCCGATCGGTAATGCGCAGCATCTCCTTGCCGTAATCTTCATACCGACCGGATTTGCGCCAAAGGTCTGCGGATTGGATCGTTGGCATTAGGACTTCATGACAGCCAATACGGTCCATTTCATCACGGACAATCTGTTCAATCTTGCGCAGCACCCGATAGCCTGTCGGCAGCCAGGAATAGATACCAGCAGATTCCTGCCGGATCATGCCTGCACGCAACATCAGACGGTGGGAGACGATTTCCGCCTCGCTGGGGGTTTCCCGCAGGGTGGGCATGAAATACTCACTCAAGCGGACGGCAGGGGACAAGCGCATCAGAAATCTACCCTTAAGGCTAAGGTTGTTAAGTGCGCGCAATCTAAGGCCTAGCGCCGTGAAGGTAAAGCCGCAGTCAGTGGATGCGCTATCGCTGAACGGCCTGCTGGCACAGGGCGATTATTTCTGCCTCGGTATCAGGTGTCAGGGCTTTGTCATTCAGGGTCAGCTTCCCGGATGCAAGATTGTATCGGACCATCCCCAGACTGGTTGATGAATTGGCAAACAGGGTCTGCAGCGTCGGATTTCCAGCGAAAACCATCGGATTCAGCGCCAGTTCGAAGGCGATCTCTTCCGGCAGGATATCCTGTGCGGTTAAGGTCCCCGGAAGAGTCGCCCCGGCAACGGCATTGCCCCGTATATCCAGCCCCGGAACATAGTCCGCACTGGGCACAACGGCGCGGCGCAAGACCGTCTGGCATTCCTTTTTAGACATACGCAACAGAAATTCAGGTTTTGCAGGGGGATAGGGCAGATTATCCTGTTCCCGCTCTGTTGTCGTTTCAGGCCCTGCGCCCGTGGCATTGGTGAATGGATGATCCGGCACTGTCTGCGCCGCAGCAGACATGCCAGACAATACGAGGATCAGGGCGGTCAAGAATACTGTCTTCATGCCCACACTCTCGCAATATCCAGGCCGGAATGGAAGGATGACAGATTGAAACACCGCCATACTGCGTTACGTTATAGCAACAGACGATCCAAAAGGCTCAGTTCATGATGGTACGCATTCGAACCCTTGCTTTCACCCTGTTTCTTTCCTGCCTTCTGCCGACGATCGGCTATGGTCAGATGCTAAACAACAGCCCGGACGGCGACACCCCGCAGAAAATGACCCAATTGCTGAGGGGCTGTCTGGGGGCAGGCAATACGCCCAGTCAACGACGCGACATATGCACAACATTGCTGGATAGTGAAATCCTGTCCACTGAGGGGCGCGCAACCGCCCTGGCCTATCGCGCATCGGCCTTTCTTGACCTCTTTGATTATACTGCGGCGCTGAGAGACTTTACCGAAGCACTTGATCTGGCGCCCAACAATATCGGCTTTCTGGATGGGCGCGCCCGCACATTTGACGATATGGGGGAGCATCAAAAGGCGATACAGGACTATGACCTGGCCCTACAAATCGCGCCAAAGGTAGCGGCACTTTATGCCGGTCGTGCCTCCAGCTATGCCCAGATGGGCAATATTGACGCCGCCCTGCGTGACCTTGATCAGGCACAGAAAATTGACCCGCTGGACATCAACACATTGGTGACGCTGGGTAATCTGCATGTAGAACTGAAGCAGTTCGATACCGCGCAGGCCGCCTATACAAAGGCCATCGACATCGATCCTAACCGGTATTCGCTGTATACCAGACGGGGCCTGGCCTATCTGTTCGGGGGCAATCCGACAGAGGCGCTCACAGATTTCAGTTTCGCTATCGACCATGGCGAAGAAAATCCGGATGCCCTTATGTTCCGGGGAATGGCAAATCAGCGGACCGATAACATCGATGCCGCGCTGGCGGATTATACCCAGGCGATCAATCTGGACCCGACACGGGCCGTTGCCTGGCATCGCCGCGGCATGATTTATATGGACCGCAAAGACTATCAACAGGCGTTTGATAATCTGAATGTTGCGGTCCAGATCCAGCCGATATCGGACTATTACAATTCCATCGCATGGTTGCTTGTCGCTGCGGAAGACAAATCCTTTCGCGACCCGAAAGCGGCATTGGACTATGTCGAAAAGTCGCTGAAACTGGACGAAAATGCCGATAATGCTGATACGGCGGCTGCGGTTCATACCCTGTTGGGCGATCAGGGTCAGGCGATGAAATTCTATCGCCTGTCCATGGAATTAGGCGGTGCAGATCGCGTTCAGATGTATCAGGAATACCTCCAGAAGCGCGGATACTATCAGGGCCCAATCGATGGTAAGATCGATGAAAAGATAGAGGCTGCCATTCAAGCCTTCTCGGAAGAGGCACTGGTTCTTCTGGTGGATTAAAAATCCAGCAACAGGTAATCGCGGATTGACGTCCAAACCTCTTTGTTTGGTGCGCTCAACAGACCGTGGACGCGTGTTCCGGCCTGATAGGGGGCATCGTCGATGCGCGCGACATGGCCGCCTGCCTCTCGGATCAACAAGGTTCCTGGCGCATGATCCCAGGGCCATAACCGTCGGTAAAAGCTGAAATGGCGCGACCCCAATGTTTGGGCCAAAAAGTCATGGCCGGCGCAGGATAGGGACACCAATTCGCCAAACCGCGCCCGCGCCGCACTACGCAACGCGCTGCGCTTGGGTTCATCAAAATACCAAGTATTGATCAAACCGACTTTCGCTGAATCTGCTGGCGGGTCTGGTATTATCAGCCGTGTTCCGTCCAGCCAGGCCCCCTCACCCTCTGCTGCAAAGACGGTGCGATTGGGAATGGGGTCATGGATCCAGCCCATAACCGGGCGGTTATTCTCCACCAGGGCCACCATCATGCAGAAGGTTTCACTCGCCTTGGTGAAGTTCTTCGTACCATCAATCGGATCAATCAGCCAGACAGGGCCTGGCGTATCAAACCGATCCAGGATGTCATTGGATTTGGAATAAGCCTCCTCCCCAACAACACGGGATCCCGGCAACAGGGCCGACAAAGCCTCTGTCAGGACATGTTCCGCCTCGATATCCGCGACGGTGACCAGATCACCGGGGGCCTTTTCGATGATTTCATGCTTTGCCAACCCATCAAAGCGCGGCAGGACGATTCTTTCCGCGACATCCCGCAGGATCGATTGAACCTTATCCGGATCAACCCGCGCCGCCGCTGTCACGCGGCCTCTCCGCGGGCATAGTCGCGCAACGTCTGAAATAGATTATCTGGAACCACGACCCCTTCCCGTGCCGCCTTCAGGCGATGCGCGTGGCGCCGGTCCCCCGGCAGGCGCACCCCGTCCTGATCCAGCATCGCCTGAAACAGAGTTTCGATCCGGGCGGAAAAATTCGCGCCTCCAAAAGCGGTCGGATCAATCGCCATAAAGAATTGTCCGATATCCGGCGGGCCACCGGCATCATTGCCCAAATCCGATGCCTCAAAGGACCAATTCGCCCCTGTCAATCCAGCGGCCATGATTTCCACCAATAACGCCAATCCGCCCCCTTTATAGCCGCCAGACGGGGCCATAGACCCCTCGCCCAGAACTGTCTTGGCATCGGTACAGGGATTGCCCATCGCATCCAGGCCCCACCCTTCCGGTATCGGCTCCCCCGCTTCCATCTTGGCCGCGATACTGACACGGGATGTGGCTGTAGAGGATTGATCGATTACCAGGGGCGGCTTGCCGTCACGGGGCACGCCAAAGGCAATGGGATTGGTGCCAAACAGCGGACGATTTCCCCCGGCCGGCGCCATGGATGCCGAGGCATTGGTGAAGCAGAATCCAACCAGTCCGGCCTTGGCAATGCGATCCACGAACCAACCGATCACGCCAGAGGCATAGGAATGCTGAATACCAAACCCGGCAATGCCGCAATTTCGGGCAAGGGTGTAGAATTTCTTCTCCCCCTCCACATAGGCGGGATGGCAGAACCCGTTGCGCGCATCGGCCATCAGGGCGGCCTTGCCGGTCTGCTTCACCTTCGGCACCGCAAGGCCTGAAACCTTTCCAACGCGGACATGCTGACAATAGTAAGGCAGATAGGCCAATCCGACGGCGCGGATGCCCTCGGCCTCCGCATCGACGATGCTGTCAGCCACAATGGACGCAGACTCTTCTAATGTCCCTGCCCCGATCAGTGCTGCCTTACTGAGCGCATGAACCTGATCAAGCATCAATGTGCGGGACATAAAGAGGGCCTCATTTGTAACTGTTATGGAGCCAACCTAATGGGATGCGCCAAAGGATTAAAGACTCAATCCAGACGCCTGATACAGAAAAAGGCCGCCGGACGGATCCGACGGCCTCAATCTTTAGTTTCTTAGGCGTAGGCTAGGTCAGCGTGATGCTTACATCATGCCGCCCATGCCACCCATGCCACCCATGTCGGGCATGCCGCCGCCGCCCTGGCCCTTAGGCTCAGGCTTATCAGCGATCATGGCTTCGGTGGTGACCAGCAGGCCAGCAACCGAGGCAGCATCCTGAAGCGCAGAACGCACAACCTTGGCAGGGTCGATGATACCGGCTTTCACCAGATCACAGAATTCGCCGTTTTGAGCATCAAAGCCCCAGTTGTGGTCTTTCGACTCCATCATCTTACCGACAATGACAGCACCATCTTCACCGGCATTGTCAACGATCTGGCGGCAAGGAGCCGTCAGGGCGCGACGCACGATGTCGATGCCCACGGTTTGATCATGGTTGGCACCTTCCATCTTCTTCAGGGCGTGGGTGGCATACAACAGAGCCGACCCACCGCCTGGGACAACGCCTTCTTCGACAGCGGCACGGGTTGCGTGCATGGCGTCGTCAACGCGGTCTTTCTTTTCTTTCACTTCAACTTCGGACGCACCGCCGACGCTGATCACGGCAACACCGCCAGCCAGTTTGGCCAGACGCTCTTGCAGCTTTTCACGGTCATAGTCAGAAGAGGTGTTCTCAACCTGCTGGCGGATCTGCGAGCAACGGCCTTCGATTTCTTTCTTCTTCCCGGCGCCATCGACGATGGTGGTTTCGTCTTTGTTGATGGTGACGTTCTTGGCCTGGCCCAGCATGGCAAGCGTGACGCTTTCCAGCTTGATGCCGGTGTCTTCGGAAATCACCGTACCACCGGTCAGGATGGCGATGTCTTCCAACATGGCTTTACGACGGTCACCGAAGCCCGGTGCCTTCACTGCAGCGACCTTCAGGCCCCCGCGCAGCTTGTTCACAACCAAGGTCGCCAGGGCTTCGCCTTCAACGTCTTCAGCAATGATCAACAGCGGACGGCTGCTTTGTACAACCTGTTCCAGAACGGGCAACATGGCCTGCAGGTTCGAGAGTTTCTTCTCGTGCAGCAGGATCATTGGGTTTTCCAGTTCGACAACCATCTTTTCAGAATTGGTCACGAAGTAAGGAGACAGGTAGCCGCGGTCGAACTGCATGCCTTCGACAACTTCCAGTTCCGTGGTCAGGCCTTTGGCTTCTTCGACGGTGATAACACCTTCGTTGCCGACCTTTTCCATGGCTGCAGCGATCATTTCGCCAACTTCTTTGTCGCCATTGGCAGAGATCGTGCCGACCTGTGCAACTTCAGAGCTGGTTTTGATTTTCTTGGCGCGCTTGGCGATGTCTTTGACAACCGCATCCACAGCCAGATCAATACCGCGCTTCAGATCCATCGGGTTCATGCCAGCGGCAACAGCCTTGGCACCTTCACGAACGATGGCCTGGGCCAGAACCGTTGCAGTGGTCGTGCCGTCGCCCGCCATGTCATTGGTCTTGCTGGCAACTTCACGCACCATCTGTGCGCCCATGTTTTCGAACTTGTCTGACAGTTCGATTTCTTTCGCGACCGTAACACCATCTTTGGTGATGCGCGGTGCGCCGAAAGCCTTGTCGATCACGACGTTACGGCCTTTAGGACCCAGTGTGACTTTGACCGCATCGGCCAAAATGTCTACGCCGCGGAGCATCTTTGCCCGTGCGTCTGTGCCGAATTTAACTTCCTTGGCTGCCATAGCAGTAGGACTCCTTAATAGTGGTTTGAGCCTGAATAATCAGCTGGCAATAAAAAAGGCGAGGATCCTTTCCCCGCCCCGTCATCGCGCTGTTATTCAATGATGCCCATGATGTCAGATTCTTTCATGATCAGCAGATCGTCGCCGTCAATTTTGACTTCGGTGCCGGACCATTTGCCAAACAGGACGGTGTCGCCCTTTTTGACGTCCAGCTTACGAACGCTGCCGTCTTCTTTGATCGTGCCAGAGCCCGCGGCGATCACTTTACCCTGCATCGGCTTTTCTTGTGCCGTGTCAGGAATAATGATGCCTGTTGCGGTCTTGGTCTCGCTCTCAACGCGTTTAACTAGTACGCGATCGTGCAGAGGCCGGAATTTCATGGTCATTTCCCCTTCAAAAACTTCGTCCTGGTCTAGGCGGGCCCACCTGATGTGAACCATCGCCCCCAATCTGTCCTGAGAAAGCGCTGTTAGCACTCCCCCTTAGTGAGTGCTAGCGCATATACGAATTGTTGTGTAATTGTCAATGGAGACGAACTGAAATAAGCCGGAAACCGCCAAAGAAAGTTTTATGACAGGGCTTTATAGCCAAAACGCTGTTCAAACCGCTTCCAATCGGTCGGATCCAGGGCCACGGTCAAAAGAACCGAGGTTCCGTCTCCAGCTTCCCGATCTGTCAAATCGTCCAGCACATCCCCATTTTCATGCAGCCAGGCCATAGCAGCGCCGTCACCGGCTGATATCTCAACATTTGCTTCAACGCGGAACCGCGCCAAGGCCTCATCAATGGCCGTCAGCAAGGGATCAAACCCCGTGCCTTCCATGGCAGAGATGGCAAAGGCATCAACATCCTCTTCCCCGGATCGGATCAGCGCGGCCCGCTGTTCCGTCGCGGCGCGGATATCGGCTGGCATTGTATCAACCTTGTTCCAGGCCTCCATAACCACCGTATCGGGTGCGATATCCAAAGAGCCTAGAACTTTCTCAACATCGGCCTTTTCGACATCAGTATCCAGGGCGGCGATATCACGGACATGCACCAGCACTTGGGCAGAGCGCACTTCTTCCAATGTCGCCCGGAAAGCCGCAATCAGATCCGTTGGCAGGTCAGAGATAAATCCCACCGTATCAGACAGGATCGCGGTGCGGCCCGATGGCAGAACCACCTTGCGCATGGTTGGGTCCAGGGTCGCAAACAGCATATCCTTCGCCATGACAGCGGAATCAGTTAACCGATTGAACAGGGTGGATTTCCCGGCATTGGTGTAACCAACCAGAGAGACAACCGGATAAGGCACCTTTTCCCGCGCCTTACGGTGCAGCCCGCGGGTTCTGGCCACCTGCTCCAATTCTTTCTTCAGGCGGACAATTCGCTCATCAATTAAACGTCTATCAAGCTCAATCTGGCTTTCCCCAGGTCCCCCGATAAAGCCCAGACCACCCCGCTGCCGCTCCAAGTGCGTCCAACTGCGCACCAGCCGGGACCGCTGGAAGGTCAGCGCCGCCAGTTCAACCTGTAAGCGCCCCTCATGGGTCCGCGCCCGTGCTCCAAAGATCTCAAGGATAAGCCCAGTACGATCAATGACCTTTGTTTCCAGGGCGCGTTCCAGGTTGCGCTGTTGAACCGGGCTAAGCGAGGCATCCACGATCAGCAATTCAACCTCAAGCGCGGCACACAAACCATGCAAACGCTCAACCAGACCACCGCCCAGCAATGTGGCCGGAACCGGCTTGTTCAGGCGCACATGTTCCGCATGAACAACGTCCAGTTCAATCGCCCGGGCAAGGCCGATCGCTTCTTCCAGACGTGCGTCCGGGTTCCGGCGTTTCAATGTCACGCCCGGTATTTCGGGATACAGCACAGCGGCGCGGCGGGCGCCGGTCTCCGACCAGCCCCACTCACCAGAGTCTTGAAGCTTTTCAGTCAAATCCGCTTAGCTTTCCTCGACACCATCCGTTTCGGATGGCTCGAATAATTGCACCGGCGTCGCCGGCATGACGGTTGAAATCGCATGCTTATACACCAGCTGTGAATGCGCATCCCGGCGCAAAAGCACGCAGAAGTTATCAAACCATGTAACGATGCCCTGCAGCTTTACGCCATTGACGAGGAACACCGTGACCGGAGCTTTGTTCTTCCGGAGATGATTTAAAAACGTATCCTGGAGGTTCTGGTTCTTGTCGGACGACATAAATGCCCCCTTTCCTTGCAACTTTGTTGTTATTAGCACAAACGCGCAGTCTAAGTTATTCTATCATCGGGGACTTTCCACAAGAATACGCTCTTAAACCCTGAAAAAGCCCGGGTTTAAGAGTTGTCGTATTTGTGTGGCAGGATCTTGGTCCCCACCAGATTTAACGCACACTATCAGATATAGGAACGATCCGTCGCCAAAAAAGCGTGCAGTGCGTCCAAATGGCCAAATATTCGCGCAGGCCGGCAATCCGCATATTCCCCATCCAGGTCCGGATCGGCATGAATAAGGATTGGCGTCAGCCCTGTTGCATGGGCAATTTGCATATCCACACCAGAATCACCGATGAAGTAGATATCCGGTCCGGGCTGTAAATCGCCGCCTGCATCGCGCAATCCCTGTAACGCCATGGAAACCGGTTCCGGGGATGGCTTGTCGCGTGCCGCATCCCCTGCCCCCACCAGTGCGTGAAAATACACATCCCAGTCCAGATGCGCAGCTTCTTTGCGAAGGAACCGCCCCTGCTTGTTGGAAATCACAGCCTGTGGAATGCCCTTTGTATGAACGGCGTGCAGAAAAGACGCTGCGCCAGGGGCCGCAACAAGCGCCTGCATATGGATGGCTTCGAATTCCGCATAAAAGATGTCGCGCGCTTCTTCCCACCGATCCCCGAACATGACGGGAAAGGAATCACGCATCGAATGGCGCACCCTGTTTCGGGTTTCAGCCAGCGTCCATTCCGGCATCTCCATTTTGCGAAACAGACCATTCATCGCGCCATGAATAACCGGCCAGGTGTCCACCAAAGTGTTGTCCCAGTCATACAAAATGGCTTTTGGCGGCGGCAGGTCAGAAGAATTCACGAATCAGCTTTCTATTAGAAATATTCTAGTCTTACAGCGAACATCTTTTCCATTTTCTTAACGGCAGAGGCAGCCGCCAACAGCACCACCCGGTCCTTCGTTCGAACCACCGTATCGGGCCGAGGGATAATCACCTCATCCCCCCGGATGATCGCCCCGATGATGACGCCGTTTGGCAGTTTGGCATCGCGCAATGCCTCCCCGACCAGGCTGGATGTTTCCATCGCTTCCGCCTCGATCAATTCAGCAAAACCGTCGCGCAGGCTGTGCACCTGACGAATGCGGCCCCGTCGGACATGCTGCAGAATGGTGGACGCCGTGATTTCACGCGGGCTGACGACAACATCAATCCCCAATGTCGTGATAAGGGGACCATAGGAGTTCTTGTTCACCAGGGTAATTGCCCGATCCACGCCAAATCGCTTACACAGCAGGGAACACAGAATATTGGTTTCATCGTCATCAGTGACGGCAACGACCGCTTCTGCATTGCGAATGCCAGCTTCTTCCAAGATCTCATGATCCAGCGCATCACCCTGGATAACAACCGTTGTCGGCAAGACTTCCGCCACTTGACGGGCGCGGTTCTTGTCCATTTCAACGATCTTGGCGGAATACCCGTCGGAACTGGATTCCAATTCTTCTGCCAGGGTGGTGCCGATATTCCCGCCCCCCACGATCAGAATGCGCCGGGCTTCCTTCTCCTCATGACCAAAGACGGACATGGCGCGGGGAACATGGTCGGTTTCAGCAATGAAATAAACATCATCCCCCGGCAGCATCTGATCGTCGGCAGACGGGATATGCATGGTCTCATTGCGAAAAATCGCCAAGACCGTGATGTTCAGATCGGGAAACAAGGAGGTCAACTGACGCAATGGCGTGTGGATGACCGGGCATTTGTCATCGCATCGCACGCCGATCACACGCACCTTGTCATCGCCCATGCGGATCATATCAAAGGCGCCGGGTGCGCGAATGCGCCGGGCAATCGCACGCGCGACCTCAATTTCCGGGGAGATAATGACATCAATCGGCAATTGATCCCTGGCAAACAGATTGGACCACATCGGGTTCAAATAGCTCTGTTGCCGGATCCGAGCGATCTTGGTCGGCACGTTAAACAAGGTATGGGCCACCTGACAGGCGATCATATTCACCTCGTCGGTGAAGGTAACCGCGATCAGCATATTGGCATCCCGCGCCCCTGCCCGTTCCAGGACATCGGGATGCGAGGCATGGCCGACAAAGGCCTGAACATCCAGTTGATCGTTAATCTTACCAATCAATTCGGGGGATTGATCAACAACGGTTACATCGTTGTCTTCCCCGGACAGATATCTGGCAATATGGAAACCGACCTGGCCGGCACCACAAATGACAACCTTCATATTCAGGCTCCCTTGCGCAGTTTCCGGTCCCGGACGGGGACCGTGAAAGGCGACTTATTCCTTGTCATCCAACCGACCGCGATTGGCACCGGCAACGCCCAGCCCCTTCAGCTTCCGGTGCAAAGCGGCGCGGTCCATGCCGACAAACTCTGCCGTGCGCGAAATATTGCCGCCAAACCGGGCCAGATGAAAGACCAGATATTCCCGTTCAAACGCTTCGCGTGCTTCGCGCAATGGCAGGCTCATCACCTCTGGTGCATGATCCCACCGCGATGCGGTTCCCGCAGCGGCCCCTATTGCCTGTCCGACCGCTTCTGCATGAATATGATCCTGCGATCCGCCCGGCGCCATCAGCAATAAACGCTCCATGACATTAGATAATTCCCAGACATTGCCAGGCCAATCATGCCCCTGTAGGGCCGTCAATGCATCCGCGCCCAAAATGCGGGGTGATCGGCTTTTCGCAGCGGCGGAGCGTTCCATCAAATGCACCGCCAGCAACGGAATATCTTCCCGTCGGTCACTCAACGGAGGCGCATGAATCGGAACCACATTCAGGCGATAGAACAAATCCTCGCGAAACTTTCCTTCCGCAATCAGCGCCTGAAGGTCACGGGTTGTGGTGGCTAGAACTCGGGAATTCACCTCTACCACAGTATCACCGCCAATGCGCTGAAACCGTCTATTGTGCAGAACCCTAACCATTTTTAGCTGGGTTGCCATATCCATATCGGCGACTTCGTCCAACAACAGTGTTCCGCCATGGGCTTCTTCCAGCACGCCAATCCGCCGGGGGTGTGATTTCGTCGCCTCGATCCCAAACAGCGCTTGTTCAAGCGTATCTTCGCTGAGCGTCGCACAGGTCAATACGACGAAACGGCCATTCTTGCGCAGGGATCGACTGTGCAGCATGCGGGCAATCGCCCCCTTGCCGCTGCCGGGCGGGCCGGAAATCAGAACACGGCTATCGGTCTGGGCCACTTTCTCAACGGCGCGCCGTACCTCTGCTATCGCGGAAGACTTCCCAACCAGGTCATCCAGCATCGCGTAAGGCGAGAGTTTGCGCAGCGATTCATTTTCATGCTTCAGGCGCGATTCTGTCAGGGCCCGTTCGATAGTCAGCAGCAACACATCAGTCTTGAACGGTTTAGAGATGAAATCATACGCGCCCTTTTTGGTGGCGGACACGGCCATATCGAATGTGCCATGACCGCTGATCATCACCACGGGAAGGCCGGGATGGTCGCGATGTACAATTTCCAGTATTTGAATGCCGTCATATTCGGAATTGGCCAACCAGACATCCAGAATCATCAGCGATGGCTGGCGATTGGCAACCGCTGCTAAGGCTTCCGCAGAATTCGACGCGCTGCGGGTTTGATAGCCTTCATCTTCCAGAATCCCGGATATCTGGGTCCGAATATCGGTTTCATCATCAACAATCAGTATATCATAAGCCATCGGTTACAGACCCTTTGGAGGACTGGTTTGAGGATGCCGGCGACGAGTTTTCGGACTCTGATGGTTCCGAAGGATCATCGGAAGACTCTTTCTGATCCAAGTCTTTTATCATCGGTAGGATCATTGTGATCAAGGCCCCCTGTTCCGGAGCGTCGTCCAGACTTAAACTTCCGCCGTGATCTTCCATGATCTTTTTTACGATCGCCAACCCAAGACCAGTCCCCTTCTTGCGGGTCGTGACGTAAGGTTCCGTCAGGCGTTCGCGTTGTTCCGTCGGCAGTCCCTTCCCATTATCCTGTATCGCGATGCGAACATGCCCGTCCTCAGCCTGGATGGAAAGAGCTATGCGTCCCTTATCTTGCGTCGATTCGTCTTCGCCGCGAGCTTTCGCCGCTTCAAAGCGCCCTTCAATCGCATCATGGGCATTTTGCAGCAGATTCGTCAGGACCTGGCTTAATTGCCGTCCGTCACAGCGCAGAATAAGCGGCGTGCTGGGGCCGTCAAAACTATACTCAACATCAGAATTCGCACTGCGTTGCAGGAACAGGCTTTGGCGACAGATATCGACAATATCCTGATTGCGCATCGATGGTGCTGGCATCCGCGCGAAGGAAGAAAACTCATCCACCATGCGCCCAATGTCATCCACCTGACGGACAATTGTGTCGATACAGCCTTCAAAGATCGCCGGATCGGTCGTTATCTCTTTCAGATACTTCCGCTTTAATCGTTCGGCGGACAGTTGGATGGGGGTCAGCGGGTTTTTGATCTCATGGGCGATACGGCGTGCAACATCGGCCCATGCGGCCTTTCGCTGGGCGGAGACAAGCGGTGACACATCATCGAATGTCGCAACATACCCCTGCAATTGCCCTGCTTCGCGCTCCACAACGATCCGCACGAACAGGGTGCGGGTTTCACCATGAGCATTCAGTTTGATTTGCGCCTCCACCGGGCGCCCCACACTGGCCAGGCGCGCGGAGTCCAGGGCTGCATGCAATTCGGGCAGAATATCGGTCAGTCGCTCCCCAATCAGGCTTTCCGGCTCCATGCCCAATAATTCCGTTGCCCGGCGATTGGGCAGGTCAATGCGGCCTTGACGGTCCAGACCGATCACACCGGCACTGACCCCAGCCAAAACAGCCTCAGAAAACCGACGCCGACCATCGATCTGGCGATTGGCTTCCATCAGCTCTTCGCGCTGCGAATATAACTGAGACGTCATGCGGTTGAAGGCCCGGCTGAGCAGCGCCAATTCATCATCGCCTTCGGATTCCACAACACGGGCATCCAGATCCCCTGCCCGCACTTTTTCTGTTGCACCGATCAAAGCACTGATGGGCGCGGAAAGCTGCGTCGCCAATGTCAGACCGATCCAAATCGCTGATAACAGCAAAAGCAAGGCAACCACCAGAAAGGCCAGGGCAAAGGATAACTGAATATCACTGCGTTGGGATTCCAACAGTTCAAACTGTGCCGCCGCGCCGCGCACCTGTTCAATGCGGGAAATTACCTGCGGGTCGACCAATCGACCGATAAACAGATAACTATCGGTAAAGGCATCCAGCTTCAACAAGGCCCGAACCCGATCATCCGCGCCGCCGGTGATCACAACAATATCCCCATTGGCCGCCGCCTGAAGATCCTGCGCAGCAACTGGCTCATATTCCAGCAATAGGGTCAGCCCGGCCCGTGCCAACACTTCCCGGGACGTTCCCTGAAAGATAATAGCCTCGGTCAGATCCCGAACGCGCAGTTGAATTTCCAACGTGCGATTCAAAACTGCGTTGTTCAACTGTAACTGACGGGCATCCCTGTTCAGATCGCGCGCCATGCGCAGGGCATCCGTGCGGATATTATTGCGATGCTCAATCAGATAGGATTCAGCCACCGCCCGGCTCTCAGTGACAGCGGTGCGCACCCGCTCGCTGAACCAGGTTTCAATCCCCAGATCAAAAAACATCAGAGAGAAGGTGGAGACGATGATGGCTGGCGTGACCGATAAGGCGGCAAACAAAGCGACCAGCCGTACATGCAGGCGCGACCCAGCCGATCCCCGTCGTCGATCGGACCACAGTGCAACAATGCGCCTGGCCACGACAAATCCCAGCAACAGCATGATGATCAAATCGATATAGATCATCACCACCAGGGTACTGGGACCGGCACCCAACGGCGTGGCCCCGGTAAAGGCAGCATAGGTCCCAAAACCGGCAAGAACCGCTGCAGACATCAATGCGATACCAAACAGGCGTGTCACCCGCTTTGAGGAAGACAGACGGCGCATCATAGCCTTCAACTGCTCCGTCCAGGAGCCAGAGGCAGCTTGCTTTGGGTGAGACTCGTCAGATTCCGGCATGGTCATCGCCAAGCAGGTTTAGCACAATTAGGCGGCCTGTCTGCAAGCGGAGTCTGCGCGCGCGACTGCGAAGCTGTCATGCATCCTTGCCACCGCGAACGACAGAGATATCCAAATCCCGAATTTTCTTACGCAGAGTGTTTCGGTTCAGGCCTAGCAACTCTGCGGTTCTGACCTGATTGCCACGGGTCGCATGCAAACTGATTTCGATTAAAGGGCGCTCAATCTCGCGCAAGATACGGGCATGCAGGCCGGCCGCTGGCAATTGATCGCCATGTGTGTCGAAATAAACTGTCAGATGGCGATGAACGGCATCCGACAGGCTTTCCGACCCCGGGTCTTGTGCCTCTTGTGGCCCGGTGAAACTGGGGGCTTCGCCCAATTCCGCCTCGATAATTTCCTGATCAATGCGATCCTGTGCGTATAGGGCCCCCAGGCGGCGTACCAGATTCTCCAGTTCGCGCACATTGCCCGGCCAGCGATGGCGCATCAGACGCTCCATTGACGCCTCTGTCAGGGTCTTCAGGGGCAGCCCCGATTCCGCAGCGCTGATCAGAAAATGCCGCACCAGATCGGGCACATCTTCGCGACGCTCCCTCAACGGCGGCAATCGAATGGGCACAACATTCAATCGATAATACAAATCTTCCCGGAACAGGCCTTGAGAGACCAGTTGACGCAAATCCCGGTGCGTTGCGGTGACGATCCGGACATCCGTCTTGATCGGATTGCGCCCGCCGACCATGGTGTATTCACTCTCTTGCAGCACCCGCAGCAACCGCGTTTGGGCTTCCAGCGGCATATCGCCGATTTCGTCCAGGAACAGGGTCCCCCCCTCTGCCAGCTCAAACCGCCCGGACTTCCGCTGTGTTGCGCCTGTAAAGGCACCGCGCTCATGCCCGAACAGTTCGCTTTCGATCAGGTCACGGGGAATGGCTGCCATATTGACCGCCACAAATGGTCCATTCTTGCGGCGGGAGAAATCGTGCAAGGCACGGGCGACCAGTTCCTTGCCGGTGCCGGATTCGCCACTGATCAGCACCGACAGGTCCGTACCCGTCAGTCGCGCGATCACGCGATACACATCCTGCATCGCCGCCGACCGCCCGATCAGCGGCATCGGCTCTTCTTCCGAATCATTGGGCGCGATATCGCCTGGATCGCTGACCTGGGACTTCAGGGCACGCCCGACTGTATCCACCAGAACCGTCAGATCGAAAGGCTTGGGCAGATATTCAAAAGCCCCGCGCTCCGTCGCCTTGACGGCGGTCAACAGGGTATTGCGCGCGCTCATCGCTATAACCCGCAGATCGGGGCGGATCTTTCGAATCTGCGGGATCAGGTCAAGACCATTGCCGTCGGGCATCACGACATCGGTTACGACCAGATTGCCCTCCCCCTCTGATACCCAACGCCACAAGGTCGCGGCATTGCCCGTGGCGCGCACTTCATAGCCCTGACGCGTCAACGCATGCGTGACAACCGTGCGGATTGCCCGGTCATCATCCGCGACAAGGATTGTTTCGCCGGCCATCGCGATTACTCCTTCCTACCGGTTTTCGGCAGCTTCTTTTCAGCCCTCAGAACAGGCAGCATCACGGAAAAGACGGTCCGTCGCGGGCGACTTTCAAAATCTATGACGCCGCCATGTTCCGATACCAGTTTCGCCACCAGCGCCAACCCCAGACCGGAGCCGCCGGATTTCGTTGTGATAAAGGGATCAAACAGATGCGGGCGCAAATCATCGGTTATGCCGTTGCCATTGTCCCGGACTGACACCACCAGGGGCAGATGCATCGGGGCGTCCAGGCCAGGAACTGCCAGACGAACGCCATGGCGATAGGCGGTTGATACAGTGATTTCAGGATCGCCCGGCGACCCTTCTGCCGCCGCTTCTGCCGCATTCTTTACCAGATTAAGGAATATCTGCACCAGTTGATCCCTGTCCCCCAAAATCGGAGGCAGCGAGGGATCGTAGTTGGAAATCAGCCGCATTCCCTTGCCAAAGCCATTGCGGGCAATTTCCAGCACACGGTCCAGCACCTGATGGATGTTGACCGGTTCACGGATTAAATGCGGGCGGTCGGAGAATATCTCCATCCGATCCAGCAATTTCACGATCCGGTCGGTTTCTTCGGTGATCAGAATGGTCAGCTGGCGGTCTTCGGCGGGTACCATGCTTTCCAGCAATTGCGCCGCGCCGCGAATGCCAGACAGCGGGTTTTTGACCTCATGCGCCAACATCGCGGCCAATGCGGTGACAGAACGTGCCGCCCCCCGTTGCGTCATGGCATGGTCAATCTTGCCCGCGATGGAATGTTCCTTGACCGTGATGACGATGCAATCCCGCCGATCTGCCAAGGGGGCCGCATCAACGGTAACCGTATGCGCCCCAAGGCGCGGCGTGGACAGCCGGACACCGTGCACGGTCATGGAACTGCCAACCCGCCGGGCACGATCAACGACTGCCAGGATCGGGCTGTCATGGGGGATCAAATCCTGCAGATTGACGCCAACCAGCATCGTTTCCGACCCTTGCAGGAAATTCTGACCGGCAGCGTTCAGAAAGACGACATCGTTATGTTCGTCGACAACAATGATCGGATCTGGAATGGAATCGATAACACTGTCAGCGCCAGGACGCGCTGGGCCACCCCCAAAGGTATTTTTGATCGCATTCAACACTAAGCGGCCTCCCCCAGACACTCTTGCTCTGTTTCAAAGGCGGTCCGAATGATCGCCTGTACGGCCCTGTAATCTTCCGCAGCCATGGCCTGGGACCGAAAGGCGGCCGCCCCGCCCAATCCCGCAATTGACCATGCGATATGCTTGCGGGCGATGCGCAATCCAATATCGATGCCGTGGTGGCTCAAAATACCGTCCAGATGCCGCAACAGAATATCACGCCGGTGGGCAGATGATGGCTCCGCCTTTACAACACCGTCGCGCAGATAGGTGATGGCGTGTCCCGGAAACCAGGGGCGCCCCTGCGCGCCGCGACCGATCATGACTCCATCCGCACCAGAGGCCGTCAGACAGGCATCGATGTCGGCAAAGCTCTTTATGTCCCCATTGGCGATTACCGGAATGGTGACTGCGGCCTTGACCGTCCGGATAAAGGACCAATCCGCGCTGCCGGTATATTTCTGTTCCCGGGTGCGCCCATGAACCGTGACCAGTTGAACGCCTGCATTCTCAGCCCGCCTGGCGAAGTCGGGCGCATTGCGGCATTCCTGATCCCAGCCGGTCCGCATCTTTATCGTGACGGGTGCGTCAATAGCAGCCACCACAGCGTCAACAATCGCCAGGGCCTGATCCAGGTCGCGCATCAGGGCAGATCCGCACAGCTTGCGTGTCACCTTTTTAGCGGGGCATCCAAAATTCAGATCAATGATATCGGCGCCTAAATCCGTGCACAGGCGCGCGGCCTCCGCCATGATTGCCGGATCATGGCCGGCCAATTGGACGATATGCGGGCCTGCCCCGCTACCGGCGCGCGCACGCTTCAATGTGCCGCGCGTTTCACGGATGGCTTCACCGCTGGCAATCATTTCAGAAACGACGGCTTGCGCGCCCAGTTCCTGGGCCACGGTCCGAAAAGGAAGGTCTGTCACGCCCGACATAGGCGCCAGATAAACCGGCGTCTCAATGCGGTGGGGGCCGACAGACAACCCTGAAAGCGTGCTGCTGTTTTTCTGTGCAGTCACAATGAACGCCCATTCTTTAGGCAGTTACGGATCGTGGGTTTTAACGTGGATTAAATGGTCTTACCAGACAATTTACGCAAAATTGTAGGATATGCGTCGATTTATCCGGACAAAACGTCGGTGACGAACTTCACGCCGGGATAGGCCAAAGTCACCAACAGATACGCCATCATGACAAATTGGGACGCGCGCCGCCCCCGCAATCCACTATAGCGTTGCAGGATCAACAACACGCCAATCACAACAAAGGCGGCAAAAGTCAGGACAGTTTTGTGATCCGGTTCTAGCAAACGTTGTCCATGTTCCACATGAATTGCGATGCCCGTGACCAGACCCAGTCCCAGCACACCCTCGCAGGTTGCCATAAGGCGGTCTTGCAGGCTTTCACCTTCCGCAACGGATGGCAAAGCCGACGCGACCGCGCCGCTGCGTTTTGCCTTCAAGGCACGTTCCTTAATGAACACCGCCAGGGCCGCAACCGCAGCCAGGGTCAACAGCGCATAAGTCATGACCGCGACGATGATATGAACGATCACCCAGATATCAGGCGGTTGGGCAAGGCTGTGGTCCCCCCGATTTGACAGAATCGCAAAGCCAATCAGAAAAGCGAGATAGGGCAGCGCCAGAACGATCAGACGGCGCGCCGCCTCCAGCCGCAGGGCCAGTGTCATCAGCAAGGTCAGTGTGGTCGCAACCGAAACCCAGATCGTGAAGGAAAAATCCGTGCGCCACCCTGCCTGTAACACCCCAAAGCACCAAACCGCCGGACCAAGCACTGCAAGCCCAATTACCGCCCAATACACAGTATTACGCGGCCAGTCCCGGACCGATGCCCATATAGCAGGACCCAGGCAACACAGAGCGATGATTTGAAAGACGGGCGACTCTATTATCATGGTGGGGTATATAGCATCCAGCGCGCCTGCCTGAAACGACAATCCTAAGACATCTGTGTCGCACCACATATGCCTGAAAATGAATTGGAAACCTGCTTATGCCTTCTGAGACAGCGCCTAGAGCAGATTGCACTTTTCACGCTGTGATCGTCGCTGCGGGTCAGGGACTGCGTGTTGGCGGCACCCTCCCCAAGCAGTATCGCCCCCTGGCTGGCGTTCCTGTTTTGCGCAGAACGATTGATCAATTTCGCACCCATCCCGGCCTGGGTAAAATCATTGTCGTCATTGGCGAGGGACAGGAAGCATTATGCGCCCAGTCCCTGGCTGGCCTCCCTGATATTCAAATCCAGCACGGTGGAAACACAAGACAGTCCAGTGTTTTAAAAGGGTTAGAGGCATTGTCTCATGTAATGTTTCCGTCCAATCTGGTCCTGATCCACGACGCTGCGCGACCCTTTGTCAGCCATTCGCTAATGGATCGGGTGATCGCAGCAACGGTGCAGGTGGGCGCTGCAATTCCCGCCCTGCCTGTAATCGATACGCTGAAACAATCACAGAACGGTCAGACGATACAGGCAACAGTATCAAGACAGGGATTGTATCGCGCGCAAACACCTCAGGGGTTTCACCTAGAAACCATCTTAGACCTGCACCGCGCCGCACAGAATGGACCAGAAGCAACCGATGACGCCGCCCTGGTGGAACTGGCAGGCGGTGCGGTACAGTTGGTAGAGGGGGATGCTGCCAATGTTAAGCTGACGACAGAGCGCGACTTTCAGGAGGCCGAACAGAAAATGGCATCATTAATGGAAGCCCGAACCGGCACCGGCTTTGACGTGCATCGATTTGAACCCGGTGATGCTGTGTGGTTATGTGGTGTCAGGATTCCCCATTCACAGCAATTGAAAGGGCACAGTGATGCCGATGTCGGCCTGCATGCGATCACAGACGCCCTGCTGGGGGCAATTGCACAAGGTGATATAGGCGACCACTTCCCCCCCAGTGATCCACAATGGCGCGGGGCGGCATCCGACCAGTTTCTGCGCCATGCCGCCATGCTGGTTGCCCAATCCGGCGGGCGCATCCTGCATATCGATGCGACCCTGATCTGTGAAGCGCCGCGCATTGGTCCCCATCGACAGGCCATGCGGGAACGAATTGCGGATATCCTGCACCTGTCGCTGGACCGCGTATCTGTGAAAGCCACGACAACAGAAAAGCTGGGATTCACGGGGCGCGGGGAAGGCATTGCCTGTCAAGCCGTCGCCACGGTTTCTTTAATGCCCAAAGAGGATGTTTCATGAGCCCTGCACTCCTGATCGCTACCTGGTTTGGCAGCGGCTTGTTAAAGCCCGCCCCCGGAACATGGGGCAGCCTGGCTGCCATTCCCTTTGCCTGGGCCATCGTTCATTTTGGCGAAAGCTGGTTTCTGCTGCCTGCCGCTGTGATCCTGTTTCCCATTGGGGTTTGGGCCGCAAATGAATATGACAAGGTGAAAGGATCCCACGATGCCTCTGAAATTGTAGTGGATGAAGTAGTCGCCGTCTGGATCACGCTGGCCTTCGTTCCCTTCACCTGGCAGCATGTCCTGGCCGGGTTTCTGTTGTTCCGGTTCTTTGATATTCTGAAACCCTGGCCGATCAGCTGGGCAGATCGTCAGGTTTCCGGCGGATTTGGGGTCATGATAGACGATGTTATCGCCAGCTTTTACGCCGTGGCGTGCTTGTTTGGCCTGGGGTTCCTCATAACTTGGATCGATACTTTATGATGGATTCGGAACTATATGATATCGCGGAAGAAACTTTAGATCGACTTCGGGCCTCATCCTATATGATTGCCACAGCAGAATCCTGTACGGGTGGGATGATTGGCGCGGTCTTGACCGCTGTTCCGGGATCGTCTGACGTCGTGGATCGTGGTTTCATCACCTATACCAATAGTGCAAAGACAGAAATGCTGGGCGTGGATGCGGCCCTGTTGGGTCCGGGTGGGCCCGGCGCTGTTTCCAAGCCTGTTGCGCAACAGATGGCGGAAGGGGCCCTCTCCCGCTGTCAGGCACAGATTGCCATTGCGGTCACAGGTGTTGCTGGCCCCGGTGCCTCAGAACGCAAACCGGCGGGCCTTGTCTTTATCGGGTGTGCCATGCGGGATAAACAGACGATCGTTGAGGAACATCACTTCCCAGGTGATCGCGCTGCGGTTCGGCGCGCCACGGTGCTTGCCGCCCTTGCATTAGCAGTCAGGCAGGCTTGTTAAGGGCGGGCACAACCTGCCCCGGCCCGACAAGCCGCACCAGATCGCCCAGAGGATGGCCGGTGCGACTGCCATAACGCTCCAGCTTCTCATCCCAATCATCAAATGTATCGATCAGCGCCTTGGGATGTTGCAATGGCTGCCAGGGCGTCTGTTTCAATCGCTCAACCGCATCCGCTAAGGGTGCCAGGGTCGTGTCTTCGATAGGTCGATCCAACATCGACAGCTTATCGCCATGCAACGCGAAGGCTGCCAGAAGGATGCCGGACGTTTCCGCCGCCCGTCCCCCGTTTGAAAAGGTAAAGCTGACCTGATCAAACAGCACCGTGCGCACGCGTCCTTCCAACAGCAGACACAATTTGACTGCGTCCTCCGCATCCCGCAGTGCATGATCACGGCGCGTATAAAACAATATATGCTGGACCTTCAGCAGGCTGTCGCGCGACAGGCTTTCCAAAATCCGCTGACTGGCGTGATAGGTCTCGTAAGCGCTGGGCCGGGCCAGGCGATGCAGGCGCACCGTTTCCGTGCTGCCATCGGTTTCGGTCTCAACGCCAGCCTGAAACAGGGCGCGCTCCAGGGCTTCCAATGTGCTGGCCCTTGGGTCCCCGATACCACGCTCGATATTGTTCAGGGTCGCCAGAGAGACCCCTGCCGCCTTGGCAAGTTCGCTCTGTTTGATGTTTAACAGTGACCGACCGGCCCGGATCTGCGCCGTTGTGATCACCGGCATCCCTCCCACACTGCGTCGAAACTAGGGATAATCCCTAGTTTAATGTGTATGAGATACATGACTCGGCGAAAGGCCACAAGATATCGCATGGCACTAGAATTCTGGGCGCAAGTTTCGCTGTTGGTCTATCCGGGCCATCATGAACAGAAATCGTGACTTACTACAATAGCAGTTTCTTGTTCATGGCGATGGCGTGACGCCCCCTGTAGAAACTACGATTGTGGGCCATACAAATCTTTAGCGCGGGATTCGAAGGCTGAGACCATGCGCCGAACAGCTTCGGTGAAAACCAGCCCTATCATTGCCTGCAACAGTTTAGACCGAAACTCAAAATCCACATGAAACTCGACAATGCAGCCATCCGAATCGGGTTTCTCTATAAATTTCCAGCTGTTATCCAGATACTTGAAAGGACCGTCTTCATAGGCGGTCTTAATCAACATGGCATCACGATCCAGCGTGACCCGGCTGGTAAACCGTTCGGTCACCCCTTTAAACCCAATCACAAGATCCGCAATCAACAGGGTATCTGATTGACTGCGTATGCGGGCAGCGCGACACCAGGGCAGGAATTCAGGATAACGTCCGACATCCGCGACCAGGGAATACATATCCTCAGCGCGATATGGCAGGCTGCGTTTCTCAGCATGTCTTGGCATAGAGTTAAGGGCGCTCTGAATATTGGATTGTCATTGAATTTGGCTGAAGCACGTGACACGCGCTATTCAGCGGCATGAGGAGCCCCCGCCGCCAGCTTTGCCTCCCGTGCCGCCCGCAGACGCTGGAAATCATCACCCGCATGATAGCTGGATCGCGTCAATGGCGAGGACGAAACCATCAGGAACCCCTTTGCACGCGCCATCGTGGCATAGGCCGCAAATTCATCTGGCGTCACAAACCGGTCCAGGGCGGCATGTTTCAAAGTCGGCTGCAGATATTGACCAATCGTCAGGAAATCGACATCCGCTGCCCGATAGTCATCCATCACTTGCTGGACCTCAATTTTCGTTTCGCCTAATCCAACCATCAGGCCGGATTTTGTGAATATCGATGGATCCATCTCCTTCACTTCCGAGAGCAGCTGCAAGGAGGTGAAATACCGCGCGCCGGGACGGATTGTCGGATACAGCCGCGGCACAGTTTCAAGATTGTGATTAAAGACATCGGGGCGCGCCGCTACGACAACGTCCAGGGCCCCCTTCTTGCCCTTGAAGTCCGGCGTCAGGATTTCAATTGTCGTGCCGGGGGTTCTCTCCCGAATGGCAAGAATGGTTTGTGCGAAATGTTCCGCGCCGCCATCCGCCAGATCATCGCGGTCTACCGACGTGATGACGACATGTTCCAGGCCCAGTTTTTCGACTGCATCGGCCACCCGGTATGGTTCAAACACATCCAGGCTGTTTGGGCGTCCCGTGCTGACATTGCAAAACGCGCAGGCACGGGTGCAAATTTCCCCCATGATCATGAAGGTCGCATGTTTCTTGGCCCAGCATTCTCCAATATTCGGGCATGAGGCTTCTTGACAGACCGTGACCAGCTTGTGGTCCTCAACGATCTTGCGGGTCGCCTGATATTCCTTGCTGACCGGCGCTTTTACCCGAATCCAATCGGGCTTGCGTTGAATGGGATTATCCGGCCGATTGCGCTTTTCTGGGTGGCGCAGGGCTGCGGCTGATTTTTCTATTGGCTCACTCATGCGAAACACGCCTTTCTCAGCGGATCATGATGCCTCACAAACTGAGGAGTCACACCGGTTGGGTCAAGCCTGTGCCGCAATAAAGTAGGAAAAACAGATGATATTTAGAGAATAAAATTAGATTTAAGCGCAACAGCCCATCATTGGTGGCGCATTAAGGATTGCGAACCACAATACCATGATAGCCGCTGTTATTTTCAATTGCGGAATTGGCGACCAATTGGATGATTTCATTCAATGTTTTTGCATCATGTCCGGGATCACTGGGGTCAAGCGAAAGGTCCGTCACAACGATCATCAGATGACGCCAACGATTGTTTTCATACACCAGTTCTCGACGAACTTCCGCGATATGCGGATGCTCGGTGGCTTTCATCGTTCCGGCCCCTCTCTCAACAATATCCATTGCTTTGTCTACCCCTATTGACCTGAGTGTACACGTGCCACAGAACCGCGCAACAGAGAAGACAAAACATCTAAAATTTTATTTAATTTTTAATTAATTACTCTGTGAATTTATGGGGAATGCCCTGATCGGATTTTCCACATAAAAAACAGATAGATAAAACTACATATGAATGACCTTCCCATATGCGTCCAAAACGGATTCATGCATCATTTCACTCAATGTGGGATGCGGGAAGACCGTATGCATCAAGTCCTCCTCTGTCGTCTCCAGGGTTTTTGCGACCGAATAGCCCTGGATTAATTCGGTCACTTCCGCGCCGATCATATGGGCACCCAATAGCTCCCCAGTCTTTGCATCGAACACAGTCTTGACCAGGCCTTCAGGTTCCCCCAGTGCAATCGCCTTCCCATTGCCGATAAAGCTGAACCGGCCGACCTTGACATCATGGCCTGCCGCCTTTGCCTTTTCTTCGGTAAGACCGATAGAGGCCACTTGTGGATGGCAATAGGTGCAGCCAGGAATTCGCTCCACTGCCAGGGGATGGACGCCCTTCAGACCGGCAATTTTCTCAATGCAGATCACGCCTTCATGCTCCGCCTTATGGGCCAGCCAGGGCGGGCCTGTCAGATCCCCGATGGCATACACACCAGGTTCATCGGTTTCAGACCATTCATTGGTTTGAATATGGGTTTTGTCGACTTTGATCTTGGTGCCTTCCAGACCGATATCTTCGACATTGCCAACGATACCAACCGCTGAAATCACACGATCGACAGTGATTTCCTGGGTCTTGCCCTTCTGTTCGACGACACAGGTCACCGAATCCTTACCGCGCTTCAACTCTTTGACCGATGCGCCAGCCAGGATTTTCATCCCCTGCTTTTCAAAGGCTTTCTTGGCAAAGGCGGAAATTTCGGCATCCTCTACCGGAAGCACCCGGTCCATCACTTCGACAACCGTGGTTTCCGCGCCCAGCGTATTAAAGAAGCTGGCAAATTCGATCCCGATTGCGCCAGATCCAATGACCAGCAGCTTCTTGGGCATGGTATCGGGCACAAGCGCATCCTTATAGGTCCAGACCAGCTTATGATCTGCCTCCAGCCCCGGCAGTTCCCGGGCACGGGCACCGGTTGCCAGGATGACATGCTTTCCAGTCAGTTCCGTCACGGCCTTGCCATCCTTCGTGACCGCCACTTTGCGGGCCCCCTTGGATCCGCCGGCCAGTTTGCCCCAGCCATCGATCACGGTAACCTTGTTCTTTTTCAACAGATGGCCGACACCCTGATTCAACTGTTTGGAAACACCTCGGCTGCGCTTGACCACGGCATCCAGGTCAAAGCCTGGATTGTCACAGCTTAAGCCATAATCCTTGGCCTTCTTCATGTAATGATAGATTTCCGCAGAGCGCAGCAGTGCCTTGGTCGGGATACAGCCCCAATTCAGACAGATACCGCCCAGATGGTTGGCTTCCACCACGGCGACCTTCATGCCCAGCTGTGCCGCACGGATCGCCGCGACATAGCCACCCGGACCACCCCCAACAATCACAACATCAAAATTGGTATCCGCCATTAGGGGCCTCCGTTCACAGCATCAGGGCGATCGGGTCTTCGATCAGCGCTTTAAGTTCTTTCACCAGGGCCGCACCAGTCGCCCCATCAATGCAGCGATGGTCGACCGCCAGGCTGAGCGACATCACAGTGGCCATGCCCAGCGCACCATCCTTCACGACAGGGCGTTGCTCCCCTGCCCCGACGGACAGAATGCCGCCCTGAGGTGGATTGATGATGGAGGTAAAGGTCTTCACTCCGAACATGCCCAGATTGGAAATCGTAAACGTGCCGCCCTGATATTCTTCCGGGGACAGTTTCCCGTCGCGGGCCTTGGCAGCCAATGATTTGGCTTCCTTGGAGATCGTTGCCAGACCTTTAGAGGCGCAATCCTTGATGATCGGTGTGATCAGTCCACCGTCTATGGCAACCGCCATTGCCATATCGACCTTTTCGAACTTCAGGATCGCGCTGTCGGTATAGGCGACATTGCAATCCGGCACACGGGTCAGGGCCAGCGCCGTCGCCTTGATGACGAAATCATTGACGGAAATCTTGTAGTCCGCCCCGTCCCGCTCGTTCAACTGCTTGCGCATCGCCAACAGCTTGTCGATTTCGACATCCACCTGCAGGGTGAAATGCGGAATATCACGGGCCGATTCTGTCAGGCGCTTGGCAATGGTCTTGCGCATATTGGAATGCGGGACAGCCTCTGCCTCCGGCAGCATCTTGAAGATCGGATCATCCGCTGAGGGCACCGCCGCCGCCGGGGCCGCTGCTTTCGCCGCTGCCGGGGCTGCTGCTTTGGGCGCATCTGCCGGCGCCGTGTCGGATGCGGCGGTCGCCTTCCCAGTACCAGACGACAAGGCGTCTTCAATATCACGCTTCACAATGCGACCATGGGGGCCTGACCCGGACAGTTTCGCCAGGTCCAGCCCTTCATTTTCCGCCATACGCCGCGCCAGGGGGGAGGCAAATATGCGATCCCCAGAGGATGCGGCTGGCTTTTCGGCTGGCTTCTCGGCAGGCTTCTCGGGTGCGGGTTCGGCTTTCGATGCAGGCTTTTCAGCCGCCTTTTCCGTCTTTGCCGGTTCGGACCCTTTCGCAGCCGCAGCCTCCGGCTTGGAATCGCCTACAGACGCAATCGCGGTTTCAACGTCTTCGCCTTCTTCGGCCAGAATCGCGATGGGTTCATTGACCGCGACACCCTCAGTACCGCCTTCAATCAGAATCTTGGCGATAATGCCTTCATCGACGGCTTCAAACTCCATCGTTGCCTTATCGGTTTCGATTTCCGCCATCACGTCGCCGGACGCAACACTATCGCCCTCTTTCAAAAGCCATTTCGCCAATGTGCCCTCTGTCATGGTCGGCGACAGCGCCGGCATTAGGATCTTGATTGCCATTGTCGTATCCCCTTCCTGCCCTTAGCGGTAACAAACGGCGCGGGCCGCCTGGACGATGTGATCAGCCTGTGGCAGCGCCAGGGCCTCAAGATTGGCAGCATAGGGCATCGGGACATCCGCACCCGCAACCCGTGCCACCGGGGCATCCAGATAGTCAAAGGCCTGTTCCATCAGCATCATGCCCAATTCCGACCCGATCCCGGCAAAGGGCCAGCCTTCTTCAACCGAAACCAATCTGTTCGTCTTCTTCACAGACTCGATAACTGTCGCGGTGTCCAGCGGGCGAATGGTGCGTAGGTCAATAACCTCCGCACTGATCCCTGCCTCTGCCAGGGTCTCCGCTGCTTCCAGGGCTTTTCCAACCATAATGGAGAAGGCCGCGATGGTGACATCCGTTCCGGACCGAACAATCTTTGCCTTGCCCAACGGAACCGTCCAATCATCGGTGTCCGGCACATCAAAGGTCTTGCCATACAGGATCTCGTTTTCCAGGAAGATCACCGGGTTCGGATCGCGGATCGCAGATTTCAGCAACCCTTTCGCATCCGCCGCGCTGTAGGGCGATACGACCTTTAAGCCCGGACAATGGGCATACCAGCTGGCATAGCATTGGGAATGCTGGGCACCGACCCGCGCCGCAGCCCCGTTCGGGCCCCGGAACACGATGGGTGCCCCCATCTGACCACCCGACATATACAAGGTCTTCGCCGCAGAATTGATGATCTGGTCCATCGCCTGCATGGCAAAGTTAAAGGTCATGAATTCGACAATCGGCCGCAACCCTGTAAAGGCCGCCCCGACGCCCAGACCGGCAAAGCCGTGTTCGGTAATCGGCGTATCGATCACACGCTTGTCGCCAAACTCATCCAGCAGACCCTGAGAAATCTTATAGGCCCCCTGATACTGGGCGACTTCTTCCCCCATCAGGAACACCCGGCCGTCGCGGCGCATTTCTTCGGCCATGGCATCGCGCAACGCCTCGCGCACGGTTTGGGATTTCATCGCACCATCCCATTCCGGCTCGGGCTCAGGCGCTTCAGCCGCCTTGGGTGCAGCAGGTGCCTTCTCGGCCGGGGCCTCTTCCTTGCTGGACTGTGACTTCTTTTCCGCCGGCGCAGACTCAGCCTCCTTTGCCGCATCCTCTGCAGCGCTGGCGTCTTCGCCCTCTTCCAACAGGATCGCGATGGGTTCGTTGACGGCAACGCCTTCGGTGCCTTCCGGAACCAGGATTTTGCCGATCACGCCCTCGTCGGTCGCCTCGAATTCCATCGTCGCCTTGTCGGTTTCAATTTCTGCCATCACATCACCGGCAGCAACGGTATCGCCTTCTTTCACAATCCATTTCGCCAGGGTGCCCTCGGTCATTGTGGGCGACAGCGCCGGCATCAGCAGTTGAATAGCCATTTATTTAATATCCTTATCTGTCAGCGGTGCCTGTTCAGGCTTCCAAAAGCACGTCGGTCCACAATTCTTTCTCATCCGGCTCTGGGCTGGATTGAGCGAAATCTGCGGCATCCGACACGACGGCCTTGACCTGCTTGTCGATTTCTTTCAGGTCCTCCTCGCTGGCGTGACCATCATCGATCAATGTTGCCTTCACCCGGTCAATCGGGTCAGAGGTGGACCGCACCTTGTTGACCTCTTCCTTTGAGCGATATTTCGCCGGGTCCGACATGGAATGCCCGCGATAGCGATAGGTCTTCATTTCCAGGATATACGGTCCTTTTCCAGCACGGCAGTGTGCCACGGCCTTTTCGGCTGCCTCATGCACGGCGACCACATCCATGCCATCCACTTCATCGCCTGGAATGCCGTAAGCCTTACCACGATCATGCAGATTGGCACCCGACGCGGAAATCCGCTCTACAGAGGTTCCCATGCCATATTTATTGTTTTCAATGACATAGATTACCGGCAGCTTCCAAAGGGCGGCCATGTTGAAAGCCTCATAGACTTGGCCCTGATTCATCGCGCCATCACCGGTATAGGCCATGCAGACATTGTCTGTTTCATTGTATTTCATGGCAAAGGCGATACCGGTGCCAAGGGGAATCTGTGCACCGACGATGCCATGCCCGCCATAGAAATGCTTTTCCTTGGAGAACATGTGCATGGAACCGCCCTTGCCCTTGGAATAACCCCCTTCACGCCCCGTCAATTCTGCCATGACGCCCTTCGGATCCATGCCACAGGCCAGCATGTGACCATGATCCCGGTACGAGGTGATAACCGCATCGCCCTCTTTTGTGGCGGCCTGCATGCCGGTCACGACAGCTTCCTGCCCGATATAGAGGTGACAAAACCCACCGATCAGACCCATGCCATACAATTGCCCCGCCTTTTCCTCAAAACGGCGGATCAGAAGCATGTTCTTATAATAATCCATCAAGTCGCTTTTGCTGGTTTTTGCCGTCTTGGCAGGTGCAGACTTAGAAGCCGCTTTGCCAGCCGCACGTTTCGCGGTCGCCTTTTTCGCCATCGGTTGTCCCCTCGTTCAGGTCTCTCACAGAGATCCAATTTACGGCGGGCCATCCGGTCAATGAACACGGAAAGCCCGACCAATTTTTTCGTTTCAAGGGCGCAACCCGTTTGATTTCAAGCCTGCCCGAAACATCCATTGGAATCGGTACTTGGTTTCAGGGGGCAAATCAATAGCCTAGGCAAATAATTGATTTACCACAATAAAGTGATACTTAACTGAATTTAAGTTGAATTGATTGAAACACACTTTTTTTGACGCAGTGCAGCATGACGCACACGTAAACCCGGTCAATAATTTGTCATGAATTTAACAGCTACGCCCCATCCACCAAATATACAAGGTCACTGCTTGGGCGCGATATGACTAGCTGTTAGGCGTCAGGAAAATGACGACTTCATTCTCATGGATTTTTTGCAGGTCCAGGCGCATCCGTTCTTCCAGCATATCCAGATCCAGACTGCGCCGATCCAACAGCCCGACACGATGCTCCAGGGTCAGGCGCTGCTCCCGCAGATTATTCAAGGCATGCTGCGCACGCTCCACTTCATTGGACACGCGCATCAGGGACAACAGACCGCGATCCCCCTGGATTGTATGATAGGCAAAGTAAACGAGAACGCACGCCCCCAAGGCCGGGAACGCGATATGGCGGAAGCGCCTATGAAGTTCATCGAATAGAGTCATAGCACACCCCTTGAATCACGGAACCGAGTCCGCGTCAATGGGCAATATTTTCAATGACTTAGTAGGAATTTTTTACCTATTTCAGTGGCATATATTGCCTATCAGAGGACCCCTGAACTCAAGCAGTGGTAGGTGAGTCATGATATGGTATATGGCGGAAAATCAGGCGCTAAAAGCAAATGCCGCGCCTTAAAGGTCAAAATTGCCGACATGGCGGTGCCTGTCGATACCCCATATGTATCCCCCCTCCCCTCTCCAAACTGCATCCCGAAACAGCGACTGCTTCTCACCAAAGCGAGTCTAAGACGGAAGATAACGCGCGCCTGTACAATCACACCTGCCACCCTGGACCCCGGATCACGTCCGGGATGACGGTATTTCAAGATAAATACTCCCTCACCCTGAGGAGCGCAGCGTCTCGAAGGGGGAGCCCGCTGGAAGAACGGACTTACAGCGCATCCTTCGAGACGGCGCTATCGCGCCTCCTCAGGATGAGAATGGTGTTTAAGGTCAGAAGTGGAATGCCATAGCCCACAACCCCCTCAGCGCCCTTTGCGCCTCCTCCGCGCTCTTTGCGGTTCATCTTTACCATCTCGTCACACCCGCGCAGGCGGGTACCCTGAGCCACACGCATAAATCGCGCCTGCCGCCCTGGACCCCGGATCACGTCCGGGGTGACGCTGATTTAGTCAAGAGAATCCTCACCCTGAGGAGCGAAGCGTCTCGAGGGGTGATCTGTCTGTAACCACCTCCCTTACAGCGCATCCTTCGAGACGGCGCTATCGCGCCTCCTCAGGATGAGAATGTAACTCATATCCCCGTCTCTCCCGCGTAGGTGGGTATCCAGAGCCACAAACATCAATCGCGCTTACCGCCCTGGACCCCGGATCACGTCCGGGGTGACGAAAAGAGTGGCGTCTCAGCGTCCTTCGCGCCTTCTCTGCGCCCTTTGCGGTTATCCTGAAAAAGGGGCCGCAGACGGTATATTTACAGATCAGCGCTGGAACGCGGATCCGTCATAAACTGCGGCTGTATCCAGCTCTTCTTCGATGCGCAGCAACTGGTTATATTTTGCCAAACGGTCGGAACGGCTGAGCGAGCCGGTTTTGATCTGGCCGCAATTGGTGGCGACCGCCAGGTCGGCAATCGTCGCATCCTCTGTCTCGCCGGACCGGTGGGACATGACGGCTGTGTATTTCGCCTTATGGGCGGTTTCGACGGCTTCCAGGGTTTCCGTCAGGGTGCCGATCTGGTTCACCTTGATCAGGATCGAATTGGCCGTTCCCTTGGCGATACCATCGCGCAGGCGTGCAGGATTGGTTACGAACAGATCATCGCCGACCAATTGACAGGATTTCCCGATCTTGTTGGTCAACAAGGCCCAGCCGTCCCAGTCATCTTCGGCCATGCCATCTTCAATCGACGCGATCGGATAGTTCGCGACCAGATTGGCCAGATAATCGACATGCTGGGCAGAGGTCAGGGTCTTGCCCTCCCCGACCATCTTGTAGGCACCGTCGATGTAATATTCGGTTGAGGCACAGTCCAGGGCCAGTACCACGTCGCGGCCGGTCTCGTAGCCTGCGGATTCAATGGCTTTCAGGATAAAGTCCAGGGCCTCTGTCGCTGACGACAGATTGGGGGCAAAACCACCCTCATCCCCGACATTCGTATTGTGACCGGCTGATTTCAGTTGCGCCTTCAGGCTTTGGAAAACTTCGGCCCCACAGCGCAGGGCTTCGGCAAAGCTGTCCTGACCGACCGGCATGATCATGAATTCCTGGATGTCGATGGGATTATCGGCATGCGCCCCACCATTGATGATGTTCATCATCGGAACCGGCAGGCGGCTGGCGAATGTGCCCCCGACATAGCGATACAGAGGCAGTGCTGCCGCAGCAGCAGCGGCCTTCGCGGTTGCCAGCGAGGCCCCCAGGATGGCATTCGCGCCCAAGCGGCTTTTCGTGGGGGAGCCATCCAGTTCAATCATCGCGCGGTCCAACAGGACTTGCTCTTCCGCTTCCATGCCCATCATCATGTCATAGAGTTCGGTGTTCACGGCTTCCAGGGCTTGCAGCACGCCCTTGCCGCCATAGCGCGACCCGCCATCGCGCAATTCATGCGCCTCATGTGCGCCAGTGGAGGCACCCGACGGCACAGCGGCCCGACCGAAGGACCCATCTTCCAGGGTCACCTCAACCTCAACGGTGGGATTGCCCCGGCTGTCCAGAATTTCGCGGCCATGTACGTCAATAATTGCGGTCATGCAGGTATCCTCCAGAAGGGCTATACGTTAAGTCGCGCGACTTATAGCGCCCAAACTTATCTGGGGCAATCGCCGGGCTGTGGTTACAAAAAGCGCCATAAGGAACGCAAGAACAGATAGACGCCAAGCAGCAGAATGACCAACAGGAAGACCGTGCGAAACTGTTCTTCCGGAATGCGCCGCCGGATCCGCATCCCAAGCGTCATTCCGATAAGGGCGGGGATGATGGCGATAGCAGAGACACCGACGACCTTGCTTGTCAGGATATCATGGTGACCAAGACCGATGATCAGGCCGATATAGGTGACCGTGAACAGGATACCCAGCGACTGAACAAAGGCATCCCGCGGTAAGTTCAGGGATTGCAGATACAGAACACCCGGCACGACGGAAGACCCGGTTATCCCGGTCACAATCCCGGTCACCGCGCCTATGATCGGTGAAATCCAGACATCATGACGCCCCGGCGGCGACAGCGTGATCGTCTTCAGGGTCAGGGCTGAATACACGATCAGAATTGTGCCCAGAAAGATCGTCAGAACATTCTGATCGACCAGGGTGAACAATCCTGTCGCCAAAGCGGTGAAGAGGGATGCAATCACCATAAGCGGCCATGTGCGACGCCAAACTTGCGTGAAATGCCCCCCCACCAGCGCCTGATACAAATTGGTCAAAACAACCGGCAGTGTGGCATAGGCCAGGGCCGTGTCCAGTCCGACGAATATCGTCGCCAAAGCGATCCCGATGGTTGGCAGGCCAAGCCCGACAATCCCTTTGGAAAATCCAGCAAGCAGGTAAATCGCCAGAATAGGGACAAGAGTTTCCAGCGAAACATCCCCCATCGGATTACGCCGACAGAGTGGCTTTGGTAATCCGGTCGTAATTCTGCAGGGTCAGCAGCAAATCTGCCATCTGGTCGATGGGCACCATGTTTGGGCCATCGGACGGCGCATTGTCCGGGTCCTGATGGGTCTCCATGAACAGGGCCGCTACGCCCACGGCCACCGCCGCACGGGCCAGGACCGGCACAAATTCGCGCTGGCCGCCGCTGGACGTGCCCTGCCCGCCTGGCTGTTGCACCGAATGGGTGGCGTCAAAGACAACGGGCATACCGGTCTGTTGCGCCATTGTCGGCAGGCTGCGGAAATCGGTGACCAGCGTGTTATAGCCAAAACTTGCGCCGCGTTCGGTCACCAGAACATTGGAATTGCCGCTGTCGACCAGTTTGGCGACGACATTTTTCATATCCCAGGGGGCCAGGAACTGACCTTTTTTCACATTCACCACCCGCCCGGTTTGCGCCGCCGCGATCAGCAGATCGGTCTGGCGGCACAGGAAGGCTGGGATTTGCAGGACATCGACGACATCGGCTACGACCGCACAATGATCCCGCTCATGAACATCGGTCAGCACGGGAATTTTATAGGTGTCTTTGACTTCCTGAAACACCGCCAGCGCCTTATCCAGACCCATGCCGCGCTGACCCTTCAGGGAGGTGCGGTTCGCCTTGTCATAGCTGGTCTTATAGATCAGGGAAATCCCAAGACCGTCACAGATTTCTTTCAGTTGGCCGCTCATATCCATCGCATGATCGCGGCTTTCCATCTGACAGGGCCCGGCGATCAGCACGAACGGCTTGTGATTGGCAATTTCGATCTGGCCAAGCGTGACGGTATGCTGCTGCATCTGAACGATCCTTGATAAGACGGGGCTGCGATCAGACCAAACGGCTGGTCTTCACGGCGGCCTCAATGAAGCCCGCAAACAGGGGGTGCGGCTCGAACGGCTTTGACTTCAGTTCCGGATGGAATTGAACGCCGATGAACCAGGGATGATCTTCCCGCTCCACGATTTCCGGTAAAATGCCATCTGGGGACATGCCCGTGAACTTCAAGCCAACCGCTTCCAGTTTTTCACGATAGCCGACATTCACTTCATAACGATGACGGTGGCGCTCATAGATTTGACGCTCGCCATAAATTTCCTGTGTCTTCGATCCCGGCTCCAGAATACAGGGATAGGCCCCCAGACGCATGGTACCGCCCTTATCATCATTCTCGCCACGGGTTTCGACGCGATTGCCCTTTTTCCATTCGGTCAGCAGGCCGACGACAGGATGTTTCGCGGGGCCGAATTCGGTCGAAGAGGCATCTTCAATGCCGGCCAGATGCCGCGCGGCCTCTATCACGGCCATCTGCATGCCAAAGCAAATCCCAAAATAGGGGATATTGCGTTCGCGGGCAAAACGACAGGCCTGAATCTTGCCTTCCGACCCCCGCTCCCCAAATCCGCCCGGCACCAGAATGCCATGCACGTTTTCCAGATAGGGCACGGGGTCGTCGGTCTCAAAGATCTCCGATTCGACCCAGTTCAGCTTTACCCGCACATTATTGGCGATGCCGCCATGCACCAGCGCTTCGGCAAGCGACTTATAGGCATCCAGCAGGACGGTGTATTTGCCAACCACGGCAATTGTGACTTCGCCCTCTGGCGCACGCACGGTGCGGGTGATATCGCTCCAACGGCTCAGGTCGATCTCTTCTTCCTGACCTTCCTTCATCATGTTGAAATAGCTCAGAACTTCAACATCCAGGCCTTCCCGATGATAGGTCAGTGGCACGGCATAAATCGTGTCGACATCCAGGGCAGAGATAACCCGACTTTCGCGCACGTTACAGAACAGCGCGATCTTGCGTTTCTCCCCCTGGGGGATGTCCCGCTCTGCCCGACACAGCAGAATGTCTGGCTGAATCCCGACCGACAGCAGTTCCTTCACGGAATGCTGCGTCGGTTTGGTCTTCAATTCACCCGCTGCCCCGATATAGGGCAACAGCGTGCAATGGATATAACAGGCCCGCTCGCGCCCTAATTCATTGCCCAACTGGCGGATGGCTTCCAGAAATGGCAGGCCTTCGATATCGCCAACCGTGCCGCCGATTTCGCATAAGACAAAGTCTTCATCGGTGATATCGGATACGACAAAGTCGCGAATCGCATCGGTGACATGGGGGATGACCTGAACCGTACCGCCCAGATAATCACCGCGCCGTTCCTTGGCAATTACATCGGAATAGATTCGACCTGTGGTGACATTGTCCGATTGGCGGGCCGGAACGCCGGTGAAGCGCTCGTAATGGCCCAGATCCAAATCCGTTTCTGCCCCATCATCGGTGACATAGCATTCACCATGCTGATAGGGGCTCATCGTACCGGGGTCGACATTGAGATAGGGATCCAGTTTGCGCAGCCGGACCTTATAGCCCCGCGCTTGCAACAGCGCGCCAAGCGCGGCTGAGGCCAAACCCTTACCCAGTGAGGAGACCACGCCGCCTGTTATGAAGATGTATCGTGCCGACATGGGAGATCACTGTATCCTTTGGCTTTCGTCTGACAAGCCTGATCCGCACGGATGCGAAATCCGACCCAAAGAAGAAGGCGGCAATTGCGCCGCCTTCCTTGATATCATTGTATTTTTACCGATCACTCCGATGTGGGGACGACAGGCGTTCCATCATCGACGGGGGCCGGTGCTGTGGTTTCAGCAGGGGCCGAATCGAAAATCGATTCGGTGTTCTTGTGGCCGCCCGCCAAAATCGCCAATGTCAGGCTGGTTGCAATAAAGCAGGCTGCCAGAATGGCCGTTGTCCGGGTCAGGGCATTTGCCGCCCCACGGGCAGAGAACATGCCACCGCCACCACCGCCGGAACCACCGCCCATGCCCAACGCGCCGCCTTCGGAGCGTTGCAGCAAAATGACGCCAATCAATGCAATGGCAATCAACAGGTGAACGATCAGAATGATATTTTCCATCGCGGTCTAGGCCTCACTCAAGAAACTCGGTTTCGACACCCGATATACAGATGCCTTTGAATTGTGGGGTATGTAACGCGTCAGTGCCTGAATTTAAAGCCCGAAAGTGGTTTTCCTTGCGATCACGCCTTTGCCGCAGCAACGATGCTCAAGAAATCCTCGGCTTTCAGGGCTGCCCCCCCGATTAATCCGCCATCAATATCGGGCTGCGCCAACAGGTCCGCCGCGTTACCGGGCTTCATGGATCCACCATACAGAATGCGCAGGGCCGCTGTTCCTGCATCCCCCAAACGACCGTGCAGATGGGCGCGAATATGGGCGTGCACCTGATTGGCTTCCTGTGCCGTTGGGGTGCGACCCGTCCCGATGGCCCAAACCGGTTCATAGGCTATGACCGTGTTCTCAGACGTTGCGGACTGGGGAACAGATCCATCCAGTTGGGCGGAGATCACCGACATCGTATCACCCGCATCCCGCTGTGCCTCCGTTTCGCCAACACAGATCACCGCGATCAAACCGGCCTGATGGGCAGCACTGGCTTTCTGCGCCACCTGGGAATCGGTTTCGCCATGATCGGCACGGCGTTCAGAATGGCCCAGAATGACATGGCTGCATCCAACATCGACCAGCATCTGGGGGGAGATCTCGCCGGTATGGGCCCCCTTCTCCTGCCAATGGCAATCCTGTGCGCCCAGTTGAATAGCAGAACCGGACAGAACCGATTTAACGGCCCCCAACAATGTTACTGGGGGGCATATCAGAATATCGCAGGGCGCATCCTTTCCGCCCTGCGCCACGGCCTGCGCCAGGGCGGTGCCATCGCTTAACAGTCCATTCATTTTCCAGTTTCCGGCAATCAGGGGGCGTCTGCTCATGGGTCTAAAGGATCCTTAGCTGGTTATGGGAATATCTTGCGCCACGGGTTTACCACGCCCATCTAAGAACGCCAATCTGTAGAACCAATCCGCAGAAAAGGGCGACGGTATCGGAAAATACTGCGAATTTCCTTGGCAGATGGGTTGGCATTTGCGATTGCGGGGGTCGAAACGCCCCCTTATGATCCGGGCGAATTCGATTTGGGACCTGTCCCATGGTAGAACCGCTTTCCTGAAACCATTGCGACGAGTGAAATCATGTTACAAAAGATGCGCGCATCCACCGGCTCTTGGATTGCCAAGGCTATTCTAGGCCTCCTGGTTCTGAGCTTTCTGGGCTGGGGCGTGTCGTCCTATGAAGGACTGGGCAACAGCGCCAATGGGGATACGGTGGCAAAAGTCGGCGACCGTGACATCAGTTTCCAGGAATTCTACATCGCCTATCAGCGTTTCCTTCAGACTCAACGCCTCGATTCAATCGACAGCGATGTTGCCCGCCAGTTAAATCTTGCCAACAATGTCCTGCAGAACATGACCTTGCGCACGCTTTATGAGGCAGAGGCCGATCGTAAAGATTTAACGGCCAGCGATGATATGGTGCGCACTGAGATCCAAACCCGCCCGACATTCCAGGGCAGTGATGGCAAGTTCGACCGCCTGCGCTTTGAAACAGCGCTGCAACAGAATGGCCTGACAGAACCTGGGATGGTTGAACTGGTCCGCCACGAAATTGCACGGTCACAACTGCTGGGCGCGGTCACCGCCGGCAGCGCAGCCCCCGAAGCCCTGGTTGATCGCATCTATCATTTCTTTGGGGAACGCCGGTCCGCTGAATACTTAACCCTTCCCATCGCATCAGTGGATGCGCCATCCGAACCGGATGATACCGCACTGCAAGCTTTCTATGACGAACGGAAGGAAGATTTCCGCCGTCCTGAATTGCGCGGCATGACCTATGTTCTGATCTCTCCGGAAGCGATTGCCGGCACAATTGATGTATCAGAGGATGATATTCAGGCATCCTATGAAGCCCGCCTTGGTGAATTAGGTCAGCCGGAACAACGCGATATCAGCCAGATTTTGTTTAACTCTGAAGAAGATGCGAAAGCGGCCTCCGAAACCTTAGCAGCCGTCCCTGTGGAAGAGTTGAAGGACAAGATCGCAGAAATGGGCCTACAACTTATTGAATTGGGCCAATTCAGCCGCCAGGGCATTCCCAATGACGCGCTTGCTGAGGCGACTTTCTCTCTGGAAGCACCCGGCGTAACCAGTGCTTTCGAAGGGGCTTTCGGATGGTCCGTTGCCATCGTCAACACCATCCAGGAAGGCAGCGAGCCCACATTGGATGAAGTACGCGATCAAATCACCCGCGACCTCGCCCTGGACCGCGCCTATGATGAAGTGTTCGATTATGGCAAGAAGCTGGAAGACGCCTTTGCGCAGGGCATGACACTGGAAGAAGCCGGGGCTTCAATTGGAATTGAGGCTAAAAAAATCGATGCGGTTGATGCCCAGGGTCGGGGCCCCGACGGCACTCCCCTCGCCGACCTTCCCGCAGGATTGACCTTCTTGCAGAAAGCATTCGCCGACGACCTGAAAGCCGGTGATGTCGGTTTCCTGGAAACCACAGAATCCAACGCCATGTTCATGCTGCGCGTGGACAACATCACCCCGGCGGCAATTCCGGATTTTCCCTCTGTGCGGGACGAGGTCAAAGCCGCATGGATGAAAGACGCCCGCTATCAGGCCGCAGAATTGCGCGCCCAGACCTTGGCCGCGCAATTGGGTGAAGCCGGTGATGTTGCCATGATTGCAGCCAGCAATAACGCCGAGGTAAACACCATCGAAAACTTTGCCCGCAATGGGCAAGCTGCGGGCGGTGCGCGCATTCCAGATGCCTTGGCCAGTGAATTGTTCGGGCTGGACACTGGTAAGGCTGCATATGGCGTGCAGGATGATGCCTTCGTCATCGCGCGCCTGACCAAGATCACCCCCGCCGAGGCAGCGGTCGACGGTGATTTCCGCAAGAACATTTCCGATGCGCTGGCTGTTGGCATGTCTAATGATCTAGTCGAACAGTTAGGGGTCGCCCTGCAAAAGGAAATTGAGACAACAACCTACCCCGAAGTCATCGACAGAGTGTATCGCTGATCATGGAATGCTTTCCCGATATAGAGAGTTTCAAGCGGCTCTATGAAGCAGGGAAGCCACAGGTCGTTTATACCAGATTGGTCGCAGACCTAGAGACGCCTGTTTCTGCCTATATGAAGCTGGCCGATGGACGCGCCGACGCCTTCCTGTTCGAATCCGTCGAAGGGGGCGCCATTCGCGGGCGGTATTCCTTTGTCGGGATGAAGCCGGACCTGATCTGGCGTTGCTTTGGCGATAAGGCCCAGGTCAATCGACGTGCCCTGATTGATCCCGATGCGTTTGAGGCGCATTCTCTGCCCACCCTCGACTCGCTGCGTTCCCTGCATAAGGAATGCGAGATGGAGATGCCCGACTCGCTGCCCCCAATGGCGGCCGGGTTGGTGGGCTATATGGGATATGACTGTGTGCGCCTGGTGGAGCCCTTCCCCGATGAAAATAAGGACGTACTGGAGGTGCCAGACGGCATTTTCATCCGACCGACCCTGGTTGCAGTCTTTGACAGTATCGAAGACATCGTCACCTTTGTGACGCCGGTTCGCCCGGACCCGGAAATTGGGGCCGGTGCGGCGTATGAAAAAGCCCTGGAACGCCTGTCAGAAATGCGCGACAGCCTGGAACGCCCCCTGCCCTATGCCACGGCTGGGCGATCTGCTCAGGATGCGGGGATTGAGCCCGTCGCGAATATGACGCCACAGGCCTATCAGGCCATGGTCGCCAAGGCGAAGGAATATATCCTGGCCGGCGATATTTTTCAGGTCGTGCTGTCACAGCGGTTTGAAATGCCGTTCGACCTGCCACCCTTTTCGCTGTATCGCGCGCTGCGGCGCACGAATCCATCCCCCTTCCTGTTTTTCATGGCCTTTCGACGGTTTGCGATTGTCGGGTCCAGCCCTGAAATTCTGGTCCGTCTGCGCGATGGCAAGGTTACGATCCGCCCCATTGCAGGAACACGCCCCCGGGGCGCGGACCGCGCAGAAGATCAACGAATGGAACAGGACCTGCTGGGCGACCCCAAGGAATGCGCTGAACATCTGATGCTGCTGGATCTGGGCCGCAATGATGTTGGGCGGGTCAGCAAGATCGGCACCATTGATGTCACAGACAAATTCATTGTCGAACGCTACAGCCATGTCATGCACATCGTCTCGAACGTGGAAGGCCAGATAAAAGACGGCGTGGACGCCCTGACCGCACTGATGGCGGGGTTTCCCGCTGGCACAGTATCAGGTGCGCCCAAGGTGCGCGCCATGCAGATCATTGAGGAACTGGAACCGGATCGCCGGGGCATCTATGCCGGTTGCATCGGCTATTTCGGGGCCGACGGGTCCATGGATACTTGCATCGTGCTGCGCACCGCCGTCGTCAAGGATGGCAAGATGATCGTTCAGGCCGGGGCTGGCATTGTTGCGGACAGCGACCCGGCCTCAGAACATCAGGAATGCGTGAACAAGGCCAAGGCCCTGGTGCGCGCCACGCAGGAGGCCGTGCGCTTCGCCTCTGGACGCAACTAACACTTAAATCAGGAGAAACAGATGACGGCATCCGATCACACACTCAGCACAGTTGAGGATCTGGAAGCGCTGTATGGAGTTCCCAAAGAAACCTCCCTGATCAAAGAAATCGACTATATATCCGATCACTATCGCGCCTTTATCGAAGCCTCCCCCTTTGTTGTGCTCTCCACCGTCGGGCCGGAAGGTCTGGACAGCTCCCCCCGGGGCGACCCCGCCGGATTCGTTCACATCACGGATAGCCGAACCGTCCTGATCCCGGACCGACGTGGCAATAACCGCATCGATTCCCTGCGCAATATCGTCCGCGACCCAAGAGTTTCGCTGCTGTTTCTGATCCCAGGTATTGGGGAGACCCTTCGCATCAATGGCCGCGCCACAATCAGCGTCGATCCTGACTTGCTGGATCGTTTCATCATGCAGGGAAAGCCGCCTCGCAGTGTGCTTCAGGTGCAGGTTGATCGTGTCTATTTCCAATGCCAGAAGGCCCTGGCGCGATCCCAGCTGTGGAATCCGGACACACGGCTGGACCGCAACGCCCTGCCCTCCGCAGGACAGATTCTCAGCACACTCAGCAAAGGCACATTCGACGGTAAAACCTATGACAACGACTATCCAGAACGCATGAAGCAGGAAATTTACTGAGACCTGGATTATCCAGAAGGCAACCTTCCCGGCCAATCCCCCCTCTGTCACCGTGGCCGCCCCGGTTGCCCACCCCGTCATGCCCGCGCAGGCGGGTATCCAGGGCCACACGCATCAATCGCGNCTGCCGCNCTGGACCCCGGATCACGTCCGGGGTGACNATNNNGATNATGGATACGCCGATACAGCCCCTCCTCAGGATGAGANCTGTGNGGGTGGTGAGNNTANGGACACATAAAANNTGNACTCANCCTGAGGAGCGCAGCGTCTCGAAGGGTGCCTTTCTGCAAGCACCNCCCCCNCCCCNTCATGCCCGCGCAGGCGGGTATCCAGGGCCACACGCATCAATCGCGCCTGCCGCTCTGGACCCCGGATCACGTCCGGGGTGACGATGCTGATAATGGATACGCCGATACAGCCCCTCCTCAGGATGAGATCTGTGCGGGTGGTGAGAATATGGACGCTTGATCCGATGCTTCTAGGGCGTCAGGGCATAAACCGGCTGGGGGTCGCTGACGCCGCGCAGGCGGTGGCTGCCCATGGCTTCCCAGTTGGCGGCAACAAGGGCAGTAAAGGCGTCTGAGGCGACAATCTGGCGGTCCAGAGTCTTAGTCAAATCCTGCAATCGAGCTGATTCATTGGCCGTTGCGCCGATCACCGAAAATTCCAACCGTTCCGGTACACCAATATTGCCATACAGAACATCACCGACATGCAGCCCCAGACCGAACTGGATCGGATCTGGATCATCTTCTGGTGGGTTCTTATTCATTGCATCCATGCGAAGAACGGCATCTTTTGCGGCGGCTACGGCCATGCGCCCAGCCCGTTCCGCGCCGCCTGGCCCATTGATTGGAAAAATCGCCAGAACGGCATCCCCGATAAAGCGCAGCACTTCTCCGCCATGGTCCAGGACCGAGCCTGCCGTGCACTCAAAATAGCGGTTCAGGCGATCTAGAAATATTTCTGGCTCCATCCAATCGGCGGTCGCAGTTGATCCCCGCATATCGGAAAACCAGACAGCGGCGCGGATCTTTTCGCAATCGCCCCGTTGCATGTGACCATTCAAAACCCGGTCGCCCGCATGGCTGCCCAAATAGGTCGATGCCAGATTCTGCGCCGTGGTTTCCCGGACATACGTCTTCAGGGCCATTGCAAAACGCGGAAACAAGCGTTTGATCGCGGCGATATGCTCATCTGAAAACCCCCCTGGCGCATCGGAGGTAAATGTCGCAATACAGCCATCCATATTCGCCAATGCCGTTTCTTCGGGAAGGGAAAAGCCGGTGCGGATGCATAAGTAATCCGTAAAACCGCGTTCTTTAAATTCCTTCAGGACCGGAAACTCGTTCACGCCCTCCCCCAAATACAGGCGCGCGCGTATTTCCGGACGGGACGTCGACATAACGGCCTTCAAGGGGCTCATCAACCAGGCCTGATTGTTCTCGGAATCATAGCTGAATCTGTCCCGGACCAGGCCCTCTTCCCGATTCCAGTTGACTGCGAAAGCCTTGAACAGGGGATGCAGTTGACCACAGACGATGGCCCCCCGCATCAAGGGGATTCCGCCTTCAACCATCTGTTCGCACAGACGTTTCATCAGGCGGTCGGCCCGTGTGCCTTTCAGGCTTTCGGTGACCAGCCAGTCGCTCGTTTTTTGTAACCAATCTGTCATGGCAGGGACTTTAATCCCTATTCACAGATCAGTCATTCGCCAAAAGATGAATCAGGCTGGATGTGTCCCATCGATTGCCGCCACGCCCTTGAACCTGAGCATAAAACTGATCGACCAGAGCGGTCACCGGCAAGCGGGCGCCATTGTTTTTGGCCTCAGCCAAACAGATACCCAAATCCTTACGCATCCAATCCACCGCGAACCCGAAATCGAACTTGCCATCGACCATGGTTTTGCCGCGATTTTCCATCTGCCAGGACCCGGCTGCGCCTTTGGAAATGACGTTGATCACCTTTTCCATGTCCAGACCGGCCTTTGAGCCGAAATTCATCGCCTCAGACAGGCCCTGCAGCAATCCGCCGATGCAGATCTGATTGACCATCTTGGTCAATTGTCCAGCCCCGGACTCACCCATCAACAGGCAGGACCGCGCGAAACTGTTGATCGCGCCTTCTGCCTTGGCATAGACATCTTCATCGCCGCCGCACATCACGGTCAGCACGCCATTTTCAGCGCCAGCCTGACCGCCGGAAACAGGCGCATCGATAAACCCGATCTTCTGCTCTTTGCCAATTGCATAAAGCTCCCGCGCGACATCGGCTGAGGCCGTGGTGTGGTCTACCAGGATGCTGCCGGCCTTCATCCCTGCAAATGCGCCATCCTCACCCAGAATGACACCGCGCAAATCATCGTCATTGCCGACACAGCACAAGACAATATCTGCCCCTTCCGCTGCTTCCCGTGGGGTTTTCTTGGCGGTGCCGCCGAATTCTTCCACCCATTTGGCCGCCTTGGCGAAGGTGCGATTATAGACGGTTACATCGTGTCCACCCTTGGTTTTCAAGTGGCCTGCCATTGGATAGCCCATAACGCCCAAACCGATGAATGCAACTTTCGCCATTTTAATTCTCCCGTACAGAGTGGTTTCTTAAGCCTCGACTTCCAACCCGTCATAGGCCGGAATGACCCCGGAAGGCAATGTATGCACCAGGGTACGATAGTCCAGGTCGACATGCATATTGGTCAGAATAGCCTGCTGTGGCTGTATCCGCCTTATCCAGGCCAGGGTCTTGTCCAAATGCGTATGACTGGGATGGGGACGATACCGCAGGGCGTCAACAATCAACACCGATACGCCGTGCAGAATCGCCATGCCATCGTCAGGAATGTCCGACACATCCGGAATATATCCAATATCGCCAACGCGATAGCCCGTGGCATCAATCGATCCATGGCGGACCTGGAACGGCGTGACCGGAAACCCGGCGACATCCACCGGCCCCTCCAGGACATGTGAATCCAGGATGGGCGGATAGTCCTTCACCTGTTTGAAACAATAATTGAAGCGGTCTTTCAACAAGTCCATGACTTCTGGCACCGCATAGACGGGGACCCGACTGCGGCTTAACAAAGACAGGCCACGCAGGTCATCAATTCCATGCGCCTGATCCGCATGCGTATGGGTGTAGAAAACGGCATCCAGGGAATGCACATCGGCCAGCAGCAATTGTTCCCGCATATCCGGCGCAGTGTCGATCAGGATGCGGCGATCCCCGTCTGTGATCAGCAGGGAACAGCGGGTCCGGCGATTGCGCGGCTCTTTCGGGTCACAGGCCCCCCATCCGGTTCCCAGACGCGGGACCCCACCAGAAGAGCCACAGCCCAAAATCCGTGCCTTCATGCGGTTGCTCCAGGGCGTCTGGTCTTACTGAAATAGCGAAAGAAATTATCCGTGGTGCGGGTTGCCAGTTCTTCCCCCGTAACCCCCATCAGATCCGCCAGTTTTTCCGCCGTGTGCACGACATAGGCCGGTTCATTCTGTTTCCCCCGCTTTGGCACCGGGGCCAGATAGGGGGAGTCGGTTTCAACCAGCAGGTTTTCCAATGGCACCGCCGCAACGGAGTTTCGGATATCTTCCGCAGATTTAAAGGTCAGAATGCCGGAGATGGAAATCGCAAATCCCATGGCGACAGAGCGTTCCGCCAGCCATTTGCTGCTGCTGAAACAATGAATGACGCCAGGGAATGCACCCTTGGCCATTTCATCTTCCAGAATTTCAATCGTATCCTCGTCGGCATCGCGGGTATGGACGATCAGCGGCAGACCTGTTTCTCGGGACGCCGCAATATGGGCGCGAAAGCTGCGCTTCTGGATATCCCGGGGGCTGTGTTCATAAAAGTAGTCCAGCCCCGTCTCCCCAATCCCCACGACTTTTGGATGCCGGGCGAAGTCCACCAGTTGTTCGGTCGTGACCTCCGGCTCTTTTTCCGCCTCATGCGGATGAATGCCGACGGTGCACCACACCTCATCATGCGCATCAGCGATACCGCGAATCACATTGAATTCACGCACCTTTGTGCAGATTGNCACCAATGTTCCAACCCCGGCCCGTTGCGCGGCAGCCACAACCTCATTCAGGTCTCGCCCGTCGCGCTGCAGGTAATCCAGGTGGCAATGGCTATCGACCAGCATCAGGCTTACGCCTCCTCTGCTTCTACATAGCGTGGGAATACGGGCGATGGGGTTGGCAATGCTGTTCCCGGCACCAGACGCGCATCGGTATCAGCGAAGCTGCGCTGATCCATGGGGACAGCCAACTGCCCCAGCAAGGTCTCGGCAGAGGCCGGCACGACACATTGCACATAAATTCCCAGCACACGGATGACATCGGCCAGTACATACAGCACCGTTTCCATGCGCGCGAAATCGGTCTTTTTCAGGGTCCAGGGGGCCTGGGCATCCACATAGCGATTGGCGTCACCCACAACCTTCCAAACAGCCTCAAGCATCTTATGGATGGCCTGGGCATCCATCTGATTGCGCATATCAACCAAAGCTTGGGCAGCGGCAGACAACAAGGCCTCATCTTCCGGCGTGAACGGGCCGGGTGTTGGAACCTTGCCGTCGCAATTCTTGGCGATCATGGACAGAACCCGCTGTCCCAGATTGCCCAGATCATTCGCCAGATCGGAATTGATGCGGTTGACCATGCTTTCCTTGGAAAACGACCCATCATTGCCATAGGGCACTTCGCGCATCAGGAAATAGCGCACCTGATCCAGCCCGAATTCACCAACAATCGCCTGGGGCGTGATGACATTGCCCAAGGATTTGGACATCTTCTGGCCTTCGATATTCAGAAAACCGTGCCCAAACACCCGCTTGGGCAACGGCAGGTCTGCGGACATCAGGAAGGCAGGCCAGTAAATCGTGTGGAACCGCATGATATCCTTGCCGATGACATGAATATCGGCGGGCCAGAATTTCATATAGGTTTCAGAGGCTTCATCGGGAAAACCGGTCGCGGTGATATAATTGGTCAGCGCGTCCAGCCAGACATACATGATATGCTTGTCATCGCCCGGCACCGGAATGCCCCAATTGAAACTGGTGCGCGAAACGGACAGATCCGTCAGCCCCTGTTTCACGAAATTCACCACTTCGTTGCGGCGATAATGCGGCAGGATGAAATCCGGATTTGCTTCATAATGCGCCAGCAGCTTGTCGCCATAGGCTGACAGACGGAAGAAATAGGACTCCTCCTCCACCCATTCCACTTCGGCGCCAGAGGGGGCAAAGAATTTACCCTTATTCTCCCCCTCGCCTTTGGTCAGCTCGTCTTCGCCAAAATACGCCTCGTCCCGGACAGAATACCAGCCGGCATATTTATCCAGATAGATATCGCCCTTATCGGCGATGCGCTTCCATATCTCCTGAACGCTGGCGAAATGGCGGGGTTCCGTCGTGCGGATAAAGTCGTCGTTGGAGATGTTCAACTCTGTCGCCATCGCCTGAAACTGGGCGGAAATGCCGTCACTGAAGGCCATGGGATCAACCCCCTTGGCCTTGGCCGTTTTTTCCACCTTCTGACCATGCTCGTCGGTGCCGGTCAGGAACATCACGTCATAGCCATCCAACCGCTTGAACCGGGCGATCACATCACAGGAAATCGCCTCATAGGCATGACCCAGATGGGGCGGTCCATTCACATAGGAAATCGCAGTCGTGATATAGAAAGTCTTCTTAGGGTCGGGCGTCATATTGATCCAGTTCGGGCTCACCAAAGTGTCAGTGCCGCTGAGCCGCCGCCTTCTGGACTTCCAGGAACGCGGATACGATCAACTGACGTTTATCCAGATTGGCCGGATTGTCCGATTGGGCAAGCAGGCCGGTAAGCTTTTCCCATAGCTGCATGGAGGTTTCAAGGCCGCCCAACGCATCCCAGCGATCCAGGGCCTTTTCTTCTTCCTTCAGCACGACTGGCGGGCGCTCTCCCGTGACCTGGGCACGGATCGCGCGCTTCATCCACCAATCCAGCATTGTGCGAAAGGCATTATAGCTCTGCTCGGCTGACTTAACCGACAACATATCGGCCAGACCATACAGTTGTTTGGCATCCGGTTGGGCCGGATTGGACAACAGAACCATCGCTGCGCGATACAGATCAATGCCGCCCGCCTGGGCATAATCCAGGGCGGTGCCAATGCTGCCCTCCCCCAGTTGCACCAAAAGACGCGCATCGGTCTCAGAAACCTCCGGTGCGTGCTGGGCCAGCAGTTTCAGCATAATATCGTCGCTCAATGGCGACAGAACCAGCTTTCGGCAACGCGACCGGATGGTTGGCAGCAACCGGCCTGGCGCATGGCTGACCAGCACAAACATCGTATGGGGCGGCGGTTCCTCCAACACCTTCAAGATCGCATTGGCACCCGACGTATTTAATTCATCAGCACTATCAACGACGATTGCTTTCCAGGCGCTCTCCGCCGGGGTCTGATGGATGAAATTCAGAATTGTGCGCACATCATCGACGGGGATGCTGGCCTTACCCTCTGGCCGGGACAAAGCGCGAAAGTCCGGGTGTCCCCCAGAAATGACCCGGCGAAAGGTACCGGCTTCCGGCGGCAGATACAGGCTGCGCGGCGCATCACCAAACATGCCGCCCCCCTGATCCGAAACGCCACCCGCCAGGACCCAGCGGGTCATGCGATAGGCCAGGGTCGCCTTACCAATTCCCTGCGGCCCACAGACCAGCCAGGCATGGGGAAAACGCCCCGACTCCCAGGCCGTCGCAACCGTGGTTTCCGCCTCTTGATGCCCGAACAGGTCCGGATTTCGACGCGGCGCATAGGAGTCGATTTCATCCTCATCGAGAGGCTTTTTCATAATGCCTGATCCCGGGACAACAAGCGCTGAGACACCGCGATTTCAATATCACGGGCAATGGCCTCAATTGTCTGATCTGCTTGAATTATCGCAATGCGATCTGGTTCCAGGCGCGCGATATCCAGGAACGCCTCGCGCAGCGCCACGTGAAAATCCAGCCCCAGCTTCTCAAACCGGTCAGGCCCACCACGATTGCCAGCGCGCATCAGGCCGGTATTGGCATCAATATCCAACAGCAGCGTCAGGTCGGGCCGAAATGCACCCAAAACAAGCGCATCCAGCGTTTCCACCCAGTCGCGACCCAATGACTTCGTATATCCCTGATAGGCCATGGTCGAATCACTGAACCTGTCGCAAACAACCCAAGAACCCCCAGCCAAAGCCGGCTCTATCAACCGCGTCACATGATCCCGGCGGGCCGCATACATCAATAATGCTTCACTGATCGGGTTCCATCGATCCCCGGCCCCAGAAACGACCAATTCACGGATCGCCTGTGCACCGGGTGTCCCGCCCGGCTCTCGCGTAAGCACGACGTCCAGCCCGCGTTTGCGCAGATGACTTGCCAGCAACTCGCATTGCGTGGATTTACCTGCACCCTCGCCCCCCTCCAGGGAAATGAATTTTCCACGTAAGGGCGCAGGCGTATTTGTCACTGACCGGACTCACCAAACACAAGATATTGCACGGCCGATTGCAGTCGCCCAAACGATCCCAGACGCTCAACCGGTTCGCCGGCAACGACAGGTACGGTGATCGTGTCCAGGCCGGGTGCGGATATCACCAATTCGCCCTGAACGCTGCCGGGTTCAATCGGGGCGGCGATCGGTTCCTGGGTTTTCAGCGTGACCTTCAGGTCATCCCGCACGGCGCGACGCATCACGATTGAAACAGGTTCTTGCACGATCAGAGGCACGCGGGCTTCCGTACCCAGCCAGACGGTCGCATCGGCAACGGTTTCACCGGCAGCGAACAGGGGGAATGTACCAAATTCACGGAAGCCCCAATCCAGAATACGCTCTGGCTCCTGTGCCCGTTCGCGGGTGGACTCCAGCCCATTCACGACAACAATCAACCGCTGTCCGTTGCGCACCGCAGAAGCCGTCAGACCATAGCCCGCAGCCTCCGTATGGCCGGTTTTAAGCCCGTCCACCCCGACATCACGATACAGAAGCGGATTGCGATTCTGCTGAGTGATATCCGAGAAAGTGAATTCCGTCTCAGAATAGAAATGATAATATTCCGGGAAATTCCGGATCAGGGCGGCCGCCAGAGTCGCGAGATCACGCGCCGTTGTATAATGGTCCGGGTCTGGAAGGCCGCTGGCATTTTTGAAATTGGTGTTCATCATGCCAAGCTCACGGGCCTTGTCGGTCATCTTACGGGCAAAGGCCTCTTCACTGCCCGCCAACCCCTCTGCCACCACGATGGTCGCATCATTGCCGGACTGGATGATAATCCCGCGCAACAGGTCTTCGACCCGCACACGAGTATCGACCCGCACGAACATCTTGGACCCGCCCGTTTCCCAGGCCTTCTTGCTGACAGAAAACGTATCATCCAGAGACAATGTTCCGTTTTTCAATTGTTCAAACGCAAGATAAGCAGTCATCAATTTGGTCATGGAGGACGGATACATCTTCTCGTCCTGGTTCTTACCCGACAGTACTGTTCCGGTCTTGAAGTCGACCAATATCATCTGTTTGGCTTTGGTATCGAGGTCATAGACATTGCTTTGTGCAGCACTGGGTTGCACCGACATGCCAATCAGAAACCCGACAGACAGAAAAAGCGCGGCGAATGATATTTTGGCGAGGCGCGAGAACATTGTTCCTCCAAACGTTAACAACGGGCAAACTGTTGAATACCGGTGCCGACATTGGCAACCCTAACACTGCCATGCGACACCCTAAAGTATGCGGCGGCCCTTAGTGTGCCCAAGCACGGGGGCGAAATCCAGGCAGGATCCTGACAAAATCACGTCTATTTCTTCGGAACAACAATCGCAGCATCCGTATAGCCAGCCTGAATTACCGCAACCAACAAAGATTCCAGCTTATCATCATCCGCCAACGGGCCGATCCGCACCCGGAACAGCGGCGTTTCAGATCGTGTGATCTCTTCCACGATGACCGGACCCAGATAGCCCAGCATGGATCGCGCCCGATTGGCATTGTCATACTGCCCAAAGGCACCGGCTTGAATGAAGACATGCGGATTGGGCTCCACAGGCATCTGTTCCACTGTACCGCTGTCTAGCGATTGTTCAACGATTGCAGGGCGCTCTCCCGGGTCTGCGGGCGCCCGGGGGGCGCTTGCGACCTGACTGGGTTCAGAGACGGCAACGCCCGGCGGCGGGGCTAAATCCTCGCCACTGACCTGGGCTGTCGGGGCCGCAGCCGGGGCAGGAGATTCCGGTGCGCTGGACGCGATTGGAGTCATGGTGTTGTTTGCCACGACACCGCCCCATTCAGCATTGCTACCAATTGGCGGCTTTCCTGCTCCAGCATTTCGACACGAACCAGGGTTGTCCCCTTGCGCTCGAACCCCAGAAGCTGAGCGGCGCGGCGCGACATATCAATGATCCGACTGTGCGCGAATGGCCCCCGATCATTGATAATCACCTTTATGGAGCGTCCGTTTTCCAGGTTTGTCACCCGCACCATAGAAGGGATTGGCAGGGTTCGGTGTGCGGCAGATACCCTGTTTTCATAAAAAATAGCGCCGTTGGCCGTGGGCTTGCCATCGAATCCTGGCCCATACCAGGACGCGATCCCCTCCTCCGCATAGGTGAAATCCTCTTTAGGATAATACCAGATCCCGCCAACCTGATAGGGATTGCCAATCTTATAACGGCTGCCCAAATCCGGCATATTAGGGTCGCTGGGCGGCCGCGAAACAGTTCCGTTTACCTGCTTGGACGCCTCGGACAGGAATTGCATTTCAGCACATCCACTCAGCCCCATCAAAATAATGGCAAGAACAGAAATGCGCCCCGCGAAGCGTCTTTTTCCTGACATACTTGGTCTTAACACCCCTGGCACACTGACGCTCCTATCAACCGCCCCATGATCCGGCATGCTCTCGTCTCCCCCTATCGCTTCCGCAGATCTGATAATAAGTCCTGCGTCGGATATCCATCTGGCGGCAGGCCGTTGGCCTTCTGATAGGCTTTGACTGCAGCGCGGGTCATTGGCCCGACCATCCCGTCCGGCTTGCCCGTGTCAAATCCCGCCGCTGTCAGAAGATACTGCAGGTCCAGGACATCCTTTCGATATAGCGGCGCATCATCCGCAGGTTTCTGCGCCACAAGCGGGCCCTTCCCGTCCAGCCTGTCGGACAGATATCCAACTGCCAGCGCGTAATAGATGGAGCGATTCCAGGTCATGATCGCATTGAAATTTCCATAGACCAGGAAGGCGGGTCCCTTCACCCCGGCCGGCAGCACGATGGCCCCTTCGATATCCGCCTGTGGCAGGTCCCGTCCATCGGCGCGCCGCACACCCAATGCCTGCCATTCGGAAATCGGCTTCGGCGCTTTCAGATCAACCAGATCAAGATCGAATCCGTCGGGCAATTGAACTTCCCGCCCCCAGGTTTCCGTGTCGTCCCAACCGATCTGGGACAGGTAATTGGCAGCAGACGAAAAGATATCGGGCAAATTGGTCCAGATATCCTTGTGCCCGTCACCATTGCCATCGACCGCATAGCCGGTAAATGTGGATGGCATGAACTGCACCTGCCCCATGGCCCCGGCCCAGGATCCATTCATATCCTTCACACTGATATGCCCCTGATCCAGGATGGTCAGCGCATGAAACAGCTCTGCCCGGAAAAACGCGGCCCGGCGATCATCATAGGCCAGGGTCGCAACTGAGCCGATCACAGGGAACCCGCCCGTATAATCCCCAAAATTGGTCTCCATTCCCCAGAAGGAAACCAGAAACCGCGGCTGAACGCCATATTGCCGGGCGACGCGTTCCAGCAGATCCGCATGCGTCACCAACAGTTTCTTACCCCGATCAATCCGGTCTTGGGTAATGAAGGACTCCAGATACCCCCAGAATGTCCGGGTGAATTCCGGCTGTCGCTTGTCCAGTTCCAGCACGCGCTCTATCGGTTCGACCCCATCCAGCGCTGCGTCCAGGGTTGATTGTTTCAGCCCGCGCGCCAGCCCTTCGGCCTTCACCCCCTCCAGCCAGACAACAAACGGCACTGTGTCGGCAGGAACGGTGGAAACCTGCGCAACTGTGGTGTCCTGAGCGAAACCAGGGGCGACACCGCCCAGGCCCATGAACAGGGAAATCGACCCGATGGTGATGAATTTTCTCATGATTGGCTTTTCTGCCTTTAATTTCTAGGGACTGTTACGCATACGGCATTGCAGATTGGAACTGCAAGACCCGGTCGCAAGGTCATGTTACTATTGACCCTTCTGAATTGATACAGCACTGCGGGAATATCAAATGCGACGAATCGCCAATTGATAATTGATTGCCCCCTTATGCTGGTATAACTCACAATATCAAAACACTCTGACAGCAACAGGAACAGCACCCGCAGATGAGCGGCCAAGAAGACCATACCGACAGCGATGCGGAACGGCGGACATTCCAGGCCTATATCGATGAAAGCGGGCGCATATCCATGGCCCGGGGAAATGCGGATCGGTGGCTGGGTTCTAGTCTGGAAGATCTAGAAGGCCATTCCATTGTCGAATTCGCCGCAGAGGAATCGCAATTCGCGGTCAGTGAAATTCTGGTCCATGCCGCATTGCGCGAATTCATGCCGCCCAGCATCTTTTTCATGCGTGATGGTCGAACCGGCTCAGTCAGTGGGTTTGAGGTAACCGGGAAACCGCAAAGTTTTAACGATCTCTACCGGCTGAATTTCGTGCAGGATCCGCGCATGGAATATGGGCCCCAATCCAAAAATTCGCGCACCGGCTTTGTGGGCGCGGTGCAACGTGCAATCGACAGTGCCGCGCAGAATGAGGCCGATATTGACATGACATTTGTCGATATTGGCGATGTCGGGCGCCTGGGATCGATTTCCGGCCTGGATGCGGAAGGGATGCGCCGTTTTACCGATCGCATCGAATCCCGATTAAAGGCCGAAAGCCTGGGCGGCGATTCTCTGGGGCGCGTTGATCGCGGAAAATACGGGCTGGTCCACAATCGGGATGCCGATTTATCCAGTCTGCGCACGGAAATTGAATCCTACGCCAAAGACATCGATCCGGAAGGCATGGCTCTTGCTATTGGCACCTCAACGGTGGCTTTGGACGCAGAGACTATGGAAACGGATGCAATTCGCACGGCCTTGGAACATGCCGTTGATCAATTTGCCGATACGGGAATCGATTCCGTCATCTTTGATACTTTGGCCGACAGTCAGGCGTCCTATCTGGATCTGCGGGAAACCCGTACAACGCTGTTAAACAGGTGTCTCGCCGATGATGTTTTGACCTGTGCCTTTGCGCCGGTCTGCACTATTGCAAGTTGGACCGTGCATCACCTGATCGCGGAATTCCGGGCAAATCTGGATGATGATGGTTTGGGCGCCGCGGAAATTCTAAAGCTGACCAAAGAGGATGTGGACCTGCGCACCCAGGTCGATATTGCCCAGTGCCGGTACATTCTGACCCATCCAGATGTCGATTCCATCAGCGTTGCGGTTAATGTCGCCATTCATTCCCTGCTGGATATCAATGTGATAGGCATGCTGCTGGATTTCCGAAGCCGCGCCCCGCAGCGCCGCGTTATCCTGCGCCTGTCGGGTTTGGATCAGATCCCCTGGGAAAAGGTTCAGGCACTCAATATCCTGCGCCGGGCCGGTTTCTCCATCGCCCTGTATGGCAAAGATGTGGGCGCGGTCACGGCAGAGAAACTGAAAGCCCTGCCCGCCGATTACATCATGCTGGATCCCAGCTTTGTGACCAATCTGGACCAGTTGAAACGGGGCCTTGGCATGCTGGCGGGCATGGTGAATCGCTGTGCCGAACATGATATCTCAATCGTTTTTGATGGCGTCCTGGAATCCGCCGCCGCCCGGATGTTGTCAAAAATTGATGGTGCGCTGTGCAGCGGCCCCTATTTTGGCGAACCCGTTGAAAGCCTGGACAACCTGCAATTGCCCATTCAGACACAGTAATGCACAGAATGTTACAATTTCTGTGATCCAGGCTTGATAGATCACTCCCGATAATGCTAATCACCGCCACCTGATGGGCAGCTCACCCCTCAGAACAGCGGACAGGTGGCCGAGCGGTTGAAGGCTCTAGTCTTGAAAACTAGCGTGCGGGAAACCGTACCGTGGGTTCGAATCCCACCCTGTCCGCCATTCTCACATTCTCCAATGAACACAGACGACCAAACAACCCCGCGTAAATCAGGGGTTCTGGCTTCTGTATTGTCTTCTAGCGACCATTGACGACCATGGACAACGCAGCGTAAAGTGTGGGTTGAAGTGTGGTCTCATTTGGACCGAGGGGAGTATCATGGCGCGCAGCATACACAAACTGAGTGCAACAGGACTGGCGACATTGCCAACCGGTCTGCATGCCGATGGTGATAAGCTATATCTCCAGGTTGATTCCAAGATAGATGCCCGATCCTGGATTTTTCGGTATCCGAACAGGAAACCAGACCTTAAAAGCGCGACCCGATATATGGGTCTTGGCCCCTATCCGTCTGTCTCGCTGAAAGAGGCCCGCCGCCTTGCTGAAACCTGTAGGGCGATGGTGCGGGCCGGTCTTGATCCATTAGACGAACGCGAACGCGAACGCCGGGAAGCCTTGGCACAAACAGCAAAGGCTCACACATTCCGGGAGTGTGCCGAAAAGTACATGGAGTCGAAAGGGCCGGAATGGCAAAGCTTGAAACACGCAAAGCAATGGCGCGCAACACTGGAGACATACGCCTATCCTGTTCTAGGAAGCCTGGATATCCAAGCCGTTGATGTTGGGCTTGTGCTGGCTGTTCTGGAGCCGATTTGGAACGAGAAAAGAGAAACCGCCCGTCGCGTTAGGGGCCGCATAGAACTGATCTTAGATTCGGCACGGGTGCGCGAATTGAGAGAAGGCGAGAACCCCGCCCGCTGGAAAGGGCACCTGGACCAGCTACTATCCAAGCGGTCCCGCCTGAGTGTGAGGAATCACCCCGCCCTGCCCTATTCAGAGATTGGCGACTTCATGACAGCCCTGGAGGGGCAAGAGGGTGTTGCAGCGATGGGTCTGCAATTTCTGATCCTAACAGCATGTCGAACCGGGGAAGTGATAGGGGCGCGATGGTCTGAGATTGATATGGACGGGATGACCTGGACCGTTCCAGGCGAACGCATGAAAGCCGGTAAGCCGCACCGCGTCCCTTTGTCGGATAGACCCATTCAGATCCTCAAAAAAATGAATGAAACCCGCCTGTCTGACTATGTGTTTCCGGGAATGCGACCCAAGGCCCCTCTAAGCAATATGGCATTCGCAGCGCTATTGAAGCGCATGAAATACGGGCATATCACGACTCACGGTTTCCGCAGCACGTTCCGGGATTGGGCCGCCGAAAGCACGGCATATCCAAACGAAGTATGTGAACAGGCCCTAGCCCATACCATTGCAAACCGTAATGAAGCCGCCTATCGCCGGGGAGACCTGTTCGATAAGCGCCGCCGCCTAATGAATGATTGGGCCACATACTGCAATGCGCCAACCGTCCTGGCCGGATCGTCTGTTTCCCCTATCAGGGCGGAGGCCAGATGAATGCGAATGCCTACACTAGATAAGAATTCAAAGCCTGTAGAATCGTCTCATTCAAACAACGGATCGGAGAAAGGCGACCCTGTACCGGGGGGGTATATTCGTCTATCAGACTTTATCCAGGAGACCGGACGAGCGTTCTATCCATCGTCCTGGACGGGGAAAGAATGCCAAATTCTATCAGACAATGGATATGATTTCTGGATTGAGAGTCCCATAGAGCGCTTGGTTCGCAGATCGATCCATCGCCAGACAATGCGACTCTCATATATCGCAAAGGGACGGACGCCCCAAGAGGCGAGACAGCGTGTCAAATTCGACATTGAGTGCGCCAAGCGTCTTGATAGAGAGAGCGAACTTAAAGACGAGTTGAACAAGATAGAGGGGTTGTTAATCCAGCAACAGAGAGACCCGGCAAGCTTTTCCGACTTGTTTTCTGAGATTCGCCTAAGGGCGCGATGGTCTGAGATTGTCGAGGAATTAAAGGAATATGAAAACGATTATTTTGTTGATGATGATCTGCCAGACCCTAGCCCCCAGGATATCAAAGACCTAAACGATAGATTTGCGACTAGGATTGAACGGTGCAAGGCAATCAAAGAGCGTCGGCAAGTCGCCATCATCGATGGACTGAGGGGGGCGCTTTGGAGGGGGGATATCCCAGCGGGACACTTGAGCCGAAACGGCGAGTTTGTCCCCCTGAGTTGCTCTATCTGGTATCAGGAGCCCGAATGGATGAGGGCTATTGTATGCCCCTACATTAGAAGCCGGAGAGACCATGAACCAGAATGGAAGGGCGAGAGGCGGTCAATCCTTGTCGAGCATGCCAAGGCCAAGGAATGGGTTGATCGTGCCTCAGTAAACTTCCGATCAACTGGCGTTATTCAAGAGCCGCCCGTTCTAAGTAATTCGGACACGATAACGAATCTCACACCGTCACAAGCATATGATGCAGCGGTTGAATGGTACAAAAACATCTTCAAAGATGATTGGGAAAAATTGATACCCCCGGAACGCCAGGGAAAATCCCTCAAGAGACCTAACAGAGTAGATTTTCAAAAAGCATACGAGGCTCATGGCCCAGACGATTTTGTAAAGGTCACTGATTTACACATAATCCACAGAGACAACTGGAAAGCCTACTGGTCCTAAAGGCTTTTCGAAAAATACAGTAAAAACAAACTCGTACAGAAATGCCCTCGTACGTAGCCTACGAGTTATGGCTACGAGTTTTCCAGCTTTACCTTTCCATCACAAACAGCGGCGACCACTGAAATCTAGGGACGCCAAAACCGATGGAAAGGAACTAAGTCTATGTCTAGCTGCAACGGCAAGACCATTACCCAGAGGGCAGCAGAAGGCCCTTTAGCCAAGGCGACCCTTTACAACGCTTTGAATGACGGACGCCTGAAAGCCAAGAAATTCGGACGGCGCACAATCATTCTGGATTCGGACTGGTCCGACTTCCTTGAAAGCCTTCCCGAATACACGCCGGGCCGCAAGGTGGCATAACCATGAGCGCACATAGAAACGCCCAAGGCGCGACTGAGGCAAACAGTCAAGCCAAGGGCGGGTATCTATCAAAGTGCTGTGACGGCATGAAAGATACCCCAACCCCGCCCCATCCGCAACACATTGTCCCACGCATCCCCGATGCTGGCAGTGATACCGCTATCCTTGTTCGCAGCGACGGCATGCCCATTATTGTCGACAAGGCAGACTATGCCCGCCTGAATCAATACCGCTGGTTTCCTGCAGGCACGAAAAGCGGATATGCCGCCCGATCTGTAAGCCGCAATGGCAAGGGCCGTATCCTTTACATGCACCGTGAACTTGCGTCCCCGCCGCCTGGATATGTGATCGATCACATTGATGGAAACCCTTTGAACAATACCCGCGCTAACTTGCGAGTATGCACGAAAGCCCAGAATTCCGCTAATCGCACCGTCTGTCTAAATCATACTGGTTTCCTTGGGATTGGTTACGATCCTGTCCAAGACCGTTATCAGGGGGCAGTAATGCGAGACGGCGCAAGATTTCGCGGTCCCTGGAGGCTCACAGCGAGAGAGGCCGCACAAGATTATGACTGCCTAGCAAGGGGCGTTCATGGCGAATATGCGCGCCTCAATTTTCCACAATCTGGAGAACAGGGTGTGTCACGTCCAGGGGGGCCGTCATGCTAAACATACCGGACAAACTCCAGACCGTGCCCGTCGCCTTGCTGATCGCAGCCGTCCGGCATGGCAATCGGGAAGCAATGGGCAAAGGGCGAATGATGCCGCTTATCGGTCAATTTGCCCCGCGTTTCTCGATAGAGGATGAATCCGGCAAGGTGACTGAGTACGCCTTCACAGATTGCCCGATCAACCGTTTTGTGCGCGCCAGCCTGGACCTGACAGAGCATGACAAACCTTTAGGCATGGCTCTTATTGCCCGTGCCATGTTGGCAAGTGAAGCCCTGGCGGATCGTCGGTTTCGGTCATTCATGCGCGACGTGCCAGACCAGCCGGACGTGATCGAGACTTCCGAGATTGTATTTGAGGCAGCCGCTCGGATTCGGTTTGAATCGGAACGCCCGCCCAAGATGCAAGATTTGTTGCGGGTCGCGCGCCAACTCCAGGCAGGCGATACGGCGGTGCAGCCATGAAGAATCGCAAGACAGACGCAACGGGTCGCAGCCGTGGGACATACACCCGTGTCATCGCCGCAAACCTAAAGCCGCCCGGTCAATTCGTATGGCTTACCGCCGAACTTCTGGAGAGTCCCGCATGGTGTGGTCTGTCTGCCAATGGACGCCGCTTGATAGATCGCTTGATGATTGAACATCTGTCACACGGCGGCATTGAAAATGGCAGGTTGCCAGTCACACACAAGGATCTGGAGGAATACGGGCTTTCCCGGAATTGCATTCGATATGCCATTGAGGAAGCCGAAGCCTTCGGGTTGATCCGCTTCAAACGTGGTGGACGGTGGGGAGGGGCTAACCGCCCTTCCCTCTACCGTTTAACCTGGCTAGGGAATGCCGATGCAGGCCCTACGAATGAATGGAAGGTCACGACACAAGAGACGGTGGACGCCTGGAAACGGCACCAGTCCGAAGCAAATAAGGGTCGAAAAAAACAGTTTGCTACTCGCAAAACTGCGAGTGCTGTACCCCCAAAACTGCGAGTAGTGGGCAGCCTTTCAGAGAGTGCCGGAAAATGAGAAACCCGGATTTCTGCGATTTTGCCTATGGCTGGCCTACCCCCATTTCTGCGAGTCCTTTCTATATCTCCAGGGGTTTGGGGGATGCTTCGGGCAGGAATGCCAGTACAGCAATCCAGAGCAAGGGCACTGTCACCACAGAGCGCACCGATGCCGATAGATCAGAAGCATATCCAAAAAAAAGGGGAGTAGGCACGTCGGGACGAAACACTGCGTCGTCGGGCAAAGCCAATGCCTGACAAATCCGCAACGAGAACCAGGGCTTACAGAGACCGAAAAAAAATTGGCGTTTCCGTTGCGTCAATTGCGATTGGTCCAGAACTCAAAGCCGCGCTTGTCGAGTTTGAGTTTCTTAGCGCTTCCGACACAGACGACCGCGCCGCGATTGAACAAGCGACACAAGCCGCATTGCGCGATTGGCTGGGTGTGACGCGTCACAGTGAAACCCATGCAGAATCAAGGGGATGATGCTATTATTCGTATGTCGGAATCGTCGGAAGTCGCGCCAACATGAGGAAAGCAGGACATGAGAAACACGAAACAGAATACCGCCTTTGAGCGGTCACAGATGCCACCACCGGATTGCCGCAATCCTCATGGTTCCGCCGCGTCCGACAACGCCCTTGATCCGGTGGTGGCTACCCTTCACCAATCCCATCGACGGACTGTAGGAGCGACCTATGGAACCGTCTAATAACGGTAAAATAACGGATGATCGCACCCCGCTAGGCACGTTTGCCCCTGGCAACAAGGCAGGCGCAGGCCGTCCGGCTGGCTCTCGCAACAATGCCACCAAGGCTATGGACGCGATGCTGGACGGGGAAGCGGAAGCCATAACCCGCATCGCAATCGAGAAGGCAATGGAGGGCGATATGACGGCAATCAAGCTTGTGTTCGACAGGGTATGCCCCGCCCCGAAAAGCCGCCGCGTCAATATCGCTTTGCCGGATACATCGGACGCAGCCGGGATTGAATGCGCGCATGCAGCAGTGATCCAGGCCGTTGCCGATGGTGAGATATCGCCGGATGAAGGCACCGCCCTGGCTGGAATGCTGGAGGCGCGACGCAAGGCCGTTGAAACGCATGATTTCGCGAGACGTCTGGCGATGATTGAGACCGCCATAGCTGGAAAGGATGAAGCATGACCGCCGCTAACGACAAGCGCATGACCGCCGCTATTGGGTCTCTCGGTCCCCGGTCCAGGGCAATCGCCGTATTGAACGCCATTCGCGCCGACGATAGGGCTCTCGCCGATTCCTTGGCAGAAACCGCCCCCAAGAGAATGTATCGATGCATTGATGTTGGCGAGACTGCAACCATTGAAGCAGCGGAAAGTATGGCGCTCCGATTTGACCGCAGCTTTTACGGGCTCCTGGCGGTCTATTGGCAACATCTAGCACAGGATGAAAAGCAAGAGGCGTCAGAGCGTCGGGGAGAAATCGCCGCAATCGTCCAGGCTACCACGGCATTTGCGGAAAGCCTGGATATCCCATTCGAGGCAGCGTTCGCCTTTTCCGTCGCAATAGACGATCCCGCCTTTACAGAGTTTCAGAAGGTAAAAGCCGACCCCGCGACGGTGCAGCGCGTTGCCGATTCCTATGCCGGGGTCTGGAGAAGCAAAGCCGCTGCAATTATTCAACCCCAATCGGCACATTAGGAGCGACCCATGCAAAGCCTAGAAGAAGCCTTATCGACCTTTGCCCCTAAGAGACCGGGCACTGATTTTCAGGAAGTCAAAGACGGGGTTTCGCCCCCGCTTGGCGACGTTGAACTCGCCCGCCGTATTGCCTTCATTTTCACCAGCGCTCAAGAGCGCCAAACACAAGGAGAATAAGCTATGAATCCGAACCTACCCGAAAAGGTTATCAACCCCATGCCGCACGCCAGCCAATTGCAGCCCCTATCCAGGGCCGCGCACGTCAGCGTATGGCACTATCCAACGAGCCTCACGATTGAGGACGTGTTGCGCCGTGGTCACTTCAACAATGCACAGCGCATTATTCAGCGTTTTGACCGAATCTATGTGGCAAGCAACATTGCCGATGTGCCCCTACACTTCACTGTGATTGTGGACGCATCCACAAGCCAAGGCGTGCGCGTCCATCTCGCAAGCATTGAGGGTTTGGGGGAATCTGTCGCCATGCCTGCCCGCGCATCCTTGCAATGGGATATGAAGGCCGATGATTTTGCGATGCCAAGCAGTGATAAAGCTTGGACGGAATTGGCAGAGTTGACCCGCCGCGCTGGTATGCGGGACTTGTGTTCCAAGATTGCCGAGGCAGCCGGGGGCAATCGCCACGAAAAAGAAAATGCCTGGACCGCCTGGAAACGCCAGCCGATTACCATTCGCCAAGGTCTTGGTGAGCAATACCGCACCGAAGCCCTGGATCGGGAGTCCGAAAATGCAGCCTGACACCCTGACACGGGGACAACGTGCCCGGATGAATGCCATGGCTCAGATCGCGAAGCATTCCAACGGCACGAATGTCTATACAAGATTGCTTGCCCCGGCCTATCGCCCAGAAGACTGGCAGGCGTTTGGCGAAAACATTGAACCGATTAGGAAAGGCTAGATCATGGCCCGCGTTCCCGTACTAGAGCCCCGCGTCTCGCCGAACATTGCGAGAGACCCCGGACTAAACATTCCAGACAATTCCGGTTTTCTGGACGAGATCGGGCGCGCCGCCGAAGGTGTGTTGGACCTGTCCCTGAGAACGCAGCGGGCCGAACGTAGCAAGGCGGTATCAGAAGCGGGTTTCGGGTTGGATGCGGACCTGAAACAATTCCAACTAGATCACCTGGACGACCCGGAACCGGAAACACTCCCCGCCCGTTTCGATGATTATTTCCAATCGCGCCAAGCGGTCCATGAAAAGGCCCTGACTGATGTAGACAGGCAAGCATTCAACGCCCGGTCTTCACTTGCGGGGCAGGACTTCAAGATTCGGGTGGAGGAACGAGCCTTACTTGCTCGCAATGATCGTCTCAAAGCTGATTTGAATGGGCGTCTTGCGTCTATTCAGGATCAGTATGGGATTACCGAAAACCCCGCCGAACGTGCAACTATCATGGAAGCAGGGTTCGCCCGCATTGATGATCTGGTTGAAAGCCGGACTATCTCCGAAGTCGAGGGCGAACGGCTCCGCAATGGGCTATTAGACAATTCAATGTCTAACCTTGCCGCGCGCACTTTGGAGGCAGACCCGCGCAGCCTCTTGAGCATCGATGATGACCCCAACTTTGCCCCAATGGATTCCGACCAGCGACTTGCTTGGAAGGTGAAAGCGGAGAATGAAGTCGAAAGGCTTAACAGAGAAGCCGAACAAGAGCGCAAGGTTCAAGAGCGGGAGTATCTGGCAGGATTCGACGCATTCACGGGGGCCATTCAGAATGGTGTGACGGTGAGTCCTGTTCTGGAGGCTCAGTACAGTGACCAGAGCATTGAGGCTCGTGTTTCAGATCCCGGAATGCGGGCCGTCTTGAAGTCGTCGCGAGATATCGCCATTGCCAGCAGAAACGACCGCGAAATCGTTTCGAACATGACGCCCGAACAGCAGGCGGCATTCTTTGCGGATATGAAACAGGATGCCTTGTCGCCTGTCAGCACGACGGACGGCGCGACGATTGCGTCAATGAAGCTGCAGCGTCTCGCAAACCTCAGAACCATCATTGCCGATGTAGAGAAGACACGACTGACAGACCCGGCCTATGCCGCTGTAAACACGACCGGCACGGTGGGGGACGCATGGCGTTCATTCTCGACAGAGCCGACCGCCGAAAACTGGACCCGGTATCGGGCTGGTCTCTCTCAAACGTATGCAGATCAAGGATTCTATGGTCCGGCACAGAAGGTTCTCGGAAACGATTTCGCCCGCACTATGGCAGAAACCGTGAATTCTGATTGGTCGATCAATCCAGAGCAAGCCGCTGCCAATTTATCGAACCTGGCTACAGTAACCGGGGATGATTGGGGCCGCGTGTTTGGTGAATTGCAGGGGGCAGGCTTGTCTAAGGAAGCCGCCGCCATTGGCTTTGTTGCCCATGATCCACGTTTGCAGCAACGCCTTGTGACCGCAGGACGCAATGGCGGGATGAAAACCCTGGAGGAACTTGTTGCCAAAGACAGGCGAGACACAATTGATGACTACTTGTCATCGTATATGTCCGAGGCAATAAGACAAGCAGGCCCCGCGAACGGGGACTTTATGTCTAAGGCCGTTTATGCGTCTCGGTCTATCGCCTATATTCTGGCACGGGACGGAATGGGGCCGAAAGATGCCGCGCGTTTTGCATACGATAGTGTTGTCGAGGGGAATTTTACGGTTGTTGCAGAGCCACGTATTGAAGGCATGGTTCCAGCCAATTTCCCGGAAGATTCAACGATCATCGGATTGGGTGCGAAAGAATGGTTCGACACTCAAGTGGGGGGATACCTCAATCTCACACCAGAAACGGACCCGAACAACTTTGCCGTAACGCAGACGCCAGAGGGCGATTGGGTGAAGGCCCCCCGTAAATTCGCTGGAGCAACAGTTTCCCCAGAAAGGGCAATCCAGATCGCCCGTGAAACTGGTTGGCAAGATAGGAATCTCAAAGAACCGCTGGAGCGCTTTGCAACAGAGGCAGAGGCGCGCAGCACCTTGACCGGCACTGAATTCGTCGCAGGCCCGCTGGAGATAGCCCCGACACTCATCAGCGCCATTGGGATGGAGGGGGTAAGGCCAGAGGATGTTATAGAGACCGCCCGCCGCATTGTCTCAAACAGTGGGTTTTTCAATTTGTCACCGGATGGTCGTTCAGCGGTTCTTATGTCCGATGAATTGGGCTTGCCGGTAGAAGTTATAGGGGCGGATGGAACACCTATCACCGTCCCCATTGATGAATTGAAGCGTCTTGGTGTGTTGCGGGAATTAAAAGAACGCGACGGGCGGAAATTCGCTGGAGACCCGAAAGGCAAAGGCGGACTCGGTGCGATATACGAGGCGGGCCAGAAGTTTGATGAAAGCCGCACTCGCAACCAAACCCCTAGCCCTGCCAACGATGGACCTGTCTCTAAGGGACAGATGGGCCGAAACATGGATGAACCCGGCACCATGCCAACAGGAGGACTTTCTCGCTAAATCTTGATCTGATCACAAAATTCAACGCGCAGTTGGTTTCTGTCTCTGTACCAGTTTAGCCAATGAGACATCTGGTCAGTAATAGGCGGGTCCCATTGTTCCCAATACTGGACCCCGCGCTCTTTCTTCAAGGCGTCGGACAGATAGACAGCCCTAACGCATCTATCTCGTGGGATGGGTCCAGGGGGCACTTCAAGACCGGGTTGATACTGCCACTGCTTAGGATGCTCCAGACCCTCAGAGAACGCACCAGGGCCGACGACAGACAACAGCAGGAAGGCCAGAAGACAGAATGTGTATCGCATGACCAACAGTACCGCGAAAACAGCGCAGACACTACCGGAAAGGAAAGACCATGCCGCACGATAATATGAGAAACCCGCTCGACGCTCTGTCAGATCGGTTGGGTGTTTACGATCCTCGAATGACGGTATGCGACCCGAAGGCAACACCCGGACATCAGACGCCGGAGGAAGTCCGAGCCGAAGTTGAGCGCATCTTTGCCGAGGTTCAAGGAGACGAGTAAACCGACACACTTTCCGTCAACAGAGGGTCCAATTCCCTAAGCAGGTTAGTGTGTCGGTTCGTTTGTAGATATGTTCACGAAGCCCGGGATTGTCAACAACAGTTAGAGCCCGCAAGGTTTTCTAGAGGTCTTAACGCCCGCGAGAGCGACAGTCAGTGACCGTCCCATATCCAGCGTGACAAGCCGCGCCTTCTGCCTTTACAAATTAAAGTTATGAAGGTGGCTTAAGGCCAAAAACCTAAACTGACTGGGACCGTGCCGCTTTGTGGATCGCCTACCATCCCGATCTTCGCCCCGGCATGATGTGGGATGAAGCGGAGCCCATTGTTCGGCGGATCGTCGCGGAGACGTGGCCTAAGTTTTGAGGGAAGTGGTTGATTGTGGATAAGGGGCGCGTTACCCACAGGCCATATTTGCTACATCTGGCGTAAGTGTTCGGAAAAACACTCATAAATGTAGTGTGTTGACTTGTGGTTAATGTGAATCATGTAATGTGGTACTCATCTTGCTGGACGGCCCAGAATGGGCCATGCATCTAGATCTGATATTAGAAAAGGAGATCGTAATGACTGATACCGCGAAAGGTCGTATCTTTCTGGCAAAAGGGGATGGTGATACAGTTTTGATCGCCTCAAATGTATCTCCGTACTTTTGTTTTGAGGCCGCATCTTCGGATGAGGCGATCGCTCTGGCACAGCGAGCCTTGGCTTTTGCTGCAGAGACAAGGACCTTACCACAGCGTCCGAACCATATAAGTGTGTCATCGCCAGCTTGGGTTGTAGACAACACCTTGCGGATGGCTGTGTAGCATGTTTTTCGTCGGGATAGGTGGTGTCGCCGATAGCACGTTAGCGTTTTTGGGTTACACGCTTGTCACCGAGAACGAAGAGTTTAAAAAGTACCACGACTATCAAGGTGAAATACATGTCGTTCTAAAATCAAAGCCGATGCTAAAAGTTGACGACATGAACGATGCAATGCAATTGCAGCAGCACGCAAGCGGTTCCAATGTGGTGCGTATACCGGATTAGCTAAACCAAAAATTCAGGAAGATCAGAAAGGCCATCCATTCGGGTGGCCTTTTGCTTTGGTACATCAGGAGGACAGTATGGCAGACGCAAATACCAGTTTTGATCCCTTGGCGGCCTATCGCCGTGGGGGGTTCCGCGATCCGGGCTTTCGCTTGGTCGGGGTTGATACATCGGGATCCGCCGACTCGGCAGCAGGCGGCGGGTTCAGCACTACGATACCTTCCGCGACGGTTGCCACAAACGCCTGTCGAGCGTCATCCTACCAGGATGGTGGCAATGGCGAGGCAGGAAACAGTCAGGCGCTTATATCAATCTAATTATAATCTGGATGCTTCATTCTTGGTGTGTGCTTCGCCCATTTCCAATCATATGAGCAGACAAGATGTGCCAGATTTGGAGTTGGTGCTTGCTCAATAATGATTGACTTTGATAAGTCACAGTAACGAGCGGAAACCGTCGCAGGAGAAACTAGTCGGCTGTTGATCTGCATGTGAATGGTGTCTCCAGGATTGCATCTCTCCAGAGGTCCATCCTTGCCTAGCGTCGTTTCAATTAACTCAGGGACGTTGCAAAGTTCCGCAGCCTGCGCCGCTTTCGGGGGCAGAAACGAAAAGATTACTAGTATCGTGGCACCGAACACCTTCATTCCAAATAGCTCCCGAACAGCCCTATAGCGCTGAAAAGCGGTCGTTCATTTAAGATCAAAGCCACCATCCCGCTGAGCGACCAACTTCTATAGTTGCCACAGTAAATGCTGCGAATGCTGTAATCGTCGCAAGACAAGTCTGCCACCATTCTAAGCGCAATCGTTTTTCAACTAATATCTTTTGGCCGTCCCAGAAGAGTTGATTGTCTGAATCGATAGCAAACAAAGATAAGCCATTCATTGAGATCGTGCGCAATCCGGGGGGCCAATCTTTTGGGCCACCCATGTCACTGTATTTGGTTGCTCGAATATGGCTCCAGTCTAGGTCAGACTTCGTTTCATTTTCCATTGCTACACCTTCCTAAGCCTCACCCCTGCCCCGCCCCCATTCTCGGGGATGAACTCGACGCCAGCGGCTTCTAAGGTTTCCTGAATATCCTTAAGCGTGCGGTCATAGGGTTGACGCTTGCCTGCCTCAAAGTCTGCCAGTGTCGCCATAGACACACCGCTTTCCTCTGAAAGTTTAGCACGACTCCAACCGATTAAACCGCGCGCGGCAACACATTGCGGCGCAACTAGAGTTATTTTATCTGACATCATATAAAACCTCTTGACTTATAGCTTACATCATACAAAATATATGACATAAGAGATTAAACGCAAGGATAATCACTATGTATCTCAACACAGACCGCATCCACGCCGCCATGCTCGCCGCTATCGCTGAAGAATATGCGACCCCGGCAGAAAAGGCAGCACGCGCCCGCACTGCAACCCGTCGCGCCGTTATGGATCGCGCCTGGAGCATCGCCCGCATGGCGGCCCGTGTTTTCGGTGGCAAGGCTCAGTCTTACATCGCAGGCGCATTGTCTCAGGCATGGGCCGAACATCGTGGCGAGTGTGACGGTTTCTCCGCCGATGCAACGCTTCTCCGAATTCAGGCCCGCAACACCAAAGCCCCAACACAACGCTATGCAGGGTATCGGGGCCGCGCCTACTACGCCGCCGCCGCTGGATGGTAAGGCCATGCTGCAAGTCACCCTGACATTCAACAGCCCCGCCGAACTCATGG
>NZSA01000093.1 GCA_002696645.1 Rhodospirillales bacterium | reverse complement strand
TCATTGCGAATGCACTGAGGTTACGTCGAGCAAGTTACTAGCATCCCAATATTGACTGATTGGGCGAGGGGTGAACCAGACAAGGCTGACTTTAATACAAGACAGTTCACCCCTCGCCCATTTTAAATGACATACCAGCCAGCACTCAGAACTTTAAATCTCTTCTGATCCGTTCCCAAAATTCATCTGTCGGCTTTTTACACTTGGTAGCCAGAAATCTATTTTCACCTTGATAATTTCGGGTATACGCACTGATAGATGCAATCCTGTATATTTACATTGTAGGGTTACATACATGCGATCATCATCAATTGGCCAATCTATTTTCATCGAGTCAGTGTTGATGCATTTATCTTCTAACCGCCTATACAATTTGACTGAACAGTTTTTGTATGAACAAAAATAATAATATACTTGTATTTACTCTTTTAAATCAGAGATCTGAATAATAACGAACTATATTAAATGTAATATAAACAACGAGGCTTGTGATGTCGACCGCAAGTCCTCACCCGAAGGCACAGACAATGTCAAATCAAGCACCTAGCGCCTCTAACTCAACCTCTGCTGATATGGTGCCGGATGGCGCCGCGCTGCCCGGTGCGGGGCCAAGGAATGACAACATCCCAAAACAGCGAAAGCGAAACAGGATCCGTACTTTTCTTCTGGTGCTGGGCCCGTTGGTCGTAATCGCCGTTGCGGGATATACCTATTTCACTGGCGGGCGGTTTGTCGGTACGGAAAACGCCTATATCAAGGCCGATAAGGTAATGATCGCCGCAGAAGTGTCCGGATTGATTTCTGACGTCATGGTAAAGGAAAACCAGGCCGTTTCAGCCGGGGATGTGCTGTTCCAAATCGATGATCGTTCCTATCGCATCGCGCTGAATGAGGCGCAGGCTAAACTGTCGATGCTTCGTAACGAATTTGCCAGTTTGAAGGCCAGCTATCAGGAAAAGCGATCTGAACTAGCGCTGGCTCGTGCCAATATTAACTATGCCAAAAGTGAATATGATCGGCAAAAGCCGTTGGTTGCCAGCAAGACAATCTCGTCTAGTAAGTTTGATTCTGTAAGTCATGATCTGACCGTGGCGCGCCAGGAGAATCAGATCATTCAGCAAGAGGCGCAGCAGATACTGGCCTCTCTGGGGGGATCGATTGATATCCAGATTGAGGATTACCCCCCCTACCAGCAAGCGATGGCGGATCTGGAACGCGCCAGACTGAATATAGAGCGGACCGTTGTGCGTGCGCCCTTCGCCGGGGTGGTCAGCAATACACCGGAAGTGGGCCAGCAGGTTGTTGGCAATGGCGCCTTCAGCAGCCCGGTAATGAGTTTGATTGCCAGCAACGGTGTCTGGATTGAGGCGAATTTTAAGGAAACAGACCTGACCCATATCAGGCCGGGTCAGCCGGTGGTTATCACGGTTGATACATTTCCAGATCAGGACCTACAGGGTTTCGTCACCAGTGTCAGCCAAGCGACAGGCTCTGAATTTTCAGTAATTCCCCCTCAGAATGCGACGGGAAACTGGGTCAAGGTTGTCCAGCGCATCCCATTGCGTATTTCCCTGAAAAATGAGCAGGCGGACCTTGCCTTGCGGTCGGGGATGAGCGTTTCGGTGGAAGTTGATACCGGTTATCAGCGCGAAATGCCCGATTTTGTGCATTCCACCCTGTCCTGGCTGGGGGCGTTGCCTCAGGCGACTGCAGCGGAAACAGAGCAGCCCAAATGACGTCGACGGAGGGCAAACCTGCCCATCTGGGGTTGATCACCGCGTCGATTATGTTGGCGACGATCATGCAGGCCCTGGATACGACAATCGCCAATGTTGCCTTACCCCATATGCAAGGCAGTCTTTCAGCGACGCAGGATCAGATTTCCTGGGTGCTGACATCCTATATCGTGGCTGCGGCGATCATGACACCGCCAACCGGATTCCTTGCTGCGCGGTTTGGACGCAAGCGTCTGTTTGCGACTATGGTGACAGGGTTCACCATTGCGTCCATGCTGTGTGGCGCGGCAACCTCGCTGGAACAGATTGTCGTTTTTCGCCTGCTGCAGGGAATATTTGGCGCGGGATTGGTTCCCTTGTCACAGGCGGTCCTGCTGGACAGCTATCCCAAGGAAAAGCATGGGTCCGCGATGGCTCTTTGGGGAGTCGGCGTGATGGTCGGGCCAATTCTAGGGCCGACCCTGGGGGGCTATCTGACGGAATATTACAATTGGCGTTGGGTGTTTTACATCAACCTTCCCTTTGGGATGCTGGCCCTGGCGGGTATCCTGACAGTCGTTCCGGAAACGGTACGGAATCTTGACCGTCGTTTCGATATATTTGGTTTTGCTCTATTAAGCCTCGCCATCGGTGCATTGCAGATGATGCTAGACCGCGGTGAGTCTCAGGATTGGTTCTCATCGACGGAAATCATTGTCGAAACTGTCATTGCTGCCCTGTGTTTTTACATGTTCCTGGTTCAGATGTTTACGGCAAAGAACCCCTTTATCGAGCCCGGATTATTTAAGGATCGCAATTTCGCTGCAGGCCTGGTTGTCATCTTTATGGTTGGGATTATCCTGTTGGCGACGCTGGCGCTGTTACCGCCCTTTTTGCAATCGTTGATGGGGTATCCAGTTTTGACCACGGGGTACATTCTTGCTCCGCGTGGTATCGGGACAATGGTGGCGATGATTATCGTCGGTCGGTTGAACGGGCGTATAGATGCCCGTGCCCTGATTTTGTTGGGTATATGTTTGATATCCGTCTCGCTTTATGAAATGTCCACATTTACGGTCGATATCCCAATGGCTACCCTGATTTGGACCGGGATCATCCAGGGCTTTGGTCTGGGCTTTATCTTCGTGCCGTTAAGCACGGTTGCTTTTTCCACCCTGAACGCGAAATACCGAAATGAAGGTACGGCGATGTTCAGTTTGATGCGCAATATTGGCAGCAGTATCGGAATTTCGGTGGTCGTCACGCTGTTGGCCCAGAACACCCAGATCAATCATGCCAATATTGGTGAGTTGATGAACCCGTTCCGAGAAATGATGCATCAGCCTTTATTACCGCAATCCTGGGATTGGCACACCACGTCAGGACTTGCCGCCTTGAATGGAGAGGTGACCCGGCAGGCAACAACGATTGGTTATCTGAATAACTTTATTTTCATGATGTGGATTACCTTGGCGGCGATCCCTATGCTTTTTCTAATCAGACCCAAACGCAAGCAGTAAAAACACTGCAATTAATAATCATTCGCATTTTTGTTGACAAGAGATAACGCCTGATCAATAGTTGGGTTTATAAAGATGTCTGCATGGTAAATGCCGACATTCTGGCTCACTTGGGGGTGGCACATCAGCCAACGAAGAGCGTATCGGCCTCGATTCCGAGGATAGAGATTTATTGTCTTTTCGCCAGCCAAACCACAAAACCCACTCTGTATGAAATGGATGAAAAAATGAAAAGATCATGGTTGTTGGCTGGCACCGTTCTGGCGGGATTTATTCCGGCTGCCGCCCATGCCGGTGACGTGGTGGTTACCTTTTCCGGCATGTTGGATTATCAGTTTGCATTCGCGGATGCGGACCAAGAAGCCCCTGGCGTAGGGGCGAGCATTTCTGCGGTTTCTGACCAGTCAGAATTGGTTTGGGATGTTGATGCGGTCACCGATACCGGTTTGCATTATGGGGCCAATATCCAATGGGGTTTTGCCACAGGAAACACCGGTGCCTTTGACGAGATGTACTTGAAATTCTTCGGGGATTGGGGGCGCATTCATCTGGGATCGGATGACGATGTCGTCGATAACATGGCAACGGGCGGACATGATGTTCAGGCCCACAGTGAAGGATTTGATGGTGAATTCGGTGATTACTATACCCAGATTGGCGATGCCGCCTTTCTAGGCACGTCGGAAAGCAGCGACGATGCGAACAAGATCGCCTATTACACGCCAAATTTTGGAGGATTCGAAGGGGGCATTTCGTTTACCCCGCAAAATGGCGTGGAAGGGCAAACACAGCAGACCGATGATGGGGCCGCCTATAATGTCCTGGAAACCTCAGTGACCTATGGCGTTGATCTGCAGGATGTTTCAATCCTGGGCTCATTGGGCTATCGCCATGCGGATGCGGATCAGGGCGTCATCAATCAAGACCTGGAGAAAATCAACGCCTGGCGCGCCGGGGTAAAAGTTGGTTTCGGTCCGGTGGAGATCGGCGCTGGCTATGGCGATAATGGTTCTTCGGGGGTTCAAAAGGGCACTCTGGCGGATGCTGGCAGCAATTATCAGTTCGGCGTCGGCTATGATTATGGCCTGGGTCGATTTGCGGTTGGCTATGCTTATGGCGAAAACACCAATACGGACGGCACAAAAGACGAAATGACCGTCTACAACATCTCAATTGATGCGCAAGTTGCCGAAGGGCTGCTCGTTTACAGCGATGTTGTCCATGCCGACAGCAGCAATGGTGCTGGCGGTGCCGCGAATGAAAATGAAGGGACGGTTGTGCTGATTGGAAGCGCCGTCTCGTTCTAGGTGGTTTTTTTGTCGCAGCGGTTTGACATCGTCAGACTGATGAATGAGAATGACTATCATTATCATGCGTAACGACTGTATGGGAGAGTAGCATGTCGAAATTTGGAAGAGCCATCGCCTTTGGTGCCATGGTCCTGGCCGCCCCGGTGGTTTCTGTAAATGCAGCAGAGCCTGTTGGGATATTGAATAATTATGCGAATATTGCCCATGTGGGTTATGAAGATTCGCTGATCACCGCCAAGAAGCTGGATACTGCGATTGATGGTTTGATCGCCAATCCGACGGCAGAAACCCTGTCGGCTGCCCGTGAAGCCTGGTTGGATGCGCGCGTGCCTTATCAACAAACGGAAGCTTTCCGGTTCGGGAATGCGATTGTTGATGATTGGGAAGGGCGGGTGAATGCCTGGCCATTGGATGAAGGGTTGATTGACTATGTCGATCCGTCCTACGGCATGGAATCGGATCAGAATCCTCTCTACACAGTTAATGTGATTGCAAATCCAAAACTGAAAATTGCCGGTCAGAATGTGGATGCCACCAATATTACGCCTGAGCTGTTGTCAGAAACGCTGCAGGAAGCGGGTGGCGTTGAAGCGAATGTCGCAACCGGTTATCACGCAATCGAATTTCTGTTGTGGGGTCAGGATTTGAATGGAACGGGCCCTGGTGCCGGTAACCGCCCGGCCAGCGATTATGACACCCAGAACTGCACCAATGGTCATTGTGACCGTCGTGCTGAATATCTGAAGGCGGCATCAACCTTGTTGATCGCCGATCTGCAGGAGATGGTCGGCAATTGGGAAGAGGGAGGAGCCGCACGCGCCGCGCTGCTTGAAAATCCTGATGCGGGCCTCCTGGCTATTCTGACCGGAATGGGATCGCTGTCCTATGGGGAATTGGCGGGGGAGCGCATCAAGCTGGGCCTGTTGCTGCACGACCCGGAAGAAGAGCATGATTGCTTCTCAGACAATACTTACAATTCCCATTATTATGATCAGATGGGTATTCGGAACGTCTATCTGGGGCAGTATGAACGGATTGATGGGTCTATGGTCTCCGGGCCGTCAATCTCTGACCTGGTGGCGGAAAAATCTCCAGCCGTGGATAAGGAGTTACGCGCCAAGCTGGACGCCACCGTTTCGGCAATGGAACAGATGCGCCAGCGGGCACAGTCTGGCGAAGCCTATGATCAGATGATTGGGGAAGGGAATGAATCCGGCAATGCGATCATTCAAGCGGTGGTCGACGGTCTGGTCGCCCAGACACGCCCCATTGAACGGGCTGTCGCCGAATTGAATCTGGGCCAGGCCAGTTTCGAAGGGTCCGACAGCTTGGACAATCCGAACGCTGTATTCCAGTAAGCCCTGTTAGCATGCAAGTAACAGCCGGCTGATTGGGCGTATTGTCCGATCAGCCGGTTCGTTTTGTTTAACACCGCGTTCGAAGAAAGCTTTCGCAAGCGGACTTGTTTCCGACGACGTATTTGCTGAAAAGAAAGTGGTAAGTGCAACATGTGTGAGCTCATGCGAGCGCATGATGCTCTAGGGTCCCAATCGTTTTGATAAGAAAGACGCCGTGAGATGGTTACCAGTATGAAAGGAAGTCGCATTCTGTCCGCTTCCGTTGGGTTTGTTCTGTTTTCTCTTGGTTTTTGTGCCCCAACATCTGCGCAAGACGCTGCGCCAATCTTGCGAAATGATCTGACTGCCAAAGATCAGGCGCGTGTATCGGCAGTCACCCGGGCGACGGAAATTTTCTCCGATGCAGAAAAGTATGAAAACATGTCCGGCGGGGCGGGGACCCTGCAATCTGATACGGGCCGGAATGCGTTTTCTCATTTCTCTGAAAATCTGGATTTTGCAGGTCAGGAGCAGTTTAACCTTGGCAATGGCTTGTTTCGGAAAATCTGGGTATCCAGCCCTTCTTCAACCAATGCGTCGGATGGTTTGGGCCCGATCTATAATGCGCGGTCCTGCCAGCGCTGTCATCTGAAGGACGGGCGTGGTCACCCCCCTGACATCAGTGATACGGATGCTTCAACCATGTTTTTGCGCCTGTCTGTTCCGGCCCGGACCGAGGCGGAACGACAGGCCCTTGCCAGCAAGAAAATGTTGCGCATACCGGAACCAACCTATGGCGGGCAGTTTCAGGACTTCGCCGTGCCAGGCCTGGATGCCGAAGGCCAGATGGTCGTCACTTATGAAGAGCGCCCTGTAACACTGAATGGCGGGCAGGTCGTTTCCTTGCGTGCTCCAACCTACAGTGTGAAGGATCTGGCCTATGGTCCGATGGATCCAGACGTCATGCTATCACCGCGTGTCGCTCCGCCCATGATCGGACTGGGTCTGCTGGAAGCTATCGCCCCCGCTGATATCCTGTCCCAGGCGGACCCGGATGATCTTAATGGGGATGGGATCTCTGGGCGGCCCAGCATGGTTTGGGATCCGGTCGCAGATGGTATCGCGCTGGGTCGGTTTGGCTGGAAGGCGTCCAAGGCTTCCCTGAAGGCACAGGCAGCAGACGCCTTCGCCGGGGATATCGGTATTTCCACGCCCATGGTTCCCAACCACTGGGGCGATTGCACCGAAGCTCAAAGAGCCTGTCGTCAAATGGCGACGGGTGTTCAAGTCAATTTGGGCGATACGGAAGCCCCTGATCCGATCCTGGATCTGGTCGAACATTATTCCCGCAATCTGGCGGTTCCTGCCCGGCGCGATGTGGCAGATCCAACGGTCCTGCGCGGTAAGAAGGTCTTCTATGAAAGCGGTTGTGTCGCCTGTCATACGCCGAAATATGTGACCAGTCGGAATGCGGATCAACCGGAACACCGATTTCAGTTGATCTGGCCTTATACGGATCTGTTGTTGCACGATATGGGCGAAGGTCTGTCCGATCACCGCCCGGTCGGAGACGCTCAAGGTCAGGAATGGCGTACGCCCCCTCTGTGGGGTATTGGACTGACAGAGGTCGTTAGCGGTCATACATTCTTCCTGCATGATGGTAGAGCCCGCAACCTGTTGGAAGCCATCTTATGGCATGGGGGTGAGGCGCAGGCCGCCCGTGATAAGGTTGTGGAGCTAAGCCTTGAAGACCGAAATGCCCTGATACAGTTTTTGGAGAGCCTGTGATGCGAAAGTTTGCGTGTGTTTTACTGACAACCTTTGCCTTCTGTGGTTTTGCCCAGGCCGATACACAGGCGCCGGTTCCAACGGATGCCTTGAAGAAGTCGGTCGCCTTGGCCGTGGATCAGTTCGTGATCCCCGCCTATGGGCAGTTTAAAGGTGCAGCGGAGTCTCAAAACGACGCCTATGCGCGGCTGTGTTCGGCTCCCAGCGAAGAGGCGTTGGCGGATGTCCAGAACAGTTTTGCTGATGTGGTCAAAACATTCTCTCGTATTGAAGCATTTCGTTTCGGTCCAGCGCGTGATGATAACCGGTTTGAGCGACTGTTGTTCTGGCCCGACCCGCGTGGGCGCGGTCTTCAACAGGTACAATCCCTTCTTCTGGAAAAGGATGAAAGCGCAACCAGTCTGGAAACGCTGCAACAGAAAAGTGTCGCCGTGCAGGGTCTATTGGCCCTGGATTTCGTCTTGTTCGGAACCGGGTATGAGGCTCAGGCCACCCCGGAAGGAGCATTCCGGTGTCGGTATGGCGCGACTATGGCGCAATCCGTCCTGCATATCTCGAATGCGCTGTATGATGGGTGGAGCGCGCCCGGCGGCTACGGCGACCTGATGAAATCAGCCGGTCCGGAAGATGTGCGGTATAAATCAACCGGTGAAGCGATGCAGGAATTTCTACGCGCTGCGCGAGAGCAATTGCAAATCCTGCGTGACACGAAACTGATGCCGCCCTTGCAGGACTCTGTTGATACGGCAAAGCCAAAGCTGGCCCCATTCTGGCGGTCTGACCTGACCCTGCTGTCGATGATCAGCAATGTGGAAGGGATTGCGGATCTGGTCGACAGTTGGTCGCTGGAAAATGCCTTGCCGGCGGATCGGCAATATCTGACGGAGCAATTGGCGCTGGAATTGGGCATGGCACGCGATGCCTTGAACCAAACTGAAGTGTCGGCGGACCGAACCTTCGAAGGGCATTTAAGCACGCAAGAGGATTATGATCGATTGACCTATGCCAGCCTTCCCCTGACCGGGGCGATCACGTTGCTGACTGGCGATGTTCCTGCGGCCCTGGGTCTGATTGCCGGGTTCAATGCGATGGATGGAGATTGAGGCCATGCACCTGTCCAGACGACACGCACTTGCTCTTCTGACAGCGTTGGCTGCCCCTGCGGCTGCGCGTGATGCTCTTGCGGGGCAGCATAGCCTGTTCCTGACATCCATGCGTGATGCCACAGGTGGCTTTGCCGCCGCCTTGATCAATGATCGGGGGGACATGCTGTATCGTGTTCCCTTAAAGGCGCGGGCCCATGATGGGGCGATGTCATCTGATGGCCGGTCGGCGGTGTTATTTGCGCGTCGACCGGGGCATTTTATCCTGGTCTTTGATGTGCGGCGGCGGACGGTCACCCATCACATCGCTGCCCGCGACGACCGCCTCTATTATGGTCATGGCTTTTATTCCGCGGATGGAAAGCTGTTATTTGCAGCCGAAAATGATTTCGATAAAGCGCGCAGCGTTTTGGGTATCTATGACGCCACACAGGGATATGCGCGCGTCGGAGAGTTTGATGGCGGTGGTGTTGGGTGTCATCAGGCAATCCTATTATCTGATGGTGAAACGATTGCCGTCGCCAATGGCGGCATAGCTACCCATCCGGATTATCCCCGCGAAAAATTGAATCTGGCACAGATGGACCCGTGCCTGACCTATCTGCGGGCATCGGACGGGGAAATCCTGCAAACGGTACGCCTGCCCCGCAGTTATGAGAAGTTATCCATTCGCCATCTTACAGAAGTGACACCCGGAACGGTTTGGGTAGCCGGGCAGTATGAAGGGTCTTTGTCAGAATGCCCCGGATTATTGGGGGTCCATCAGGGGGGGGCAGAGATGCGCCCGGTTGAAATGCAAGCCTCACTGGTTCACGCCATGAATTACTATACTGGCGCAATCGTTGCCAGCGGTGACAGGCGCCGCGTAATTGCCACCAGCCCCAGAGGCGGGATTGTTGGAATCTGGGACGCCCGGACACAGGCCCTTCAGGACACATTGATGCGTCCTGATGTCTGTGGCGCCGCCCCCGATGGTCAGACCTTTGTGGTCACCGATGGGATTGGACAAATTTCAAATGATCAACAGATTCTCAGCAGTATCGATGGTATTGCCTATGACAATCATCTGGTTCCGATTCCGGCTGAATTGGCGTGATTGTCTATAGCGTCGATTTGAACTGAAACTCAGCAATTCTGCGAATTTCGCTTTCATTGACGTTCAGGCGGCCGGGAACGGGCATGCCGGTTGCCGCCATGCGTAGCGGCGGATCCACCAGATCAGTTCCATAGTATCGATCCGTGCCACCAACATCGCCCGGCACGATACACCCTGGCAGGGCGGCTACGGCCAGATTTGCCGCGCGTGCGATACAGAAATCATGCATGCCCCCAATCATGACGGGCAGGCCCGCGCGGTGTGCACGATCATGCATCTTCTTTGCCTGCCAGGGGCCACCGACATGGGCGGGTTTCAAGACAATGGCACGGCAGGATTTCAGCGTGATCGCGGTTGCCAGATCACTGTCTGACTGCAAACTCTCGTCCAGGGCCAGCGGGGTTTTCATCTGGGCCTGCAAGGCGGCGTGATCGACGAAATCATCCCAGGCCAGGGGTTGTTCCAACAGTGTCAGGTCAAAGCGATCCAGCGCAATCAAATCGGCGGCGTCCTGGATACTATAGGCGCTGTTGCCATCGGCGGTCAGCGCGATACCGGGATATCTGTCGCGCAGGGCCTTCAGCACGGTGGCATCCCGTCCCGGCGCGATTTTCACCTTAATGCGCGTATGGCCCAGATCCAGTGCTTCATCAATCTGATCGAACAGGTCTTCCGGATGCTTTGGCAGGCCAAAGGTTGCCCCGGCGGCGACATGGGCTGTCGTCGCATCCAGCAGGCGCGCCAGGCTGATCTGTTGCTTTTGGCAGATCAGGTCCAGTGCGGCGGTTTCTAGGGCATGTTTTGCAAACAGATTGCCGCGAACCGGACCCATTGCGACAGCGGCATCATCTGGTTCTGTTAATATTTTGCCCAACAGCCTTGGTGCCAGATGGTTCTTCAGGGCATCCAGAACGGTGGCAACACTTTCCGGCAAATATAGCGGGGCCTGGGGAGCGGGGGCTTCCCCCCAACCTGTCAGGCCGCCCGCACGAATTGCCACAATCGGGTGCGTTTCGCGCTGGATGGTTTCATTCGCACTGGAAAATGGCGTCAGCCGGTCCAGGGTAAGTGTCCAGACCTCAACGGCGTCAACCCTCAACCCGGTATCCTGCTGGCCGCTCATAACAGGCTGGGCAGATACAGCGACAGGATCGGGAAGGCCAACAGCAGACCCATCACAATCACATCAGAGATCAGGAAGAAACTGACCCCGGCGAATATACGCTCCAGCGGGATCTTGTCGCCAACAATCGATTTTATGACAAAGACGTTCAGTCCAATAGGCGGCGTTACCAGTCCCATTTCCAGCAGTTTCACAACAATGACGCCATACCAGATCAGGTCCAGCCCATAGGATTCCACCACTGGCAGGGTCAGGGGTAAGGTGAGCAGGATGATGCCCAACGGGTCAAGCATCATGCCCAACACCAAATACAACAGCACGATCAACCCCATGACCAGGAAGACAGACAGTTCCGCAGACCCGATCCAGCCGGTTAACTGCGCTGCGACATTGGTCAGGGCGATGAAGTTGACAAACAGTTTGCCAGCGATGGCGATGGCAAATAACTGGCCGGACTGACTGACCGCCTCGCGCAGGGCTTCTTTGATCTTGGCAATATCCAGACGGCGCAAAACGATGCCCAGAATCAGCGTTGCGATGGCACCGACGCCAGCGGCCTCAGTCGGTGTGAACGCACCCAGATAAATCCCACCAATGATGACGGCGAATAACAGCAGGATCGGCCAACATTTCGCCAGGGCTTGACCCCGCGCTTCACGCGCATTTGTAAGGTTGGGCTGGGGGGCATCTTGCGGGCGCAGTTTAACCCAGATGATAACGATCACAACGTAACCGATCAGCGAGATAAGGCCTGGGATGGCAGCGGCAACAAACAGCTTTGCAATGGACTGTTCTGCAAAGACGCCAAAGATAATGAACAGAATGGATGGCGGGATCAGCGATCCCAGCGTGCCGCCAATGGCGACGGATCCTGTCGCTAATGCGCGGGAATAGTTACTGTCCAGCATTTCTGGAACAGCAACCCGCCCCATGGCCGCAGCACAGGCGACGGACGAACCACTGATGGCACTGAATCCGCCACAGCCAATGATCGATGCGATCGCCAACCCGCCCGGCATACGCGCCAGCCATACACGGGCAGCGGCATATATGTCGGTGGTAAAGCCGGCCTGGAACGCCAGATGACCAACGAAAATGAATAAGGGAACAGTCGAGAGTGCATAGGAGTTAATAAAATCCAGGGGCGTTGAGCCCAACAGGGAACTGACCGGTGGTATGGCGGCGGACAGGGAGAAGGGCAACCAGGGCGTCCAGGCATAGGCCAGCAGCATGCCACATGTCGCGACACTGCCAAGGGCAATGGCGATGGGAACACGAAATGCAAGAAGGACGAGGACAACCGCGAAACCGCCGTATCCTATCAGATGTGGGTCCATATTTCGAAATGCCTCTAATGGTCGGCCTTGGGCCGATTTTTCATTGTCACCAGGTCACCGACCATGCACAGGCCCAACCGGATTGAGAACAATCCCATGCCGATCCCGAAAATCACCTTTGTCGGCCAAACGGGGATTGATAGCTGCCCGTCGTAATAGTGATTTTCGACAAATGCTTTGGGGATGGAGTCCATGACCAACAGGGCAATAGCGCCAAACAGCAGACAGCCAAGCAGATTCCCCAGCAAACGGCCGATCTCGCCAACTCTTTGTGGCATTCGGTCTGTGATCACTGTGACTGCAATCTGACCCTTGTCGCGTTGCACATGTGCCATCGGCAAGGCGACAACAGCCACCATGGCCAACCCAACCATCAGGATATCATCCGGTATGGTCACGTTGATCTGTTCGCGTGCAGCAACGCTGACACTGATCAGGACCCCCATCGCCAGCAAGATGATGCTGGCGATGGAGGAGAGCACGCGCTCTGCCCGATCAAGGAGACGATCTAGGATGCCGAGCTTGCTGCCTGGCGGCAGGGCCGGCATGCCATCATGGGTCCCGCTCATCGTGGGTTACTTCTTAGCCCAGGGATAGCCCTGTACTTCCATTTCTTTGTGGTATTTAGCAACGGCTGCATCAAAGGCCGCCAACAGATCGTCAGCAGGAAGACCCTGATCCCGGGCACCGCCCATCCATTCCATGCCAGCCGATTCAGCAGCTTCGATCAGGGCTTTTTTCATTGCCGGATCACCGTCATGTTCGACAATTGTAATGCCGTCAACACCAGCTCGCAGTTTATCCAGGATTTGCGTGCGGTCTTCGTACATTTTCTGCGCCATATACAGCGTTGCATCATGACCCAGCTCTGCCATCATCGTTTGCTGTTCTGGCGTCAGGCTGGACCAGACACGGCTGTTCATCACGATGCCCCAACCGAGATTCTGACCCATATCGATTGTCGTCAGATGGGTGGCGACTTCATACTGTTTGTATGAATTGATGACATAGGCGTAGCTGGCGGTGCCGTCGATAGTGCCAGTTGAAAGCGCCTGGTAAACGTCGGGCTGGCTCATCGATACAGCCGCCGCGCCTTCTGCCTCAAAAGCTTTACCAAAACTGCCGGTCGCCCGGATCTTCTTCCCTTTAAGCTCGTCCAGGTTCGTGATCTGCTCGCGGCTTAAAAGCTGGGTCGGGCCGGTGGTGAAGTTGGATACGTAGTGCACGCCCTGATCGGCAAAGTTCTTAATTGCCGCTTCATTCTGGGTCATAAGCTCATAGGTTGCCATCATGCCGACATATTCATCAGCGATCTGGCGAACATCCGACACGCGCCACGCGGTCAGCTTTCCGGGCTCGTAAACCGGAACGACGGAAGCAAGATCAGACACGCCATTGCCGACGCCATCGATGGCATTCTTCGCGCCCAGCAGCGTGCCGCCCCAGGTGATGTCCAGGCCCAATGCACCGTCACTGCGGGCGCGCATTTCGGAATCCATCCATTTAATGACTTCGGCGCGGCTGCCGCGGTCAGGGCCAAAATCTGCATAACGCAAAACACGGGTTTGCGCCTGAGCCAGGCTTGCGCTGGCAACCAATGTCGCGGCCGCCAGCGTAACGGCAGCCAGNTTTGTAATACGACTCATCATTCTTCCTCCCATCAGGGTTTCATAAATTTTGTCTTCGGAGGCTTTTGCCCCTCATTTATTGGGGGCCCCATGCCCCTGATAACTCCAGGGGCGGGATGCCCCCTTGCTGTGTTCAGTCGTGGTCATGTCCACAGCAGTTTCCGGGTAGGACGGGTGCAGAGACGCCGCTGTGATCACAGCATCCGCCCTTCCACCAATCGGCCCCGGCACCGTGGCAATATTTGTCGTCCGCGCCAACCATCTTCATGAACATCGGATGATAGTTGCGGCANACTTCCAATTCCGTCTTCACCCAGTGAAGCGGATCTTTGGCATAATGGTCCCAGTAATCCCCATCCATATTGATGCCGGGGACAGCNGGNTTCCAGCTTTCATCCATCCACAGTTCCGGATCGCCATATTTCGAGCAGATCTTGCGGATTTCCGGGTCGTCGAGTGCCTGAAGGCGACCGTTTTCAATGATATTCTCGTTATCCCCGTCCATTTCGCAAGTATAGGTCGGGAAGTAGAGGTGTAGGTGCCAATGGCCGACAAGATGGCCCATACGGGCGGCTTCCCGTTCTGCCATGGATGAGATGATGGTGCCAAAGCCCATATGGATNACGCCGGANCGNACNCGNTCATACAGGCAATTCACAAAGCCTGACGGGAAGTCCTTGCGCGGGCGATGGATATGCGGGTTCGTGCCAATCGATGCTTCCCACCAATGCATGATGCCCTTGTCCGGGAAGGTCGGATATTGGATATCCTTGGTCTGCTCCATAACATCGCGCAGTTTGCGGCCAAATTCNCCGCCTTCATTGATCTGTGTGATTTTGGAGTTTTCCACGACCAANTGGGTCCAGTCACANGGCGCGATATGGTTGGTGGTGCCAGCAATGATGCCACAGCCGTCTTCTTTGAACGGGTGGAACATCCAGGGGCGTCCGGTAATGTGGCCCGNCAGGTAGGTCTTGCCGAAATGCTCATTCCCGGTCCAGGTCCGCGCGGTCAGTTCCGGATTATAGAATTCGCGATTGGCATCCCAATATTCATCGTGATTGGTAAAGGACATGTCGGTGCCTTCGGGATCGGTGATCCGCGCCCGTTTGGCATTGCGAATCCGGTCCCAGGTCCATTTGTCCATGGCATTGATGACTTCAATGGGCATGGCATGGGCCGGGGAGGCCAGGATTTCCGGCGTGATGAAGGGCATGCGCTGAATCTTGATGAAGCGTTCGGCCAGTACCGGACCGCCATAGCCCATCAGGATTTTATCGTATTTCTGGTTCTTCTCTTCCTCTTCCCACATGTCCATCCACTCAGCGAGCTCTTTGGTGCGGAACAGGTAGTAATCGACTTCATCCGCGCCGACCCATTGGGGGATCGGGCCGCGGTCGATGTATTTGATCTCGTATTTGACCTTGTACTTCTCAAGGATCTTTTTGCAGGCCTCAATCGTCAGTTCGCTGTGCCAATTATCGACACGCAGCATCACTCGCTCGCCCTCTTTCAAGTCCCAGCACGCATTCAGGCCGTGGTTATAGGGCCGTTGTGCGACATGCTCCAAATAGGGTAGCAATTGATCAGACTTGGTGATTTCCACAAAGGGAGGACAGCGCGGCGGCCGGCTGGATTGCAGCGGCGGCGTGCTGTGTCGTGGCAGCGCATCCGGACGCAGGCCTGTGTTGATTGCAGAATTTTGGTCCGTTTGAATGTCATCTTTTGGCATGATCGCCCCTTCGCAAAAAATCACAGAAACAAGAATTGCATGCAAAATATTATTTTGAGCCCAATAAATCAATTAGAAATCGGATTTTTTGAAGGAATTGCATTCATTTTAAAAAGAATGATGAACTGATCCGACTTTCACCGTTCTTCGGAGCGGCTGATCAAACCAAGTCCCGGGATTGCGGAGACGGGTTTGCCAAGGCGCATACCCTCAACACTGGCACGCTTGTTACGGCACGCCTGATGGGCATACCCGATCATCAGGGCAGCAGCGTGGCCGCCTTGCCGCTGAATTAATGCCTCAACCAATTGGACCCGGGTTTCATAGGTGCGCTTGACACGTTCCAGGCTGAAATCGTCGGAAGACAGGTCGAAGACAACACTGTGCGGCGCCACCAGTGGAATGCGTGAAAGATGAGCAATTGTTGAATGAATTGCTGTGTTACCGGAGGCGCTGACAATCAAGGCATGGAATTCAGCTACAAGTTCCATCCATTTTAGCCGTGCTTCGCGTTGTGAGAATCCTGAAGCGAGGACCGTTTTCATGCTATCAAGAAGGTCGCGGAACAACGACACATTCGCATCGGATATCCCTTTTTCACAAATGCAGCGTGCGGCGATAGCCTCAATTTCTCCCCGCAGGATGATTGCATCGGAAACTTCATCCAGTGTGAATCTTTTAGTTCTGAAACCACGATTGGGCGTGTGAGCCACAAGCCCTTCAAGTTCCAGAGAACTGAGTGCCAATCGGATAACAGTTCTCGATACCCCCAGGCTGGCTGCTATATGCACTTCCTTCAGTTTCTCCCCCGCGCCATAGGTGCCGCTCAGGATGGCTTCTCGAAGGATTTGTGTTGCATTCTCAACTTGGGTGGACATTTCGCCTCTCTCGTCATGGCAGCATTTTTCAGTTCATCCAGTGCAACAGGATGAGTGAAATATCTGGAACAAGAACCAATACCAGCAGTACTAGCAAATTGCACAGAATGAACGGTGCCACGCCGGTATAAATCTGGCGCAGAGGTACGGACGGCGTCATGGAATGCAGCAACATCACGTTCATCCCAATGGGAGGCGTGATCATTCCCAATTCGATGATCGCCACATTTATGATTCCCCACCAGATCGGATCATAGCCAAGTTGAATGATCAGCGGCAGGACAAAGGGAAGGGTGATCAGCATGGCCGAGATGGTTTCAAATATGCTGCCCAGGATAATATAGCCCAGTAATATCATGAAAATAATGGCCAGCGGGGGCAATCCGGTGCCCTGAAGAAACGTAACAAAACTTTCGGACAAGCCAGAAAACGTTACAAAATAGGCGAAAACCGAGGCCCCGATAATTATAATATAGATGGCTGCGGTGGATTGGGCAGCATCCAACAGCGCCTTCCAGAAATCCGCCAAACTCATGCGGCGGCGAACCAGGGCAATGCCCAGCGCAGCAATCGCGCCGACGGATGCTCCCTCGGTCACGGTAAAGACGCCACCATAAATGCCACCCAGAACGACGAAGACCAAAATGCCGGCCGCCCAGGCCTTGCGCAAAGCGCCGAGGCGTTCCAACCAGGTTGCGCGGGCGCTTAAAGGCGCCCAATCCGGCCGCAGACGAACGACAATGGCGATGGTCGCTAACATTGCCATCACGGTCAGAATGATAGGAATGATCGACGCGACAAAGACATCCAGGATGAATTGCTTCGCCAGAATGGCGTAAATTACCATGACGATAGAGGGGGGCACGATGGATCCCAGATTTCCACCCGCCGCAATAACGCCACACGAAAATGACGTTTTATACCCGTGGCGCAGCATTTCCGGCAGCGCGGTTCGTCCAAATGTTGCGGTTGTTGCAAGGGACGATCCACAGATGGCCCCAAACCCGGCACAGCCCATAATCGTGGCATAAGCAAGGCCGCCGCGTCGATGTCCCAGCCCTGCCTGGGCCAGTGAATAGATTTCTGTCGACATGCGGCCGGCGGAGGCAAAGCTGCCCATCAGAAGGAATAATGGCACAACGGCCAGATCGGTACTGGATAAATTAGCAACCGTTTCTGTACCCAAAAGTGATAATGCCGGACCCCAGCCGATCAATGCGGCAACGCCCAACACCCCGGCAATTGCCATCGCAATCCCGATCTGCACATGCAACAGGATCAGGGCAAACATGCCTGCGATCCCCAGGGCCGCGATCAAGGTCGAGTCCATAAAGCCTCCTGATACTCATCCATTACAACGAAACTGTCGGGTTTGAGGCTTGGTCGCCTCGGCGGAGGTCGTGGATCGTGTCGAAGGTCACAAGAGCTTCTACGAGCAGGGCAATCCCTAGAATAACTGTTACAGCCCACCACCATGGTGCGGTCGGCCAATGCAGTAACCATGTTGCACTGTTCATCGCGGCCTCACGGGTTGCAAAACGGCCCATCTGGTAAACGATGACAGCCAATACCCCGATGGTGGCCATATGGGACAGCAGTTCCAAAACGACATTTCCTGTCGGTCCGAACCACGCCCCAAAAATGCGCACAGCGACGCCCCGTTTGCTCCATAATGCAATTGGAAATGTCGCGGCGACGGATACTGCGGTAATCAGGCCTGAGAACTCACCAACAGCGCTGATCGGACTGTTAAACAGCCAGCGCATCAGAACGTCCAGCACTGTCATCGCAGCAAGGATTAAAAAGCAGACCAATCCCGCCGCGGCAACGGCTTTGGCAAGTAAACCTGCCAATTGATACAAATTGTTCGGGCGATGGGGCACGGACATGTCAGATTCCCCCTTATGCCGGGCTTAAAGAAAGAGGGGCGTTTCGGTTTAGATTTTACTCAAACCCGAAGCGCCCCGCGATCAAAATCTAGCGTCCTGCTCTGATATCTGACAAGATCGTCTCAAGCGAGGCTTTTAGTTTTGCGCCATTTTCCTGGTTCTTTGCCCAGCCATCGCTGACTTCGCCCAGTTCTGTACGCCATTGTTCCAAAGCGGCACCGTCTGGTTCCGTGACAACATGCTTGCTGCTGGCCACAGTCTCCTTGTGGATGCGATCAGCTTCGGTATCAAATACCTCACCAAATGCACGGGAGAAAGTTTCACCGCTGACCGAAAGAATGGCCTTCTGGGCTGATTCCGGCAAAGCGTCGAAGCGCTCTTTTGACATGGCGACCATGATCGGGACGGCCCCCATCGGCACCAGCAGGTGATACTTGGTGACATCCAGAATACGGAAATCATTCAGTCCGATCCATTCTGCCAGGGACCCGTCGATAACCCCACGGCTGATCGACTCGGCCGCTTGTGTCACGGGTAAGCCAACAGGGGTCGCCCCGATTTTTTCCAGGATAGCATTATCAACCTGACCTGCGGACCGAATTTTCAACCCGGACACATCGCTTAACGATGTCATCGGTTTTGCTGTATGCAGGCTGTAGGGGGCTGTTGTGAAGAGACCGAGCGGCTGCAAGTCTTCATAGCCGCGCAGCAATCCCTTCTCGTATAATCGCCAATAGCTGACACTGCCCTCAACCGAACTGGCGACGTGAAAGGGAAGGTTCAGGACTTCATTGTCAGGATATTTCCCCTGGCTATAGGCCGGGATCATCCAGGCAATATCTGCCACGCCATTGGTCAATAGATCCAATTGTACGGCAGGGCTTTTTCCAAGAGCACCGCCGGGATACAGCTTTATCTTAATCTCACCGTTGGATGCTTCTTCTACCCGCTCAGCCCAGGGTACCAGAACGTCTTTGTAGCTGATCGATTGTGGCGGCAGGAAAATTGAAAAAGACAGCTCAATTGGATCGGCTGCCTTTGCAAATTGGGTTTGACCTAAAAGTACGCATAGGCATAAGGCCATCAGGCCCTGATATTTTTTCCACATTGTTTCCTCCTCATTCCCATTTGTTTTAGCGTCGACCATCTGTATCGGGTCGTTTTTAGGATACGACGATAGTGACACCACCGTTTCACAGATTGTCATGAGACAATGCATGCATTGCATACATAATCAAACATTTTTCGCATGTTTTTCATTGTTAATTATAAAAATGTATGCATTATCGAAAAAAATGAATGACCTGAGGATAGTGGTTTCAAACAACATCCGGGTACATTCCAAGAATAAATCGGGGTATGGAGGAAAATGCCAATGAATGTCCTTGTGACGGGCGGAACTGGTATCATCGGGGTCAATGTGGTTCGGCAATTGAACGCACAGGGGCACACTGTCACCGTTATGGATGTGAAGCCGGATGTTGGGTTTCTGTCGGATATTCGATCAGAATACAGATTTGTCCGTGGCGACCTTCAGGATCTTCCTTGGATTATTGAATTACTGAAGCAGGATCGCATTGATCAGATCGTGCATCTGGGTGCGGTCATGTCGCCGCATCACACAACGCACCCTTATATGCTGTCCAAAATCAATCTCGAAGGAACCTTGAACATCTTTGAAGCTGCGAAGCTTTGCGATGTGGGCCGGGTCATTTTTGGCAGCACCCGTGGTGTTATCGCACGCACGGAAGGTACGCCCTATGGTGCGCCCTATTACGACCCTGTCCCGTCATCTTTTACCGGGCCTCGACTGCCATTGACGATCCTCAAGCGGGCAGCGGAAGACCTGGGGCTTTGCTATGCAAGGAATGGTTTCTTTGAGTTCTGCGCGATCCGTTATGCTGACTTTTATGGTGCTGAGCGCGTCATAAAACCTGAGCGTAGCCAGGCCAGTGTGTTCAACGATGTCATCTTGGCCGCGATTGACGGTTGTTCACTCGATTTGCCCGGGGCGGATCAGGTGTTTGATCCTGTCTACATTAAGGATTGCGCGGCGGGGACCGTTGCCGCCTGTACAGTCGAAAAATTGCCAGCCAGGGTTTATCAACTGGGATCTGGCCGTGGCATTAAGTTTGGTGAGGCCGTAACCCAGGTCTGCGATCATTTTTCTGCGAAGATGATTACTGTGGCACCGGGTTTTAATTTTGCTCCCACTGAAAAGGACCCGAACTATTGTGTGCTGGATATCGAGGATGCCAGGCGGGATCTTGGATACAGTCCAGCCTTCGGGTTGCAGGAAGGGCTGGCCGATTTTGTGCTGACTTTGGAGCGTTATCGAACGTCCGGGGCGTCGTCCGCAGCAATGGTTTCGGCCTGATAGTTTCAAGCGATAGGATTTATAGGTTATGGCGAATTACACAATCTCTGCTGATGCGGGTGGGACTTTTCTGGATCTCGTACTTGTCGATGATACGGGGCGCATCGCCGTTGGGAAGTCCCTGCACACGCCGAACAATCCCGAGGTTGGGATTATGGAAGCCGTTGGCATCGCTGCGAAGGCGTTGGATTTAGACGCGCAATCGGTTCTGGATAACTGCACCTTGGTCTTTCACGGCACGACGGTCACCACTAATGGCATGATTGAGCGCACTGGCGTGCGTACAGGCCTGATCTGTACCAAGGGGTTTGAAGATACATTGCGTATTGGTCGCGTTAAGGCGCGAACGGAAGGATTGGATCAGTATCAACTGACGCAATATACCTTAAACGATCCACCGCCACCGATTGTATCTGAGCTTGATATTGCCGGTGTTTCCGGGCGCATGGATGCCCAGGGTACAGAAATTCTGGCGCTGGATATGGACGCATTGGAAGCAGGCGCGACACGGCTAGTGCAAGCGGGTGTGGAGGCGATTGTCATTTCATTCCTGCATTCTTATGCCAATCCGGCTCACGAACAGCAGGCTTGTCGCTTTCTGCGCGATAAATTCCCGACCCTGCACATTATGGCGTCTACAGATGTAGCATCGGTGTTGGGGGAATATGAACGCACAAATACCGCCGTTGTGAACGCAAATTTAAATCCGTTGCTGCAAAAGCACCTGTCCAATCTTGGTCACGCGCTGGAGTCCAACGGGTATCATGGTCCGGTTCTGATTATGCAGTCCATCGGGGGCGTCAGTCCGATGGAAAATGTTCGGCATCAATCGGTCACAACGCTGCTGTCGGGTCCCGTCGGCGGTATTGTTGGCGCCCAGCAGATTGGTGGGTTGATAGGGGAAAGCAACATCATCACGACCGATATGGGCGGGACCAGTTTCGATGTCGGCCTTGTCGTTGGCGGACAACCGATCCGATCTGCCCAAACCGTAATTCATCGGCATATCCTGACGGTCCCTGCGGTCGATATTGAGACCATCGGCGCCGGAGGGGGCAGTGCGGTTTGGCTGGATGACAATGGCAATATAAAGGTTGGTCCGCGCAGCGTCGGTTCAAATCCCGGTCCCGCCTGTTATGGGTTGGGGGGGCTTGATCCCACGGTAACCGATGCGGATGTCGTCCTTGGATTTATTGACACATCTTCCTTCGCCTTTGCCCATGGCCGGGCCAGCAGGGATTATGCGGTTGCTGCGATAGAAGAGCGGATCGGGCGACCGCTTGGATTGTCGGCTGAAGAGGCGGCGCATGGCGTCCTTCAGATCGTCAACAATCAGATGGCAGATCTTATCCGCAAGGTGACAATCGAGAAGGGACATGATCCAGGGGATTTCGTTCTGTTGGCCTATGGCGGCAGCGGTCCAGCGCATTGCACGGCCTACGGCGCAGAGATCGGGGCGAAGAAAATCGTTATTCCGCCCTATGCATCGGTCTTTTCGGCCTATGGAATTGCCCAGGCCGATGTTCAGTTTTCCGTCACAGGTTCTGTACTGCAAGTGATTGCTCAGGATACAGAAATTCCAGATGAGACTGTTCAAACCGTCAATGACATTCTGACACGCATAGCCGATCAGGCCCAGGATCAAATCGGGGACGATTTCTCTATCAGTGGCGCAGACCCTCAATTGCGGCTTTCCATTGATATTCACTATATCGGACAAATGACTGATATTGCCGTTCCGGTTGATGCGCCGCTTCCCTTGGATCGTGCCGCGATCAAGGATCTGATGGCAACGTTCCGGAAACTCTATGACATGAACTATGGTTCAGGCGCCAGTTCTCCTGCTTCGCCGATAGAATTGGTGAATGCACGGGCCGATGTTCTGATCCCACTGCCGTCTAAATATCAACCAGTCGAACTGCCGGTTGCAGATCGCGATCCATCTGCTGCGCGGTCTGGGTCCCGCTCTGTCTATTGGGGCGGAGAAATCGGCTGGCGTGAAACAGACATTTATAAGGCCGATCTAATGCAGCCGGGAAATCAAATTTCCGGGCCTGCCTTGATTGAATTGTTTCGCACCACGGTGCCAATTTATCGCAACCAACTGGCCGACAAAGATGTGTTCGGGAATCTGGTTGTGACTGCGGCTTCTAAAGACAGATAGGACCCTGCGCGATGACACATCCCATTGAAGTTGACATCAATCCAGTCGACCAGAGTTTTACACCGCGTGTTGACCGGGTCACATATGAAATACTGAAGCACCGTCTTTGGCAGATCAATGAGGAGCAGGCGACGACGATCCGACGCGTGTCTGGATCCCCCATCGCATCAGAGGTCCAGGATTACAACGTTGGGATCGCCACCGCAGAAGGCAAACTGGTTGCCTGCGGGATGTCGGTCCTGGCGCATGTCACGGCCCTGTCGCATGTCATCAAAAATTGTATGAAGATCATTGGCGAAGGCAAATTGCGTGATGGGGATATGTTCATCACGAATGATCCCTGGATGGGGGCGGTGCATCAAAACGATGTCGCACTGGTCGCACCGATCATTATTGATGGCGCGCTTGTCGCCTGGACCAGCTCGGTGATCCATCATGCCGATGTCGGAGGTCCTGTGCCTGGCAGCTGGAATCTGGATGCATATGATGCCTTTCAGGAGGCACCGCGCTACCGTTTCTTGCGTATCGTTCGGGATGGAGAGATCGCCGATGAAGTGATGGCGACGCTGATGACAAATTCCCGCACTCCCGCACTGGCGGAACTTGATCTCAGGGCTCAGGTTGCCGCTGCAGGCGTCGTGCGCCGTCGGATGACAGAGCTGTTCGATAAATATGGCGCACAGATTGTTGTCGACGTCATGGCCGATAGCTTGCGGGATTCTGAAATCATGCTTCGCAATAGAATTCGGGCCCTGCCGGATGGTGTTTGGAAAACCGAAGAGCATGTTGATCATGATGGTCATTCTGACAGCCTGACAACCATTCGCCTGACCCTGACAAAATCCGGTGACACCCTGATATTTGACTTTACTGACAGTGATGACGAGGCGGCGGGCCTGATTAACTGTACCAGACCGACACTGGAGTCCGGTCCATTCAGTGCCGTCCTGACACATTTATGTGCGGGCATGACCTGGAATGAAGGGATCATGGACCGAATCCGGATCGACAGCCGTCCGGGCAGTATCGTGGATTGCAATTTCCCGGCACCAGTGGCGTCCGGGGTTATCAATTCGGGCTGGGCCGCCTTGGATGCCTCTGCCGCTGCGGTTGCCCGCATGATGTTGGATGGACAGGAAAGTCGAAAGCTCACGATGGCCGGATGGGCGGGCGCCCCTTATGGCGTAAACATCTTTGGCAAGCGCGAGAATGGTCGATCCTTTGCGACCATGTTGGGTCTGTCCGGGCTACAGGGCGGTGGTGCGCGCAGTTTTGCCGATGGGTATGATGCGGCAGGCTATCTGCATTCACCGCGATGTGGCGCAATGAATGTGGAAACAGCGGAAGCCAGGTTTCCAATCCTGCATCTGTTCCGCCGGCTTGCTCCTGATTCAGGGGGGGCTGGCCAGTATCGTGGGGGCCGCAGTGTTGAAATGGCAATCACCTCCCACGGCGCAACCCAGGCAGAAGTTATTGTCACAAGTTTTGGCAGTGATCATTCAGGATCGCCGGGATTGGCAGGCGGGATGCCTGGCGCTGGCGCGTTGGGCGCGTTGGTTCATACCAAATCCGACAGCACCGGGTTGATCCGCCAATGCGCGGATCGATCGACAACGCTGTCGGCAGGGGATGTCAAATCTTTGCCGTCGAAGGCCCGTGTGGCGCTGAATTCGGGCGATGTGTTTCTGTCCGTTACCCATGGTGGGGGCGGGTTTGGTGACCCGCGCCGACGGTCTGTCGACGCTGTCGCACAAGATTTGGCAAGTGGCGCAGTTACAGGGGAGTGGGCCGCCCGTTTGTACAATGTGCATATGGCGTCAGATGGCACCATCGATATTGATGAGACCAACCGATTGCGTCAGGCCCCTGTTCAGGCGGATGACGGGCGTCCCCTGACACAGGATGAATTGCCCGTCACCTTGCCGCAAAACTGTCCCCATTGCGAAGAACCGCTATGGGGACAAAACGGCAAAGCCAGCACGCCATTGATGACAACAGCGGACCTGGCGGCGGCGGGTCCTCTTATCGCGGCCAGAGTGGCGGGCATCAGCCCACGGTTTCGACTGGTTACGCTGTCTTGCGCGCAGTGCGCCGGCAGAATTGAGGTCTTTCAGCAACGGATTGACAAGTAAATGACAACGATGCGGGTGCTTATCACAGGTGGGCTTGGTGTTAACGGCGCGTGGGTAACGCGGGAATTGGTAGATCGCGGCATCGAAACAGTCGTCATCGACAATAGAGAAGATTTTTCTCTGCTTGGCGCGCGCTATGTCGAACGCATCGTTTTTGAAAAGGTCGACATTCGAATACGCGATCATATTCTGGATGTGCTGGAGCGGCACAAAATCTCGGCAGTTGTTCATATGGCCGCCGCTGTCGGTCATCAGGACATTGATCCCAATCCGGCCGGAACATTCGAAATCAATGCATTGGCTACCATTAACCTTTTGGAGGCTGCCCGTTGTGTTGGGGTTAACCGGTTTATTTTCGCCTCATCACGGGCGGTTTATGGCAGTCTGAATGGTTGCTTCGGCCCACCGACCTACCGCCCTGTCGACGAGACCAACGCCACCCACCACGAGGCGACCTATGATCTTTGCAAAATCATTGGAGAGAGGTTTGGAGAGGCATTTGCAGCAATCTCCGATATGGAATTCGCTGCCCTTCGTTTCTCAACCATCTTTGGGCCGGGCAAGACCACACGGCATGGCCGCTTCGGCGCCTTGAGCAAATTAATCGAGAATCCGTTTTACGGGGAGCCGGTGACCATTCCTGTTGGCGGTGATCAAGTCGATGATATGATCTATGCTCAGGAAGCCGCACGGGGGGTCGTAGCGGCCTTATTGGCCCCAACGTTACCGAATAGTATTTACAATATCGCAACAGGTAGGGGGTATACTCTGCACGATGTTGCCAGGGCTGTTCGGCAATATTATCCGAACGCTGAAATCTCTATTGGTGACGGGCTGAATTATCTCGGATCGAGTGTCAACTATTCAGGTATTCTAAGTCCAGAGCGGGCACAACACGATCTCGGTTTCAGTGCCAGCACTGATCTTTCTTCGGCCATCGGAAAATACTACGAGGCGCTGTCCTAAGACTTGTTCGAACTGATTCATTCGGTTTTTGCTCTGACAAATGAAGCTGCAGGTATTGGGTTTCGACGCTTTAGAATTAGAGCATGATGATATTAGACGGGTTCATATCCGGCGTTTACGATGTAATTGCGGCATTCTGATGGGGCGATTGAGTTGAGGATGTCTCCCAGCGCGTTGCATAGATCGTCGGTGGACCGTTTCCTGGCTTTTCTGAGCCAGTGTTTGAGTTTGGAGAAAAGCTGCTCAATGGGAATGGGGTTCAGGTCGGGTGAGTATTTGGGCAGGAACAGGAGCCTTGCGCCGACGGCGCGGATGGCCTGACGGACCGCCTTGCTCTTGTGGGAGCCCAGATTGTCCATGATAACGATGTCGCCTGGCCGCAGGGTCGGAACGAGAACGCGCTCGACATAGAATCCGGAAGCGCTCACCATTGATCGGCCCGTCGATGAGCCAGGGTGCCGTAACCCCATCCTGGCGAAGGGCAGCCAGGAAAGTCATGGTCCGCCAATGTCCGTGCGGTGCCTTGCCCTCAAGCCGCTCGCCGCGCGGTGCCCAACCCCGCAGCGGTGCCATGTTGGTCTTGGTCCATGTCTCGTCGATGAAGACCAGCCGAGCCGGATCGATGCTGCCCTGACGGCTTATCCATCGCGCCCGCTGTCGGGCGACGTCCGGGCGGTCACGCTCGCTGGCGACCTGCGTCTTTTTTTATGCGTGAGCTCCTGCGCATGGACAAACGCCCAGACCGACCGGTAATCGACATCGAGCCCCCGTTCGCGGCCAGTTCGTCCACCAGCCCGCGCAGGGTGAAGTCGTCCGTGTATGGCAGCGCACGATCAACCAGTCCCGGTGCGCGCCGACAATCTTCGAAGGCTTGTAGCCGCCGATCCGATCCGGCGCAACGCTCCCGGTGTCACGATAGCGTCGCAGCCATTTGACCACCGTGCTAACGCCAACGCCGAACCGAAACGCCGCCTGGCGACGGGACTGCCCTTCATCCTCAACTGCCGAAACAACACGCTCACGAAGATCCATCGAATAGGGTCGCGTCATGGATACTGGCCTCCTTTCCCAGCATCCATGGTGAATCACTATTCGCAGATATAGGGAATCCCCTAATTCCGATTCCGTCTAAAATCATCACGCTCTAGCGCTTACGGACGATCCTCTTGGCATGATCCGTCATTTTGCCCACCGACCCAATACACTGGAGTATTGTGAGGCCAAGACGTCGGACGCTGCGCGGGATTATATTGTTGTTTAGGTGGCTGAGAAGGCCGAACAAATGGAGTGTACGGTTAAGACGGAAGAAAAAGTCGCTAATAACTTCTGTGACTTGGTCAGCCGAACGGCGATCTGGATGATTGAAGGGTGGAAACAGTGGCGGCGATAGATTGATCTGTGCATCTCAAATCAGCACCACAACTCACCGGCTAACGTAACATCGCCATCCTAACCACACCTCAATCGAGTTTCCTCTGCCAAAGCCTCAATAGTAGCTTTGTAACACAACTCGGGTTGTTCAAATTGAAGGAAATGTGTTGTCCTGGGGATACTACAATAGGGTAAGCATGCTTCTTCAGCCACGGCCCGGCAGATACTGGCTGACGGCAGTTGATTTTCCATTTCAGGATCGGCACCGATGATAGTTATTGGGGTTTCCTTTAGTGGCCGACAGAGCGCAGTCCAAACTGATAGATCATTATTCGTTTGATAAATATAGGCTTCGAACTCACGCGGGCAACAAAGCTCCCAGGAACCGGTCTGTGTATTCCTTCGTAGCGTTGCCTCGGCCAACTGTTCGGCCGCACCTGGTACCCAGCCCTGGAATTCCGGTCGCCGCTTAAACTGCTGGGCCAGAAGTGCTGGATTGTCATAGCGCGACGGCCGCCGGCTGGCGCGCCGGACCATATCGTGCATATGCGCGTCTTCGACCGGCTGTAGCGGATGACCGTGGCGCGGATAGATCGGCGGGTCGAATAGGATCAGGCCTTCCCATCGTCCCCGATAATGGTCCGCATGTTTCACGGCGGTCACGGCCGACAGCGAGTGAAATACTCCCACAACTGGCTTGCCGCCAAATTGCTCGTCGATAGCGTCCAGGATCTCCTCCATGTCGATCACAAAACGATTCCATCGATGACCAGCTGCTTCGTGCAGCGGGTTTTGGCCGTGATTGCGCATGTCGAACAACACAACATCGTAACTGTTCAGGAACTGGCGCCAGAATAAGACATACGCCTCAATCGCCAAGCCGTTTCCATGAGACATTACAAGTCGCGGTCCAGCGGGATTGCCGTACCTCCGCAGCCAGATTACCGCTCCATCAGACATCACTGCCTTATGCACCGCTGAAGGCGGTACAACGCTTTTCGAGCGAAGGTCGTCCTGGGGATCAGCGTTTTGCGGGCAGGAATTTATCATAAAATATATCTTCTTTTTCTATCCCTTTGGTGAGCAGAACGTCGATCGCGGCGTCGATCATCGGCGGAGGTCCACAGAGATAAGCCTCGGCTCCGAACACCTCGCTACCGAGTTCGCTGTCGAGTAGGTCCGTTACATTGCCCCGAAAGGCGTCAACACCAGTTTCGATCGGCTCGTCCGATAGAGCCGGAAAGAACTTGAAATCCGGAAGTGTCGACCGCCAACGGTCCGCGTCGTCGGTGCAATAAAGCGAATCCGAAGTACGGGCACCATAGAACAATCGGACGGGGCGGGTGTCTTTTCGACTGACTGCGGCATCCAAGATGGAGCGGATGGGCGCGAAACCAGTTCCTCCAGCCACGAAGATGGCCGGTCTGTGCGCATTGTCGCTTATCTTAAAATGGCCGAATGGACCGGTAATCTCCAAGAAATCGCCAACCCGAAGAACATCGCTGACAAAATTGCTAGCGATGCCATCTGGATGAAGCCGAATATGAAACCAAAGCATCTCGCTGTCTGGCGCGCTAGCTGCCGAAAAAGACCGCTTCACTCCATTGGTTCGGATCGTCCAGTCAAAGTATTGGCCTGGCTGAAATGAAATTGGAGACGGCGGCAATACCGCCACCTCCAGAATTTCGCGACCGTGCCAAGTTATCCCCTCAACTAAGGTATTAATGGTTTCGATGGCCGCGACGTTCTTATTGCTTTTCAGTGGCACGTCGAGTTCCAAGTTCGAGCGCGGGAAACACATGCAGGTCAGGATGTCGCCCTGTTGCCGATCCACATCGTTGAATATGGCCGGATCGGCGCCTGGGATTTCCTCGATTGAACCCGACATCAGCCGGGCCCGACATTCTCCGCATTCACCTGAGCGGCAGTTGTAAGGCACAGGCGCGCCAGTTTAGATGCACGCATCAAGAAT
>NZSA01000092.1 GCA_002696645.1 Rhodospirillales bacterium | reverse complement strand
AAGTGGCCGGGCGGGGGCGGCTCAAGCCGCCGTTGATCCAAACGCCGCAATCCCCGGACCGATACCGGCAATGGCGGGGCCGGCAAAATCGGGGGGTGGCAATGTCTGATCAAAAACAGACGGGCTGGGGAGCCCTGACCCCCATCGGGAGCACCGGCGACCCGGACTTGAAGGTCAGGATAGAGCGCGCTTTCGCCCGATGTTTCGCCGGGGCGGAGGGGGAACTGGTCCTGTCGCATTTGCGGGGGTTGACTTTGGACCGGGCGCTTGGACCAAACAGCACGGATGCTGCCCTGCGTCACATGGACGGGCAACGCTGCCTTGTCCTTCACATCCAGTCCCTGATCGATCGCGGTCGCGGGCTTTCTTAACAAAGGGAACAAATCATGAATAAAATAACTGAAACAGCGATTAAACCAGCGCAATCCCCCTCGCAAGGGACGGCTGCGGATATAAACATTCCGCAAAAATTCAAGGATCCCGCAACGGGGGAGGTTAATGTCACCACCCTACTGCGGTCTTATCAGGAATTGGAACGCAAACTGGGCCAGGGACAGGCACCGGGGGGGGATAATGGCCCCGCGCTGGAACTGGATCAGGCCGCCATGTTGAAAGCCCTGGGCGTACCCGACACCCCCGAACAATACCGCATCGATATTCTGGAAGACTATCTGGAACGGGATCTGGAGATGGAGGCTGTGCTGCATCGCGCAGGCTTTACCGAGGCTCAGGTGCAACTTGTCTATGACCTGGCAGCAGAAAAGCTGGCCCCTCTGATCGTGGAGGTCGTGCAGGCCGCCCGCGGGGCTGGTGACTCCGCCCGATTGGAAGCGCATTTCGGCGGTCCGGAGCGATGGAAGGAAATCCGTCGCCAGATGCGGAAATGGGGCCAGAAGAACCTGCCGGGCGATGCTTTCAACTCTCTGTGTTCCAGCTTTGATGGGGTCATGGCAGTGCATCGCATGATGGCCGCCGGGGACGAGCCGGGCCTGACCAAGGGTGGGGATCGTGGGGAGCCGCTGAGCGAGGAACAGTTGAAGCGCCTGATGAATGATCCGCGCTATTGGCGCGATCACGACCCGGCCCTGACCCGCAAGGTTCAGAACGGCTTCAAGCAACTCTATCCCGACGGTGCCTGATCGCCGGGATGATGCTCTCGCGCCCCCGTTTGATTTCTGCGATCGCAGGTGGGGGCGTGTCCATCTGAAGAGACCTTCAGCCATGGAAGACAATCGCGGTCGCACTTACTCAACCACTCGAAAGGAATGACAGTATCATGTTTAACAATAACCACTCGGTCCAGGTGATCGCCAATGGCCTTCAATCTCTTACCCAGGCGGAACTGGCGGAACTGGATTCCATCATCACGCCTCGGGCGGCGATTTTGCTGGCCAAGGCCTTCGGGCCGGAAATCGGCGAATTGCTGGGCCCGTTGCTCGTCAACGATGATCCAAAGGGGAAGGCGGATGCGGAAGAACAACTCCGCCAGATGATGCGCGATCCTCGCTATTGGCGCGACCGGGACCCACAGGTCCTGAATGCCGTCAGCGAGGGCTTCAAGCAGCTTTACCCGGAAGGCAGCGCACCGGCTGTCTGATCGGGGAAAGACAACACCGATGGGCGGTGGACCGGCAGCGACTTTGCCCGGACAGGCCCCACCGCTCATCGGGGTTGGCTGTTGAAAAATGGATACAATCACTTTTTGTGGTCACCCCGGACTTGATCCGGGGTCCAGGGCGGCAGTCAGGATTTATGCGGGCTGCCCTGGATTCCCGCCTTCGCGGGAATGACGGTGGTTTTTCACCATCCGCACTTCCCTCATCCTGAGGAGCGGCACCGCCGCGTCTCGAAGGATGGGCTGTAAGTTTAGTGCTTACAGCGGGCGCACCCTTCGAGACGCTGCGCTCCACAGGGTGAGAGTGCATTTGGCTAATGCTTCGTCACCCCGGACTTGATCCGGGGTCCAGGGCGGCAAGTGCTAAGTGTAGACCGCGCACTCCATTTCCGATATAAATGTTTCAAGGTTCAGAAAGAACCTGTCTTAAAGCGTCTTTAAAAGCGGCAGAAGGCCGGATGATGACTGAAGTGATTTCACCCTTCTATACAGGGGTCGCCTGATATGTGCGGCCTTGCGGGCTATATCGGCAGTGAGCCGCCCGATGCGGATGCGCGGGCGCGGACCTTGCGTTCCATGGCCCATCGCGGACCGGACGGGTCGGGCCAGCGAGTGATTGCCCTGTCGGATTCGACCGTTGTTCTGCTGCATACCCGCCTTGCCATCATCGATCCCGATCCCCGATCTGCCCAACCCTTTGAAGCCGATGGCTGTGTGCTGGTCTTCAATGGGGAGATTTATAACTATCTGGAAATCCGGGACGCGTTGATTGCGCTTGGCCATTCCTTCCGCACCCACAGCGATACGGAAGTGCTGTTGCAGGCCTATCTGGCCTGGGGAGAGGCGGCGCTGGATCGCCTGGAGGGGATGTGGGCCTTTGCCCTGTTGGACCCACGGGACGGCGGTCGGCTGCTGTTGTCGCGCGATCGCTTTGGGGAGAAGCCGTTACATTTGCATCGCTGTTCCCATGGGCTGTATTTCGCGTCAGAGATCAAACAGCTTGCCGCCCTGACCGGCGAAGGGTTCACAGTGAATGCAGAAAAGGTGCATCGCTTTCTGGCCCATGGCTATCGCGCCTTGTTTCGGGACCAGACCTGTTTCTTTCAGGATGTCACGGCCTTCCCTGCTGGTCAGGTCGCCTGGATAACTCAATCGGGCGTAGGGGAGCCTAAGCCTTACTGGACGCCAAAATTTTCGCCCGTTGCAATGACGGCGGGGGAGGCGGCAGAGGGGGCCGCCGTAGAAATAGACCGCGCCATTCGCATTCGGTTTCGATCAGACGTCCCGCTTGCCATCAGCCTGAGTGGCGGAATTGACAGCAATGTTCTAGCCGGGATCGCGGTGCATCGCCATGGCCAGCAATTGCATACCTTTTCAATGCTGGAGGCGGACCGCGACTATGATGAAAGTGCCGCCATCCGTGCCGCCGCCACCGCTCTGGGCACGCCCCACCATGAAACCCGTGTATCCAGTGATGGCTTTTTGGATCGTCTGGCGCGGATGAGCCTGGCTTATGACGGTCCCGTCCCGTCGCTGGGCATGTATCTGGATGGGTTCCTGTCGGAGGCCGTGGCCCAGGCAGGCTATAAGGTGCTGATCAATGGCAATGGCGCGGATGAGATTTTTGCCGGTTACTACGATCATTATCTTTTCTGGCTGGCCGGGCAGGCGGAGCGCGCTGATTTTGACGATTTGATCGCTGAATGGCAGGCATCTTTTGGTCAACATGTGCGCAATCCGCTGTTGCGCAATCCGCGCGCCTTTATCGATCATCCGGGCCAGCGCGGACATGTGCATCTCAACGCGCCCCAAGTGGCGGATTATCTGATCGCGCCGGTGGCGGGAGACTTTGAGGAGGCATCTTATTGCCCCGATCTGCTGCGCAACCGGATGCTGAATGAATTGCTGCGGGAATCCGTGCCCGTGCTGACCTGGGCCCATGACAGCCACTATATGGCCCATTCCATCGAAAATCGCGGTGCCTATCTGGACCGTGGTCTGGTGGATTTCATGCTGACCGTCCCATCACAGCATCTGATTCAGGACGGTTACTCAAAAGCGCTGTTGCGCCAAGCGGGGGAGGGAATCGTGCCACAGGAAATCTTAAAACTGAAGAAAAAGCTGGGCTTCAACGCGCCGATTGCCTCTCTGTTGGACAGGCGGGCACAGGATGTTCGGGACCGGCTATTGGCCGACAGCGCCCTGTGGGACATCGTTGATCGCGATTCCGTGGCCCGGCTTTTGCACCCTGAAACAGACAGTCAGGGGATGGACAATTTCCTATTCTGCCTGACGTCTGCCCGTTTGTTTTTTGAAACCAGTGTTGATCCACGCTAAAGGGAATTAGGCCTCATGGAAAAGACATATCTGCCCCGCCTGCAAGACTTGAAGCGTCTGGCCGCTGACCTGCCCCGGACACGGTTCATGGCCCTGGCGCGGATTGAGGCGCTGATCCGCATGAATATGGGCTGGGAGGCCTTGCAATATGATCAGGCACTGTCGGAACATCCTTTTGCGCTGACCCATGCGCTGGTGGAGCGCGCCATTGGGGATTTAGAGGCCGCGCGAAAGATTGCTTTCTGCGATGGCGGGCTGCCGCTGGATCACGATCCGCGGGAGCAGACGATGGAGGAGGAACACCAGGACCTGTTCCAATCGCTGTGGACTCAATTCGATGCGGATCAATATCGCGACCGGATTACCCGTTATGATGATCGCCTGCGCTTCAACGGGCTGGAAAAGGGTGCCTTTGAGGGCATGCGCATCGTCGATATGGGCTGTGGTCATGGCAATTTTGATCATGCCCTGCTGAATGCGGGGGCGGCGGAAGTCGTGGGGGTCGATTATGGATCAGACAGCATCCGCTATGCCGAAGCCGCACGTGACAAGCTGGGCGTGGCGGAAAGCCGCCTGCGGTTCATCCATGCCACGGTCTATGATGTGCCCGAACAATCCGGCAGCTTTGATGCGGCTGTTCAAAATGGCGTGTTCCATCATCTGGATGATGAAGACCGCGCCTACCGCGAAATGCATCGCTTGCTCAAGCCCGGCGGGATCGCCTGGATCTATACGGAAGGGGAGGGATCAATCGCCCGCGACCTGTTCCATGTCTCCGTTCAGATCCTGGCCGATGTGCCAGCGAAACTGGTTCAGGATCACCTGGCCCATCTCGGCTTTTCCATCAACAAACGCTATCACCTGGGCGATGGGCTGAAGGCGGTGTATCGCGCCACCAGTTGGGCCAACATTACAGGGCGTCTGGAAGCGATTGGCTTTGGCGATTTCAAACGCCTGATCGGCGGCTTCGATACCGATCTGGATGTCACCGATGCCGACCCCTATGCCGCCGAAAAGTTTGGCGAGGCCGACATCCGCATTCTGGCAACCAAGCTGGCTTAGAAGTGATTACTTTGGATCAAATGGATTGGCTCCATTCCGATCCTCAATTTCGATGACCCACAGGTCCGGGTCACGCGCACTGGTGCGGGTGATATAGGCATCGGCGTCGGTCTCGCTGGGGGTCGGGTCTTTGGGCAGGGCATCGACCCAGCGCAGTTTACCCTCCATATCACGCTGTTGCGTCAACAGTCGACAGGCCCCGTCCAGGGTGGCGATTTTGACCAGCACCACGCCGGTATGGGGATCACCCTTGTGCAGGACCATGGCGGAGATTCCCTGGCCGCTGCATTGCGCCAGCCCGGCCTGAACCCAAAGGGCGGTTGGCAGGCGATCATCACTCATCCGTCAGGCCCAGTTCGGCCAGAATCTTAGCCCTGTCGGCATCCAGCTTGGGTGCAGGAGGGCGCGTCGATGGGTCTGCGACACCAGATATCTTGATGGGATTGCCCGCCATCATCAGGTCGGGGCCATCCGGGTCCCTCATATGAACCACCATATTGCGGGCGCGGACCTGTGGGTCATTCAGGGCCTGTTCAACATTGTTAATAGGCCCATGGGGGACGCCAGCCGCATCCAGGACGTCCAGCCAATGCGCAGTTGGTTTGGTTTTCAGGGTGGTTTCTAATTCGGTCTTTAGGGCATCCACATTTGCTGCGCGATCTGAATTGGTCAGGAATCTTGGGTCAGTGGCCAAGTCGGGTCGGTTCAATCCAGAGCATAGATCGGTAAACAGCTTATTGTTGCCTGCTGCGATGATCAGATGACCGTCTTGTGTCTCATAGGCTTCGAAGGGGGTGATGGAGGGATGCCGGGCGCCCAATGGACCGGGTGGCTTTCCGGTGACGGCGTAGCGTGCAACAGCATTTTCCAAAATCGCGATTTGGCTGTCGAGCATGGAGACATCGATCATGCGGCCCAGGCCTGTGCGCTCCCTTTCATACAAAGCGGCATTGATGGCGCCCAAAGCGAACAGGCCGGCTGTCAGATCGCCAACAGAGGTGCCAACGCGGGTTGGTGGGCCGCCTGGATGGCCGGTAATCGACATCACGCCCCCCATGCCTTGTACAACCATGTCATAGGCAGGTTTTGTCTTATAGGGACCGGTCTGACCAAAGCCTGAAATAGCCGCATAGATTAGTTTAGGGTTGGCCGCATGCAGCGCATTCCAGTCATAACCCAATCGCGCCATGGCCCCGCCGCGATAGTTTTCCACCAGCACATCGGCCTTCCTGATCAAGGCGTCGAATATGGCGCGGTCCTTGGGGTCTTTCAGGTTGATGGCGATTGATTCCTTGCCGCGATTGAGGCTCAGGAAATAGGCGGAAACACCCTCTATGAAAGGGCCGAAACTGCGGGAATCATCGCCGGTTTCTGGCGATTCTACCTTTATCACCCGGGCCCCCAGATCGTTCAGCATCATCGTGCAGTAAGGACCGGCCAGAACGCGGGTCATATCAATAATCATCAGACCCGCCAAAGGTCCTTTGTCGGAGGGGGTTTCAGGAATGGCGTTCACGGGGACTCCCTACAGAAATGCAAATTTAATCGATTTTTTATCGGATAGATCATACTCTTTTGTACCATGCCGGTTGCGCCGTCTTTTTTCCAGGCCATATCCAATAGAATTAATGCGACAGTGTGAAGGTACAGAGCAATGAGCACGACCCTGGTTGTTAGACAAGAGACTGGTTTTTTCGCCCGGACGCTGGCCAGTTTGCGGGACGTTTGGGATGATCTCGCCGGAACGGAGAGCGTTGAGGCGCTGAAGCCGGATCTCGAAGGGCGTGACCTGACAGTCGTTCGCAAGCAAATGGCGGCATGTCTGGAACGCAAGGGCGGTGAGGTTTCCGCGCGCAAACGCGCCGCGGCCCTGGGCCAGGCCTATCTGTCACTGAGCCGGGATGGACGCCGCCGGTTTCTGCTGGTCCTGGCGAAAGAGTTTGGCACCAATCCAGAAGACATCGATAAGGCCCTGGAGGGGTGGAAAGAAGCGGGGGATGATGCTGCCCGTTATAAGGCGGAAGAAGCGTTGAGAAACGCCCTGACCCCAGCCAGCACCATCCTGTTGATGCAGTTCAACGCACTGCCGCAAGGGGTGAAATTTCTGGTGGATATGCGGGCCGATATCCTGTCCTTCCTGTCAAAGGAACCGGATCTGAAACCGTTGGATTCCAGTCTACAGGCCTTGTTGGTCAGCTGGTTCGATATCGGCTTCCTGGAAATGCAGACGATTTCCTGGAACTCTCCCGCCTCTTTGCTGGAGAAGCTGATCGAATATGAGGCTGTCCATGAGATCCGATCCTGGGAGGATTTGCGAAACCGCCTGGAATCGGATCGCAGGCTGTACGCCTTTTTCCATCCGCGTATGCCAGAAGAGCCGTTGATCTTTGTCGAAGTCGCTCTGGTCAACGGCCTGTCTGGCAATGTTCAGAAATTGCTGGATGAAGCGGCCCCGACCGGGGATCCGGAAAAGGCCGATACGGCGATCTTCTATTCCATTTCCAATACGCAGAAAGGGTTGCGCGGTATCAGCTTTGGGAATTTCCTGATCAAGCGGGTGGTGGATGACCTGCGACGGGATCTACCAAATTTGAAGACATTTTCTACCCTGTCACCCATTCCGGGATTCCGTAAATGGCTGGAAAAGGCGGTGGCGGACGGCCTGCCTAATATCCTGACGGCGGAAGATCGCCGCCGGTTGAAGGATGTGACCGGCGAAACCGCGACCAAAGGCTATCTGATGAAGATTCTGTCTGATCCCTCCTGGACCCAGGATGATGATTTGGTTGCCGCCTTGAAAGAACCCCTGACCCGGTTATGCGCCCGCTATCTGGTGGAAGAGAAGCGTGGTACCCAGCCGCTGGATCCGGTCGCACGGTTCCATCTGCAGAATGGATCCCAGGTCGAGCGGATCAACTGGATGGGCGATACATCCCCCAAGGGCATTGAGCAATCCGCCGGGATGATGGTGAATTACCTATATCGGCTGGGTGATATAGAGCGGAACCATGAACGGTTCTCCAGTGATGGCACCGTGGTCTATTCCAGCGCGGTGAAGGCCCTGCTGTAGTGGGGTAAAGCGCCTCTTTAAGTCAGATTTGTCGTGTCGCGCCATTTTTGGCGCAGGCTGGCCGCGCAGTCATGGAACGGGGTGTTCAGACGGTCTGCCCTGGTGATCCGGTCAAGCCGGAAATGACGGAAGTCCTCGCGCAGCTGACACCAGGCGGCCAGAACGATCGAGTCGATGTAATAGATAATTGCCAGTGGCAGGATCGTTCGGGTGCTTTCTGTGCCTTGGGCATCTGTGTAAGCGATTGAAAGACGGTCCTCCTCGCGTAATGCTTCACGGAAAAATCGTGCATCGGTATCGGATTTTGGAATCGCATTCCAGTTAGAGGCATAAAGGGCACGGTCCGCCAATGGACCCGCATGCTCCGGGATGGCAGATGATATCTTGCGGCTTGCCCGTTCTGCCGCGCGCAGCAGTCCATGATCCTGTGTGCGACCTAACATGGCCAGGCCAACAACAATGGCTTCCATCTCCTCCGCATCAAACATCAGGGGCGGCAAGTTATAGCCAGGCCGCATGATGTAACCGATCCCTGCTTCTCCTTCGATTGGAACCCGCATCGCCTGAAGCGTAGCGATATCCCGATACACTGTGCGTTTCGTGACTTCTAACCCATCGGCCATGGCTTGCGCCGTTAATGGACGATCAGCCGCGCGCAGAATCTGGATGATTTCAAACAGGCGTCCTGACTTGCTCACTCATAGTCTCCTCAATTCAGGGACTATAGCACCACTGCTGACATACTGTTGTCAGCAGTAATCTGATTATCTTTCGGGACGGACAAAAAAGTTTTCGTAACCAAGGAGACATTGAGATGAAACGCGACGCGCATGAAAGTGTTATTTTCCATGAAAACCCTGACCTTTTTAGGGGGCAGTCATGACTGAATCCAGGCGGTTATCGGCATTTGAAACCCATTCGGTTCGTATGTTGAGATTCTGGACTGTCACCATTCAGGGCCCTGCGGAAGACATTGCACGCATTATGGAGCATGTCACCGCCGTCACGCCCTTGAGGCAAGGCCCCTATGATAACAATGCTTATGCCACGGCTGCCGGTACGGAGCGGTATCGGCCGCTGGACGGAGCCGCAGCGGGAGCCGAAAGCGTAGTGCGGGAGCGCCCCGGCGTGGTCGAAGTCAGTTTCGATCTGACACCGGATCAGAATATTCTGGAGCAAGTGGTCGAAGCGGTGTTTCAGGTACACAGCTATCAGGAACCGGTTATAAAGGTTCAGGACACTCTGGTCAGCCGCTCAAAAGGGTTGGATGACCGCGATAATCCGCACCGCTGGTGGAATACGACGGGGGACTGGAAACAGGCAGATGGGTAATTCAGATACGATAGAATTGCTAGAGGCGGGACCGGATGTTTGGGACGCTTTTGTTGATTTGATGGGGCCAAAGCAAGGCGGTTCCGGGGGCTGCTGGTGCATGTTGTGGCGATTGGATCGCAAAAGCTTTGATGCGGGGAAAGGAGAGGGTAATCGCGATGCGCTGAAGGCATTGTTTGAAACCGATCCGCCGGGGCTGCTGGCTTTTGATGGGGACAAGGCGGTCGGTTGGTGTGCGATTGCGCCCCGCCCAGCCTATCCCTATCTGGACCGATCACGCCTGTTCAAACCACTGGATGATATACCGGTCTGGTCGGTGTCTTGCCTGACAATTGCCAAGAGCCACCGGCGGCAGGGCCTGTCGGTGAAATTGTTGGATGGTGCAGCGGATTTTGTTCAACGCCGCGGTGGCCCGGCGGTGGAAGGCTATCCGGTGGATCCCAAGGTTCCCAATTATCCGGCCGTTTATGCCTGGACAGGACTTGCTGCCGCCTTCCGCAGGGCAGGGTATCAGGAAGTGGCTAGGCCGTCTGAAACACGGCCCATTATGAGAAGGATGCTGACATGAGCAATCATTGTGAAGAAAAGCGTGCGGCTTTCCGGGCCCTGCACCAGCAGGATACCCCCTTTGTGATTCCCAATCCCTGGGATGTCGGATCTGCGCGAATACTGCACGGATTTGGGTTTCAAGCCCTGGCGACGACCAGCGCTGGCATGGCTTTTTCCATGGGGGTCTGTGAAGGGGAAAGCACGCGCGATGCCGTGATGGATCACTGTCGGATGCTGGTGGATGCGACGCCGCTGCCGGTATCGGCAGATCTGGAAAAAGGTTTTGCCGATACGCCGGACGGGGTTGCTGAAACCCTAACTCTGGCCGGGGAAATTGGTCTGGCGGGCTGCTCCATTGAAGATCATACCGGGGATCGCGCCGACCCGATCTTTGATCAAGGGCTGGCTGTAGAACGGGTGGCCGCAGCGGTGGAGGCAGCGCATGCGATCTCGCCAGCCTTTATCCTGACCGCGCGTTGTGAAAGCTTTCTGTGGGGCGGGACAGATCTGGATGCGGTGATCCGCCGATTGCAGGCCTTTGAGGCGGTCGGGGCGGATGTCCTGTATGCGCCGGGTCTGACGGATCTGGATAGTATCCGCACGGTGTGTCAGTCCGTCACACGACCGGTCAATGTTGTGATGGGAATGCCGGGCGCCACCTTTGACCTGGACGCGTTGAAACAGGCTGGCGTCAAGCGGGTTAGCATTGGATCGGCCTTCGCCCGTCTGGCCTATGGATCGTTGCTGGCGGCGGCGCAGGAAATTCAGGAACAAGGCAGCTTTGGCTTTTCGGGCCATGCGGCCGGGTTTGCGGCGATTGAGCGCTATTTCCGTAAATCGCCATAAATTATCGCTGGCACGTCTCTTGCTACATGTCTCTTACCAGATTTGATGCTGGTTGGAGGCCTGTAAAATGAAGATAACATCCTTTTTAGAACCGATCCGCGACGATGGGTCTGCTACAACCCTGTTTGGGGAAACCGGGACCCCGATGCTGGGTCACAGTCGACGCATCAAGCGTTCAATGAGTCTCGGTAAGGCTGGGGCTGCAGGCAAGGCTGGTCGCCATCAGGACCGCTTACCAGATCCGCCGCCACTGGGCCCTTTTGGCGACGATTATGACCGCGTTACGCCCAGCCTTGAAGCCACCTATCTTATGATTGGCGACCGCTATGACCCACGGTCACTGGCGCTGCATGATATGATTGATATGACCGATATGCTGGTCGCCGGTCATGTCATCACCCGAAGCGATCAGGCCTTGCTGCTGCGCGGGCCTACAGGGCGGGGCTATTCCATGACAACCGTGACACAGCCACGGAACAGAATCGCCGAATGGCAGGACTATCTTGCCCAGGGGGTCGCACGATCCGATCTGAATGCTGTCAGCCGGGCGACCCGGGCGCTGGGTATATTCGGTCGTGTCGCGGCAACCCGGTTGCCGATATAGAGCATTAATTAATTCAGTTGAAATGTAACGACTGTAACATTAATGTTGTTGCATGATAACGATCTCATGGTTGCTCCTAACCTATAAAGTGCCAGCGGAACCGGCATCGAAACGCATTGCTCTTTGGCGTAAGCTGAAAGGCTTAGGTGCGGTCTATTTGCAGAATGGCGTGTGCTTGCTGCCCAAGACCGACAGTCATGTGCGGCGATTGAAAATGTTGGAAAACGACATTGCTGAGATGAAGGGAGACTGCGTCATACTGGAGACGCTGGCCCTGGACAAGGCGCAAGAAGACAAGGTTGTTGCCCGGTTCAAGGCGGACCGGGACGATGCCTATGAAGAATTCATCGACAAATGTGATGATTTTGAACGCGAGATCGCAAAGGAGGTCGCGGCGGATCACTATACTTATGCTGAATTGGAAGAGAATGATGTCGACCTGAAGAAATTACAGGGCTGGTTGGAAAAGATCAAAACGTTGGATTTTTATGGGGCCGCGCAGGCTGGGGAGGCCGGTGAGCGATTGAAGGGCTGTGAAGTTCTGTTGGATGACTATGCCAAACGGGTTTTTGAGGCGCATGAAGAAAATCTCTGAACGAACCAATTTTTGGGGTGTCGCATTATGATGATAACATCTGCTGAAACAACGGCCATCGGGGCGGCTTTCCTGGCCTCCGTGGTGGAGGTGGTAGAAGCCTTCACCATCGTTCTGGTCGTCGCCACCTTACGCGGCTGGCGCCCAGCAATACTGGGTACTGTGGCGGCGCTGGCGGTGTTGGCGGTAATCATTCTACTGCTGGGACCTGTGTTGGATCAGATCCCGATCCATGTGCTGCAATTGAGTATTGGGATTTTGTTGCTGTTGTTTGGCATTGGCTGGCTGCGTAAAGCGGCCTTGCGGGCGGGCGGCGTGATGGCGCTGCATGACGAGGATGCGATCTTTAAGAAGGAAGCTGCCTTGTTGGAAGAAGAATCCAAGCGTCATCGGAAATCTTTGAACTGGATCGGTGGAATCACTGCTTTCAAGGCCGTCCTGCTGGAAGGGTTGGAGGTTGTCTTTATCGTTATTGCGGTCAGTGCAGGGCGTGGATTGTTGGTCTCCGCCAGCCTGGGCGCGGCGGCTGCCTGTGTTCTGGTGCTGGCTGTCGGTGCGGTGCTGCATCGTCCCTTGTCGAAGGTGCCGGAGAATACGCTGAAATTCGGTGTTGGTGTGATGTTGTCCGCCTTTGGCGTGTTTTGGACCGGTGAAGGGTTGGGCGTGGAATGGCCGGGCGCGGATTTGGCCCTGTTTGTATTTGCGGCCCTGTTCCTGGCGGTTGGATTGATGGCTGCCGCCATGGCCAAACGGATTAAGGGAGCGGTCGCATGATCACCATTTTGAAAGACGTCGCTGAAGAACTCTACAGCATGTTTATGGGCGATATTTGGCTGTCCATGGCGGTATTAGCTGTTGCCGCGGGGACTGCGGTGATTACAGAACTAACCCCGCTCGATCCGTTGATCGGCGGGGCTGTACTGTTGGTCGGCTGTCTGCTGGTCGTGATCGGCAGCGTGCGCCGGTCTGCCTTAAAAGCGAAGTAACGGCCTATTCGGCAGCAGCGATGGCGCGACGCTGAGCCCAGACAGCAGGCGTGCCGTCGGCGGCGGGCTGATAATAGTGGGACAGTTCGCCCATCGCCTCAATCCAGCCTTGAGCCTCTGCGCCGTCCTTTACCTGGAAGGCATCAAAACCTGCGCGCTTCATGAACAGATATTGGTCGCGCAGGACATCCCCCGTGGCGCGGACTTCACCCTGGAAGCCATAGCGCTGACGCAGCAGGCGCGCGGCGGAATAAGACCGTCCATCGGTGAATTTTGGGAAGTCCAGGGCCACCACTTGCAGGCGAGGCAGGTCTGCGGCAATTGCGGATACATCATCGCCTGGAACCAGTTTCACGCCCAGTTCCGCGCGGCTGCGCACCAGCGTCTCGCGCTCTGCCAGAAAGCGTTTATAGGAAACGATGGTTGGAATGTCTGCCTGGACAGGAGTGTCATCCGCAGCAACCAACCATTGATCTGACACTTGGGTACCATTTTTGATCAGGGCCATTGTCTTCACTTTCTATGGGTTAGGCGGCTTTAGGGCCGTACAGGTTTTCCTTAAACGGGGTGTGACCCACTCGTTCCAGGGTATCGATGAACCGTTCAGCAGGGTCTTGACGCAGCGACAGATAGGTCTCCACAACATTCTCAACCGCGTCGATGATGCCATCCGCACTGAAACCAGGGCCGGTGATGTCCCCAATGGCAGCCGCATTATCGGCCCGCCCGCCAAGGGTCAGCTGATAATGCTCTTCCCCCTTCCGATCGACGCCCAGAATGCCGATATGGCCGACATGGTGGTGACCACAGGCATTGATGCAGCCGGAAATCTTGATCTCCAGATTGCCGATATCGTATTGCCGGTTCAGATCGGCAAATCGATCAGAAATCTGTTGGGCAATCGGGATCGCGCGCGCATTGGCCAGATTGCAGTAATCCAGGCCGGGGCAGGCGATGATGTCGCCCGCCAGCCCGATATTGCCTGTCGCGAGACCGGCTTCGACCAGCTTGTCATACACGGCAGGCAGGTCCGACAGCTTCACATGGGGCAGAACCAGATTCTGCTGCAAGGTTGCACGGATTTCGCTGTCCAGGGCATAGGCGTCCGCGATATCGGCCACTGCATCCATCTGATCGCCGGAGATATCGCCCGGAATGCCGCCCGTGGGCTTCAGCGATATATTGACGATGGCATAGCCTGGCTGGCGATGGGCCACGACATTGCTGCGCACCCAATGGCGGAAGTCGCGATCTTCGAAACGCCGGGCCTCATAACCAGTATCGGTATCCGCCAGTACCTCAAAATCCGGGGCACGAAAATAGGCGGCGATCCGGTCCCGTTCTTCGGCGGGAAGATCAACGCTGGTTTCTTTTTTCAGGTTGGCCCATTCAATCTCAACAAGCCGCCGGATTTCTTCAATCCCGACCTCGTGCACCAAGATTTTGATGCGCGCCTTATACTTGTTATCACGCCGGCCCAGCATGTTATAGACCCGCAGGATTGCCTCCAGATAGGACAGCAGATTATCCCTGGGTACGAAGTCACTGACCGTTTTGGCAATGAAAGGGGATCGCCCCTGACCGCCGCCGATCATCACTTCAAAGCCAGTTTCACCTGCGTCATTTTTCTTAATCGTCAGGCCAATATCGTGTACGCGCACGGCAGCACGATCATTAGGGGCGCCGGTGACGGCAATCTTAAACTTGCGCGGCAGGAAGGAAAATTCCGGATGGAAACTGGACCATTGCCGGATCACCTCTGCCCAGATGCGGGGGTCTTCGAATTCATCCACGGCCGCACCCGCATAGGGGTCTGCGGTGGTGTTGCGGATGCAATTGCCCGACGTCTGGATAGCGTGCATTTCAACCTTCGCCAAATCCTCCAGGATATCGGCGGTATCCTCCAGCTTGATCCAGTTGAACTGAATATTCTGGCGGGTGGTGAAATGGCCATAGTCCTTGTCATACTTGCGCCCGATATGGGCCAACATGCGCATCTGTTTGGCGTTAAAGGTGCCATAGGGAATGGCGACGCGCAGCATATAGGCGTGGATCTGCAGATACAGGCCATTCATCAGCCGCAGCGGCTTGAATTCGTCTTCTGTCAACTCACCCTTCAATCGACGTGCGATCTGGCCCCGAAACTGGGCGACGCGTTCCTTTACAAGGGTTTCATCAAATTCATCATACCGGTACATTATGCGGCCTTTCCAAGGCTGTCTGCCTGTTTGCCCAGATCCAGACGTACGGTTGGACCCAGGGCACGAATGCGTTCCTTGTTTTTGGTGGGGACGGGCTTGCCATCTTCCAATTTCACATCAATCGGCAAGGCGTCCACAACGGTGCAGGCCTTTGTCGCTTGTGCGGCGATGGCTTCCATTGCGGCCAGACTGTCGGCGTCCTCTGCAACCCGTGCGTCATAAACGCTCTCGCTCCAGCGACCACTGGGGGTCAGCCAGACGGCGATGCCATCGATCAAACGATTTGCGGTAATGGCTTTCAGGCTCATGGTGATTTCCTCTTGTATCAGGCGCTTAAAGCGCGGGGCAGCGGATCGGCGCTGCCATGCCGCAGGGTTTCGTAACGGGTATTGGCGGTTTGACCCGGTAAGGCCAGGATAACGACAGTCCTGCCAGCGCTGCGCGCGATTTCCGCGCGGTGCAGGGCATCTGCGGGACTGCAGGTGACCATGCGGTCGGCATCCCGGCGCACCAGTTCCAGTGCGGATGCCCCAAATTGCGCATCGTGCAACAGGATATCGGCGCGCTGTAACTTGCGCAGTGCCCGCAGGCTCAACATATCTGGTTCATTGGGAGAAAGTTCCACAATGGTGATGTGACCATCGGCCTGGTGATGCACATCACGGCCATTCAACGCAGTCAGCATGGCATCATTCGCGCCGCTGTCATCGCCATTCAGAACTTGCTGTGCGATGGGGCCATCGAAGAATCGCTCCCAAAAGGCGCGGCGCAGGGGGCCTTCCGAAATTGTGGCAGTGACTGCGCGACGAAACCGCTGGGAAAAGGCGGCCAGGGCCCCCAGGCGGGAAGGCAGGATGGCTTCCAGCGTTTCGCGTACCGACCGCGCCAGGATCGGGGCGGCACCGCCTGTGGCGATACCGATGATCACCGGATTGCGGTCCACGATGCTGGGGATCAGAAAGTCGCACATTTCTGTACGATCCACCGCATTGACCGGCACCCGATGGGCGCGCAGTCGCGCGACGCTGGCCTCAGCCTCTGCATCATCATCGGTCGCGACAATGCCAAAGGCTGCATTTTCTGCGATATCCTGATCGGTTAGGGCGCGGTAATGCAACGTGACCCGACCTGTAGCTGCCATTTCTTGAATGTCACTGACAGCAGGGGCCTGACTGAAAACATTAATCTTTGCCGCAGTCCGGGCGATCAGGCGCAGTTTACGCAAAGCAGCATCCCCACCGCCAACGACGATGATTGCTTTGCCTTCCAGGCGCCAAAAGGACGGAAATACGTCCATAAGAGTGTCGCTTTCGTTCCGCGTTAATTCACACTTATAAATGTGTGAATAATGTTATAGACAAAATATAAGTGTGAATTAGTGAATTGTCCAGTCAGATCCTATAATTTAAGTATGAATAGTGGGATTAAGTGTTTGGCAGGTGGGATGGTTCTATTCTCCCTCCCCCTAGAGGGGGGAGGGTTGGGGTGGGGGTGATAGGCCGTAAGGCCTTTGCCTACAGTTGGCTTGAATGCGGAGGAGAGAGCACCCCCCTC
>NZSA01000091.1 GCA_002696645.1 Rhodospirillales bacterium | reverse complement strand
CGATGGCGCCCAATCCGATACCCAATCATCGCCACGATCATCGCGCCCGCCATGACAAAGGCCAGGCTGGGGTCCCAATCGCCGAACAGGTCCAGAAAGCCGATAACCTTTGCCGGGTTCATCATACCAGACAGCGCCAGACCCGCCCCAAACAGGATGCCAGACACTGTTGCCGTGATCAGGGTTCTCATGACCTCAGCCCCCCCAACCCAGAACATGGCGCATCATGTAAACCGTGATCAGGGCGATTGCGAAAAAGGTGCCTGTTGCGATCAAGGACCGCAGGCTGCCCCGGGCCAGGCCACAAACGCCATGACCGCTGGTACAGCCTGATCCCAATCGCGTGCCATAGCCAACCAGCAAGCCAGCCACGATTAGCCAGGGCCAGGATACCTGAGTGATGACAGCGGGAGGGCGTTGAAATCCCCAATACAGCGCCGCTGCGCCCCCGATCAGACCCAGAATAAAGCACAGCCTGAAGCCCCGCTCCGGGCTGCTGGTGAGCAGCCCGCCCAGTATTCCGCTGATCCCTGCAACGCGCCCCAGCCCCAGATAAAAAAGGGTCGCTGACAGTCCGATCAGCGCGCCACCGGCAAGCGCAGTAACAGGCGTAAAGTGTTCCATATCCGGATACTCCAATAAATCGTGCTAGGCCATTTGCGTTGAAAGCGGCAGGACTGCGCCTGTGATGCCCAGGGTCCGGGCGCGCCGGGACGGCCCGTTTATTTTGATGTGCCGCTTATCGCTGTCCTGTGTGGTGTGCAAAATAAGTGTAATCCGACCATCAGGCGTATCGAAGGGTAGGCTGGTTGCGCCGCGCAATCGTTGCGCCGGAATGTGCAGCACGCAGTCGCCGGTTTCTTCATCAGATAAAGTTAGGGATGGAATCACACAGGACTTTTCAACGGCCAGGATCAATCGCGCTGGTCGCAATCCACGCCATCCATTTTCGATTGTATAGCTTACCACGCAATCGTTGATTAAAGGATCGAGTGATTGCGCCGGGGCCGCCACAGGGGAGGGGCGGATCGCTGTCACAGACTGTGCTGGTTGTGTTGTGATTTCAATTGTCTGATAGGGCGTTGGCGGGATCGTTACCGCTGCATCCGCTATCGACTTGACCGTTTCTGCAATAGGCTGACCGTCTATTTCCTCGTGACCAAACAGGCTAGGGTCGCTGAGGATTGGAAAATCTTCCACCAGACTGGCCAATTCGCCGATATCCTGTGGGACGCGGGCATAGGCTTCAATCCATTGATCCAGGGCTGTGATGGCGGCGTCAAGTTGGCGCATTTGGGGGATCAGGCGCTTCAGATCCTCGCATCGCGCCAGAACCGGATTGCCACGCCATAAGTCAACCGCCATTCGGGTGTCGCCCCGCGCTAAGGCTCGCTCAAACGCCAGGATCAGCGGGGCAAACGGGTCGCGCGGTGTATCGGGCTTGGGAAATAAATCTGGCAGGCCTGCCTTCACACGGATGCACCAGGGGCAGGCCGACAGGCTTTCATCATAGTGATGGTGGCTGTGCGTCTCACACACATCCAACTCTGCCAGGGCGGTACACAGGGCCCCATGCCACTCTGCAGCACTGGGGCGATCATTGGGGTCTTTGGCCCCGGCAATGAATGCCTGTCGAAACAAGGACGCGACGCCGGGGGCCAACGCATCCAGGGACAGCATGCCGGGCACAGGGCGCAGGCGAGCCCCAGGCTTGAACGGCCAGTCACCGCTGCGGATCAATTGGTCCCGACTGGGCGGCTCTCCCGATCCCATCCACTCACCGGTCCAGGGATGCGCGCCGGTCAGCAATTGGTACAGGACCACTGCCAGGCCAAACCGGTCGGATGCGATGTCTCTGGGCCCTTCCGTAAAACGGCGACCGATCCATTCCGGTGCGGTGAAGCCTTCACTGCCAACCGTACACAGATAAGGCGTGCCATCCGGCCCCACGATCTGAACGGAATCACAATCGATCAGGGTTGCTAGCGCCCGGTCATCAATTAGAATGTTTTCAGGCTTCACATCCCCGATGATGATGCCCTGATCGTGCAGCCGTTCAAACAGAAAGGCGATATTTGCGGCGACGGCGTGCAGATAATGCCAATCCATCTCTGCGGCGCGCTTTGCCCGTAATTTTGCGTTGCTGATGGCGATGACAGAGCGCGCGCCCGGCACAACCGGCAATATGACACCAACTGCCGCCCCTGCACTGTTATAGACGGTAGAGACCGGCCAGGCGAAATTTCTGTGTCGTGTATCCAATGACGGATCAACCGGCGCAAGATCAGGCAGAAGAGCCAGCTTATCGCGCAAGGCCTCTGTTGGGGCGTGATGCAGTTTGATCAACAGGTCGGGGGCATCGCCATGCTGGAACAGTGTTGCCTCGCCGCTGTCATGCAAGCGGGGTCCCAGGGCCAGGGGGCTACCATCCGTATCAAATAAGTCTATCCGCGGGATCGGGGCTGTCATGCGCTGCCATATCCCTGCCAACCACATAGCATCAGGGAGAGATCATCGGTGCTTTTCTCTGCCAGCCGCTGAGAGGCCAGAAAATCCCGAATGCCGTTGTGCACGTCACCAGCGCAGGTGGATTGCCGCGCAAATGTCTCCATCGGCGCGAAAAACGGTGCATGGGGGCTGTTCTGGCGATTATCGACAGAAACACCGGCCAGACCATCCGTTGCCGCCCCAACGAACCGGATCGGCGCGGCAAGCGAGGACAGATGCAGGTGATCCTGAGCATCCAGGTCCGTGATGAAACTGGTTTCATTTACATATTCGCCATGATCCGGGGCAATCAACAGGGTATAGTCCCCTTCTCGTTGCCGTGCGACGACCAGGCCATCGCCGATCTGGGCGGCGTGGATTTCATTGGGAGACAGCGCGATCAGCGTCAGGGTGCAGGCATAATCCCGCGGCGCATGACGGTTCTCATGGGCAATCCGGTTCAATTCTTTCTGGATTGTTTGAACCAATCCATCGAATAAAACGTCAATCGACAGAGTGGTTAGTCGACCCTGAACGCCCCGATTCTTGCTTAGTCGATCCTTCAGCCAGGGCAGGGCGCAATCCACCGCAGCACGGGCCCCATAATGGCTGAATCGCGCGGATCCGGCCCCGTCCGCCAGGGCTGCGATGACCGTATCTTCATCCAGTTGCACCAGCCGACCGAAATCCTGACAGGGGATGCCCGCCGCGCGATGGGCGGTGCCTTGTCGATAATCCAGCGCGGCCATCCAGGACATTGCAGTGATCCTCTATGGGTGAATTTCTGCCCAGCCCGTGACGGGCGGCAGCATCAGACGCTCCCCATCGATCCGGCTGAGGGAGACACGGCGAACACTGGCCGAAAGCCATTGGAACAGGTCACGGAACTTCAGGCCCCGCAGCATCAGGGGCGGGCGATTGGGTGATGCAATTTCCCGCAAGATATCCATATCTGCCCCTTGCACACCGACGGTGAAAAATGTCGCACGTCCGGTCAGATCCGCTTCTTGCATGTCCATCGCCGCGTGCTGCCAGGCCTCGCCATCGGTCGGGGCGCCATCGGTGATCAGGAATATCCAGGGGCGGTAATAGTGAATGCCATTGGCGCGATAGACGGCCTTGCGGGCGTCCACCATGCGCAGGGCCAAATCCATCGCAGCGCCCATTGGTGTATCTCCGCCGGCTTCTAAATGCGGCGGGCCGTCTTCTTCCATGGTCACGAAATCCTGCACCATTCGGGCCTCTCCCCCAAAGGCGATGATGGATAGTTCGATGCGCAGGCTGGCCAAGTCGTCGGTCATGATCTGATGATGAAAGGCGCGCAGCCCGGCATTTAATTCCGCCATTGGTTCACCGCGCATCGATGCAGACGTATCCAGCAACAGAATGACCGGGCATCTGTTTTCAGGGTTTTGCACGAATTCCGGCAGACCTAAGCGCATGTCTCCATCCTCTGGCGGTGTCGTCAGCGATATCGATTCGTCGAATCAGGCGTTTCTAAGGCTTTTACAGCAACTTTCGTGCCAGCATAACAAGTTTAATTAAATATTGAACAGTAAATATTGAAATCTGAATTCTTATAAAGTCTTCAGCTTTAAAGATTAATGTTTATGAGTTTTTGATACGAATCAGATTCGTTAAAGATTCGTATCGATAAGGTTATCCGAAAACAGGGATACAGAGGATGCCGTTGGTCAGAACGGCAATCCTGCAAAATGACGATGGGTTTTAAAGATCAGGACGGGTCCTTGCAGTCCAGCAGCCAGACGTCATAAACGGCGTGTTCCACCGCATGCAGACCGGGGCTGGAGGCGAACATCCAGCCGGTGAACAGGACCTTTTGTTCCTGGCCGGGGCGCAATTCGTCGATTTCAACAAAGGCGGTGGCTTCCGGGCGTTCTTCTGGTGGGGTCTTGTCGCAATGGCGCACACGGATGCGCAGGGCGCCGAAATCAATTGATTGATCGATGGGAACTTCAAAGGTGGAGGTGCGGGCCGTGACCTTGTCCAGGCCCTGCAAGACGGCAATTTGCTTAGGATCGGCCTGGGCGGCGCTGGACCATACCAGCACAGCCCCGAACAGGATGGTCGCGGCGATCCTCATACCGGCACCGTAGCTGCGAAACGCAGGCGCACATAATCGGCGATCCAGATGCCTTCCTCATTCATCAGCATGGGGCGCAGGGAGTCCCGGATTTCTGAAATCGCGTCATCACGCTGGGCGATGTCCAGGCGCATCAGGAAGCTCTCGCCAAAAGAGGCCAGCCAACCGTCAATGTCGCCGGGCAGGGGCGTTGGGCGCGGGATCAGTTCCATATGGGCGACGCTGAATCCACAGGCTTCCAGCTTTGCGCGATAGCTTTCAGGGGTCGGAAAATACCACGGATCAGCGCTGTCGGGATCAACACCCCTGGCGGCAACGGCCACCCGCAGGGCGGTGCGAATGGTCTGAACATTGCCAGCCCCCCCAAATTCCGCCACAAAGCGCCCGCCGGGTTTCAGGGCGCGCTTCACACCGGCCAGGACCGCATCCGCACCTGTCATCCAATGCAGCGCGGCATTGCTGAAAACTGCATCAAATTCCGGCCCAAAGGTCAGGTCCTGACCATTCATGACCTGTGCATCCAGACCTTCTTCCACAGCTTTCCGGATCTGATCCGGGCTGGCGTCGACGGCTTTGACATCACAACCAAGCGCCACAAGCTTTTGCGTCAGGGCCCCATCGCCACAGCCCAGGTCCAGTATCCGCTCACCCGGCTTGGGTGCCAGCAAGTCAACGACAGGCATCCCGAGTTCTGCCACGAAACCCGCATTCTTGCGATAGCGGTCGGGATCCCAGGTCTGGGTAACAGCGGTCATGGTCAATCCTTCAAGTTACTGATCGGTAATCAGGAATATGGCGCGACCCAACAGGTCTTCGATGGCCACAACGTCCTGGGTATCCGTGATTTCTTCCCCGTCTTTCAGCAGCGTATTGTCCCGGCCTGGGGTCAGCTTCACGAATTGCCCCCCCAACAGGCCATCACTGGCAATGGCAGCGGTCGTGTCTTTTGGAATCTGAACACCCTCGTCGATCGTCAGGGTAACGACCGCCTGATACAGTTCCGGGTCTATTTCTTCTTTTGACACGGTGCCAACTTTAACACCGCCGATACGCACATCCGACCCCAGCGTCAGGCCATCGACCGCGCCAAATCGCCCCACCAGGGTATAACCATCTCTATCGCGGGCGATATCAGTGGTTTGATAGGCCAGATACAGAAACAGGCCCGCGACGATCAACACGATCGCCCCCATGATGGTTTCTATTAGGCTGCGTTGCATAGAGTTCTCATCCGTGGCTGTCGTCTTAGGGGTTAATTTGTGCTGTTTGCATTAGATTCTTTCTCAGCCTTCTTGGCTTCGCCCATTTTAATGATTCGTTCAAATAGTGAGAAAAAATCAATCGACCCGCGCACATATTGGAATGTTTCGCCTGGTTGCAGCATGGTCAAATCGCCGCCTGGCACAATGCGTATGTATTTTCCACCCGCCAGGCCGTTGCTTATAATCTTGGCTTCGCTGTCGACGGGAATTTCGTAACCGTTTGTTATAGTCATCTGGACCACGGCTTCATTCGTGTTCTTATCCAAAAGCAAGGTGCGCACGGACCCGACGGGCAGGCCGGCCATCAGGACGGGGCTGCCTGCGGAAAGACCACTGGCATCTTCATAAATGCCAAACAACCGATAGCCGTTACCTTCCCTCTTGGCTGGATTCCCGCTATAGCCCAGCACAAAGAACAGCGCGATTGCCACGCAGGTGGCGGCCCCAATCAGGATATGCCGGGTATCGGTGGACATGCGGGCCATTCAGGCTTCCTTATAAGGCGTCGCGCGGTGCCATTGGCATCAATGCGCCATGCAGCACGGCGATTATTCAGGCGACCAGGCTTCGTAATCTCCCGTCGCGGCGGGGCGTTTGCCNGGCTTTAAAGTATGNCCCGGCGGCAGATAAGCCCCCGCCGTGCCGGTCAGGTTTGGAAGGTGATCCTTTTCCCAGGCATATTTATGGCCACTTTTCGGCTCTGGGAAGGCATCGACCGTATAATGCAGCCAGGCATGCATGTCGGGTGGCACTGTAGATGCCTCATCCTGGGGATTGGAATAAATCACCCAGCGACGCCGCCGACGTCCTGCTGTCGTCTTGCGATCTTGATAATACACATTGCCAAGTGGATCGTCGCCGACCCGCTCTCCATGTAACCAGGTCATCAACCGGGTGATTGCATTCGCCATGGCTGGATAAGTCCCGTCTGTGTCTGATGCTTAACCGATGTCTCTCGCGTCGCTGGACGGTTGGGACTATGGCAAAACCGTTCCCATCCGTCCAGCCCGACGGTGCAGTGGTTAGCCTATGGCGATGGTTAAATCCATGGAAAATTATAATTTTGCCCGGAATCCCAATGAGTCTCGCGAGTCTTTCAGAAATCAAGATATAGAAATGTAAAAAAATCGCCCACTGCATATTGTGTCTGACAACAGATGGTGTACTCTGTTGATCAGTTCACAACATGTAGAGTTGGTCGTCCGAAAAGCAATGGGACATTGGGTTCCCCAGTTTCATGGGAATGCTGTGTTTTTGGAAGAAGTGCTTTGCGGATTGCCCGTTAGCCAAGGGGGTTTGGTTTCAGATGCGTATTGAAAGACGGTTTACCAAGAAAAACGAGTCGCCTTATGCGGCGATCCAATTCCGCAAGACCAATTCTGAAATTCGTAACCCCGACGGTACGATTGTTTTTCAGTTGAAGGATATTGAAATTCCGTCCCATTTCAGCCAGGTGGCAGGGGACGTGATTGCCCAGAAATACTTCCGCAAGGCAGGTGTCCCTGCGGTGACAAAGGCTGTTAAGGAAAAGGATGTTCCTGATTTCCTGTGGCGCCGTGTGCCTGATGAGGCGGCAATGGCTGACCTGCCTGCAGGCGAACGCAGTGGCAGCGAAACCAAGGCGACGCAGGTTTTTGATCGTTTAGCTGGTACCTGGGCCTATTGGGGCTGGAAGGGTGGCTATTTCGACAGCGCGGAAGATGCCCGCAGCTATTTCGACGAAATGCGCTATATGCTGGCCAAGCAGATGGCGGCGCCGAACAGCCCGCAATGGTTCAATACCGGGCTGCATTGGGCCTATGGCATCGATGGGCCCAGCCAGGGCCACCATTATGTGGACTACAAGACCGGGAAACTGACCCGCTCTAAGACCGCTTATGAACATCCCCAGCCTCATGCCTGTTTCATTCAATCGGTGGAAGACGATCTGGTGAATGATAATGGCATTATGGATCTTTGGGTCCGCGAGGCGCGCCTGTTTAAATATGGCAGCGGCACGGGCACCAATTTCTCCCGCTTGCGGGGCGAGACGGAGGCCCTGTCAGGCGGTGGTAGATCCTCTGGCTTAATGAGCTTCTTGAAAATCGGGGACAAGGCCGCGGGCGCGATCAAGTCTGGCGGCACGACAAGACGTGCAGCAAAGATGGTGGTTGTCGATATCGATCACCCGGATGTCGAAAGCTTCATTGATTGGAAAGTGATCGAAGAGCAGAAGGTTGCCGCCCTGGTCACCGGTTCCAAACTGCACGCCCATCACCTGAACGCGATCATGGCAGCCTGTCATGAAGGGCGCCTGGACGATGGCGCTGTCCTGACAGGAGATGCGCGGTTTGATCCCAAGCGCAACAAGGCGCTGAAAGACGAAATTCGCGCCGCCCGTCGCGTGATGATCCCGGAAAACTATGTCCAGCGGGTTATTCAGTTCGCCCAGCAGGGCTATACCGCGATTGAATTTCCAACCTATGATACGGATTGGGATTCAGATGCCTATAACACCGTATCAGGGCAAAATGCGAATAACACGGTCCGGGTCACTGATGACTTCCTGCGTGCGGTAGAAGCCGACGCGGATTGGAATCTGATCAATCGTACCGATGGCAAGGTCAATAAGACCGTCAAGGCAGCAGACCTTTGGGAAAAGGTTGGCCATGCCGCCTGGGCCAGCGCGGATCCCGGTATTCAATTTGATACTACGATCAATGATTGGCATACCTGCCCGCAATCCGGTCGGATCAATGCATCCAATCCCTGTTCTGAATACATGTTCCTGGATGATACGGCGTGCAATCTGGCATCCTTCAACTTGATGCAGTTCCGCAGCAATGACCGCAGCTTTGACATTGAAGGCTTCACCCATGGGGTGCGGTTGTGGACGCTGACCCTGGAAATTTCCGTGCTGATGGCGCAATTCCCGTCGGTTGCCATTGCCGAACGCTCCTACCGGTATCGTACATTGGGACTGGGCTATGCCAATATTGGCGGTCTGCTGATGTCTTGTGGCCTATCCTATGATTCCGATGAAGGCCGCGCCCTTTGTGGGGCCATCACGGCTTTGATGACCGGTGTTTCCTATGAAACGTCTGCTGAAATGGCCGCTGAACTGGGTGCTTTCCCAGGCTATGCGGATAACAGCCAGGATATGCTGCGCGTGATGCGCAATCACCGCATGGCCGCCCATGGCTGGGCCGATGGTTATCAGGGGTTGGCAGTGTTGCCCGTCCCGTTGGATGTGCCCAATTGCCCGGATCCCCGTATCGCCAAGGCGGCAGCGGAGTCCTGGGATCGCGCCGTCAAGGCCGGGGAGGCCCATGGCTATCGCAATGCCCAGGCAACCGTGATCGCGCCCACCGGGACTATTGGTCTGGTGATGGATTGCGATACGACCGGGATTGAGCCTGATTTTGCGCTGGTGAAATTCAAGAAGCTGGCCGGGGGTGGCTATTTCAAGATCATCAATCGGACCGTTCCGGAAGCCCTGCGCAATATGGGCTATGACGATCAACAAATCGGGGAAATCGAACGTTATGCCGTTGGGCATGGCAGCCTGGTCAATGCGCCGGGTATCAACCACGAAACCTTGCGGGAAAAGGGCTTTGGTCCGGAAGAACTGGCGAAGCTGGAATCGACCCTGGCCAATGCGTTTGATATCAAATTTGCCTTTAACAAATGGGCATTGGGGGAGGCGTTCTGCACAGATATTCTGGGGCTCAGCGCAACTCAATTGGACTCCATGTCTTTTGATATGCTGGCCGCACTTGGTTTCTCTCGCAAAGCCATTGAGGCAGCTAATATCTATTGTTGTGGCGCGATGACGCTGGAAGGCGCGCCGCATTTGAAGGCCGAGCATCTGCCCGTCTTTGATTGCGCCAATCCCTGTGGCAAGACTGGCAAGCGGTACCTGTCCACCGACAGCCATATCCGCATGATGGCAGCGGCTCAGCCTTTCATCTCCGGGGCGATTTCCAAAACCATCAACATGCCCAACGGGGCAACGGTTGAGGATTGCAAGGCTGCGTACAAGCTGAGCTGGACGCTGGGTATCAAGGCGAATGCGCTCTACCGGGATGGATCGAAACTGTCGCAGCCTTTGGCCTCGTCTCTGTTGGATGATGAGGACCTGCGCGACGAAATGGCAGAGGCCAATAAGGCGGAACAGATCCCCCTGGTTGCCGAGCGGATTGTTGAGCGCATCATCGAGAAACAGGTGGAGCGCAAGCGCCTGCCGCATCGCCGCAAGGGCTATACCCAAAAGGCGATCGTTGGCGGTCACAAGGTCTATCTGCGTACCGGTGAATATGAAGACGGCACATTGGGTGAATTGTTCATCGATATGCATAAGGAAGGCGCTGCCTTCCGCTCCCTGATGAACAACTTCGCCATCGCCGTGTCGATTGGCCTGCAATATGGTGTTCCGCTGGAAGAATTCGTCGAGGCCTATACCTTCACCCGGTTCGAACCGTCAGGCATGGTCGAAGGCAACGAGGCCATTAAGATGGCGACCTCTGTCCTGGATTACCTGTTCCGCGAAGTTGCGATCAGCTATCTGGGGCGCGATGATCTGGCCCATGTTCAGCCGGAAGATATGATGCCCGATACGACCGGGGGCGGGGACAAGGAAGCCAATCTTCCTGAAGTCAATGCGCATGCGCTTGAAGCGCTGAACCGTATTACCAGCCGTGGGTTCGTGCGTAAGGCAGATTTGACGGCCTATACCAGTGTCATGTCGCAGATGGGCAGGGGGCTTCCTGCCAATGCTGCTCAGGCTGGCACTGTTCAAATTGTGGAGACCGGGACGGTGCAGACCGCCGTCAAGGTCGACGGAAATGTGCGTGTTGCCGTGGAGGATCGCCTGGACAAAATCCGCGAGGCACGCGCGAAAGGGTACGAGGGAGATCCCTGTGGGGATTGCGGAAATATGACCCTCGTTCGGAACGGCACCTGCATGAAATGCGTCACGTGTGGCGCGACAAGCGGGTGCTCGTAAGGGCCCGGCCCTACCCTATTCGTCGGGCCCTCTGGCGCAGCCGCCTTGCACGGTAGTAAGGCTGCGCCCTGGTGCTCCCTGTTAAACTGCCCCCGACCAGTGTCGGGGGCGTTTTTCCGTGGCTGAGCTGAGGCTATATCGATGACCTTCAAATACGTCCTTTTTGATATTGGCAATGTTTTGGTCGATTGGAATCCAGACAATTTGCTAAAGAAACTGCTACCAGATGCGGCGGCGATTCAGGATTTTCGGGAAAATGCGGTGACCCATGATCGTATTCTGGCAATGGATCGTGGTCAGACCTGGAAAGCCCAACTGGCGGAAATTGCGGCGGATTGTCCGCAGCATCTGGAAACGGCCAAAGCCTATCGGTATCGCTGGGTGGAGACGATTTCGGGGCCAATTCATGGCACTGTTGATATCATGGCGCGATTAAAGGCGGCGGGATATCCGATCTATGCGCTGTCGAATTATGGGGTGGAGAATTTTGAGGCGACGGTGAAAATCTATCCGTTTCTGGACGATTTCGACGGTCGTGTCGTGTCGGGCTATGAAGGGGTGATTAAGCCGGACCCCGCGATTTATGATCTTGTGGTCCAGCGCTTTTCAGTGGACCCAGCCCAAACCCTTTTTATCGATGACCGCCCCGAAAACATCGCCGCCGCAAAGGCTTGTGGGTTTCGGGGGCATTTGTTTACCGACTCTGATGCATTGGCTCAGTATCTGGCAGAGGCCGGGATCCTATACTAGCAAACAGGCGTACCTGCCGCCCTGGACCCCGGATCAATGTCCGGGGTGACGATGTATTAGACAAATACTCTCTCACCCTGAGGAGCGCAGCGTCTCGAAGGGTGATCTTTCTGCAAGCACCGCGCTTACAAGTCCTCCTTCGAGACGGCGCGAATGCGCCTCCTCTGGATGAGAGTGGTGCTTAAGGTCAGAAGTGGAACGCCATGACGCACCAATCCCTCAGCGTTCTTCGCGCCTTCTCTGCGCCCTCTGCGGTTAACCTTTACCTCTCGTCACATCCGCGTAGGGCCACAGGCATGGATCGCACCTGCCGCCCTGGACCCCGGATCGATGTCCGGGGTGACGGCGGTGGATAGACCTCGTCATACCCGCGGAAGCGGGTATCCAGGGCGGCGCGCTCAAGCGGTGAAGAATAGTGCCTACGCGACGTCTTTCAACACATCGCCCAGCATGCTGACCATATCGTCGATATGGGATTTTTCAGCAATTAAGGGTGGGGAGAGGGCGATGATGTCGGCGGTGACGCGGATCATCAGGCCCTTGTTGAAAGCCTGTACCATGGCGTCATAGCCGCGCTCTCCCGGGGCACCGGGGCGGGGGGCCAGTTCTACGGCGGCGACAAGGCCCATATTGCGAATGTCGATCACATTGGGCAGGCCCTTCAGGCCGTGGATCGCATTTTCCAGATAAGGTTCCAGCGCCAGCGCGTTTTCAAACAACCCGTCTTCCTTATAGACGTCCATCGCCGCAACACCGGCGGCGGCAGCTACCGGGTGGCCGGAATAGGTATAGCCATGGAATAACTCAATCGCGGCATCCGCAGAATCCATCATTGTGTCATGGATCTTCTTGTTGGTCACAACTGCGCCCATCGGGATGGTCGCATTGGTCAGGCCCTTGGCACAGGTGATGATGTCTGGAATAACGCCCAGGCGTTCTGCTGCTGTGGCATAACCCAGACGGCCAAAGGCGGTGATAACCTCATCAAAAATCAGCACGATGCCGTGCTTGTCACAGATTTCCCGAATGCGCTTCAGGTAGCCTTTCGGGGGCAATAGCACGCCGGTTGAGCCCGCCATGGGCTCTACGATGAAGGCCGCAATCGTGCTGGCATCATGCAGCGTGACCAGGCGTTCCAGATCATCGGCCAGATGGGCACCATATTCCGGTTCGCCCTTGGTATAAGCATTGTGTTCCAGATCATGCGTGTGGCGCACATGGTCGGACCCGGCCAGCAAGGAGCCGAAATACATCCGGTTCTTCACAATACCGCCAACGGAAATACCGCCAAAGCCGGTACCATGATAGCCCCGTTCGCGGCCCAACAGGCGGGTACGGGTACCCTGACCGCGGGCGCGCTGATACGCCAGCGCGATCTTCAACGCGGTATCAGCGGACTCTGATCCGGAATTGGTGAAGAACACATGGTCCAGACCGGCTGGGAACATATCGCGCATGCGGCTGGCCAGTTCGAAGGCCTTGGGATGGCCGAATTGGAAGGTCGGGGCGAAATCCAGCTGGGCGACCTGCTGTTGCACGGCTTCAACAATTCTCGGGTTGGCGTGACCGCAATTGACGCACCACAATCCAGCGGTGCCGTCCAGGATATCCTTGCCCTCTGCACTTTTGTAATACATGCCCTTGGCTGAGACCAGAATGCGCGGATCAGCCTTGAACCGGCGATTGGCGGTAAAGGGCATCCAAAAGGCGCTAAGGTCGTTCTGCTGCATCCCGTCGGGCATGTGTTTCCTCCAAAAAAAGTCATTACCGTGAGGGCAGGCAGTGTTTCAGCCACTTAGAACCCTCAAAAGACCCGATTTTGGTACTCCCTTTTTGTTGCCCGAGACAAGATGATTCTTTCTCACAGCAGTCGTGACCTATTGTGCGGTCTGGTCGGTCGCCATTCGCTGGCTTGTGGCAACCCGACTCTATCGCTAAAAAAGCACCTTAATGGGCGAAACAGGATTCCCGGTATGGCGCTGCATCAAAACCTGTCTAATGGCATGCTGCTGGCATGGCCAACACCGATCCTGACACGCCGGATACAGGATGCCGATTTGCTGTCGGACCTGCGGCGCGTCATTCTTGACCGGGAACAGGCCTATCCGGATGGGATTGATCGTGCGCTGGTGAATGGCTGGCATTCCGATACGGACTTAATGAAATGGCCGGACCCGTCCATTGAAACACTGAAATCCATTATCAGCGCTGGATTGGCCGATTTCATCAAGCAACTGAACAATGACAAGGGCTTCAGTGGCAAGGCGCAGGTAACCGCCTGGGCGAATGTCAGCCGGCGGGGTGGATTTCATCGACTGCACACGCATCACTCTTCCATGGTGTCTGGCGTGTTTTATGTCGATACAGGCACGCCCGACCCAGATGATACGCATTTCAATGGGACGATTTCTTTTCTGGATCCACGGCTGGCGGTTGAGATGATCCCGCTGCCGGGAAGCCCGTTTGGGGAAAAGCTGAAAGTTGAGCCTGACCCTGGCCTTATGCTAATGTTTCCAAGTTGGCTTCAGCATTTCGTCGATCCCTTCCGTGGGGAGGGAACCCGCATCTCCATCGCGTTTAACATTGGTCTGTATGGTGGCGATTCCGCTGCCTAGATCGGTCTTGTTGTTTCTCAAGGAATAGGAATTCATATGATCCCGCGTTACAGTCGCCCGGAAATGACCGCAATTTGGGAGCCGTCGAACCGGTTCCACATCTGGTTTTTGATCGAGGCCCATGCCTGCGATGCCCTGGCGCAGCGCGGCGTGATTCCGGAGTCAGCTGCAGAGTCGGTTTGGAAGAATGGTGACAAACCCTATACGCAGGCGCGCATCGACCGCATTGATGAGATTGAGCGCGAGACGAGACATGATGTCATCGCCTTCCTGACGGAATTATCGGAGCATATTGGGGAAGACTCCCGCTTTGTGCATCAGGGCATGACCTCTTCTGACGTGCTGGATACATGCCTGGCGGTGCAATTGACCCAGGCGGCTGATATTCTGTTAGCTGATTTGGATCGGGTTCTGGCTGCGCTGAAGGCCCGCGCGATTGAGCATAAAAATTCTGTCTGTATCGGTCGTTCACACGGCATTCATGCGGAACCAACCACATTTGGCGTGAAACTGGCCGGCCATTTCGCCGCCTTTCAACGCAGCAAACAGCGTCTGCTGGCCGCGCGCGCGGATATTGCGACCTGTGCAATCTCCGGTGCGATTGGCAGCTTTGCCAATATTGATCCTTCAATTGAGGCCTATGTCGCAGACAAGCTGGGTCTGACACCAGAGCCGATGTCGACACAGGTGATCCCGCGTGACCGTCATGCGGCTTTCTTTGCGACCCTGGCGGTGATTGCCGGGTCGATTGAGAATCTGGCGATTGAAATACGCCATTTGCAGCGCACCGAATTGCGCGAGGCGGAGGAGTTTTTCTCGCCTGGGCAAAAAGGGTCGTCGGCTATGCCCCATAAGCGCAATCCGGTGCTGACGGAAAACATGACGGGCCTGGCGCGTATGGTGCGGGCCTATGCTCTGCCAGCGCTGGAGAATATCGCGCTGTGGCATGAACGGGATATTTCCCATTCTTCAGTGGAGCGCATGATTGGTCCAGACTCGACGGTAACGCTGGATTTTGCCCTTAACCGTTTGGCCGGTGTGGTGGAAAAACTGGTGGTCTATCCTGAAGAAATGATGGCGAATCTGAATCGTCTTGGCGGGTTGCACAATTCCCAGCGCGTCCTGTTGCAACTGACTCAGGCGGGCATGAGCCGTGAAGACGCCTATCGCACAGTACAGCGCAATGCTATGGAAAGCTGGAAAAACGGCACATCATTTCAGGAATTGCTGAAATCTGATAAGGATGTGGCGCAGCATTTGAGTGATGATGCTATCGACGCACTCTTTGACATGGGCTACCACGTTAAGCATGTGGACACGATCCTGGACCGCGTATTTGCACAAGACAGCGCCGGTTAACGCCTGGATGCCCAGTCGTCGCACAGCCCGTGTGTTCTTTGCAGGGCTGTTTGGCCTGGGTGTCTTTCTGTCTGTCGCTGGATCGCATGGTTTTGCGCAATCAACTGGCAATCCAGCCGATGATATCGCCAAGCCCAGCTTCAGCCCCCAACGCGATGCCTATCGCGCCAGCGAGGTTGATCCCGTAACCTTGGCCATTTTGTCGGACGCTCTGTTGCGGCTTCAGTTTCTGGCCGTCGCTGCGCTTGAGTCTGAGGAAGATGTCGGGTTGGCCCAAAGCGGGGTCGTGCGCGCTTATCTGGCCCGGCGGCAAATGGATAAGGCGATAGAGATCGCACAACGCATTGCTGATCCCGTTTGGCGTGCTCGGTCCTTTCTATGGATTTCCGACTATGTTCGAATTGTTCAGAAGGACGCCAGCGAGGCACGCGCGTGGATGGACCGCGCGATTGCAGAGGTGAAAGACCAACCTCCTTCGGACAAGGTCACTGATACATATGGAATAGCCGCCAATCGCCTGGCTCAAATGGGGGCTGCCGAAGCCGCGACGGCGACGGCCAAATTGATTGCGGACCGTCAGGACCGGGTCAGAACATTGCGGGAAATAGCCTCGGTCATTTTGAATTCCAGCGATGATGAAGCAACGAAACAGGCCGTCGCAACCGTTCTGCGCCAGACTTTTGATGAGGCAAGCCTGTTACCCAAATCACAAGACCTGTCGCAAGCATATCTGCTGATGGATATCGGGGCGGCACAGCTTGTGGCGGGGGATACAGCCGGGGCGCAGGTATCCTTCGCGACGGCGCAGCTTGATATCATGAACGGCCCCAGCGATGCCAGGATGCCAGCCCTTATTCAATTGGCTGCCAAAATGGTGGAATCAGGCAATCAGCGTGGCGGCATGATCGTTGTGCGCATGGTTCCAGAAGGGGCCTATCGAGCGGAGGCATTAAGCGCGGTATCTGCGGCTTTGGGGCGGCGTAATATTGATGCGGCAGTCCCTTTATTCAGACTGGCTGAAGAAGAGATTGACCGCATTGAAGATCAATCCGCCCGGTTCCGCGCGATCACATATCTGGTGGCGCGGGAAACAGAGATTGGACGCCTGAAAGATGCCTTAGAAACCGCATTCAAGATCACCGAGGATGTGCCCCGCGCTGAGGCCCTTCTGGGAATGGGGCGCGTTTTGATCGATCAGGGTAAATTGCCCGAAGCTTTGGTGCTGAAAGATTATATTCCCTATATCGGGATGCGGGCCCAGATCATGGCCGCAGTGGCATTGGGGCGGGGGCTGGAGAATGACCCGGAAGGGGCCAGCGCATTATTGGCTGAATCGCTTGATCCGACTGGTTTCCCGACCTTACCTGAATATGTCCCGGATGCCCTGGATGCCGTTCTCAGTGCCCAGATCAAGGTTGGGCTGGAAAGCGCGGATCAGGCGATTTTCAGCCGTGCCCGGGATTTATCAGAGGTCTTGGAGACGGATCTGGCAAAGGTGCGTGCCCTGGTCCAGGTCGCAATCGCAGAAGCAAGACGCGGCCGTATTGAAGACGCCCAGAAAACCATCAGTGCAGCCTATCGCATTGCCTTTGAGAATAAGGGCGATCAGGGGTTCAATTCTGCCCTGCTGGCAATTTCTCTGGCACAATTGGCGGCGGGGGATCTCTTGGGGGCCTATGACACGGCGGCGCGCATCCCGGAACCGCAATCGGGTGTGGTTCTGCCGCGTACACCAGATGGCGGGTTTGACGTCCCTAGGTATCAGGCCTTGATCCGTGTGGCGGCGGCGGCTGGTCGATTGGGTGATCCAAATTTTGGCCAGGAAGTCACGGATAAGATTGGGGTTGATCCAGCCAAAGCGGTGGGCCTTGCCGCTGTTGCGATCGCGATGTCGAATCAATCGGCAGATCTGATTGATGTCATCAATGACATTCGGGATGGGGCGCTGTTATCCCCAAATTACGAGTCTCTGGCGCAGGAACAGCCTGCTGCAGCGGCGCCAACCGGCGCACAGATACCCGAGAGTGCGCCTGCTGTGTCACAGGAGCAACCCATGGAACAGGCGCCGACTTTGGCGCCCCTGCCTGAAGCCGGTAACTAGCCGCTTATTCGAAGTCGCTGAGAGTGAGGCCCAATGCCTCGCAGATAATTTCGCACTGGGCGCGTTCGCTGGGCAGCAGCACGCCGTCGACCTGACCGACCGCCAGCGCCACCTTAACCAATAGTACGGCATCGCCCGCATCGCTGCGGCAGTCGGCGATTGGTTTTAGGGCATCTTCGCGCCCCTGAGCGGGATCAGCCTTGATTGCTTCTATCGTTTCATTGAACAGATCAATCGCTTCGTGCACATCAAAAATGCTCAGTCGGTCAATCGCATCGATAATTTGATCCAGTCGACCCCGTTCAGAAAGGGAGACCTCTCCGTCCGCAATCGCCACCAAGGCACAGGTTGCCATGCACGCTTCCAGGAATGGGCGATGCTTATGGCGTTCATATCGCTCTGCCAATGATTGGCGTAATCCGTCCAGCATTCTACCCCCCTATAATAGGTCCCGATCGCAACGCTAGTTTGACCGCGCTTATACCCCTTGGTCAAGTGACGGTAGCAGGGTGAAGCCTGTCGCTTTTTCTCTAGTCGTTGTTTAAATTTCAGGTAATCTGTTTGAATATTGAGCGGTTCCCATTAGGGGATCAAAAGGGAATTCGGTGCGGTGGATGTCTGGATCATGATTGATCTTGATGCTGCCAAAGCCGAAGCTGCCCCCGCAACTGTAAGCGGCGAGCCGATCGCCCATTCATGCCACTGACAATTTTTTGTCGGGAAGGCAGGGTGGTTCGGCATTGACCCGCAAGCCAGGAGACCTGCCGCTCTTCACATTAAACCCAAACGACCGGGCGGGGTGCCCCGGAGGAGGTTACGATGAGTGGACTGGCATATCCTGATTATGCGGCGTTAGAACATTTCACCTCGACGGGTCAGTCGACAGACTTTCAAAAAATAACAAAGTTAGACCCTCAAAATTGTCTGTCCGGATTGTTTCAATGTGGCACACCCCTTCCGGTTGGGGCTGCAGAAGATGCGGTGCTATCCTGGTTGATTACGCTGCCTGATGCCATGGATCCAGCACGGGCGGCGGCGATTCTTGGACGAATGCCGCTCTTTGCGCAGGCGGATCAGGGGGAAACCGGCCGACTTGCCACGCTATTGCGGGAAATTGCCCAATATCCTGCGGAAAGACTGGCATCCGGTCGACGACGCCGCCCCCGTAACTAAAGGCTATTGACGATCCGGTTCCGGCTGGGTATCCTCTACGCACTCCGTAGGGGAGTAGCCGCCCTTCTTATAGGGGCCTGTGTCAACATACTTGGCAACTGCCATGGCACAGGCGGCCAGTCACGGTTTGGCAAGACCTATGGCGATTCTGATCGGGTTCGGAGGGACCGGCCGTTCGGAGTCGTCATCTTGTCGCCGGTCCCCTTTTGGAGTGTTTCATGCAGCCTTTTATTGCCATTTTTATCACTGTTTTCCTTGCGGAACTGGGAGATAAGACCCAGTTGGCGACGGTTCTGTTCGCCACGGATAAGGCGATGACACCTTTTGGTGTTTTCTGTGCCGCCGCCGCTGCGTTGGTCTTATCAACCGCTCTGGCGGTGTTTCTGGGCACCGTTGCAGAACGCACATTGACCATGATCCCCTTGAAACTGATCGCGGGCTGCGGATTCGTAATCATGGGGCTGTGGAGTATCTATGATCACTTTCAGGGATCCTGGTGATTCCAGATATGCGCGCACCACACTAGGCTGGTTTCCAGGTCAGGCAGGTTTCCAACATGCGTTGCAAATGGGCGCGCACCTTGTTGGCCCTATCGTCCAGGTAGGGCCAGGGCGCGCTTTCCTGCATATAGGTGATCTGGCTCAATTCCAACTGGATTGCATGAACATGATCCCGGGGAATGCCATAATTGCGCGTAATGTATCCGCCCTTGAACCGGCCATTCAGCACGGCAGTGAAACCTGTGGCGGCTTGTGCCTGTGCCAGCACGGCCTGGGCCAGATCTGGCGCGCAACTTTTGTCCATATTGGTGCCCAGATTAAAATCGGGCAGCTGTCCCTCAAAGAATCGAGGGACGCGCGACGCAATAGAATGCGCGTCCCACAAGACGGCGTGACCATGCTCCTGCTTGATGCGGTCCAGTTCTTTCGCAAGGGCCGTGTGATAGGGCATCCAATACCCATCGATCCGCCCCATGACTTCGGCCATATCAGGATCAATATCATCCTGATAAATCGCATCGCCTGAGAAAGTATCAACCGGAACCAACCCTGTTGTCGCCTTTCCCGGATACAGATTTTCATCATCGGGGGGTCGATTAAGATCAATGACGTACCGCGAATATTCCGCGACAAGCACAGAGGCCCCCATGTCGGCGGCAAAATCATACAGCCGATCCACATGCCAGTCGGTATCTGGCAGCGGCTTGGCCGCATCCGTCAGTCGATTCGAGATATCTTTGGGTACAGCTGTTCCTGAGTGGGGAACACTGACGAGAAGCGGCGCTGTGCCACTGTGAAGGCGATAGCTTGATGACATTTCGGGAGATTACTTGAATTATTCGTTAAATCAATGTCCTAACGTCGTGTTTTTTCGACTCTCAGTAGTATTGTGTTTCGCTGATATCGCACGCGACCCCCAACACCCATGACTGCCGCCCTGGACCCCGGATCGGTGTCCGGGATGACGATGTTGACGCCAAAGACACCCTCACCCTGAGGAGCGTAGCGTCTCGAAGGGGGAGCCCTCTGTAAGCACCGAACTTACAGCCCCTCCTTCGAGACGGCGCTGCCGCGCCTCCTCAGGATGAGAATGAGACGATTGGTGGGATTGTCAGTTCCCTGCTGATATCCAGAGCCACAGGCACCAATCGCGCCAGCCGCCCTGGACCCCGGATCGTTGTCCGGGGTGACGATGTTGACGCCAAAGGCACCCTCACCCAGAGGAGCGTAGCGTCTCGAAGGGGGAGGGTGGTGTTGAAGGTCAGACGTGGAAAGTTATAGGGCACCAGTTCCTCTACGCCCTCTGCGGTTAACCTTTGCCCACTCCTCATACCCGCGGAGGCGGGTGGGGTGCTGTCACCTGATACCGTTTGTGGTGCGTCACAGAACCTTGTTTAGAAAACTGATTGTGCGTTCCCAGCTTACATCGGCTGCATTGCGATTGAACACCTCGCGGGTTTCATTGAAAAATCCATGTTCACCGTCGTATTCGTGAATATCAACCGGGCTTTTCACGCCGGCCATATCCTTGCGCAATTGTTCAACCGCTTGTGGGGTGCACCAATCATCCTTGGTGGCGAAATGGGCCTGGAAAGGCACGGAGATTTTGGCGGGGTCGGCCGCTTCTTTCGGTGGGATGCCATAGAAGCATACACAGGCATCACATTCAGGAACCTTTACGCCCGCGATGATGGTCAGGGCACCGCCCATGCAAAACCCCATAACAGCCGTTTTTGTGCCAGTTTTGGCTTTCAAATACTGAACCGCGCCACGGGTATCCTGTTCGGACGCCCCAACCCAGTCCAGGCCGGTCATCATATGGCTGGCCTCATCCGCATCCTGGGTTACCCGGCCTTCGTACAGGTCGGGGGCCAGGGCGGTATAGCCCGCTGCGGCGAAACGATCTGCGACACCTTTGATTTGGTCGTTCAGGCCCCACCATTCCTGCAGCACGACAACGCTGCCTTTTGGCTCAGTTGCTGTCGCCAGATAGCCTTTGGCTTCCGTCCCGTCCGGACAGGTAAAGCTGATTAAATCACCCATGGTCTTTCTCCCTAATCGCTGTGTTATCTGCACTTATATATAGGGTCATCAGGCTTGTTTTAAATAGGTCAGGGGCAGCGTTGTCGTTGCCTTGATTTCCTCCATTGCAAAGCTTGAGGAGACATCTGACAGATCAATGGCCGAAATCAGGCGCTTGTAAAAGGCGTCATAGGCGGGGATATCCGGCACGACGACTTTCATCAGATAGTCAATGTCACCGCTCATCCGGTGGAACTCAATGACTTCGGGCATGGATTGAACGACTTTAGCAAATTTCGTCAACCAGTCCGCCGCATGGGTTTTGGTGCGGATCGACACGAAGACCGTCGTGCCAACCCCCAGCAGGTCACGGTCCAGCAGCGCGACGCGCTTTCGAATGTATCCCGCTGTTTCCAATTGTCGAACCCGCCGCCAACAGGGAGTCGGGGACAGGCCGACCCTGTCAGCCAGATCTGCGGTAGAAAGCGCAGAATCTTCCTGCAAAGCGGCCAAAATTCGGTGATCGATTGCATCCATGATATACATCCTAGGTGAATTTTTACATTATATATTAAAATAATAGCATAAAATTTAACAGAAAGTCATTTTTAATAGTATATTTAGAAACAAATTCCAGCGATTATCGTAGATACTATTCTGAATAAACAAATCGTTCTGCCAGAACAGGAGATAAAAGATGATCCGCACCGCTTTCACACAGCACCCATCCTCTGTTGGGGAGACATATACAGAGCATATGGGAACCGCGCTCAGTTTTGCGGGCCCTTTGCTGCTGGCAGGTCTTTGCTGCCTGGTGCATGCGGTGTTGCCCTTTGCCTTTGAGAGGACGGGCAGTCGGATCATATCCGGGCTTCATACGCGTATGGTGACGAACCGGGTGAAGGCTCAGAATCGCCAGAATGTTGTGTCTGGCCCGTCAGAACTGATCTGGGAGATCTAATGCATCACGCGCACGCGTGAGCATAGATAAACACAGCATCACGCGCCCGCGTGAGCGTAAAAAAACCAAACTATCACGCGCCCGCGTAAGCGTAAAAAAAACCAAACTATCACGCGCCCGCGGCGCGGTTGTCCAGGATGATTTTGGCCGCGTGACAGTCTTTTGTAATCTGCGCCTTTAAGGCATCCAGGCCGTCGAACTTACGTTCCCCCCGGATGAATTCAATCAGGGCTACCCGCATATGCGTGCCATAAAGATCGCGGTCGAAATCAAACAAGTGCACTTCGAATTTCTCACTCAGGCCATCAACAGTGGGACGCATGCCCAAATTGGCGACACCATCGCACCAGACGGTCTCTCCAACCCGCCCGGTCTCTACCCCGACCCGAACCGCATAGACGCCATAGGCGGGGCGGATATAGTCACTCATATCCAAATTGGCGGTTGGAAAACCAATCGTGCGGCCAATCTGAGCGCCGTGCAGCACCTCGCCCTCGACCTCGAAAGGGCGACCCAGCAAGGCAGCGGCCTGGCCCGGTTCGCCACTTTTCAGATAATCGCGAATGCGGGTTGAAGAATAGACTTCCCCCGTTGCCGCCGCCGCAGGGTCAATGATACGGGTTTCAAAGCGTGTGTCGGCACGCAAGGTGTCGGTATCGCCGGTGCGGCCCTTCCCGAATTTGAAATCATAGCCCACCACCAGAACACCGGTTCCCAAGGCCTTCACCAGAATTTCGTCAATAAAGGCCTGTGCATCCAGATTGGCCAGCGGCGTGTCGAAATTCAGGCAGATCAGCGAATCGATCCCAATGGCTTGCAGCAGATGCGCCTTGTTCCAGAACGGGGTCAGCCGGAATGGAGGATCGTCAGGTCGAAAGAATTCACGCGGATGTGGCTCGAAAGTTAGAACAGCAAGGTCACGGCCCTGCGCCTCTGCGAATTCAGCGGCTTGGCCAATGACGGACTGATGGCCGCGATGCACCCCATCAAAATTTCCCAGAACAATCACGGCGCCGAAACGCTCTGATGGATAATCTTTGGGTTCTCTAAAAATCTGCATGAAGGCAAACCGTTCCTGACTGCTATAGTATTCTCAGAAGATAGCGGTTGAAGCGCAGGCGTGAAACCTTCCTGCGTGTGGTAGCGGCGCTTTATTTTGTGAATGGGAGTATGAAATGGGGCGAGTTCGGCAGTTTCTGGCAGTGGCAGTCAGTTTTGGAGCGTTGAACATTTCTGCGGCCCTTGCGCAAGACAACGACCTGGCACAGAAAATAAGAGACTCGTTTGCTCAAGGCACGTTAAAGGGGCTGCATAGCGTCCTGATTTTGCATCGGGGTGAGACCCTTGCGGAAGTTTACTTTACCGGTTTTGACCAGCGACAAGGGTTGGATATTGGCCGTGTCGATCATAGCCAAACCAGCCTGCATGATGTGCGCAGCATTACAAAAAGCGTTACCGGTTTGCTGTATGGCATCGCCCTGTCGGAAGGTCTGGTGCCGGGATTGGATGAGCCATTGATGGCGCAATTCCCGGACTATCCGGATTTGATCGCAGATCCCGCCCGAAAGGACATTCTGGTGCGCCATGCCCTGACCATGACGATGGGATTGGAATGGGATGAAACAGCGCCCTATACCAGTACGCGGAATAGTGAAATTGCAATGGCTTATGCGCCGGACCGCGAACGCTATGCCCTGGAACAGCCAGTTCTGTATTCCCCTGGTACACATTGGACATATAGCGGCGGGGCGGCTTCCCTTGTCGGTGCCTTAATCGTCAGAGGGACGGGAGTGCCGTTGGATGTTTACGCAAAACAGAAGCTGTTTGATCCTTTAGGCATTACCGATTTTGAGTGGCAGAAACTGTCGAACGGAAAAACGGGGGCCTCGTCCGGGCTGCGTCTGACGACCCATGATCTGGCAAAGATCGGGCGCCTGATGATTGATAAGGGGATCTGGCAGGGAAACCAGATCGTTCAGGCGGAATGGATTGAGCAATCGCTGACCCCCAGCATCGAGACGTCGTTGAATTTGCGATACGGTTTCCTGTGGTGGTTGGCTGACGATGGCACGCCACCGGATTGGTTCGCTGGCTTTGGCAATGGCGGGCAGCGCCTGACGGTCAATCCTGACAGGGATATGGTGGTTGTCATTTATGCTGGGAACTATAACAAACCGGATGCCTGGAAAGTCCCGACAAAAGTCATTCTGGATTTCGCAGTGCCAACGATAGAAGCGCGTCAGGCAAATTAGGTCATCATGCGCCTGCACATGATGTCTTAGGCTTTTGCGGCCTTAGCCTCTTCCTCGACGCGGCTGCGCACCATCATCTTGGCTTGTCCGTCGCAAACCAGCTTCTCCCCGACGGAGGCGGTGGTCTTGCACACGATCCGCTTTTTTTCCGGGATGATTTCCAGGATTACCGCCTTTGCCGTCACGGTATCGCCAGCGCGCACAGGGGCCAGGAATTTCAGGTCCTGGCTCAGATAGATACAGCCCGGCCCTGGCATTTTCATACCCAGAACGGTGGAGATCAGGCTGGCAGTTAGCATCCCATGGGCGATGCGGCCCTTGAACATTGTGTCGGCGGCGAATTCCTCATTCACATGGACGGGGTTCATATCACCCGTCACCCCGGAAAACAGCACAATGTCCGCTTCTGTGATCGTCTTGGCAAAGATCGCCGTCATGCCAACGTAAAGGTCTTCGATAAAGAAACCATTCAGATCGGTGTGCAAACGCGGGCTGTCCATGGAAAGCTCCTCAAAATAGGGTCTGGGCGTCACTGAAAGTCTTCACAAAGCGGCTTTATTGCATCGCAAACCTAAACGTTGTTGTGCAACGCGGCAAGTCAGGAAGACGTGACAGCAAGGACTCCCTTTGGATCAATGGGAACAGCGGTTGCTAGACCGGTTGCTGATTCGAAATGCCGTGCATGGGCCAGCAAGCGTCCCTCACTGAAGGGGGCACCAACCAGTTGCACGCCAACGGGCAGGCCGTCTTCTGTAAATCCCGCAGGAACGGAGATCGCAGGCAAGCCAGTCAGGGTGATGGCAGAGACCATGGCCAGCCAATGGATATAGTTATCGAATGTCTGGCCATTCACCTGATCGACCCATAACTGCTCTGCCGGGTAGGGGGGCACGATGGCTGTCGGGCACAGGAAGGCGTCGAAATCCTGTTGGGTGAACAGACGCACCGCATCGGCATGAATGGCCCCACGCCAGCGCTGTGCCTGGGCAATGTCTTCGGCGGTCAGGCTGCGCCCGTATTCATAATTCCAGATCACATCGTCTTTCAATAGATTGCGGTGCTTTTCGTAATTTTCACGCTGTCCGTTCACGAATCCCAGGCCGCGCAATATCTTGAACGCCTCAATCGCATTGCTGAAATCCGGGCAGGTTTCGACCAGTTCTACACCCATATCTTCCAATTGTTTCAGCGCGTTGTTGAAGACTTGTTCCACGGCTGGATCGACGGGAATGATCCCGCCCAGATCCAGACTGTAGGCGATCCGGCGGGGCGGGGCGCCTGTGCGACAGGTTTGGCGAAAGCTGGTATGAGGCAGCGGCTGACTGATCGGATCGCGGGGGTCCTGACCCGCCATGGCGTCCAGCATCAGCGCGGTGTCTTCCACGGTGCGCCCCATGGGTCCCTCAACGCTCATGGTGCCAAACGGGTCACCCGGATTAAGGCGGGGCACGCGGCCCGGACT
>NZSA01000090.1 GCA_002696645.1 Rhodospirillales bacterium | reverse complement strand
ACAGGAAATGGGCCATATCCAGCTTTCCAGACAAGCGGACTTGATCGTCGTTTCCCCCGCCAGTGCGGATATATTGGCGAAAATGGCCGCCGGGCTGGCTGATGATTTGGCAACCACGGTCCTGTTGGCGACGGATAAGCCGGTCATGGTGGCCCCTGCGATGAATGTGCGCATGTGGGATCATCCGGCCACTCAGGCCAATCTGGCGACACTAAAAGCGCGCGGTGTTTCAGTGATTGGCCCGGATGAAGGGCCCATGGCCTGTGGTGAATTCGGCTTTGGTCGGTTATCGGAACCAGCGGACATCGTCACCGCCATTCAGGCGGCCCTGTCTCCTGATAAGGATTTACCGCTGAAGGGGCGCAAGGCGCTTGTCACGGCCGGGCCGACGCATGAACCGATTGACCCCGTGCGCTATATCGCCAATCGGTCTTCCGGCAAGCAAGGGCATGCGATTGCAACGGCCCTTGCGGCCCAGGGGGCATCGGTCACCCTGGTCAGCGGCCCGACGCATTTGCCCGATCCCCCTGGCGTTTCCACGATTAGGGTGGAAAGCGCGCGGGATATGCTGGCGGCCTGTCAGTCTGCGCTGCCGGTGGATGTAGCGATTTTTGCCGCAGCCGTTGCGGATTGGCGGATCGCAACTGAATCAGATCTGAAATTGAAGAAGCAGGAAGGCGCGGAGTGTCCAACGCTGACCCTGACAGAAAATCCCGATATTTTAAAGACAATCGCCCAGTCACCCTCCAATCGACCGGCGCTTGTGGTCGGCTTTGCAGCAGAAACCGGATCGGTTGTTGAAAAAGCTGTCGCAAAGCGCGCCCGAAAGGGCTGTGACTGGATTCTGGCAAATGATGTATCGCCCGGAACCGGCACATTCGGGGGCGATGACAATACCATCCATTTCATCACGTCATCGGGCACGGAAGATTGGCCGGCGCAGAGCAAGCCAGCGGTGGCGGTCGCTTTGGCGGGTCGCATTGCCGATTACTTTCGGTCTGATGCCGGATCAAAAAATAAAAAGTGAGACAGTCCATATGAGTGCAAAGCCAATAAGCACAAAAATTGATGTTTCGGTTCAGCGTCTGCCCCATGGGGCGGATTTACCGCTGCCTGCCTATGGCAGTGTGGAGGCGGCAGGCTGTGACCTGTTGGCCGCCATCACGGAGACAAAAATCCTGGCACCGGGCGACAGCGCGATCATTCCGACCGGATTAAAATTCGCCCTGCCGCCTGGCTATGAGGCGCAGGTGCGGCCCCGATCAGGATTGGCTGCAAAATTTGGGGTGACCGTGCTGAACACACCCGGCACGGTCGACAGCGACTATCGGGGCGAAGTCGGCGTGATTCTGATCAATCATGGGCGGTCTGATTTTGCGGTAGAGCGTGGAATGCGGATTGCCCAGATGGTGATTGCGCCGGTGGTGACATTGAATTGGCGCGAAACAGATGACCTGGACGAAACTCAGCGCGGTGGCGGCGGTTTTGGGTCGACAGGAATCCGATAAAAAGAGGGGAAAGTCATGCGGCTGACTAAGAAACTGATGTTTGCGATTGAGGCAGTGTTGGACATTGCCTATCACGCGTCTGACCTGCCGGTTCAGTCGAAGGAAATCGCCGACCGCCAGGGCATTCCCCGCCGCTATCTGGAACAGGTGCTGCAGCAATTGGTGCATGCGGAGATTTTACGCGGCGTGCGGGGTCCCAGGGGGGGCTATCGCCTGGCAAAGGAACGCCGTCGCATCACGGTCGCTGATATCGTTGCCGTTGTGCACGAAATGGAAGGCGGGCGCGACCCCCTGACCGATCCGGCAGGCAGCGAATTGGGCCATACCGTCCTGCGCCCGATCTGGCAGGAAATCGAAGAGTATGCGATGGAAACCTTATCTAAGAAAACCGTCGAAGACCTATGCGTCGCCGCCCAACGCGCCGGGATTGAAAGCCAGTCTCAGAACCAGTTCGATTTCATGATTTAGGCAGTTTCGTCCCTCATTCCTGCACAGGCCTATAACGCATTCTCCCCAGGTTGCCGGATCAAGTCCGGGGTGACGTTGATGTATAGGCTTCGCTATTCCCGCGAAGGCGGGAAACCAGGGCCAAGCGCCCCAACCCCACCTGCCGCTCTGGACCCCGGATCAAGTTCGGGGTGACGATGGTGTATAAATCTCGTCTTATCCGTTCCAGTTGATCCGGGAAATGTCTTGCAGAAACGCATGGGCGTTCAAAGGTATTGGCGTATCGGGCATGACAAGAATCCTGCGGTGAGTGGCTTGCTCAAGCGCTATCGTAGGCTAAAGTCGGGCCAGAGAAATTGCAAAAATGACAATAGGGACGAAAATCATGACAGACGCGACGAAAAATCCCCTTTCCTCAACGGGCGAGTTCCGGGGCAAAGTATATGACAGTATCTTGGACACGATTGGCGCGACCCCGCTGGTACGGATGTCGCGGCTGACCGCCGCCCATGGCGTGAATGTCGAAATCCTGGCCAAGCTGGAATATTTCAATCCCCTGTCCAGTGTGAAGGACCGCATCGGATATGCCATGATCCAATCGCTGGAAGCGCAGGGTCTGGCAACGCCGGGTAAGACGGTTCTGGTGGAACCGACATCCGGCAATACCGGGATTGCGCTGGCCTTTGTGGCTGCGGCGCGGGGGTACCGCTTGATCCTGACAATGCCCGAAAGCATGTCGGTGGAACGCCGCCGGATGCTGAAACTGTTGGGCGCAGAACTGGATCTGACGCCTGCTGAAAAGGGCATGAAGGGGGCAATCGCCCGGGCGGAAGAATTGCAGAAGACGATGCCCGATGCGATCATCCCCCAACAGTTCGCCAATCCGGCCAATCCGCAAATCCATCGTGAAACAACGGCGCAGGAATTGTTGAAAGATACTGGCGGCAAGATTGATTACTTTGTCGCAGGCGTAGGCACTGGCGGGACGGTAACGGGTGTCGGGGAAATCCTGAAACAGCACAATCCGAATGTGAAAATCATCGCTGTTGAGCCAGAAGACAGCCCGGTCATTTCCGGCGGCAAGCCGGGTCCCCACAAGATTCAAGGGATCGGGGCTGGGTTCATTCCGGAAAACCTGAATACCGACGTGGTCGATGATGTTGTGCGCATTGCCAATGAAACAGCCTTTGCCACCGCGCGCGAGGCCGCCAAGCTGGAAGGCATCGCCTGCGGGATTTCATCCGGCGCGGCGATTGCCGCAGCCCTTGAATTGGCAGAACGCCCCGGCATGGAAGGCAAAACCATTGTGGTCCTGTTGGCCAGCTTTGCCGAACGGTATCTGTCAACTAGCCTGTTTGACGGTCTCTAGGGCAACGTCAGCGCATGATGTTTGTTTATGTTTAAGCTCATGCGAGCGCATGATGCTTGTATATGCTTAGCTCATGCGAGCGCATGATGCTTAAAGCTTCAAAACTTCCCTCGCGGTGTCGATAAAGGCGCGCAGCTTCGGCGTGCGCCCGGCACTGCGGGTGAAGTACAGGAACAACCCGGATTCCATGGAACTGGTTTCGGGCAGAACCTGTACCAAACGACCGTCGCGCAACGGTTCGGAAATCGAAGGCTCTGCCATATAGGCCAGGCCAATGCCATCCAGGGCCAGTTCGATAGCAAATTGCCCCGTATTGACGATCATGGAAATCGATGTTTCCACCCGGACCTCGACATCATCCTGCATCAATTCCCATTGATAGACGCGCCCGGAACTGGTCATGCGATAGCTGATGCAGGTGTGATGCTTTAGGTCATCAATGGACTTTGGCATACCATGCGTCGCCAGATAATCCGGCGATCCTACGACTACCCATCTAAAGGGCGGGGCCAATCTGACAGTCACCATGTCCTGGGCCATCATGCCCCCCAGTCGGATTCCTGCATCAAATCGATCTGCGATAATATCGGTCATAGCATTGTCGGCAAATAACTCGACAGTCAGCTTAGGGTGACGCCGATGCAGTTCCTTGATCACGGGGGATATCGTCTTATGCAGGGAAAGATATGGCATATTGATGCGCAAGAGCCCTGAAACCTGGCCTTGTGCAATCTTCACCCGTTCCATGGCCTCGGAAATTTCCGTATAGGCCGGCGCAACGGTGTTGATGAAATCCATCCCCCAATCTGTCAATGAAACCGAGCGAGTCGTGCGTGCAAACAACGGCAGCCCCAACCGATCTTCCACCGTCTTGATGGCATGGCTGACCGCAGACGCACTCATGCCCAGATCTTTTGCCGCCGCCGCGAAGCCACGGCACCGGGCAACAGACAGAATTACCGGCAGGTGTATCAATATGTCACGATCCATTCATGCACTATATAGGATAATCTATGCTATTTAAACGAACTTGTTTGTGTGCAAGGGCGGCGTATCTATTCCTTCAAACGCTCATGACAGGGGATTTCACATGACAACATTTACACTCAACGGCGCTCAGATCAGCCTGGATGCCGATCCGGACATGCCGTTACTGTGGGCTTTGCGGGATCATGCTGGCCTGACAGGCACAAAATTTGGCTGTGGTCTGGCGCAATGTGGTGCCTGTACCGTGCATCTGGATGGCATCCCGATGCGATCCTGCCAGACTTTTCTTGGCGATGTCGAAGGGGCCACCGTAACCACCATTGAAGGCGTTACCGGCAATAAAGTCGCTGAAACGGTCCAGAAAGTCTGGGCTGATCTTGATGTTCCGCAATGCGGGTATTGTCAGTCCGGCCAGATCATGTCCGCTGTCGCGCTGTTGGCAGAAAATCCCAAGCCCAGTGACGGCGATATCGACGACGCAATGAGCGGCAATCTGTGCCGTTGCGCCACCTATCAACGCATTCGCGCAGGCATTCATGAAGCCGCGCGTCGATTGGAGGCTTAACCTATGCTCCCGAACAAACTCTCCCATTTTAAACTGCCAGCTCGTGTTGACGCACCCTCGGCATTCTCTGTCTCACGGCGTGGCTTTCTGTTATCCGCAGCGGCGACAGCGACCGGGCTGGCCGTTGGCTTCCGCCCTCTCTCAGGACAGGCGGCGGATGCCGACGTGATTAACCCTCTGGCGGCCTATCTGGAAATTGCTCAGGATGGATCGATCACGGTTCTGTCCTCTCAATTCGACATGGGGCAGGGGTCGTATCACGGCCTCGCCACGCTGGTCGTGGAAGAACTGGGCGCCAGTTGGTCTCAGATCGACGTACGCGGCGTGACGGGTGATGTGGCCCTTTACGGCAACGTCGCCTTCGGTGGGGCGTTCCAAGGAACCGGTGGATCCACCTCTATGATGACATCCTGGGACCGGTATCGCATGGCAGCCGCGACGGCGCGGGAAATGCTGGTCGCAGTGGCGGCGGATCAATGGGCTGTGCCTGCCGGTGAAATAACAGTAGAGGCTGGACAGATCATTCATCAGGCCAGCGGCAAGGCAGCCGGTTTCGGAACCTTCGCCAAGGCAGCGGCAACCCGGCCCGTGCCCAAGGATGTGGCTTTGAAATCGCCTGCGGACTGGACCCAGATCGGCAATGCGGACCTGCGCCGCTATGACCGTGTTGGCAAAACCACTGGTCAGCAGGATTTCACCATCGATGTGAAACTGCCCGGCATGTTGACAGCTGTGATGATCCATCCACCAAAATTTGGCGCGACACTGACGGCCTTTGATGGCAGCAAGGCAAAAGCCCTGAAGGGCGTAGTGGATGTCGTTGCCATTGATCGCGGTATTGCCATCGTTGCACAGGATATGTGGACCGCCTTGAAGGGTCGCGATCTGGTGACCGCTGATTGGGATGAATCAAAGGCGGAAACCCGCAGCAGCGATGAAATTCTGTCAGAATATCGCACCTTGGCGAAGCAAACGCCCCAAGCCATGGCGCGAAACGACGGGGATACCGCTGGCGCGATGGCACAGGCCGATAAAGTGATCGAGGCCATCTATGAATTTCCCTACCTGGCCCATGCATCGATGGAACCACTGAATGCGGTTGCACGGATGTCGCCAGAGGGTGTTCTGGAAGTTTGGGGCGGTCATCAAATGCCAGGCCTGTATCAATACATCGCCTCGCAAATCGCAGAGACGACGCCGGATAAGGTTGTGTTGCATATTCTAAAAACCGGCGGTGGCTTTGGTCGTCGCGGTGTACCGGATGCAGATGTCGTGGCCGAAGCCGTTGCGGTGGCAAAGGCGATTGGCTGGAAAGCGCCGGTTAAGGTCCAATGGACCCGCGAAAATGACATGCGTGGCGGTCGTTATCGCCCAGCCTATGTGCATCAAATGCGGGCCGGGCTGGACAAGGATGGTCAGATCATCGCCTGGGATAACCATATCGTCGGGCAGTCCATTATGGACGGTGGCCCTTTTGCCAGCATGGTCCAGAATGGTGTCGACCCCACCTCTGTTGAGGGGTCCTCAACGCTGCCATATGCGATCCCCAATATGTCTGTCGGGCTGACATCCACGAAGGTTGGTGTGCCGGTCCTGTGGTGGCGTTCAGTCGGATCGACCCATACCGGCTATGCGACAGAGGTCTTTCTGGATGAGATCATTGATGCGGTCGGGGCAGATCCGGTCGAGTATCGACTGGCCTTGTTGAAGGACCATCCTCGTCATGCGGCGGTTCTGAAACTGGCGGCTGAAAAGGCTGGATGGGGCAAGGCTTTGCCTGAGGGACACAGCCTGGGTGTATCCGTGCACGAGAGCTTCAGCTCCTATGTGGCCCAGGTGGCGGAAGTTTCTGTCGACGGCACAGATATCAAGGTACATCGGGTGGTGGCTGCTGTGGATGTTGGTACCGCGATCAACCCAGACACAATCAAGGCCCAGATTGAAGGCGGGGTTGGGTTTGGACTGGGGGCCATCCTTCAGGAAGAAATCACGCTGACCAAGGGTGAGGTGGATCAGGGAAATTACGATACCTATCTGCCGCTGCGCATCGACCATATGCCTCAGGTTGAGGTTCATATCATGCCCAGCACAGAACCCCCGACAGGGGTTGGAGAGCCGGGCGTGCCCCCTATCGGGCCAGCGGTCGCCAATGCGGTCTTCCGCGCATCAGGGCGACGTATTCGGACGCTGCCTTTCAGCAAGGGCATGACCGCATAATCAGATTTATTCTGAAAACGAAAAAGGCCGCGCCAATCCAGCGCGGCCTTTTTTCTGTTGCAGCAATCTTCAGACTGGTTCCAGCACCCGCAGACCATATTCCAGGCTGGATGCGTGCAGCCAATGGTCCATATCCACCGCGAAAGAGCGCGCGGCGTAAACATCGACAGTGTCTTCACCTCGACAATGCAGCACGGTGGTGAAATGGCTCAACAGGGTTCCGACACAGTCGCCGGGTACAAACTGGCTTCGGTCAAAATCTATTGTCGATCCCTTCGCCAGAAGATCGCGCATATTCGGACCCGTGATGCGCCAGCAAACCCGCGAATGGCTCTGATCGGTCAGGGTTGCCAGGTCGACGCTGACATCCGCACTTACCGTTGCGAACAAGTCCCGCGATTCCGGTTCCACGATCAGCCAGCGGTTTGCGCCAACCCACAGCACGGTGGTGTCGTTTTTCTCCACCGCTTTCACGGGCTCGGCTGCCGGGGCCGTGCCGCAGGCTTTCTCTATCGCCTTGCCACAGGCCTTGACCTGATCGGTCCAGGCATCGACATGAACAATGGACAGGGCCCGGCGTTCCTGAATCACGATTCCAGGCACGCCGTCCTTGATCGTACCGAAATCGCCAACATGCCGGTGTCCATCCAGGGCAGAGCGTCGGGTTACTTTTAGCGTAGTATCAGGCATGAAGCCGTTTCCCTTCTGGATCGACAAAGACAGGGTTGGTCACTTTGGCTGGAATGGACAGGCCTTTCAGCGGGCTGGCGACAATCACGATATCGCCTTCACGGGTCAGGCCCCCTTCCAGCAGGGCCAGCGCCATCGGGCTGTCCAGTTCGGGACTGAAACCATTGGCGGTGACATGGCCCAGCATTTTGACGGGCGGGCGCGTATTGGCTTTCTCAATAATTTGGGATCCATTGGGCAGGGAGGATTTCCCATCCACCGGTACCAGCCCGACCAGCTTCTTACGCGGATCGGCGACAAAACCTTCGCGGTAGGCCAATGCCTTGCCGATAAAGTCCTTCTGTTTGGACAGCATCTTGCCCAGGCCCAGATCTTCCGCCGTGGTGCGACCGTCCAATTCAGAACCGGCCACATGGCCTTTTTCAATCCGCATATTGCCCAGCGCTTCCAGGCCATAGGGCACCATGTCGAATTCTTTGCCGGCCTCCAGCAGGGCATCCCAGATATATTGCCCATAATCGCTGGGCACATTGATCTCAAACGCCAGTTCGCCTGAAAAACTGATCCGGAACAGGCGGCTGGGCACGCCTGCCGCCATGCACGGGGCACAACCCATGAAGGGGAAGGCCTCGTTAGAGATATCCAGATCGACAATCTTCTGCATGATCTTGCGGCTGTTGGGCCCGGCAACCGCGATGGCGGCATATTGCTCAGTCACGCTGACGACTTTGACCTTTAGGTCGGGCCAGACGACTTGCAGGTAATATTCCATCTTGGCCATGACCGGCACGGCATTGGCCGTGGTGGTGGTCATCACGAAATGATTTTCTGCCAGCCTGGAGGTCGTGCCATCGTCATAGACATAGCCATCTTCCCGCAGCATCAGGCCATAGCGCGCCTTGCCGACCGGCAATTTGGCAAAGCCATTGGCATAGAGGCGGTTTAAGAATTCAGCTGCATCCGGGCCCTGAACATCAATCTTGCCCAAAGTCGTGACATCACAAATCCCTGCCGATTTCCGGGTCTGTGCGGTTTCCCGAATATAAGCCTCGCGCAGGGTCTCACCCTTATGGGCGGGATAATGACGCGGGCGTTCCCACATGCCCGCTGGCAGCATTTCGCCCGCCCGTTCCAGATGCCAATCCTGCATCGGGGTGCGACGGCGGGGTCGGTAATGCTGTCCAACCTCAGACCCACCCATCGCGCCAATGGCAATGGGGGTATAAGGCGGGCGAAAGGTTGTGGTGCCCACTGCCTGGATCGGTTCGCCGCGCAGGGATGCCATGATCGCCAAGCCGGTAATATTGGACGTCTTGCCCTGATCGGTCCCCATGCCCAGCGTCGTGTAGCGCTTCAAATGTTCGACGGAAACAAACCCTTCCCGATGGGCCAGGCGCACATCATCGGAACTGACATCATCCTGATGGTCGACAAATTTCTTAGGGTGACCGCCAGAATCCGGGGCTTCCCACAGGGCTTCTGTGCGGGCGGGCTTTTCAATCGCAACTGTTGGAACGGTCCAGCTTTTCTCAGATTTAAATCCGGCGGCGACGGCGGCTTCGACGCCCCGCACATATCCTTCGGAGAGGCAGGCGTAGAGCGAGAATTGCCCCGCACTGGCCCCGGCGGATCGTTCCGCCCGTTTGGGGGTGCCCGGCAGGAAGCAACAGGATTCTGGATTCCAGACGGCCTTTGCGCCGGTCTGGCTGGATAAGTGCAAGGCAGGCTGCCAGCCGCCGGAAATCGCCAACAGATCGCAGGATATCTCCCGGGGGCTGCCACCAACCAGCGGCATGACCTCAACCGATTGCAGGGCGAAATGTCCATGGGTGTTTGTCACCGCATGACCCATCAGGATTTCCACGCCCTTTGCCCGAACCGCCTGGATCAGATCGGATTCGGGCGCACTGCGCGCATCGACAATCGCCTGAACGCTGGCCCCTGCTGCCAACAGATCCAATGCGGTGCGATAGGCATCGTCATTATTGGTGAAAATCACTGCGCGGCGGCCAGGCAGCACACCAAAGTCATTGATATAGGCGCGCACAGCACCGGCCAGCATGATGCCGGGGCGGTCATTATTGCCAAATACCAAGGGCTGTTCCAGCGCGCCTGTCGCCAGCACAACCTGCTTGGCGCGGATCTTCCACCAGCGCTGGCGCGGCAGGTTGTCCGGCGGCACAGGGAAGTGATCGGCGACTTTTTCGATGCAGCCGATTAAGTTGTCATCGTAATAGCCAAACGCTGTCGTACGGGTCAGAATGCGGACATTGGGCATGGCCTGCAATGCGACCGCCGTTGCCACGGCCCAGTCATAGGCGGGCTTGCCGTCAATTTCCATCCGTTCCTGGCGTAACCGTCCACCCAGAACAGGATTCTCATCGACCAGAACAACCCGTGCCCCGGTTTCAGCGGCGGTCAGCGCGGCGCTCAGGCCCGCAGGTCCGGCCCCGATCACCATCACATCGCAATGGGCCTGGCTGCGTTCATAACGGTCGGGATCGGCAAGACCACTGGCGGTTCCCATGCCTGCTGCCTTGCGGATAAATCCTTCAAAGATCATCCACAATTTGGTGCTGGAAAACGGACCCATGAAGGTCTTGTAGTAAAACCCTGCTGGAATGAAGCGGGCGATCAATTGATTGACCGCCTGGGTGTCGTATTTCAGGTTCGGCCAGCGATTCTGGCTGTGGGCGACCAGGCCGTCATACAATTCCGCCACGGTGGCGCGGGTATTGGGTTCCTGGCGGGCCCCTTCCCGCACAGCGACCAGCGCATTGGGTTCTTCTGCCCCGGCAGAGAATATCCCGCGGGGGCGGTGATATTTGAAACTGCGCGCGACCAGTTTGACATCATTTGCCATCAGCGCAGAGGCAAGCGTGTCCCCTTCAAACCCGGTATAGGATTTACCATCGAAACTGAATTTAATCGGTTTGGATCGGTTGATGTGCCCGAAGCCACCCAGCCGGTTGGTTTGGTTGCTCATTTATCGGCTCCCCCCTTCCCGGTGGGCTCATCGCTCATCGGGCCGGTGGCGGCCCCATAGGCCAGGATCTCATGGGTCTGTGTATTGCGCTTGATGCGGATCCATTGTCGACAGCCAGCGACATGCTGCCAGAATTCTGTATGGGGACCCCGGGGATTTTCGCGGATATAGACCGCATCGAACCAGGTTTGCTCATCAGCATCCAGATCGGGGACATCGACGGTCGCATCGCCGCCATAATTGAATTCGACCTGATCGCGTGGACCGCAATGGGGGCAGGTTAGCCTGAACATTGTCTCTATTTTCCTTAATGCGCGTTCGGGATGGGGCCGGCGCCGCGTTCATCAACCATGCGACCGGTGCGGAAGCGTTCCAGATTCAGATCGCGGTTGATCCAGTGGGGCTCGTCATTGGCGATGGTATGGGCAAAAACCCAACCGGATCCCGGCGTCGCCTTAAATCCGCCATAGCACCATCCCCCATTCAGATAGAGGCCCTTGATCGGGGTCTTGCCAATGATCGGGCTGCCATCCATCGACATATCCATAACGCCGCCCCAGTGGCGCAGCATGCGGATGCGCCCGATGGCGGGGATCAGGGCCATGCCTTCCTCTCCCAAATGTTCGATCAGCGGCAGGTTGCCGCGCTGGGCATAGGAATTATAGCCGTCCAGGTCGCCGCCAAAGACCAGCCCCCCCTTATCAGACTGGCTGATATAGAAATGCCCTGCACCAAAGGTAACCACCCCATCGATGAAAGGCTTCAGTGGTTCGGACACAAAGGCCTGCAGCACATGACTTTCGATGGGCAGCTTCAGGCCTGCCAGGGCGGCCACCTGACTGGTATGACCGGCGACCGCCATGCCGATTTTTTCAGATTTGATCAGGCCGCGACTGGTTTGCACACCTTTGACCGCACCGTTTTCAATTTCAAACCCGATGACTTCACAGTTCTGGATAATATCAACGCCCAGCCGGTCCGCACCCCGCGCAAAGCCCCAGGCAACGGCATCATGGCGGGCCGTGCCGCCACGGGCCTGCAACAATCCGCCTGTAATCGGGAAGCGGGCATTGTCGGAAAAGTCCAGGTTGGGGGCATATTTGCGCACCTGATCCCGGTTCAGCAATTCCGCATCGACACCATTCAGCCGCATCGCGTTGCCGCGCCGGGCATAGGCATCCAATTGCGCGTCGGAATGTGCCAGGTTCAAGACGCCCCGCTGAGAGAACATCACATTATAGTTCAGATCGACCGACAGGCCTTCCCACAACTGCAATGATTTCTCATAAAAGAAAGAATTGGCCTCCAGCATGTAGTTGGAACGCACAATCGTCGTGTTGCGCCCGGTATTCCCGCCGCCGATATAGCCCTTTTCCAGGACCGCGACGCGGGTGATGCCATGCAGTTTTGCCAGATAATAGGCGGTTGCCAGACCATGCCCGCCGCCGCCGATGACAATGGCGTCATAGCTTTCCTGCGGTTTTGGATCACGCCAGGCGCGGGTCCAATGTTTTTGCCCGGTCAGGCCCCCTTTGAGCACGCTGAACACTGAATAACGAGACATGTATCGCCTGTCGCTTCCTACAGGATGGTCCTGAAAAAGGGGGAGGTTTCCCCGTAACAAGGGACGCGCCGAAGATCATCGACGCGCTGAAATCTTTATAGATCATTTCCTGCTCAAGGCACGCGCTGAAACGCGCCCCGGATCGTTCAATTTTCGACATTGCTGGTAATTTTTAGACAGAACAAGTGTTATGGGGGTACCAGCTACCCCATATCATCCTGTCCCCGCAGGCGATCTGTTTCGCGGCGTTCTTTTTTTGTCGGGCGGCCTGCGCCCTCACCGCGCAGCGCGACGGGGGCCGGATCATCGGTTTTTGATCGGGGCTTGGGAGGCGCCAGATCTTTATACAGGGTCTGGGCGATTGGTGCGGGACCGCGATGATCGGCAATGGCCTGAATTTCGATGACCCTGACATCCTTTTCCTGCAGGAAGGTTAAGACATCACCGGGCCCAACAGATTGGCTGGGTTTGCGCACAGGTTGGCGGTTCAGCCGGACATGACCGCCGGAAACGACCTCCGCGGCCCGCGTGCGGGTTTTAAAAAACCGCGCATGCCATAACCATTTGTCCAGCCGCCCCTTGCGGCCCGTATTGGCGGTTCCCTCTAAATTGCCCTGGGGATATGGGTCATTGGCGTGGTCGGTCATTTCCGGGAAACCAGACCTTTCAAAATGGCGAAGGGGGAATCGGGATTGGGGCGCACCGTCACCGGACGCTGAGGTTTTTGCGTTTTTGCATTCGGCGTTTCGGGTTTGATGGATTTCCGGCGTGCATTGCGATTGCGCGTGGCGGGAACAAAGGCGGGCGGGTCTGCCAGGGCGTCCTGCGTTCCTTCTTTCAAGGGCGCGGGCTTGAAGCCCAAAGCCCGCATCACGCCTGCCAGGGCGGGGTCCTTTTCGGGCAGGCCGATTTGCGCACAGAATTTGCCATCGCCTAGAAATGGTGTCTTGCGCGGATGATGCCGCAGTTTCGCGGTCAGTTGTTCCCAACGATCCAGCCGTAAGGCGATGGGCCCCAAGGGGGTATATCCCAACATCGGCCAGATCGGATCGGAAACGCGATCACGGGGCAGGCTGGGAGATGATGAATTAGGGATTTCAGGGACGGGAGAGCCGGACCAGGCGGACCACAGGATCGCCCTGGCGCGCACTGCCTTGATATCCATCAGCCCGGCCAGATAAATCCAATCGCGCCCAAACCGCAGGCCGATCTTGGTCAGGCTGGCCTGGGCGGATTTACTGAGGGCATCTAGCGTATCTGCGGCCTGCTTGCGGGTCAGGGCACCCAGATTTTCGCGCAATTGATACAGCAGGCCGCGGGCAGCGGCATCCAGACTGTGCGGGTCGATATCCGGGGCCAGCAGAGGCTTTAACCGCCGCAGCATGAAGGCATCCAGGAAGTGCTGCACTCTGACACGCGCGCGTTCCGTCAGATTTGTGTCGGTTAGGCTGTTGCTCAACAAGACAGCGCGGGGCGATAATAGGGAATCCCCCTTATCTGGGCGGGCGATTACCCGACCCCGCCATGTGATGCGGCCTTCCGGGGTCATGCCAAAATCCTGATCCGGGGACTGTTCCAGCGCTTTGATGCGGCGGGGGGCATCCTCTCCCAATGCCCTGTGGGCGGCGGCCAGCAGAGCCTTGGCTTCGCGCCGGTCGGCGGCGTCATGGGGCTTGAAAGACAGGCCTTCGATATGGCCCACGACATGCCCTTCGACGACAACCTCGTCCTTTTTGGTCACGGCCGATAACAGGTCCGCCCCCTCGGCCCCTTTGGACCGACCCAAAACAGCAGCGCGTTTATCAACGAACCGATCCGTCAGGCGCTGATGCAGGGCATCCGACAGGGCATCTTCGATCTGGCGGGTCCGGGCCTGCCAGTCGGCGGCGCTGGTGATCCAGTCAACCCGGTGCGTGATATAGGTCCAGGTCCGGATATGCGCCAAGCGGGCCGTCAGCGTGTCAATATCGCCGTCGATCCGGTCCAGCCGCTCAATCTGATCCGACACCCAATCGGCGGGCAGGCGACCATCTTTATCGACCAGATAGGTAAAGATGTGCCCGATCAGCGTGGCATGGTGGTCCGGCATCACCTTACGGAAATCCGGAACCTGACAGACATCCCATAACAGTTGCACGCGATCCCGGCTGCCCGCTCGCGCCAGAATGCCTTCATCGCGCATCAGGGCGGCCAGGACGACCTGATCAGACGCATCCCGCGCCCGGGTCAGTTCTTCCTGTTGGGGATGGACATTCAGGCTGGCATAAAGCCGCCTGGGGGAGGCGAAATCCAGCGACCGATTGCGCCAGTAAATCTGGCGGACCGGCGGATAATCATGCTCTTCGACGCGGCGCAGGACCTCTTCATCCGGTGGCTTTACATTATTGGTAATGCCAAAGGTGCCATTGTTCATATGCCGCCCGGCGCGCCCGGCAATCTGTCCGATCTCTGGCGGGGTCAAGGGACGCCTGCGGGCACCATCGAATTTGCTCAACTGGGCGAAGGCAACATGGTCAACGTCCATATTCAGCCCCATGCCAATCGCATCGGTTGCGACCAGATAATCAACCTCGCCGGCCTGATACATCTCAACCTGGGCATTGCGGGTGCGGGGGCTCAACGCGCCCAGAACAACAGCGGTCCCACCGCGTTGCTGGCGGATCGCTTCTGCCAGTTCATAGACCTGATCGACGGAGAAGGCGACAACCGCACTGCGCCGCTTCAGTCGGTTCAGTTTCTGTGCCCCGGCATAGCTGAGGGTCGACAGGCGGGGGCGGCTTTCAATCACCGCATCGGGGATCAAATGCCGGATCAGGCCCGCCATACTGTCAGACCCCAGGAACATGGTTTCAAACCGTCCCCTGGCATGCAGCAGGCGGTCTGTGAAAATATGACCCCGTTCCGGATCCGCACAGAGTTGAATTTCATCGATGGCCATGAAATCAACGGTTCGATCCATCGGCATGGATTCGACGGTACAGATGAAATAGCGCGGATTGGGGGGCAGGATTTTCTCCTCCCCCGTGATCAGGGCGACGGCGGACATCCCGACACGGGCGACAATGCGGTCATAGTTTTCCCGGGCCAGCAGGCGCAGGGGAAAGCCGATCATGCCCGACATCTGCCCCAGCATGCGTTCTACCGCTAAATAGGTCTTCCCCGTATTCGTGGGGCCCAGAACAGCGCGTATCTGCGAGTGCAAGGGTCTCATATCAAGACAGCCTAAACCATATGACCGGGTTCGTGAACCGCTGCGGCAAAACGAATTTCCTGCATACGTGATTCCTGTGTGAAGAACCAGCACTATGCGCATCCGTGAAATAATAAATTGATTGACTAATTTATAGATTGAATGATCAATCAACTTATTGAATGATGTGTCACCATATTGAAATACTATAGGAATTCGCCACTTGGCCCGACAGTCAATTGAAGATATTCGAAAGATTGAGCTGATCGATGCGGCCCTGGCCGTGATTGCGGAAGAGGGGCATGATGCCGCAACCACACAGAAGATCGCCGCCCGGGCAGGAATTTCGGCGGGGATCGTGCATCATTATTTCGGGGATAAGGTCAGTCTTTTGCAGGCAAGCATGCGCGCAATCCGAAAGCCTGTGGCCCGCGCCTATATCGAAAATCTGGCCGCCCAGGGACTGACCGCGACGGCGGGACGCCCGGCGCTGGAGGCCTGCCTGGAAGCCCATTTGTCCCCAACCATTCTGACCGTTCGGCGAGCGGCAGCCTGGCTGCAATTTACCGCGCGGGTGGCCTATGTACCGGGTTACGCCAGGGTTCACGCATTGGTCCGCAATCGCCAGGTCGCGGCCCTGACACGGGCGGTTCGGCCCCTGGTGCCACATCAGGGGGATGCTGTTCGGATGGGGATACGACTGGCTGTCGCGCTGGATGGCTATTGGATGGAATGCGCGACCCGCGAAGGGGGGCTGACCGCCAAAGAGGCGCGTTTGGCAATTGATGCCTTATTGTCGGATTCCGTTTGGTAAGAATGCCCAGTGCGGTTTAGACTCCCCCTCATGAAAACACTTCTTTCACGCCTTGGCGGTCTGGGCCTGGCCTGTCTTATGCTGACGGGTTGTTACCTGCCCAATAAGTTCGAACTGACGATGCAGATCGCACCGGATGGGCGATATGCAGCGGCCTATGACGGCACGCTGACGCAGTTACAGTTTCTCCAACGGATCGGGACGGGGGATCTGGTCGGCAATCAGATCGACGAATATGTCGGCATTTATGAAAATGATTTGCGCCGCAATTCCGGCTTTAAGGAAGTCACTTATTTGGGCAAAGCCGAATATCGCGTGAAATTTGACAAGCAGGGCAGTTTGGCGCGGGAAAAGCAGTTCAGCTTCCCGGAACGCAACGGCGTTGTCCTGGGTTTGCGGCGATGGACGGCGGCCAGCGCGGAAGGCTATATGGCCAAATTCCGGGCGACCAATCATCCGGCGCTTCCCGCTCTGGCGGCGGCGAATTTCGCCAATGAACCCAATATTATGGAAGTATTCGGCGATCGCCTGCCCAAAAAAATGCGCGATGACCTTATTGCCAATGGGTTCTGGGTGCGCGGCAGCATTCGCATCTGGACCTCGGCAAAGGTCGGGTATCACAATGCGCAGGAAGTTGTGGAGGGGAATCCGACCCTCTATGTCTGGAACATTGACAGCCTGAATGCCCAACCGCCGGAAATGATCATGGCCTGGACCCCGCCCAGCCAGTAAGTTGGGGCCAGTAAGTTGGGGCCTTTCGTTCAATGCGGTCTTAAAAAAGGGATCATACATGAATTTTGACATCATTCTGGAAAGCGTGATGACGGGCTTTCCTTTCCTGTTCCTGCATTTTGCGCTGACCGTGGCAATCTGGCTGGTGGCGGTATGGGTGTATGCCCTGTCCACCCCCTACGCGGAAATGAAGCTGATCCGGGAGAACAATATTGCCGCGGCTGTGACGCTGGGCGGGGCCATGCTGGGGCTGGCGATCCCCCTGGCATTTGCCATGGCGTCTAGTGTCAGCATGGCCGATATTCTGGTCTGGGGTCTGATCAGCATGGCCTTACAGATTGTCGTTTATCGTGTGATCGACCTTGTGCTCAAGGATTTACCGCGCCGTATAGAGGCCGGGGAAATCGCCCCGGCAATTCTGGCAACAGCCACGAAACTGTCGATTGCGGCCTTTAACGCAGCGGCCATCTCCGGATAGGGGCGGCAGGGCGGAAGCGACGCGATGAAGCTGATCGACAAAATTGCCTTCCTGGTGCTGGGCGTCGTGTCCCTGGCGTCGATCTTTGGCTTTTTTGAAACCAGCCCCGATCCGGATGCACCGCGCCGACCCAGCATCGCCCTGGCCCCACCTCAGGGGGACCCGCTGCCACCCCGCAATCCGACCCGTGACCCGATTGTCGTGGTCGATATGGGGCAAAGACCAACGACCAGTCTGGGAACGGCATTTTCTTTGGAATCCGCCGGTGTCTGGATGACGGCGCGCCATGTCGTTGATGGCTGCGACAAGGTTGGCCTGATGACCGGCCCGTCAAAGGCTGCGAAGGTGAACCAGATTTGGATTCACCCCTCTGCTGATCTGGCCCTTTTGTCGCAATCCTTGCGGCGTCCCGCCCTGAGAATGGCGGATCGAGATCCGGTGATCGGAGAACAGGGCTACGGCGTTGGCTATCCGCAGGGAAAGCCTGGGGAGGTGGTAGGGACCTTGTTGGGGCGCGCGACATCGCGCAGCACGGGGCGATATAAGCTGGATGAACCCGTGCTGATCTGGACGGAAACTGCGCGCTTTCCCAATTTCTCCGGGGATCTGGCGGGGATCAGCGGCGGACCACTTTTCGCACAGGATGGCACTGTTCTGGGTGTCATAGTATCGGGTACCGTGCGGCGGGGGCGTTTCAATACGGTTGCGCCATCCTCCCTGACCCTTGCCCTGCAGGAAGCGCAATTGACGCCAGGAGATATCGGTGACACCGCCCCTGTGCCGGTCCCCATCGAAGCCCAGGCCCTATCAGATCTGGGGCAGCAATTGCGGCAGGATGGCGCAGTTGCTCAGGTTATCTGCCTGGTCAATTAAGGGAATATCCCGATACACACGGAACCATTCCAGCAGGCAGATCCCAGCATCCTTCCTGTTGTGATACATGCCGCCCTGGACCCCGGATCGCGTCCGGGGTGACGGGCGGGATTGTTTCAAATCACAGCCTGGCTAATCCACTCTCCAGGCGATTGAATGCTTCTGATAAGCGGTCGGGGGACAGGGCGAAGCACAGGCGGTACCAGCCCTCCGCGCCGGGGCCAAAGGCGGTGCCCGGCGCGATGCCGACCTTTGCTTCCCGCACCAGTCGCTGACAGGTCTCCAGCGTGCGATCCCCGGTCCCGTCGATGCGGAAAAAGCCGTAGAAGCTGGCGCTGGCCGGGCGATAGTCCCGCACCTTTGGCAGATTTGGAAGGCGTTGGTTGCAGATGTCGCGGCCGATGCGGCAATGCTCGACAATCTGGGCAACGGCCCGCTCCCCCTCCACAATCGCCTGTATCCCGGCGCGCTGGATAAAGGTCGGCAGGCAGGAATAATTGAACTCGATCATATTGCCCAAAACATCGCCCAGCTCTGGCGGATGGGTGATCCAGCCCATGCGCCAGCCGGTCATCGCCCAGCTTTTGGAGAAGCTGTTGACCACCAGGACCGGATCGTCGGACTGTGCGATTTCCAGGAAGCTGGGGGCCGCGCGCCCGTCATAGACCATGCGCGAATAGACCTCGTCAGAGACGATCCAGATGCCCCGCTCCCTAGCAAAGGCCAGCACCTCGACCATTTGCTCCCGCGGCATGACCCAGCCTGTCGGGTTGTTGGGCGTGTTGATGAAAATCGCCCGGGTGCGTTCGTCACATTGGTCATACAGTTTCTGTAAATCCAGATGCCATCCCCGCTGTGCGTCATTGTCCAGCACGGCATAGCGCGGCGTGCCCGACAAGGCGCGGACCACTGATTGTGCATTGGGCCAGACGGGGGAGATGATGACGGCATTGTCGCCGGGATCCAGAATGGTCTGAAAGATCAGCATGATCGCCGACATGCCAGATTGGGTGACGGTGATGCGGTTGGGCGTGATCTGTTGCCCAAACAGGCCGGTGACATAGCCCGCCAGGGCCGCCTGAAACTCTGGCAGCCCACGCTTATGGCCATAGAATGTCTCCCCCGCATTCAGGGAGTTGATGGCGGTTTGGCGGATATCGGCATCGGTCACCAAGTCGGATTCGCCATACCACATGGCGATCACCGACGGATCCCCCAGCGCCAGCTTCGACACGGCCAGGATCTGCTGTTCTTCGATACCGGCAACGGTGGGGCGGATGTAACCAATCGACATGGCGGGCGCTTTCCGGAACGGGAGGGATAAGGGCAACTCTATCGCCAAAGTGGCCGAACTGACGGCGTGCTTCAAGCCAGAAACCGCGCCGCCTGATGAATGATGCGGATCGTCTCGTCCCATAGATGATAGTCCGCCAATTGCGACAGCGGCACCCAGCGCGCCTGAACCGCATCATCGCCAGCCTGCAGCACCCCGCCAACCGGCCGGGCCGCGAAATCAATCAGCGTATAGTGATGCGACAGGTCGGTGGAACCGGGCAGGGGCGTCAGGGAATCCACCACATCGATCAACCCCAAAATCTCAATCTCGATCCCCGTCTCTTCCAGCACTTCCCGGATGGCCGCAGCGCGAACCGTTTCCCCCCATTCCTGCCGCCCGCCAGGAATAGACCACTCCCCCACACGCGGCGCCCGCCCCCGCTGAACCAACAACACATCCATCCCGCCCGTTGCGGGACGCAAGACAACCGTGCCAATACCAATGAGGGGACGTTGATCGGTCATAGGCCTATCCTGTCAAGGAACACACACCCCAACAAGCGAAAACCCCCGGTTTCCCGAGGGTTTTCGATGGTGGAGCCAAGCGGGATCGAACCGCTGACCTCTACACTGCCAGTGTAGCGCTCTCCCAGCTGAGCTATGGCCCCTTATGTGTCGGTCCTGGACTTATTCGACCGGCGGCGCGTGTTATACACGCCGTATCCGGTCTCGCAAGAGTTTTCAAGAAACCGACACAAAGACTTTGGGATTCTTACAGGTCGTCGTCGTCCTTTTTGGTGCCGACAACCGGAACATCATCGTCGTCCAGGTCGGATGTGTCTTCCAGCACGCCATCATCGTCGTCGTCATCAACATCCAGAACGTCCAGATCATCATCGTCATCGTCGCTGTCATCATCCAGATCGCCGGATGATTTGGACGCGACCTTGGCTTCCTTCTTGGGCTTGTCGTCAGGCACCTGGTTGCGACCGCGCTTCAGCTTGGTGGCAGCTTCCGGATCGAAGACAGCCTCGCAGCTTGGGCAGATGATCGGGTCTTTCTGCATGTCATAGAACTTCGCGCCACAGCTGAGGCACAAACGCTTAAAGCCCCATTTGGGATTTGCCATGTCGCTGATCTCCTTCGGATTGACAGTAAAATTAATATTTTCGGAGGCTCCCTATAGAGCAACCGCGACCGATACGCTAGGGCGATGATACACTCATCCCCCTATTGTTCAGCCGATTGCGGGCGGAATTGCCAAATTCCAGCGGCGCTGTCAAAAGATAAATAGGGAGAAACGGTAAATCACGAAACGGGGTTTGTTCGCCGGGGGGCCAAGGTGTAAAACACCCACGCATCAGGTTTGACGATATTCGACTGCCAAAATACCGCTGTGTATAGAATAGGATCGTTCTGAAATGAGCTCTTCTTTAACCGTGTCTGCCGGGTCCTCTTTGATTGGAACGGTGCGGGTGCCGGGTGACAAATCAATCTCGCACAGGGCGGTTATGTTGGGGGGGCTTGCGGTCGGCACAACACAGATCGAAGGTCTGCTGGAAGGGGAGGATGTGCTGGCGACAGCCGCCGCTTTTCGCCAGTTGGGGGCGGATGTCACACGCCATCAGGATGGGGCCTGGACCGTCACCGGCGTTGGCCTGGGCGGATTGCGGGAACCAGAAGATATTCTGGATATGGGCAATTCCGGCACGGCGGCGCGCCTGTTATTGGGTATTCTGGCGGGCCATCCCATCCGGTGCATGATGACGGGCGATGCGTCTCTGCGGTCGCGCCCGATGGGCCGCGTGACTGATCCGCTGACAGCAATGGGCGCGCGCATTGAAACGCGCGACGGCGGGCGTCTGCCGCTGATGATCCAGGGTGCCGATATGGTGCTGCCGATCACCTATGAACTGCCGGTCCCCTCGGCGCAGGTGAAATCTGCCGTGCTGCTGGCGGGGCTAATGGCGCGGGGCGAAACCGCCGTGATTGAATCGGTTGCCACCCGCGACCATACAGAACGCATGTTGACCCATTTTGGCGGCAAGGTCAGCCGTGAGGCCCTGGCCGACGGGGGCAGTCGCATCGCGGTTGCGGGGGAGCCGGAATTGACCGCCGCCGATATACTGGTCCCGGCCGACCCATCCTCTGCGGCCTTTCCTTTGGTGGCGGCCTTGCTGGTGCCGGGATCGGAAGTGCATCTGCCCAATATCGGCATGAACCCGACCCGCATCGGGCTGATCAAAACCCTGCTGGAAATGGGGGCCGATATTGTTGTCGAAAATGAGCGTGTTGCAGGCGGGGAGCCGGTTGCCGACCTGATCGCGCGCCATTCCACGCTGCATGGGATAGAGGTGCCGCCAGAGCGGGCGGCCAGCATGATCGACGAATATCCGATCCTGTGCATTGCCGCCTCTCAAGCGGAAGGAACGACCCGGATGCAGGGCGTGTCCGAATTGCGGGTCAAGGAATCTGATCGGATCGCGGTGATGGCGACGGGCCTGCGCGCCAATGGCGTGACGGTGACAGAAGGCGAGGACTGGATGCAGGTCGAAGGCCGCCCCGGTGATGTTGCCGGCGGTGCCAAGGTCGCCACCCATCTGGATCATCGCATTGCCATGAGTTTCTTTGTCCTGGGGCTGGTGACGAAAAAGCCGGTCACCATCGATGATGCCGCCCCGATCCGCACCAGCTTCCCGAATTTCCTGGATCTGATGGCGGCGCTTAATTCCGGACGGAAAGGGTAATCGATGGGCCGGATTACGACCCGACTGACACGCCAGTTTGGAATCGACCATCCCATTCTATCGGCCCCCATGGCGGGTGCCAGCGGGGGGCAATTGGCCAAGGCTGTCAGTGAGGCTGGCGGGTTGGGCCTGATCGGTGGCGGTTACGGCGATGCAACTTTTTTGAGCCAGGCATTTCGAGATGCAGGCAACACGGCGGTTGGTTGTGGTTTCATCACCTGGTCTTTGGCACAAAATCCGGATTTGCTGGATTTGGTTCTGTCCCACAATCCCTGTGCGATCATGCTCTCCTTTGGGGATCCCGGCCCGTTTGTGGCAAAAATAGCAGAGTCTGATGTCCCGCTGATCTGCCAATGTCAGACCATCGCGCATGTGCGACAGGCCGTGGATCTGGGCGCAACGGTCATCGTTGCCCAAGGGGGAGAGGCTGGCGGTCATGGCGCCCTGCGCGGCACGATGAATTTCGTGCCGGAGGTCGCCGATCTTCTGGCCGCCAACTCCCCCGACACGCTGTTGGTGGCTGCTGGTGGGATTGCCGATGGGCGCGGATTGGCTGCGGCCTTGATGCTTGGCGCAGACGGGGTTCTGGTCGGTACGCGGTTTTGGGCGTCGCTGGAGTCGCTGGCCCCGATGCAGCATCGTAAGGCCGCTATCCCCGCGACCGGGGATGATACCGTGCAGACCACCGCTGTGGATATCGTGCGGCAAAAAGACTGGCCAGCTGAATTCAAGGTTCGGGTACAGCAGAATGCTTTTACCCAGAAGTGGCATGGGCACGAAGAGGAATTGCGTGCGGTTGTGGAAACCGCCGTCCCGGCTTATACAGCGGCGCTGGAAGCGGGCGATCCGCAACAATCCGCCCCGATCTGTGGTGAGGCGATTGGTCTGATCGCCAGCATTGAGCCAGCGGCCCGTATTGTGGAGACGATGGTTGAAGAGGCCCATGCACGGCTGAACAGTCGATTTGAGTGAAGGAGTTTCCAGATATGTCATCCAATGCGCCCATTATTATCGCCGTTGACGGCCCGGCCGCCAGCGGCAAGGGGACTGTGGCGCGTAAACTGGCGACAGAATTTGATTTCGCCTATCTGGATACGGGCAAGCTGTATCGTGCGGTGGGTTTGGCGGTGGTGCGGTCTGGTGGCGACCCGGAAGATGAGGATGCGGCCACTGATGCCGCCCGCGCTTTGGACCTGCAAACCCTGGATGACCCGGAGCTACTGGGCGATGATGCGGCCTCTGCGGCATCCAAAGTTGCCGCTATTGACGGAGTGCGGTCGGCCTTGTTGGAGTTTCAAAGAAACTTCGCAGCCTCGCCACCGGATGGCAAATTGGGGGCGATTTTGGACGGGCGGGACATTGGCACAGTGATCTGTCCGGACGCGCTGGTGAAGCTGTTTGTAACCGCCAGTGTGGATATTCGTGCACAAAGACGACACAAAGAGTTGCTCAATCGGGGTACGCCCAGTATATACCCGCGCGTTCTGGATGAATTGAAGGCCAGGGACGCGCGCGATATGAATCGTGCGACGGCCCCTTTGAAAGCGGCAGAGGATGCTGTGGTGCTGGATACCACGGAACTGGATGTCGATCGGTCTTTTGCTCAGGCTCTCCGCTTGATCGGGGGACCGGTAAGAGAGGCCCTTGAAGATGCAGACGGTGCCTAGGGCGCGGATCTGCGACTGAGCAGACCATAAGGTTAGGTTTGTTATGATGGCGGCACGATAAGCCTCAAGCGTGCAGCCATCCCCATTCATTTTGAGGTGAGACCGCCGGATACAACCGGATGGCCGGAAATGAAACAAGACTGAAAGGAACATCACAACCATGGCAAATGAAAGTTTTGCCCAGCTTCTGGAAGAATCCCTCGGCGAAAACGAGTCGCTTGAAGGGACTGTAGTAAAAGGGATCGTCATTTCTATCGACAATGACATGGTCCTGATTGATGTCGGCCTGAAGGCCGAAGGCCGCGTCGCGCTGAAGGAATTCGGCAGCCCCGGCCAGCCCGCTGATTTGAAAAAGGGCGATGAAGTCGAAGTTTTCGTAGAACGCATGGAAGACAAGAACGGCGAAGCGATGCTGAGCCGCGAAAAGGCCAAGCGCGAAGAAAGCTGGATCAAGCTGGAAGAGCAGTTCAACAAGCAGGAACGCGTCAATGGCGTGATCTTCGGACGCGTGAAGGGGGGCTTTACGGTCGACCTGAACGGGGCTGTTGCCTTCCTGCCGGGCAGCCAGGTCGATATCCGCCCCGTGCGCGATATCACCCCGCTGATGAACACACCTCAGCCTTTCCAGATCCTGAAAATGGACCGCAGCCGTGGCAATATCGTCGTCTCGCGCCGCGCCGTGCTGGAAGAAACCCGTGCTGAACAGCGCGCTGAACTGGTCGAAAACCTGAAAGAAGGTCAAGTCCTGGAAGGCGTTGTCAAGAACATCACCGATTACGGCGCATTCGTCGATCTGGGTGGTGTGGACGGCTTGCTGCACGTAACGGATATCTCATGGCGTCGCATCAACCATCCCTCGGAAGAGCTGACAATCGGTCAAACGGTCAATGTACAGGTTATCCGCTTCAACTCGGAAACCCAGCGCATTTCGCTTGGCATGAAACAGCTGCTGTCTGATCCATGGGAAGGCGTTGACGCTAAATACCCGGTCGGCACCAAGTTCTCGGGCCGCGTCACCAACATCACCGACTACGGCGCATTCGTTGAGCTGGAAGCCGGGATCGAAGGTCTGGTACACGTGTCCGAAATGTCCTGGACCAAGAAGAACGTTCACCCCGGCAAGATCGTATCCACCTCTCAGGAAGTGGATGTCATGGTCTTGGATGTGGACCCGAACAAGCGGCGCATCTCCCTTGGCATCAAACAGTGCCAGGAAAACCCATGGGATACCTTCACGGAGAAATATCCGGTGGGCGCCGAAATCGAAGGCGAGATCAAGAACATCACCGAATTTGGTATGTTCGTTGGCTTGACCGAAGAAATCGACGGCATGGTTCATATGTCCGACATCGACTGGCACAATGCGCCGGAAGAAGCGCTTGCGGCCTATACCAAGGGCGACATGGTCAAGGCCAAGGTCCTGGATGTGGATGTTGAGAAAGAACGCGTTTCTCTTGGCATCAAACAGCTGGAAAATGATCCGTTCGAAGAAGCCATGGATGGCCTGCGCAAGGGTGAAGTTGTCACCTGCACGGTCACCAAGGTTCTGGACAATGGCATCGAAGTGACGGTGAAAGACAATGTTCCAGGCTTTATCCGCAAGGCGGAATTGAGCCGGGATCGGTCCGAACAGCGTCCTGACCGTTTCGCCGAAGGTGAAAAGGTTGATGCCAAGATCACGGCCATCGACAAGACCACCCATAAGCTGACCCTGTCGATCAAGGCGCATGAAACCGCAGAAGAAAAAGAAGCCATGGCGGCTTATGGTTCTTCTGACTCCGGTGCGTCCCTGGGCGATATCCTGGGTGCGGCCTTGAAGAAGCAGAAAGAACAGTCGGGCGACGAGTAAGTCCCCTACTGAACTAAAAGACGAATGATCGGGCCGGTTTTCTATCAGGAAGACCGGCCCGTATCTTTGTGTCGACCCATCCAGATTGAAGAATCAGGTCTTCGCATTTTCCTGAAATATTCAATAAATAGAGCGATATCGGGCGTTTGTCCTTGACTGCAAATCAGGGCTTTGGCACGCTCTTTACCGGTTTGGTGGTTGGATAGTTTTTTAAATTAGAAAAATTGAGTAATGGGGCGATATCATCACGGCTGAGACAGCAAGAGCGCCTGTTTTGACGCGCTGACTGAAATGCCGCGATATCGATAGGACAAAAATTGGCGCAGGAAGAGGATCATCCGATGCGCCCCAAACAGGTGGGAGTAACTATATGACACGGTCCGATTTAATCGCCCGTATCGCTCAGCGTCGGGGATTGTTTCAACGGGATGTGGAACGGGTTGTGTCGACCGTATTCGACGAGGTGACGCAGGCTCTGGCCCAGGGTGACCGGGTTGAATTGCGCGGATTTGGCGCTTTTTCCGTAAAGGCGCGTGACTCTCGCACCGGTCGCAATCCCCGCACGGGAGAGGCTGTTTCCGTCGAGGCGAAGTCGGTGCCTTTCTTTAAGACCGGCAAGCAATTGCGGGAACGCCTGAACGCGGATTGATCCGGCTTTCATTCAATCGATCAGGTCTTTATCGGTCTTAACCCCCGCGAAGTCATGTGACGGCTAGGGCGGGTATCATGGCGAAGGCCGGAGGAACAGATAGGCGAATGCGACAGATTTCAAAGCTGTTTGGTCTAATCATCACCGTGCCAATTCTGCTGGTGGCGATTTCTTTCGCTGTTTCCAATACAGATATCATGACGTTGCGGCTGTGGCCTTTTACCACTGAAGTCACCATGCCCACGGCGTTGGCCTTGTTCATTGTTTTGATTTTCGGATTTCTTATCGGTGCGATCGCGGCCTTTGTTGGCGCGGGTTCCTTGCGCAAACGTCTTCGCAACGCTGAATATCGGCTGCGCCAGATGGAAATGGAACAGGCCCGGATCGCCCGTGAAAAAGAAGCCGCTGCGGCGAAGGCTCAGCAGGAAACAGTTGCCCTGTCACAGCGCAGTTCGACGCCAGCCTTAGCAGCAGAATAGGCGGCCTGCGGCTGTTTATTGGCCCGTTGGGCCATCCTGATCTCAAAATTGCCTCAATTTCAGCCTTAAATCTCCCTGGTCGGATGCTCGAATCGTGCGAAATTCGGCGGGATAGGAAGTTCTGCGCTGATTGGGGCTGCAGATTCAATTTGGGGATACGGACCGGTATGAAAACCGATGGCATGACCGAAGACGAAATCAATCAACGCCACGCCGAAAAGATGGCCAAGAAGAAAGCCGCCCGCGACAAGATGCTGGCGGAAAAGACCATCGAAAAGGGCCTTTTGATGGTCCATACCGGCAAGGGCAAAGGCAAGACCACGGCTGCCATGGGCCTTGCTGCGCGCGTTGTTGGCAATGGTAAAAAGGTCTGTATCGTTCAATTTGTCAAAGGTGTGTGGAACACGGGGGAACGCGAAGTTCTGAAACATTTCCCCGATCTGTGTGTGATGAAGGCGATGGGCGAAGGATTCACCTGGGACACGCAAGATCGCGCCCGTGATATTGCGGCGGCGACGGCGGCCTGGGATTTCGCAAAGGAAGCCATGGCGGACCCCAGTTTCGACATGGTGATCCTGGACGAAATGAACATCGTGTTGCGCTATGATTATCTGGATCTGGCAGAGGTCCTAAACACGCTTCAGGCCCGTCGTGACATGCTGCATGTCGTCATCACCGGTCGCAACGCCAAGGAAGAGTTGATCGAGATTGCAGACCTGGTCACAGAAATGACGCAGATCAAACATCCCTTCCGGTCCGGCGTGAAGGCGCAGATCGGGATTGAATTTTAAGCCGCGTCGCCGTCTGGCGCGCGTTTGCAGGAAAGGATTTAATCCATGCGATCCATAGCACAGTTCATCGGGACGATTGCGCTGTTTCTGGCCGTCAGTCTGACCTCCACACTTCAAGCCCAGGCACGGGTCGAAGATGCCGAACAACTGGTGGTCAAATCAGAATTTACCATCAAGAATATGTGGGATCATCCCGAATTTTCGAAATATGTGCGCCATTATCTGCGCGAATCGAAAGCTGTTGTGGTTATCCCGTCTATGTTGAAGGGTGGTTTTTTGATTGGCGGAGAAGGCGGATCGGGGATTCTGATGGCGCGCGGCGCAAATAATGAATGGAGCTATCCGGCCTTCCTGTCGATTGGGTCTGCCTCTTTCGGGCTGCAATTTGGCGGGCAGTCGTCAGAGATGCTGTTGATCGTGATGACCGGGCGCGGATTGCAAGCCATTCTGGACGATCAGGTTCAGATCGGCGGCGAAATTTCCGGCGCGATTGGTCCCTATGGCAGTGGCGCGGAAGCGTCCACCACCAGCAACATGGATGCGGATGTCATTGCCTATTCCATCTCAAAAGGCGCATTTCTTGGCTTTAATGTTGAAGGAACCGCGCTTGTGCCCCGGGAAACCCTGAACCGCGAATATTATGGACAATCCGTAACGCCCAGTGAAATCGTCTTGAAGGGGGTGGTTGGAAATCCACAGGCGGATCAATTGCGCCAAACCCTGAAGGAATTGATGACCAAACAATAGACAGGGCGGGTTTATGGCGCATGCGCCCCATTGCCCGGCCCTGATGCTTCAGGGCACGGGCTCGGATGTTGGGAAAAGTCTGCTGGTGGCCGGCTTGGCGCGTGCCTATACCCGTCGTGGGTTGCGCGTCGCCCCGTTTAAACCGCAGAATATGTCAAACAATGCCGCCGTCACCCCGGATGGCGGAGAGATCGGGCGCGCACAGGCACTGCAAGCCTTGGCCGCCCGACAGCCCTTGTCTGTGCATATGAATCCAATCCTGCTGAAACCCCAATCAGATTATGGATCGCAAATCATTGTGCAGGGGCATGTGTTTGGCACCGCCAAGGCACGGGATTATTATGGCCTGAAATCCACCTTGCTGCCGAAAGCTTTGGAGAGTTTTGATATCCTGGCCCGGGATGTCGATCTGGTCCTGGTCGAGGGGGCTGGAAGCCCGGCCGAAATCAATCTGCGCGCCGGTGATATCGCCAACATGGGCTTTGCTGAGGCGGCGGATCTGCCGGTAATCCTGGTCGCTGACATTGATCGGGGCGGGGTGATCGCCTCTGTGGTTGGCACCTATATGGTGCTGGAACCCTCTGAACAGGCACGGTTGGGGGGGTATCTGATCAATAAGTTTCGCGGTGATGTTTCCTTATTCGATGATGGGCTGACTGCCATCCAAGGCCGAACTGGATTGCCGTGTTTCGGTGTATTGACCTGGTTTCCTGATGCGCATCTGCTGCCTGCAGAAGATGCTGTGGCGATGGATCGGGGGGCGATGGCAACCCAAGGCAATGGTGCCGCCCCAATTAAGATTGCCGTGCCCAGACTGGGCCGGATTGCGAATTTTGATGATCTGGACCCTTTGCGTGCAGAACCGGATGTTACCCTGGTCGTCGTGTCGCCGGGTCAGGCCCTGCCGGGGGATGCTGACCTGGTGCTGATCCCTGGATCAAAGGCGACAATCGCCGATTTGCAGGATTTTCGGCGCAATGGGTGGGATATCGACCTGGCCGCGCATCTTCGCCGGGGTGGATCGGTTCTGGGCCTGTGCGCCGGCTATCAGATGCTGGGTCAAAGGATCGCGGATCCCGAAGGCATCGAAGGCCCCCCCGGTACAATCGAAGGATTGGGGCATCTGGACGTCGAAACCGTGCTGAAGGGGCCAAAGCGACTGGTTCAGGTGACGGGGGTGGACCTGACGACGGGGGCTGCGATCCGCGGGTATGAAATGCATATGGGCAAGACCGAGGGGCCGGGTTGCGCGGTCCCGATGGTCGAAATCGATGGCAAGCCGGACGGGGCCATTGCCGCATCCGGCCAAATCGCGGGCTGCTATCTGCACGGTATCTTTGCCGATGATACATTCCGCAATGCGTATCTGAACCGGTTCCGCGATGGACGCGTCCAATCCACAGCCTATGATACCGTGGTCGAACGAACCCTGGACGGCCTGGCAGATCACATGGAAACCCATTGTGACCTGGACGCCCTGTTAGCCCTTGCACAAAACCGCGTTGTATAGGTCTGCCTTTGGTTTGAGCGTGTGTTGATCAGGCGTTACGCAGCGGCCTGAATGAACAAGTTGATAAGTCTGGTGTTTACATAATAATTGCTGCGCCCCTGAGTCACTTTTGTCACAAATTCGGCATCGGCCAGCATATCCAAATATTTTGCCGCGGTTTGGCGCGATACGCCAAGATCGTTTTGTATATATTCGATGCGTGTATAGGGGTGTCGAAATAAATTGTTCAGCAAGTCTTGGCTGTAAATCTTGGGCAATTTTTGGCGCAGTGTGTTTTTGTATTCCGCCATCAAATCCCGAATGCCCGTCATGAGCACAAGAGTGGTCTTTGACGTTTCTGCAACAGCCGTCAGGATGTACAGGATCCATCCTTCCCAGTCGCCAGCATCCCGGACTGCCTGCAAGCGGGTATAGTATTCCATCTTGGTTTTGGTGATGTGGCGGCTTAAGTAGAGGATCGGTGTGTCCAGCAATCCCATTTTTGTTAAGTACAGCACATTCAGGATGCGGCCGATCCGGCCATTTCCATCCGGGAAAGGATGTATGCTCTCAAACTGATGATGGATAATCGCCATCCTGATGATCGGGTCCAGTTCCGAAACCGGTGGATCGTTCACATATTGCTCAAGATTCGCCATGCATCGCTGAACGACATCGAACTCTTGAGGTGGAACATACACGACCCTCCCCGTGACCCCCTCTTTCAAAGCGGTGCCAGGTACTCTGCGAAATCCGTCCTCTCTGGATTTCAAGATACGAAACATCGCGATTAAGGTATTGTTGGTTATATTGCCGTGCGATGCGGCAATTTCCTGAAAGCCTACTTTCAACGCCTCACGATATCGCGCGACTTCCTTTGCGGCAGGTGAATCGGGGGAGCCCATAATAGGGTCGGCCTTAAACAGGTCATCCTGAGTCGTGACTATATTTTCAACTTCCGAACTGGCCTTTGCTTCTTGCAAGGTCAGCGTGTCGATCAGAATGCCCTGGTTAGGGATTGAGGCGGCGCGCCCTTTGACTTCAGCAAGATATCGATGTGCCGTCGAAAGCGCTTTCAGAACAGCTTTCGACTCGACATCAATATCCAGGGGAAGTGTGGGTATTTCATAGGATTGTTTTAACATGTTTGCTCGATATGTTAAATAATTCAGAAATTATTAACATATCGATGCTTCCTGTTAAAGAGTTTCCTGTATTCAGTCTTGTCGATCTTTAGCTCCATTTCGGTTTGAACGGAACCGGGCGAGGGGAGCGGCTGGTGATGTCGTGAGACGTTAAGTCCATATGACTGCGGGTATATTCCTGTGTCGCGTCGCGTTTGGGCTGCCAGTCCCAACCGGTATGCTGACCGATGCGCAATGCGGCTGACAGGACGCGGCGGCGGTTCTGGCTGTCCAGCACACGGGCATGGATATCCGCCGGGTCCCAATGGGCCTGTGCCCGGGCGCGAAAGTCGGCCATGCGCGGGGCCTGTTCGGCAGCATCGGCCAGATTGATTTCTTCATTTGGATCAGATGCCAGGTCGAACAATTGATCGGGATCACCGGGACAGCAGATGTATTTCCAGGAGCCATCCCGCAGCATCAGCATCGCCTGACCGGTGCCTTCCGCGGTATATTCTGCCACCGTGGTGTCGCGCTGTGTCGTGCCATCCACAAACTGCAGCAGGCTGGTTCCATCCAATGGATCGATGGCGTCCGGAATGGGCGCGCCGGTGGCTTCATGGGCTAATTGCAGCAGGGTTGGGGTTACGTCCACCTGACTGACCGGATTGGCGATGCTGACACCCTGCCCGGCGCGGCCTGGCACATGCAGCACCATGGGAATACGGCAGGCCCATTCGCGGAAGGTCATCTTGTACCACAGGCCCCGTTCGCCCAGCATATCTCCATGATCGGAAACCAGCAGGATCGCGGTATCGTCCGCCTGACCGGTTTCCACCAGCGCGGCGCCCAGCTTGCCCAGCCAGTCATCGACATAGGATACATTGGCCATATAGGCCCGGCGCGCGCGGCGGATATCAGCATCATCAATATCAACGGCATCCAGTGCAATGGCATGTTCCAGGCGCAGGCTGTGGGGGTCGTTATCAGCAGCATTGGGGCGGGGCGCGTGCGGCATGGGAATATCCGCATCGTCATACAGATCCCAATAGCTGGGGCGCGCCGCATAGGGATCATGGGGATGAATAAAGCTGGCGACATAGCAGAAGGGGCGTTCGTCTTCTGTCCGGGCTGCATCATAAATCGCCCGCAGCGTCGCCGCCCCGACCTCATCATCATAGGCCAATTGATTGGTAATGGAGGCCGGACCTGCCTGCACCACTGACGACATATTATGATACCACAGGTCAATCCGCTTTTCTGGTGAGCGCCAGTCTGGCACCCAGCCGAAATCCGCCGGATACACATCCGTGGTGTGGCGCTCTTCAAAGCCGTGAAGCTGATCTGCCCCCACAAAGTGCATCTTGCCCGCAAGCCCGGTGCGATACCCCATCAGGCGCAGATAATGGGCGAAGGTCGGCACGGTCGACGGCAAATAGGCCGCATTGTCCCATCCCCCAAAGCGGGAAATATACTGGCCCGTCATAAAGGCATAGCGACCAGGTGTGCACAGCGGGCTGTTGCTATAGGCCGCATCGAACCGCACCCCCTGTGCCGCCAGTGCATCCATATGGGGTGTCTTCACCACGGGATTGCCATAACATCCCACCATGAAGGGCGTTAGCTGGTCTGCCATGACGATCAGGATATTGCGGGGGGCCATTGTGATCTCCTGTTGCGAAAGGGTAGTGCTGAGGACCTACCCTGCTTTTATCTTTATCCAGAGTGTTTCATTTCATCGGTCGGCTGAGTGGTCTGGTTGCGTCAATTCTCCGATTCCCTGCGCCCCTACGGCGGCGATTGCTGTGGTTGGGCCAGTTTCCAGCGGCGCGGCGCGGCGACTGGTCCTCAGCCAAGCGATGCCAAAGGTGGTCAGCGCAATCCCAGCCATAAAGATCATGAATCCCGATGCGCCAAACATGCGGATTGCAGCGGGTCCCAGCAGTGCCCCGATCAGGCTGCCGACATTCAACGCCATGACCAGGGTGCCGCTGGCGGGCACAATCTGGTTGGGCTGTAATCGGTCATTGGCATGGGCAACACACAGGGAGTAGATCGGGAATGTCACAGCCGCCATTCCTGCCAGGGCGGCGTAAAGCCAAATCCCCGTTGGCCCTACAGCCAAGAGCGCAAAGAAGCCAGCCCCAATCAGGGAGGCCCCGGCCACCACCAAGCGGCGATCCATCCGGTCTGATAACCAGCCGATGGGAAACTGGCATATCGCCCCGCTGAGTGTGACGATAACCAGCAGAGACGCTGCCTGTCCATCTGACATGCCGCGCGCCAGTCCATAGAGGGGAAGACCGACGAATAAAGCAACCTGGGCCATCCCATTCAGTACTGCGCCGCTGACCGCCATGGGGGATATGCCAATCAGGGTGCGGATCGACAGGCGATCGGGGGCGCTATACTCCGGGGCTTTGACCCGGGTGATCAGCATCGGTACCAGGCAGATCGATACCAGGATTGAAGTGATCGCGAATAGCAAGCCACCCGATGGGTCCGGCAGGCCGACCATTGCCACGCCACTGGCCGATCCCCCTGTCTGGACAATGAAATAGATCGACAGAATGGCGGCGCGGTTCTGATTTTGGGCCCGCGCGTTCAGCCAGCTTTCGGCGATGACATACAGGCCGGTGAAGCAAAACCCCGCCAGAAAGCGCATTGCCGACCAACTGAAAGGGTCCTGGGTCAGCATATGGATCAGGGCGGCTGTGGAACACAGGGAGGCGAGCGCGCCAAAGGTTCGGATATGCCCGACCTGCTCAATCAATCGGGGTACAACGACACAGCCAAACAGAGCCCCTAATGGATAGCAGGCTTGCATTATCCCGATGGTCGTCTGGGAAAATCCCAATTCCGCGCCGCGCAGTGTCAGCAATGTCACCAGCAGCCCGTTGCTGATCATCAACAGCAACAGCCCCAGGAACAATGTCCAACTTTCCTGCAGCGCGCGGACCATATCTTCGTCTCCACAGACCCTCGACCCGGTGATGGATCGGATCGACACCCATCCCGTGCCGGTATCACGCCGATGACCGGGCGGCAATCCAGATCAATGAAATGCGAAAATGAAGATAAATAGTATTTGCGAATGATTCGCATTTGCGGTAACGATGAGGGGTCCTATTTTTGAACGGAGAGGTTATATGCTTGCCCCGCTGAACAGAGTTCTTCATTGCAAATCCATCGCCGTGTCTGCCGAGCGGCTGGAGCGTTTCTTTGGCAGTCT
>NZSA01000089.1 GCA_002696645.1 Rhodospirillales bacterium | reverse complement strand
AAGTCTAGCCATTGTGGAAAATGACCGTGGATGTCGAATCGTCATCTGCGTCTTTCATGAAGAAATAATCGATGTGAAAATGCAGGGTTCGATCATTCGATTTTTACTATATCAGAAATAAAAAATATTAATATTTTAATATTCATTTTACATGATCTAAAAATAACTTAAATTGCTTATGTGTTGATATTGTTCATCTTTATTTTTTACATTAACCTTTTTTTGCTAATGTTTTTATACCGAAAGCCACATATTACGGCGCTGAACATTGATAAAGTAATGTCAATGTTCAGCGCCGGTGAGAATAATCCTGTGGCCTGTATTGGCCGTTCTTCACTTTGTTGCGGAAAGGCAGCCGCGTAATCCGTCCGCTATATCCTGCATCAGGGTAAAATACAGATCTGTACCGGGCGTAAGCGCCGCCCCCAATGGGTCGAGTACTCCCGACGCGATACCGCTGTCATTTGTCACTATTGAAACCAGTTTCGATGGAAATTGAGGCTCCGAGAAAATGCACCTGGCACCGCTGGTGCTGAGTGTTTCCTGCAATGCCTGAACCCGTTCTGCACTGGGATTTGATTCCGGGTTAAGCGTCAGCATGCCAACGGCATGAAGGCCATAGTGATCCTCGAAATAATGATAGGCGTCATGAAACACAGCAAAGGGCTGGTCCGCGATGGGTGCCAGTGCAACAGACAGGGTCTTATCCAGGACCACAATCCGCGATTCCAGGCTCTTCGCATTCGCCTGGTACTGCACGGCATGGGCGGGGTCCCTTTCAGCAAGGGTTGCTGCGATGGCCTGCACCAGTGCGATGGCATTCTGCGGATCCAGCCAGATATGAGGATCTACGCCACCATGGTCATGCCCTTCTTCATGGTTATGTTCTTCCTCATGATCATGCCCTTTCTTATGATCATCATCATGGCCTGCATCATGGTTTTCGTCATGATGTGCCTCCCCAAAGTCGTGCTTGTCCCGGGGTGGCAGGACCGTAACACCGGGCGACTGCAACAGGGCGACGGAGACCGCGTTAAGACCCAATGTCTCAACAGGTTTTTTCAGGAAGGTTTCCAAACCGGGCCCCACCCAGAATATAACGTCTGCCTGCTGCAGGGCTTCCGCTTGGGATGGTTTCAAGGAATATGTATGCGGCGATCCTGCCCCCGTCACCAGCAAGCTTGGCGTTCCAACACCCTGCATAACACCAGCGACAAGGGAATGGATCGGTTTTATCGACACCACAACCGATGGCGATGTGTCTGCAACAGACACGGATGCAAGACCGCTCATCATCAGCCCAAGTAAAGCCGCTAATCCACTGATCTTGTTACCCACCCTTCGAAGCATCATAACCGCGACTCCCAGTGAAATGTTACATCATTACATGAATTGCGTTACGGTATAACGTATGATAAATAGTCAATCAAGTGGGAATACCCTGTGCCAGCGCACGAAGTGATCCAATGCCCGCTTTTGACCATCATCTGCCCTGATATGCGGAAAGAACCACATTATGCCAGGAAACAGCCATGCAATAGATGGCTTGCCAAAGCAGTCTACACCCCCTGTTTCCTCACTGTATTCCAAGGGTCAGAAAATGGCCGATATATTGGTACAGGCACAGCAGATTGGCGTTCAGCGAAATGGCCGGTGGCTGATCCGGGGCATTGATCTGACGGTGCGGAAGGGGGAAATCATCACTCTGATCGGCCCCAACGGATCGGGGAAATCCACAACGGTGAAGACGGTTCTGGGGGTGATNAAGCCNGANGAGGGATCNATCACCCGNGCGNCNNANCTGCGCATTGGCTATGTCCCCCAGCGACTGGCGATAGATTGGACCCTACCCCTGACCGTTGATCGGTTGATGTCTCTGACTGGTCGGATTTCCAGGGCCGACCGGCGGGCGGCGTTAGAAGAGGTTGGGATCGGGCATCTGGCCCAGTCAGAAGTCGGTGCCTTGTCGGGTGGTGAATTCCAACGGGCGCTGCTGGCCCGCGCCCTGGCCCGCAAACCCGATCTGTTGGTGCTGGACGAACCTGTCCAGGGTGTCGATGTCGCGGGGGAGGCAGCCTTATACACCCTGATCGATGAAATTCGCCACAAGATCGGCTGTGGCATCCTATTGATATCGCATGACCTGCACGTGGTGATGGCGGCGACCGATACCGTCCTGTGCCTGAACGGCCATATGTGTTGCAGCGGCACCCCGCAATCTGTTGCGGAAGATCCGGCATATTTGCAGCTGTTCGGGCCGCGCGCGGCGTCTATTGCTGTCTATGCCCACCATCATGATCACACCCACCTGCCAGACGGGCGCGTCCGGCAACAGGATGGCCGCATTACCGAAACCTGCCATGAACCGCACGATCATTCCCATGAAACACCGAAAAGCGGGGGGAATGGCCATGTTGGATGATTTCTTCACCCGCGCAATAATCGCAGGCATTGGCATTGCGCTTGTTGCTGGACCGTTAGGCTGTTTCGTGGTCTGGCGGCGTATGGCTTATTTTGGCGATACGCTGGCGCATTCGTCGCTTTTGGGTCTGGCGCTGTCTTACATATTATCCATCAATTCGACCCTGTCTGTCTTTCTGGTTTCTGCGCTGATCGCCCTGTCATTGTTATACCTGCAACGCCGGGCCAGCCTGTCCTCTGATTCGATCCTAGGGCTGCTGTCCCATTCGGCCCTGGCGCTGGGGCTGGTTTGCATCGCCTTTCTGACCTGGGTCAGGCTGGACCTGCAAGGCGTGCTGTTTGGGGATATTCTGGCCGTGTCGAAGACCGATATAGCGGTTATTTATGCGGGTGGAGCGGCTGTTCTGATCGCCTTGATCGTGATCTGGCGTCCCTTATTCGCGACCACGGTGAACCGTGAACTTGCAGAAGCGGAAGGGGTTGGACCGGACCGAATCAACGCCTTTTTCGTTATCCTGCTGGCCCTGACGATCGCAATCGCAATCAAGGTGATTGGCGTCTTACTGATCACCGCGCTGCTGATCATTCCAGCTGCTGCGGCCAGGCGGTTCGCCACCGGCCCAGAACAGATGGCCGTGCTGGCCGCCGGGATCGGGGCCTTGTCTGTTGTGGGTGGATTATTCGGATCGCTGGAATGGGACACACCTTCTGGCCCATCGATTGTCGTTGCGACCTTTATTGCCTTTCTGGTTAGTTTAGCACTACCCTCTGTCGCTCTTCGACAGCGCCTGCGTCGCCTCTGAAAGAAAGTCATGCTATGAACCATTCCCATCAGGACACCTCACCGCCCCGTGCGCTGACGAAAAATGAGGCATTGGTCTATGGCATCCTGAATGCAACGGATCAGCCGCTCAGCGCCTATGCCATTCTGGATCAACTGCGCGATGATGGGCTGCGCGCGCCGGTTCAGGTTTATCGTGCGCTGGACCGATTGCTGGAATTCGGCCTGGCCCATCGGCTGGAAAGCCTGAATGCCTTCGTTGCCTGCAATCACGATCACCCAGAAGAGGCAGCCCAGACTGCGTTTGCAATCTGTGAATCCTGCGGCAAGGTAACGGAATTTACCGATCCTTCCCTGGACGAGTATCTGGCACATTGGGCAAAGTCAGAAAATTTCACCCCGACTAGAACGACCCTGGAACTACGGGGCCTGTGCGCGGCCTGCCGATAGAAGTCAGTTTTAGCCAAAAAGCCGGGAGGTTGTTAGCCAGTCCGTCATGGCCTCTATCCGGTCAAGGCCCCGCATATCTTTGTGTCGCATCAGCCAGACATCGCGCGTCATTGTTTCCATGGCGGTTGGCCCCTCAACCCTGATTAGGCGCTTATCTGAACCAGCAATAATATCTGGTAAAATTGCACATACGGGCATTTCTGTGACTGTCGCAAATGCCGTTTCCAAATCATGCATCAAGATGCCGGCGGGCCGACCCTTGTATGATTTAGCGACTGTTTCAGTCCATTTGGCCTGCGGCAAATGACCCACCACCGGATCATAAGTCAACCATGGTCGATCCCCTAAAGGTAAATCGGGAAAGGCCCGTGTCGTATAAGCAGAGAAGGACATGCGCCCAATTCTTTGGGCCAATACGGCGTGCCCTCCCTCCCTTGGCTCACCAAACCGGATTGCCAGATCAATTTCTCGACGGGTCAGGCTAAGATTTTTGTTTTCCGGCATAAGACTGATTTGAATATTGGGATAGGCTTCGATGAAGCGACCGATATTCGGCACAATGATCCTGGTCAGGATGAACGGAACGGCGGTCAGTCGAATTGTTCCCCCCAGGATCGACTCCTGCCCCAGCAGCTTATCAGCCTCCTTTGCGAACCGTTCCATCCCCTCTGCTTGTTCCACCAACGCGGTCGCTGTTTCCGTCAGTCTCAATATTCCATTTCGATCCCGCAGGCATAGGGGCGTGCCTGACTTTTCTTCCAGCCCCTTCAATCTGCGGGAAATTGTTGTGGCATTGACCCCCAACAGAGAAGCCGCCGCCGAAACGGACTGCCCCCGCGCAATGGCCAGGAGGATGCGATAATCATTCCAATTTTGATCCTGCATAATTGCAGATGATAGATGCAAATTAACGCATTGAAAATGCAATTTCGCAGATTGAAGTTTAGACCTCATCAACAGGAGGATATCATGCTTCACACGATACTGTTTCAAGACAACCCAAACGCTGACCCAGACATTCGTACACGCCACATGGCCAATCACCTGGATTTTCTGATGCAGAATAAGGGCATCATTCAAGCGGCAGGCCCATTGAAGGACAAGGATGGGTCAATCACAGGTGGGCTGTGGCTTGTGGACGTCAATTCCACTGAAGATGCATGGCACCTGATTAAGTCCGACCCGTTCTGGCCGACCGGCCTGCGCGATACGATTGAGGTGAAGCAATGGGTGCAAGTCTTTGCTGAGGGCCGAAAGCTACTGTGACCCATACCATCTGCTGCCCCCTAGAATACGCGCCTTTCATCAGCTGATCACTTTATTTAAATAAGCGCTCAAAAAAAAGAATGGACGCTGATTGCCATCCTCTGTTATCCTTTAGATTGGATAATAAGAGGCGGTGTGCGTGCCGCGCGGATGGGTTATGGCAAATCAGTATGATGCGATTGTTGTAGGCGCAGGCCATAATGGCCTGACGGCGGGCTGTTATCTGGCGCGGGCTGGCCTGAAAACCCTGATCGTTGAGAAGAACGATTGGATCGGTGGCGCGGCGGTCAGCCGCGAATTGCATCCCGGCTGGACCTATTCCAACTGTTCCTATGTCTGCAGCCTGCTGCGCCCCGAAGTGGCACGCGACCTGGATCTGGGTCGCCATGGCCTGCAGGTGACCCCCTATGAGGGCGGCCTGTCCTTTATGGAGAATGGCGACTATTTCGGTTATTATGCGGACCACGATGCGCTGCGCCGGGAGATTAAGCGCCATTCGCCCCGCGATGCGGATGCCTATGACCGGTTTTCCCGCTTTGTGCTGCAGCAATGCCGCTTCATTCGCCCCCTTTTATTGCGCAGCCCGCCAGACCCTGTGCGGATGCGCCCGCGCGATATTCAGGAATTACTGTATTTGCTGAAGCGGTTCCATGATATGGGCCCGCGCCAGATGGCCGATACGCTGAGATTCTACACAGCCTCCGTCGCAGATTTCCTGGATGAGTTCTTTGAATGCGAAATCCTGAAGGCCCATCTGGCTGGCAGTGGCATTATCGGCACAGGCCTTGGCGTTTATTCGCCGGGAACGGCCTATGTCCTGCTGCATCACTATATGGGGGAAGTCGATGGCAGCATCGGTGCCTGGGGCTTCAGCCGGGGCGGCATGGGCGGCGTCAGCCAATCCCTGGCCTCTGCCTTCAAGGAAGCAGGCGGCGAAATCCGCGCGGGCAACGGCATTGAGAAATTCCTATGCCGAGAGGGCGAGGTGATCGGGGTCGCGCTGGACAATGGCGATGAGATTACGGCGAAAACCGTGGTCTCCAACATGGATGTCCGCCGCACCTTCCTAAATCATGTGGAAGACGGTACATTGAGCGATGATTTCGTCAAGGCCGTGAAGCGGTTCAAAATCCGCGGTTCTTCAGCCAAGTTGAACATCGCCCTGGATGGCATGCCGGACTTCCCGTCCCTGCCGAAGGGAACAATTCTGACCCAGGGCGACATGCATGCCAGCCAATCGCTGGACGAATTGGAACAGGCCTATGACGAATGGAAGGCAGGGCGCTGGTCCAAGGACCCCTATTTCGACATGCTGATCCCCTCCCTGATCGATCCGACGCTGGCCGCGCCGGGCAAGCATATGATGACGGTCTTTGTGCAATATGCCCCCTATGAGCTGGCGAATGGCGAAAGCTGGGATGGGCCGAACCGGGACGCCATGGCCGAATCCGTGATTTCCAAGATTGCGAAATACAGCCCCAATTTCCGGGACCTGATCGTCCATAAGGAAGTGCGCAGCCCCTGGGATATCGAACGGGAAGTCGGCCTGACAGAAGGCAATATCTTCCAGGGCGAACTGACCTTCGACCAATTGCTGTTTAACAGACCGGTGCCGGGCTATGCGCAATATCGGTCCCCGATCAAAGGACTGTATATGTGCGGATCTTCCACCCATCCCGGCGGTGGCGTTATGGCGGCCCCCGGTGCAAATGCGGCACGGGAAATCTTAAGCGACCTGGGTCGCGGGCAGCGTGCGGCATGAGCAACTATGACACCATCATCATTGGGGCAGGACATAATGGCCTGGCGGCCGCAACGCGACTGGCCCAGTCCGGACAAAAGGTTCTGGTTCTGGAGCAAGCAGCAACACCAGGTGGCGCCATTGCCCAGAGTGAATTGGAACCCGGTGTTTTCGCACCCCGCTTTGCCCATTTGCTGATGGGACTGGGCACACCGGAAATCAAGGCTTTGGGCCTGCAGGATCATGGGTGCACACCCGCTGTAAGTGACATGCCAACCATTGCCTTGTGCCCGACAGGTCGACACGTCGTGTTGCAGGGTGGCACAGTCCATTATGCCGATGGCACCCCCCATCCAGACGCCGCCCAATATCAGGCCTTAACCAAACGACTGACAAAATTTGCAGCGGGCATCGCGCAGATTTCAAGACAGGCCCCGCCAGCCCTGACCGGGGGCGGATGGCGTCAAGCGCTTGATCTGGGAAAAATCGGCCTGAACATGCGGTTGCAGGGCAAGGATGACCTGCGTGAATTCATGCGGGTCGCGTTGTCGAATGTCTATGACGCCGTTCTGGATGAAATCACGGACGGACCTTTGGCCGGTGTTCTTGGGTTTGATGCCATCCTTGGCGGTCACATGGGGCCGCGCGCGCCGGGTACGATGTTGAGCCTTCTGACCCGCATGCGGGAAGGGGCGCGGCGCAGCCTGCCAAAAGGGGGCATGGGCGCGCTGGCGGCCAGTTTCACCAATGCCGCCATCGCGGCGGGCGTTGAAATTCGCTGTAACAGCAAAGTCTTTGAAATCAGCGTGGCCAATGATCAAGTGACCGGCATTGTGCTTCAGGATGGCAGCAGGCTGGCCTGTGATCAGGTCCTGTCCAGCCTGGATCCGAAAACCACGATGCACCTGTCCCATATTCTCCATTATGATGCGGAAATGGTGCGTCGTGTCCGGCATATTCGCACCAAGGGTGCTGTCGCGAAGGTCAATCTGGCCCTTTCCAACGCCCCGAAAATTACGGGTCTGGATGAAAGCCTTGCCGCAGCACGCTGGGTGATGGCCCCGTCCATGGATGCCTTGGAACTGGGGTATAACGGCGCGAAATATGGCCGTCTACCAGACGATGTAATTTTCGAAGCCGTGGTGCCCAGCCTCAGCGATCCTTCCATCACGACTGGCGGCCATCATGTCCTGTCCGCTATCGTCCAATATGTACCCTACGAGTTGAAACAGGGCTGGGATACCAACAGCAATACCGATCTGGGCAATCGCGTTATCGCCGCCCTGGATAAGGTCGCCCCCGGACTGGCCGATAGTGTCACCGCGCGGGAAGTGATCAGCCCCCAGGATATCGAGATCGAAACCGGCGCACCGGGCGGTCATTGGCACCATGGCGAATTAATTGCCGATCAGATGCTGATGATGCGCCCCGCCCCTGGCATGGAACGCTATGCCCTGCCGGTATCGGGCCTGTTTCTGTGCGGCGCATCGGCCCATCCCGGTGGTGACGTTACGGCGCTGCCGGGCCTGAATGCCGCCGATGCGGTGCTGGCCGGTTTGAAACGGAAGGCTGCGTGATGAACAAGGTTCTTAAGAATTCAACCATGCGACAGACCCCCGTCCAGGTGCCACGCGGTTTGGTGCCAACCCCTTTCCACGCGCGTCTGGAACCTGCGAATATCACCCAGGATTGGATGGGCTGGTCCGGGTTCCTGTCTGCCCGCAAGTTTCAATCGGTGGAAAGCGAATATTTCGCGATCCGCAATCAGTCGACCCTATTTGATCTATCGCCCATGCATAAATACAGAATTGAAGGGCCCGACGCCTTAACCGTGGTCAATCGTCTGCTGACCCGGGATGTGCGCAAGCTGAAGGACAATCGTGTCGGCTATGCCGTCTGGTGTGACGAAGATGGCAGTACCATTGATGATGGAACCATCTTCCGCTTCACCGACACCCATTTCCGCCTGTGCTGTCAGGAACCGCAATATACCTGGCTGTGTGATGTCGCCTGGGGTTTTGATGTCACCCTGACCGATGAAAGCGAGACCGTGGTTGGCCTGTCGATGCAGGGGCCAACCAGCTATTCCGTTCTGAAAGCCGCCGGTTTTGAGGGCACAGAGGGCATGAAGCCTTTTGATATTCAGCATTTCGATGGTGACATCATGATTTCCCGAACCGGGTTTACAGGTGATCTGGGATACGAACTGTGGGCTGACGCAGAAAATGCGCTGCCCCTGTATGATCGACTGATGAGCGCCGGTCGGAATTTAGGGTTACGCCCGATTGGCTATGACGCACTGAATATGGCCCGCATTGAAGCCGGGTTTATGGTGACTGGTGTTGAGTTCCAATCCATTCATCATGCACTGCGCCCGACCCGGGGGCGCACCCCGTTTGATTTGGGCCTGGATTGGCTGGTGCATTTCGATAAGGGGCATTTCAATGGCCGCCGCGCCTTGCTGAAGGCTAAGGAAACTGGGCCACGTTATGCTCTGGTCGCCCTGGAAATCGATGGGAACAAGCCAGCCCATCAGGCCTTGGTCTATCACAAGGGGAAGACGGAGGCCGGCCTGATCACGTCGGCCCTATGGTCGCCGATCTGCAAACGCAATCTGGCGCTGGCCATGCTGAAGGCCCCCTTTGGCATCGATATCACGACGGATCTCAAGGTTGAGATCTATCATGACAAGGAAGGGAAGTATGACCGCGCCATGGTTCCGGCGAAAATTGCGGACCGTCCCTTCTTTAACAACCCGCGCCGCGCGGCGACACCGCCTGCCCTGTGCTAACCAGCCTTGTATTAAGTTCAATATTTTGGAGACACCCGTTATGAAGTCGCTTAGCAATTCAGCCGCAACCATCCGCGATTATGACAACACCCATTTCATGCACCCCTGGGAAGGAATGGCGGAGTTTGGCAGCGCGGATCGCACCATCTCTGCCTCTGCGGAAGGCATCTATGTCTATGACCAGAACGGGCGGAAACTGATCGACGGGCCCGGCGGCATGTGGTGTTCCCAGATCGGATATGCCAGGCAGGATATGGCCGATGCGATTGCAGATCAGGTCATGAAGCTGTCCTATAATTCGCCATGGAACACGGCCAGCGCGCCACCGGCCTTGCTGGCCAAAAAGCTGGCGGATCTGGCACCGGGCGACCTGAACACCGTGTTCTTCACCACCGGGGGTTCAACAGCCGTCGATACCGCCATCCGCTTTATGCATTTCTATAACAATCGCCTGGGTCGTCGCGACAAGAAGATCGTCCTGTCGCGGGTACGCGCCTATCATGGATCGACCTATTTGTCGGCTTCCGTCACCGGGCGCGATCAGGGCAGCAACAACCTGGATATCGAAAAAGACCGCGTGCGCCTGTTATCCGACGTGAATCCCAATCTGCGCCCCAAGGGCACATCCCTGGACGATTGGTGCGATGCCAAACTGGCGGAGATGGAAGCGCTTATCCTGGAAACCGGTCCAGACAAGATCGGTGCCTTCATTGCCGAACCGATCCTGGCATCCGGTGGCGTGATCATTCCCCCGCCCGGCTATCACAAGCGGACGCTGGAACTGTGCCATAAATACGATATTCTCTATATCTCTGACGAGGTTGTGACGGCCTTTGGGCGCTTGGGGCATTGGTTCGCGTCGAAAGATGTGTTTGATATTCAACCGGATATGATCACCTGCGCCAAAGGCATCACGTCAGGCTACCTGCCGCTTGGTGCCTGCCTGATATCCGACCGGTTGCTGGAACCGATCAGCGGTGAAGGTCATGAGAACACATTCTTCAACAACGGCTATACCTATTCAGGGCATCCCGTTTCCTGCGCCGCTGCCCTGAAGAATATCGAAATAATCGAGAACGAGAAAATTCTGGAACATGTGCGGGCGATTTCCCCCCGGTTCATGGAAAAGCTGAATGCCCTGCGCGATCTGCCCAATATCGGGGATACACGGGGAATGGGTCTTGTTGGCTGTGTCGAAGCCGCCGTAGACCCAAGTGACGATCAAACCCGCGCTGAGCGTTTGCAGGCATTTGGCAACAAGGTCGATCAGAAATGTGAAGAACTGGGCCTGATCGTGCGTCCCTTGGGCCATATGTGCGTTTTCTCGCCCCCTTTGGTTATTACTGAGGGACAAATAGACGATATGTTCGCTATCCTGTCGGAGGCGATACGTCTGGTCGCGACCGAGTTTTAAGCGCGACCACCGGTTCCTGTCGGCATTCGGTCGAAGGGAATCAATTTAGGGAATGACAAGAACAGGGAGACTAAAAATGCGATTTACCACCATCAAAGTGGCGTTGGCCGCCGCGACTGCCGCATGGATTCTAGGGGGATCTGCGCAGGCAGCTGATCCGGAACTGGTCGTGTTCGACTGGTCCGGTTATGAAGACCCGGAATTCTATAAGGGTTTCACAGAAGCAAATGGAGCAGCCCCGACTTTTGCCTTTTTTGGCGATGAGGAAGAAGCCTTCCAGAAACTGCGCGCTGGTTTCCAGGCTGATTTGGCCCATCCGTGCTCTCAAAGCGTATCGCGCTGGAAAGATGCCGGTTTGATCAAGCCAATGGATGCCAAGCGTATCGATAATTTCGCGGACCTGAATCCTGGTCTG
>NZSA01000088.1 GCA_002696645.1 Rhodospirillales bacterium | reverse complement strand
GAAGCGACGTGTCATCCCCTCAGCGCTCTTTGCGCCTCCTTCGCGCCCTTCGCGGTTAATCTTCTCGTCCCTCCCGCGCAGGTGGGAGTCCAGGGCGGCCGAGTGAGATGATAAGGCGTGTGGAGATCAAAAAAGTAGGGGCTGCCTTTTGAGCAGCCCCGTCTATCCCGTCCAAACCCACAATGCTGCTGGTGTTTTACCGCGCATTATCGATTAAAATGCTGCCCTCCCTAAACTTGGGCCCCGTTGACGTTCTTTTATCTGTTCTATTGCCAGATGCCGCCGTTCGGTGAGGAATTTATGACAGTAGTTTCCTCGCCCTGTCAACTCATCCCCTTATTGATTTTTGAGTGTAGGGAAAGAGTCTCATCTGGTCACGGCAAAAATGCATCTAGGATTAAAATTCTTACACTTGGAATTTTCACATAGTTTGATTAAACACGATAGATGGACTCTGAAACACCTCTCGCCGTTCCCCCCAACACGCCGCCTCGTTTGCGGCTTCGTGATATTACAAAGCGGTTTCCGGGCTGCCTGGCCAATGATGCCGTCTCCTTGGATCTGGCCCCTGGAGAAATTCACGCGCTTTTGGGGGAGAACGGGGCGGGCAAGTCGACCCTGGTGAAAATCCTGTATGGGGTACAGGGGGCGGATTCCGGCACAATCGAATGGGAAGGGCAGAATGTTGATATTCCAAGCCCCAGCGCGGCGCGCGCGCTTGGTATTGGGATGGTATTTCAACATTTTTCTTTGTTTGAGACGCTCAGCGTCGCAGACAATGTCGCACTGGCCATGGAACGAGGGACAGGGCGTGATCCCGACTTGTTGGCCGAAATTAAAAAGCTGAGCATCGAGTATGGGCTGGCTTTGGATCCCACACGCAGTGTGCATGAGTTATCCGTGGGCGAGCGTCAGCGGGTCGAGATTGTCCGGTGCCTGATGCAGAATCCCAGCCTGATCGTGATGGATGAGCCGACATCAGTCCTAACGCCCAGTGAGGTTGAAAAGCTGTTCACCGTTCTGCGTCGCCTGCGTGATGAGGGGCGCACGATCCTGTATATCTCCCATAAATTACAGGAAATTCGTGATTTATGTGATCGGGCGACCATTCTGCGCGGCGGCAAGGTTGTTGCCAGTTGCGACCCGCGCACAGAAACGCCCAATTCCCTGGCGGCGCTGATGATCGGGCGTGCGTTTGATGGACCAAAGCCAGGCAAGCCCGTTCAGGTGGGCGAGGGGGTTCCCCTATTGTCCGTCCAGGGGTTGAGCATGGAAGCGGACTCTCCCTTTGGCACATCGCTGAAGAATATCAGTTTCACCGTCCGCTCCGGGGAAATCTTTGGCATTGCTGGCGTTGCGGGCAATGGACAGAACACGCTGCTGGCTGCGCTGAGTGGGGAACGCACGGCCCCCCGGGATGACTGGGTGAAATTTGAAGGCCGGTCAATCGGGCGCGTAGGGGCGCGCGGACGCCGTGATATGGGAATCAGTTTCGTGCCGGAAGAACGCCTGGGCCATGGCTCTGTCCCGGATCTACCCCTGGAAGAGAATGCGCTGCTCAGCGGCTGGGGCCGGTGGGGGTTGATTCGCCATGGCCTGATCTCACGGGGGAAATCACGCCAGAAGACAGAGGATGTGATTGAAGCATTCAATGTTGTCAGCACTGGGGTAGGGGCCGCCGCCCGCAGCCTGTCTGGTGGCAACCTGCAGAAATTTATCATCGGGCGCGAAATCATGCAGGATCCCAAACTTTTAATCGCCGCCCAGCCAACATGGGGCGTCGATGCAGGATCCGCAGCGGCCATCCAATCCGCGCTGATCGAACTGGCACGGGCCGGCGCCGGAGTTGTTGTGGTCAGCCAGGATTTAGATGAACTTTTCACCATCGCCGACAGGGTGGCGGTCATTTTTGACGGGACCTTATCGGAAAGCCGCCCGACCCAGGCCACATCGGCAGAAGATGTCGGGTTGCTGATGGGTGGATTGTTTGAGGGGACGCCATGATCGCCCTGGAACGCCGTCCCAATTCATCGCGACTTTGGCTGTATGCAACACCGATTCTGGCAGTATTTCTGACGGTTCTGTCCGGGGCGATTCTGTTTTCAGTGCTGGGCTTTAACGCGATTGAGGCATTGACCGCCTATTTCATAAGTCCCTTGCGGGATTCCTATGGGTTGGGGGAATTGACCATCAAGGCAACGCCCTTGGCGATCATCGCCATCGGGCTGGCCATCGGATTCCGCGCCAATGTCTGGAATATTGGGGCAGAGGGGCAATTGACACTGGGGGCAATCACCGGGGGTGGGTTGGCATTGCTGTTCTACGGTGCGGAAGGACCCTGGCTGCCGCCGCTTATGCTGATCGGGGGAATGATTGGCGGTGCTGCCTGGGCGGCGATTCCGGCCTTTTTGCGCACGCGGTTCAACGCCAATGAAATTCTGGTCAGCCTGATGCTGACCTATGTCGCGGGATTGCTGTTAAGTTATCTTGTCACCGGTCCGTGGAAGGATCCGATGGGCTTTGGCTTTCCCCGCACGCGGATGTTTGGGGATGGGGCTTTGCTGCCGACCTTGTTTGCGGGATCACGCATGCATATCGGCTTTCCCATCGCCCTGGTGACAGTCGCTGCGGCCTGGTTTCTGATCGCCCGCAGCTTCATTGGCTTTCAGATCAAGGTGGTGGGCCTGACCCCACCCGCGGCGGGCTATGCGGGTTTCAGTAACAAGCGGATTATATGGGCAACGCTGTTGGGCAGCGGCGCATTGGCGGGCCTGGCAGGCGCAATAGAAGTTGCCGGGCCGATTGGTCAATTGACTCCGTCTATTTCTCCTGGATACGGCTTTACAGCAATCATTGTTGCTTTTCTGGGACGATTGCATCCAATGGGGATTCTGTTTGCGGCACTGTTGATGGCGCTTAGCTATATTGGCGGAGAATCGGCGCAGATTGAACTGGGGCTTCCCTTGGCGGTGACCGGCGTCTTTCAGGGCATGTTGCTGTTCTTCCTGTTGGCCAGTGACGTACTGGTCCATTATCGCATCAAGCTGCGCCCGGCGCGGGAAGGGGTGTGATGGATATCCTGGCCCCGATCCTGATTTCAATTATCGCTGCCTCGACCCCTTTGCTGTTTGCCGCCATTGGTGAATTGGTGGTCGAGAAATCGGGCGTCCTGAATTTGGGTGTCGAAGGCATGATGCTGGGCGGGGCCGTGATCGCTTTCATCATTTCGGTGGAAACCGGCAATAGTTCCCTTGCCATTGTCGCAGGCGCAGCCATGGGCGCCATGATGGCCGGGCTGTTTGCCGTCTTGACCCTGGGACTTCTGGCCAATCAGGTCGCAACAGGCCTGGCCCTGACACTGTTTGGCATCGGTCTTAGCGCGCTATTGGGTCAGGGCTATGTCGGCACCCCGCTGACGGCTTTACCAAAGCTGAACATTGCGGGCCTGACAGATATTCCAATTCTGGGACCGGTTGTCTTTGGTCAGGATATTCTGGTCTATCTGTCCTTTGTTGTGACCGCTATTGTCGCTTGGTTCCTGTATCGCACGCGGGCGGGACTGATCCTGCGATCGGTCGGAGAAAATCCGCATGCCGCCCATGCAATTGGATTTCCCGTCATCCGGATACGGTTGTTCGCGGTTCTGTTTGGTGGGGCCATGGCGGGATTGGGCGGCGCCTATCTGTCGCTATCCTATACCCCGATGTGGGCAGAAGGAATGTCGGCCGGGCGCGGCTGGATCGCCCTGGCGCTGGTCGTGTTTGCGACATGGCGGCCGGGCAGGGTGGTCCTGGGGGCCTATCTTTTCGGGGGGCTGACCCTGGCGCAATTGCATCTGCAAGGGATGGGCAGTTCCGCAATTCCTTCGCAATTCCTGAATATGGTTCCCTATATCGCAACCATTGTGGTGCTTGTTCTTATTTCCAGGGACGCCACACGAATTCGTATGAATGCACCAGCCAGCATCGGGAAAGTGTTTCATCCTGATGGCTAAACGGTTACAATTTTGCATCGCAGCACACTTCTAAAACACCATATTTCAAGAACAGGGGGTTCCCAGCATGACCAAACTGACCCGGCGGTCCTTCTCCGCCTTGACGCTTGCCGCCGGTGCGGCCGCAGCCTTTCCCGCCCGCGCAGCAGACCCGTTAAAGGTCGGCTTTATCTATGTCGGGCCAGTCGGCGATTTTGGCTGGTCCTATCAGCATGACCAGGGCCGCCTGGCGATTGAACAGGAACTTGGAGATCGGGTTAAGACCAGCTTTGTCGAATCCGTACCGGAAGGCGCGGATGCGGACCGCGTGATCACCCAATTGGCCCGCAGCGGTCACAAGCTGATCTTCACAACGTCCTTTGGCTATATGGAACCGACCAACAAGGTCGCCAAGAACTTCCCGGATGTCATGTTCGAGCATGCTACGGGCTATATGCGGGCCGACAATGTCGCGACCTATGCCGCGCGCTTCTATGAGGGGCGTTATGTTGCGGGCATTCTGGCCGGTCGCCTGAGCAAGACCAACAAGATTGGCTATATCGGGTCGATCCCCATTCCCGAAGTTATCCGGGGCATCAATGCCTTTACCCATTCCGCGCGCAAAATCAATCCGGCCATCGAAGTAACCCCGATCTGGGTGAACGAATGGTACAATCCAGGCAAGGAAGCGGATGCAGCAAAGGCGCTGATTGACCAGGGCGCTGATATCATTCTGCAGCATACGGATTCACCAGCCCCCGTGCAGACGGCGGAAGAACGCGGTGTTCTGTGCGTTGGTCAGGCTTCGAATATGGAACGGTTCGGTCCAACAGCCCATATGACCGCCATTGTCGATCATTGGGCTCCTTATTACGTGGCACGGACCAAGGCTGTTCTGGACGGCACATGGACGTCCGGCGATGTCTGGGGCGGATTTGACAGCGGGATGGTCGAAATGTCCCCGTTTAACAAGAACCTGCCTGAAGCCGTGGTTGCAGAGGCCAAAGCGGCCCAACAAGCCATTCATGACGGCAAATTGCATCCGTTCAGCGGTCCGATCAAGAATCAGGCTGGCGAGATAGCGATTGCCGATGGCGCAACGGCCCCGGACGGAGAGCTGTTGGGCATGAACTGGTATGTCGAAGGGGTGAATGGCAAGGTGCCTGGCTGATAGGTACTACAACATACCCTGAAAAGCGCCCTCCATCGCTTGATGGGGGGCGCTTTGTTTAGAGGGGCAGGATGCGGTTCGGGTCCCGGATCGGGAAGAACACCACGGGTGCGGTTCGCCCCCGAACCGGCACTTCTGACCTTTCCAGGCCAGTTGTATCCATCCCCGCAGCCTGTGCGACTTCCTGAGAGAATATGACGGAAACATCATGGGTCTTGGTCAATCCTTCCAGGCGTGCGGCAATATTGATCGTATCGCCAATGGCGCTGGTGATTTGGGCGCGTGGCGGGCCCATGGCACCGACGATTGCCTCTCCATGATGCAGGCCGATGCCAACCCGCAGCGGGAAGGGAAGCTCACTGGCTAAAGATTTGTTCAGCGCTTCCAGCCGGTTCAGCATGGCCCGTGCCCCCTTAAGCGCGCTTCTTGCCCCATCCTCTTCAGTACCCATCAATCCGTATAGGGCCATTAACCCATCGCCATTGAATTGCGCATAATGGCCATTCGTTTCGGTGATTGCGCTGCTCATTTCTGAAAAGAACTGGTTCAGGATGAACAGAACATCATAAGGCAGCTTTTCTTCCGCCAGTTTTGTCGAGGCCCGAATGTCGATGAACAATGAGGTGACACGGCGTTCTTCCCCTTCCAGCCCGCCCAGTTGCTGGCCATCCTTGGCCGTAGCCGTTGGCGGCAGGAGAGGGGATATCCCCAGCGAGTCCTTTGGGCGGATCTGACAGGCCAACCGCACCCCTGCCATGGCCTTAATACGGGTCAGGGCGGTCAGTTCCAGCCCTTCCGGTGGTTCCAGAACATCGCCCCCTTCAAGAATCTTCACCCGACAGGTGGTGCATCGCCCGCGACCGCCACAGACTGCCGCATGCGGACGCCCGGACGAACGCAGCGCTTCCAGTGCCGTGGCGCCGGCAGGGACCGGTACTTTTGTGCCATCTGGCAGCAACAGGAGAATACGCGACTTCTGCTCCAGCACGGCACGCAGTTTTCGGGCACCAAAAGGCGCAACTCCCAACAGGGCCAATCCAAATGTTATTGGTGTGACAAGGGCTTGCAGGGGTTCAATGGCACTGCTGTTGTATCGGGCATTCTCCAGAATGGTGGAGATCATATGATCCCGGTCCAATTCGAACAGAATTTCAAAACCGGCGGATACATATCCTGCCAGAGACAAAACCGGCAGGATGATCGCGACGACGGTCAGCTCACGCTGCCAATTCTGATACCAGGGTTTCACCCGCAGCCACAGATACAAACCGATGCATCCATGCATCCAGGCCAAAACCAGTGTTATCGCCTGCAACACGCCCAAAACCGGGCTGGCGACCCATAATGCGGCGATGACATATTCATATGTGGGCTCAATCCCGGCAATTTCTTCCGCAACCCGCGTACCGATAATATGATTGACCATCAGCATTGGTATGACAAAGCCAGACAGAATCTGAGTGATTTCCAACCCGGTCAATTTCAGCGTCCGGCGTTTGTAGACACTCAAAAAAGCCACGGCGATATGGGTCACCATGGCGCTGATCAGTATAAAACTGCCCAAGGGTGTGCGCCAAATCTCCATAAGGATGTCGTGGGCGATCCCAAGTGCATCGAAGGAAATCAAACCAAAGGCGTGATTCAATAAATGACAGGACAAATATGCAAAAAGAACTGACCCGCTGAGGGCACGCAATCGCGCCTGCATACATTCAAAACCCTTAAAAGAGTTAGACGTTCACTTTAGTTTATCATGTTATTCGTATGTGTGTCTGAATCAGACAATAAGTCTAAGATTAAGTGAGCGGCCAGCCTTTTGGCTCGCCTATTTTTAGATATGAACAAATAAGAGCGCCAGTCGTTCATACTTGAAAACATCAATTGAAAACACATTCAATGTATTGAAACTATTAATATATTTCTCCTTAAGCCTTGGCTTCCAAGTGTGCTTTATGATAGTCAAAATAGAGTGAATGTCACAGTCTTGGGGAATTACGTGTTACAGGTATCTGGTTCGGTTTTTCGGTCGTTGTTTGTTTTCATTTTAGCAACGGTTTTCATTTTTTCGGCCCATGCAGATGATTTAAGCGGACGCCAGATCATGGACGAGGTTTCAGCCCGGCATGATCGACCGTTTGAATTTGAAGAGCAGGCGATGGTGCTGATCGATGACAGGGGCAACACAGAAAATCGTGAAGTTCGGCGATATGCCCGAGAATGGGAGAATGGCCTGTACCGATATCTGTTGGTATTTGATTCGCCTGCCGGGGTGCGCGGCGTTGCCTTGCTGACCTGGCAAAACAAAGGCGCCAGCGACGATCAATGGATGCACCTGCCAGCCTATGGACGGGAGATGAAGCGATCCGCAGATGGCGGCAAGCGCAATTACTTCATGGGAACCGATTTCGCCTTCGAAGATATGACATCCGAGGAACGGGAGAAATTCCGCTATGATCGGCAACCCGATGAAACTTTTGAAATAAAAGACGAAACTGGCGCAGTCCTGGATACGGTTGAAGGCTATGTCGTTGATGCCTATCCCAAAGACGAAGAACTGGCCAGTCAGACCGGATATCAATATCGTAGACTATATGTCAGTAAAGACCGCTTTTTCATTCGCCGGATTGATTTCTATGATCGGCGCGGGCGCTTCCTGAAAACTCAGTATTCCTGGGACATGGAACAGATAGAAGGCGATACCTGGCGCGCCAACCGGATCCTGATGGACAATGATAAGCTGAACCATCAAACCCTGATCCGGGTTAACAGCCGCGATCTGACCGAAGGCTCGGTCCCAGCCAGAATGTTTGAACAGCGTTGGGTGACATCAGGACGGCATTTGCGCTGACAATATCAAACTATTGAATTGTAACATTTTTCTGGGGCGTTTGCCAGATGCAGAAGTTTTTAACGTTTGGGGTGAACCATCGCGGCATAGCTATTGCCATAATCGCTGCAATCACGATCTTTTGCGGCTTTGGTCTGGATAAGCTGAGGATTGATACCAGCTTTGACAGCCTGATCAGTGATAATGATCCAACCAAACTGGTCTATGAACGAGTAAAAGAGGAGTTCGGCTCGGACAATACGACCATTGTCTATGTTAGGTCGTCAGATCTGTGGACGCAGGACCGTCTCGTCGCCCTGGAAGATATGCATTTCGCGCTGGAGGATTTGCCCTTTGTCCAGCGGGTCGACAGCCTTTTCACTGTGCGCAGTATTCGTGATCGCGATGGCATGATTGACTCGTCCACCGTCTTGGATGGTGTGCCGTTTGATGATGTGGAAATGCAGGCGGCCCGGGACAATGCGTTGTATTCCCCGCTGGTCGTCGGCAATTTTATCTCTGCCGATGGTTCCGTAACCGCGATTAATGTTACCATCATTAAAGACCCCGACAATCCTGATTTCGATCATTATGCCTATGGCGCGATCGATGCTGTGATCGCACCTTACGCGGATCAGTTTGAAGAGATATTTCAAGTCGGTCCACCACGGGTAAACGCCGATACCGAAATCGGCCTTATGTCGGATCTAAGTTTACTGGCCCCGCTGTCCCTGGGCGTGCTGACGGTTACCATTGTTTTGTTCCTGCGCAGTGGGCTTGCCCTGGTCTTTCCGGTGATCACATCGGCGATCAGTCTGGTCTGGGGCTTCGGGTTGATGGGGTATTTTGGTATTCCCATCAATATCTTATCGGCCATGCTTCCCTCCCTGGTTATTGTTATCGGGTCGACAGAAGACACCCATATGCTCTCGACCTATCTGAACGGTATCAATGCGGGCGATAAAAAGGGGACCGGGGCGGAAAAACGGCGCTATGCGGTTCTGTTTCTGATCCGGCATTTGGGCCTGCCGCTGGTCCTGACGGCGGTTACAACAACCCTTGGCTTTGCCGCAAATTCCTTTGCGGATATGGGATTGATGCGCAATTTTGCCTATGCGGCATCGATAGCGATTGCCGCCAATGGGGTTATCACCCTGATGCTGGTGCCGTCGTTGCTGTCACTCTTTGGGCCATTGCGCAGCAGATTGCACAACACTTCCCCCAATCAAGAGGCTGTTGATCCAGAGGAAGAAGGATATCGCGGGCTTATCGGGGCCATTCTGAAACTGTGCTATGCCGCGGCGCGCCATCCGCGCTATGTCATCGGGGGAACGATTGTTCTAACGGTCTTCTTTGGGATTTTTGCCTTTCAGACAAAGGTTTCCAATGATCCGATTGCGTTCTTCAAGCCCAAGCACCCTCTTGTCCAGGACGTCAACACGCTGGCTGAGACACTGTCGGGGATGGAGATTTTCTATATCAACCTGTCTTCGACCAAGCCTGATGCGTTCCGCAATCCGGAAAACCTGCGCCGATTGGCAGATATCAAAGACTATATCTTGCGGGACGGGCGGTTTGATACTGCCTTGTCGATTGCCGATCATCTATCCCTGGTGAACCGGGAATTCCATGGTGGCGATGCCGATATGATGGTTGTTCCCGATACGATAGCACTGGTGGATCAATATCTTCTGTTCTTCCAACGGGCCGATCTGGAAAACTATATCAGCCATGATTTTGAACGGGCCAATATGGTCGTGCGCCATAACATCCATAACAGCCATGATTTGAAACAGGCCTTGGTGGATCTGGATCGGGAAGTACGGCGGATCGCAGGGCCTGATTTGACCGTCAATCTGGTTGGTCAAAACCTGATGATCAATAACGCCGCTGATGATCTGATCGCAGCCCAGGTTCAGTCTGTCGGCCTGTTGCTGCTGGTGATATTCATCATCATGTCCATCGTTTACAGCTCTCTGGTCGGTGGATTTCTCTCTCTGGTGCCAAATATTTTACCGATTATTGCGGTATTGGGGATTATGGGCCTGTTTGGCATTCCCTTGAATCCAGGAACCGCCACTGTGGCGGTAATTGCAATCGGGATAGCGATTGATGACACCATTCACCTGCTGTCATCCTATACTCATGAAAGCCTGCGCACGGCTGATCGCGGGTTGGCTGTTCGCCGAACGGTGAGGGGGCAGGCGGTGCCGGCGATCTCAACCTCTATCGCCTTGGCGGCGGGATTTCTTGTGTTGAGCGGGTCAAGTTTCTCCATCATCTGGCAATTTGGTGCGCTATCGGCCATTGCTATGATCGTTGCCATGATCGCCGATTTGATCGTTACACCGGTCTTGATGTCCATGGTGCGCCTGGTCGGATTGTACGAGATATTGACGCTGAAGGTCGGGAAGGACGTGCTGACCAACAGCCCGTTATTCACCAATATGACGTCCTATCAAATCCGGAAGGCTATCTTGTTGTCTGAACTTGTTCCCTTTAAAGCGGGTGACCGGTTGTTGGAGCAAGGGACGATTGGCCGGGATTTATATGTAATCCTGTCTGGATCAGCAGCTGTCACCCTGGATCATCGCCACGGCCATACCGAACTGGACACATTGGCGGAAGGGGCCGTTCTGGGTGAGGTTGGATTTGTTACGCAGCAGCAAAGAACGGCAAATGTTGATGCTGTAACCGACGGCGAGATGCTGCGCCTGAATGCCGATACGGTTCAAAAGAACATGCGTCTATATCCCCATATCGCCAACAAACTGAACATGAATATTGCCCGCATTCTGGGAATGCGGCTTGCCAGCACGTCCAACCGTCTGTCGCGATATGAGAAGCAGGAAGGGCTGACATAGTGATAGATAAATCCGCACTTTCTCGTGGCCTTGCGGTGGTTGTTTCCGGTCTGACCTGTGTCGGAATTCAGGGCGGTGCCGCGGTAGCGGAGCAGGGGGCAGAGGCCTCCCTTCTGGGGCAGGTTCTGGAAAACGCGACCTACGAGTCAAAGACGGTCATGACGGCCTTTCCCCGGGCCGTTCATCAGGCGGATTCCAGCGGGATTGAGGATGAACCGGTCGAGGCGTGGACCCATCTGAGTTTAGACAGCACGACCTTTCTGGATGATTATTGGACTTTTGGCCTGGGGGTGGAGGCTTTGGCGTCAACCTATCGCGGCGCGGAAAGGGGGGCTTTCAGTGCGCCTGGTGTCCGTAAAGGCCATGGCCGCTATGTCGATTTAAGCCGCATGACCCTATCGTATCTGGGCGATACGGTTGAGGTTCTGGCGGGCAAGGATGCTATCCCAATCGGACTGGCCGAAATTTACTCTCCAACCGATCTATATGGCGCTGAAAATACGGCCAATCCCCAGCAACCCGTCGACTATGGCGTCTGGCAATTGCGCACCGATCTGTATGTCGGCAGTGATCGATTGACCGGCATCATTCTGCCAATTGAAGAAAGTGCCCCAGGCCCCGCTGAACATTCGCGCTGGAATGGCCCGAACGGGTCTGGTGGGTCGGACTTCGCCAATTTGAACATCACCGGACTGCCACTCGGCATTTCGCCTGAAATCGTTGATGATTACCGGGATAGCACGCCATCCAACTGGAGTTATCTGCTGCAGTATAAAGGCACGGCAACGAATCTTGATTACTTCATAACTGCTTACAACGGGGTTGGTCCTTATCCGGTTTTGAAGAACCCAGCTTCAGGACAATTCAATCCCTATACAAAGGTATATCCCACCGTATCGATTGCCTCTGCAGGCAGCGCGCTGGTTCAGGGATCCTGGAAGTTCTATGGCGAAGGTCTGGCATATTGGGCAGAAGAAGATACCGATGATGATTTTGCACGCGCGTTGATCGGTGCGAAATATCGCGAAACCCAATTTGCGAATTCAATCGGCTGGAAAGAGATCACGCCAATTATTGAATATTCAAAAGAATGGCGGTTCGGTCTTCAGGATCATCCAGATTACAATACATCCTCGAAAGAGGCGCGACCCAACCCGAATAATGTCCTGATGTCGCTGACAGTTGAAGCGAACGATGAATGGAAGTTTGGGGGCATGCACGGTCATTCCTTAAAAGACTGGGATTCCACCAGCCAGGTTTTTGCGCGCTATCAACCCAACGATAATTTATGGACAATGATTTCCTTTGTTGAATATCACGGGAATGAAGGCACTCAGTTTGGGCGCTATGACAGGAACGACAACGTTTCTTTGACGGTGAATTATAGTTTCTAGTCCTCAATACGTTTCTTAGAAAAAGTGGATAATTGATTGAATTATAATGTATATTCTGTTTTGTTTTGTATTTATATATTTTCCATAACCAGTCGTTATGAATACCGTTGCGTCGATATTTACATTATTTTTCGCAATTAAAAGGCTTTGTGTGCGCTATCAGATTAAATTATAATGTTGCGTCCAATCTGATTTGGATCGTTGCGTGCCAAAAATACCGTTTCGAGTATGTAGCGGTATGCGAAAGAGTTCGAATACCGCTTTAATCGTCGGAACCGTGCCGAGACGATGCTTTCGGAACTTCTTTCCTGTTTTTGAGAAGCCGGCTTCTTAAAGGCAGCGTTCAACTTATCAGCATCACCCGGAGTGTCTGTCTCTCATCAAAAGCAAAGGGCACAAACCGTCCGAGGGCTGCTTGCAAACGCGGGTCATCTACAAAGTTCACGTCATGAATGGAGGCCTTACAGGTGAAACGACAGCTTTGATCAGTAAGGTTGTGAGAACAGCCGTTGAAGCTGGACAAATGGAAATTGAAACAACATTCCTTCAAAAGGTCGATTGGGTTAGCCCAAGTAGTCGAAGAAGTAATTCTCGTAGTTCTGCCAATTAATAAGAATCATTACTGAGACTGTAATCTGCTCATGAAGAATCGGATCTTTTTTCTGCCAAGTATTGTTCGTAGGGCGCGCGGTGAATTTCCTGGATCGGCCCGGCAACGCCCGTCCGTGCCTCGATCTAGTTTCCTCTGACAAAGCTGTTTGACCTGATCGCGTCCCTATGTCAAAGACCAGTCTATCTGACATTGATGAACTTACGCGCTATGTTCTTTTTTTGTTATGTATTTTGTGGAAGGACATAACACATCATGGCCAAGCCATATGCATCAGAAATGGAGCAATTAAATGCGACGCTGGACTGGCTTTGCCAAGTTGATATTTCGGGGTTGATCAAATCGCTTGAGGCCTCAAGCGGTCTTCCAATGGTCGCAATAGGATCTGGCGGCTCATTGTCTGCCGCCCACGGGTTGGCGACACATCACCGCCAGTATGCAGGAAGGTTTTCAAATGTAGCGACACCCCTTGAGGTAGTATGCGAGCCCATCGATAAGCAAACAGCAAACTGGTTGCTCAGTGCGGGTGGTCGTAATGTCGACATTCTGGCTGCGGCAAAAGCATTGATCGACCATGAGCCAAAACAATTAACCGTCGTGACAGGACGCGATGATACCAAACTGACAGAGCTTTGTCGCGCTCACCCTTTTGTTGATCTGCATATTTTCCCACCTCCTGCAGGCAAGGATGGGTTTCTGGCCACAAATTCTTTGCTTGGGTTTACCGGTCTTTTGCAGCGGGCTTACATCTCATTGTTTGGTCAGCCAGAGGATTGGGATAAGATAGCTTCTGCCTTGAGATCGATGAGTGATGCAGCGTTCTCCTTTCGTTTGGATTTAGACGAGCAGTCCGCACCTCTGTGGCAACGGACAACAACAGTCGTCCTCTACGGTCCATCAACAAAGCTGGGCGCGATGGATATTGAGTCCAAGTTTACGGAAGCAGCGCTCGGCTCAATCCAGTTGGCCGATTTTCGTAACTTTGCACATGGTCGGCACCATTGGCTTGCCAAGCGTGGTGCCGAGAGTGGAGTTGTAGCGTTGATCGCTCCCGAAGACAAAATGCTTGCCGACAAAACAATGGCACTTTTGTCGGATGATATTCCGAAGCTCTCGCTCAATTTGCCCGGTGAAGGTGCTGCTGGTTTGGCCTCATTGCTAACCGCATTCAAACTTACAGCGCTTGCTGGCCTTGCGAAGGGCATTGATCCGGGTCGTCCGGGCGTTCCAATGTTCGGGCGCAAACTGTATAAACTAACACCGCCAAAGCCCCGCAAGCGGAAACCACCCCATGGGCTCTCAGAACGTGATGTTGTTGCTGTTGAACGGAAAACCAAGCAGTCCGTGGATAAATTGGCACGCTCAGAATCTCTCCAATACTGGAAAAATCATCTCAATAGTTTTCGTAAGGGGCTTTTTAAGAAAACCTTCGATGCGATTGTACTCGATTACGATGGCACCCTTGCTGAAACCCGTTCGCGCTTTGATCCGCCGAGTGAAGGCATTGTTGAAAAGCTAATTGAGATGCTTGAGGCAGGCATTTGGGTTTGTTTGGCAACTGGGCGAGGCAAGTCTGCGCGGATTGATCTGCAAAAATGCATCCCGAGCGCACATTGGGAAATGGTTCTCATAGGGTATTATAATGGGGCGGAGGTCAGCTCATTGGGTGACGATTCGGTCCCCAATGGCGAGGCGAGAGCCTACGGTGATCTTCATACAGCTTCAGCACTGTTGAACGTCAATGGTTTGATTTGTGAAATTTCTGATCAAGAAGACAGAAACTATCAAATCACCCTTACGTCCAAAGGTGGCTTCAGTGCTACCAATTTGTATGAAAGCGTTGTTGAACTTCTATCTGGCGCGGGCCTGGACAATCTATCGGTGGTCCGGTCGGGGCACTCGGTCGATATCTTGGCTCCTGGGGTGACCAAGCTCAACGTTGTTGACGCTTTAATGCAAAAGATCCCAAATGTTTCGATATTATCTATCGGAGACAGTGGGGACCTGCATGGAAACGATTATGAACTTTTGTTCCACCCCTATGCTTTGAGTGTGGACAAAATCAATGCTGACCCGAAAACATGCTGGAATCTTGGGTCGCAAGGACAGCGTGGCCCTAATATTCTGGCTGAATATCTCGATGCCATTATCTGCTCAGAGGGATCCTTTAAGTTTCGCTCGGGAGCACTGAAGTGAATCAGGACCTTGCTCTGAGAGTCATGGGCGATATAATGCAGTGGGATGATGACGAGTCGCGTAAGGAATTTGGCTGGCTCAAACTAATGGCCCGCCTCAAATATGACGGTTATCGTGACTTTCAGGCAGGAATGCGCTTTATTGAAAGCTTGGCCACGTGGCTGCAGCAGTTCGATCAAGATGAACGCAAGGACGCCTACAAGTTTGTCAAAGAACGTTTGGTTTATGTGGGGCCTGGGGAGGTTCGACGTCTTGTTGAGCAATTTTTTCCTAACACGATCCGTAAGCGGATTGTTCAGACGGTCGCCTCAAATCTAGACATAAAGCCATATACCGTTCTCACAAACTCAAAAGCCGCTGCGGCAATCAAACGACTCACCCGTCAGACGCTTGTCTTGGGCTTAAGTGACGGGGCGCGAATGGACATTGTGCGCCATGCCAATGTGGGACGTCTGAGCAACGAACAACTTGTTCTCGCGCCACAAATTGATGCTGAAAAGTGGAAGGATCTCCTCAAAAATCTGCGCAAAGACCTTGAAGATCCCAATGCACTCTTCAAAATTATCTATCTAGTAGATGACTTTGCGGGCACAGGCACATCGTTCCTTAGATACAAAGAGGAAGACAAGAAGTGGTCGGGGAAGCTCAATCGTTTCAGGGCGTCTCTGTTCAATGCAATCAATGACCCTGAAGTTGGAGACATTGTTGCACCTGACTGGCAGCTCTGTGCGCATCACTATATGGCAACAGCACATGCAAAAGGGAAAATGACCAGCCTCGAAAGAACTGCTCGCAAAGATATGAAGCACAAAAACTGGCCCCAAGAAGTTCATTTGTCGTTTGCAACGGTTTTTGACGAAAAATTGCCGATCAGAACAGGTGCAGACGATGCATTTATCGCCCTATCGAACAAGTACTATGATCCTATCATTGAAACCGAACATACCGCTGTTGGTGGTGTTAAGCACCTTGGATTGGGATATGGGGGATGCGCTCTACCGATTGTGCTTGAACACAATACCCCTAATAATTCAGCAGCATTACTTTGGGCTGAAACCATTGGCGAAATCAAAAACGGCGTCAAACCACCTGCCATGCGTCCTCTTTTTCGTCGTCGCCAACGGCATGTGTGAGGCCTAGAGATGGCAAATCCCTTTGAAAAAAGAGCATCCGAATATCGTCGTGATGATGAGGCGTTCCTGCCGCTAGTTACGCCCGATCCGCTCATAACATTTTTCAAGAAACATGCGGACGACGGAAAATTATATGACCAGTTATCCGTCATTATTGGAGCGCCGGGCAGTGGAAAAACTACCATTGCGCGTCTCTATCAATATTCGACTCTAAAAACGTTACTTCGGCACGAAAGTCAGATTAATTTCAAACCTTTGGTCGATACATTGACACAATGCGGTGCGATAAAAGACAGGCAACCTATTCTTCTTGGTGGTCGCGTTCCACTAGAGTCTGAATACCGGGATTTTTGGGAGTTTCCTTACCCTGATGATCTGAAGTGCAAATTGATGTTCGCGCTTATCCAAAGCAGGACGATTCTATCATGGATCAGTAACCTGACAAATACAGGCGTTGAACTAGACGAAATCTCGATTGTTCCACGTAGTGATGCGGTAGCCGCCTTGGCAGCGATAGGAGGCACTAAAGGAAGCGAGTTATTTCACAAGGCGCGCACCATCGAAGAGCAGATCTACAATATATCTGCCGCCCTTTTGCCACCAGCAATTGATTATATCGATAATGAAGCCGCCTCAGCTTATCACCCGTTTGATGTCATTGAGTACTTCCAGATTACTGTCAACGGGGATACCAAGGCTTTACGCCCATTGGTCATATTTGATGATGCGCACAACTTGCATCCAGAACAGTTCACTGCGTTCCGAGAGTGGTTAACAAGGCGTGAACTCAAGATTTCGCGGTGGGTTCTAACCCGTATGGATGCTTTATCGCCGGAAGATGTTTTGCTGGCCCAAAGCGAAGGAAATAAAACGCGTCCAGGCCTAAAGGACGCACGCGAGTTGAGCGTAATTTGGATGCAGAGCCAAGATGATCGCTTCGGCAAACGCAAAGCCTTTCGCAAGATGGCAAAAGGGATGGCCACCCGTTATTTGCGCCAGATGGATGTGTTCTCCCGTCGCGGGATTTCAGATCTGGCAGACTTTATCAGCACGCAGCCGGATGTGATTGCACCAAGCAAACTGGAAACTTTAGCGCGTTCAGTCGACACTGTTCAGCACAAGAATGGAATATCTGAGAATCGCCGGAAGATTCTTGAGGCCCAGGTTTTGGAATATTTGGCGCGCACCGGGCATGAAAGCAAAGATGTGGAACTGGCTATCCTTTCAATCCTGTTTCATCGGTATCTCAATCGAGTGCCACAAAAAGGTCTCTTTGACGATCAAGAAGATGACGTCGAACCCAACAGGCCGTTGACGGTTGATGGCGGTATCGCAGATGGCGCAAAAATCCGTCTTCTTCACGATTTTGATCGTCCATACTATTACAATATTGACGCGCTGTGCGATGCAAGCTCAGAGAATGCGGAGCAGTTTCTGCATCTCGCGTCGACGCTCGTGACCCAGGCTGAAACTCAGTTAATCCGCGAAAAGCCTGCCTCTTTATCCAGCAGAGACCAAAACCGGCTGCTTCGTACAAAAGCAGGAGAAATTTACCGAGGGTGGGACTTCCCTCACAACAGGGAGGTCAAATTGTTGGCCGAAGGTATTGCCAAGCAATGTGTTGCAAAGTCTCTTGAAGGTAATGCGTCACTGGGTGGCGGTGCTGGTGCAGGAGCATTTGGCATTCTTCAAGAAGAATTTGACCAAATTCCGAAAAAATACGAAGAGCTGGCTCGGGTCCTGAAATATGGGGCGGCCTATAACGCTTTTGTGCTTGTTCATAACCACAGCACTAAAAATCAGATGTGGTGCCAGATTGAACTCTGCGGAGTTTTGCGCATGCATTTCGGCCTATCCCAAACACGCGGCGGCTTTTTGGAACGCAAAACAGACGATCTGTTGTCGATGTTGAAGCCAAGTTGATGGGAGCGGGCCGTTGAGGTGGGATCAATGCATCGCTCATTCTGGGCAAGAAGTCGCTGAGTTTGCTAAGGACTTTTTTGCTCAGGGCGATCGAAAAATCTTGCTTATCGCAGGGGCTGGCTTTGATCCAAGATCAACATTGGTTGCTCAGTGCCTTGTGGACGCAGGTGCAGCGCTGAATGCGGTCCTAATTAAGGAGATCAGACCGAAGCCGGCGCAAAATCTCAAGGATCTCGCTGAAGGAAATAAGACTGACCTCGAAAACCTTTTGCACAACAGTAAAGTCATTGAAATTGAAATTTTTGGCACTGACAACGCTGTTGTTGGCGGCCGTAACGTTATAAAAGCGCTTCATGGTTTGAATTACGAAGATTTCACAGACGTGGTGGTGGATATCAGTGCGCTTTCGATTGGGACAAGCTTCCCGGCTATTCGGTTCCTTACTGAAAGGATTGATGCCGGACTAAAGCCGAGGAATTTGCATGCTTTCGTCACCCATAATCCGTCTTTGGATGCGTCAATAATACATATCCCCAGCGATGCCCCTGGCTACATTCATGGTTTTCGTGGTGGAATGTCACTCGATAGTTCCTCGAAAGCTGCAAAGCTATGGTTACCTCAGTTAGTGACCGGTCGCAGACCGGCATTGAGCGCTCTGCACAGCTATTTGGAACCACATGACACGTGCCCAATCGTTCCCTTTCCGTCGGCAAACCCACGGCAGGTCGATATCTTAGCGGAAGAATACATCGTCGAACTGGAAGAAGCATGGGAAGTAGATACTCGAAACTTAGTCTACGCAGACGAGTCAAATCCGTTGGATTTATACCGGACAATCCTGAGTCTACACGAATTGAGACAGCGCGTATTTCAAAACATCGGTGGTTCATTGATGATCTTGTCTCCCCTCGGGAGCAAGATTATGGCCATCGGAGCACTATTGGCAGCGATGGAGAGGAACCTACCGGTCGCATATCTCGAAGCCATTGGCTATGATATGGTAGATGGACCATTGCCATGTAACGCTGAACAAAAGCTTGTTCATCTTTGGTTGGAAGGTGAAGCCTACCCGCAACCTAGGTCCAAACTAAAAAGTAACGAAAGTGCCAACAATGAAATCAATTGATGCCCCCAAAGCCTTTGGTGCTGGTCTGATCGCTTTGGATCTGGTGCTCGGCATGGATCCAGATACACCTATAAAATCTTGGACAGGTGGAACATGCGGAAACGTACTTTCGATTCTCGCATTTCTTGGCTGGAAGTCATTCCCCATCGCTCGGATGAACGGTGATGCGGCTTCTAAGCGTGTTTTAGCTGACTTGGCAAAATGGGACGTCCAATTAGATTTTGCCCGATGTGAGCCTACAGGCCATACGCCCATTATTGTTCAACAGATTAAGTCTGATAGCGATGGCAATCCGACCCACAAATTTCTATGGGCTTGCCCATCTTGCGGAAAGCATTTGCCTCGCTTCAAAGCCATAACTCAAGCTGCTGTTGATGTGGTGGCGCCACATATGAAGGACGCCTCAGTTTTTTTTATGGATAGGCTGTCACGTGCGATGCTGACACTCGCACAAAACGCTTCCGACAATGGTGCTGTAGTGATTTTTGAGCCGTCGGCGAAAACCGATCCGAAGCATTTTGCCGAGGCATTGAAAATCGCACATATCTTGAAATATGCGAACGAGCGCTTAGTCGATGCAGGAAATGTTTTGAATGACGAAAATTCTGTTCTCCTTGAGATCCAAACATTGGGTGAGCATGGTCTTCGTTACCGCTCCAAAGCGGATGGAAAAGTTCAACCTTGGACGCGGATGAGTGCATTTCAATCTGCGCGTCTAGAAGACACCTGTGGCTCAGGTGATTGGTGTACAGCTGGTATCATTCACAAGCTTGCCATTGGAGGATTTGAAAGGTTCAGAAAATTGGGACCAGATGATTTTTCGGAAGCCCTCGCTTTTGGACAAGGTCTTGCCTCTTGGAACACAAGATTTGAAGGAGCCAGAGGCGGAATGTACTCAATGACTTTTGCTGAATTTGAAGAACAGGTTTTAGATATTTTAGCAGGTGATGTTCGCAACCTCCCTGAAAAAACGATGTCTAAGGACGTTCAAGAGTCTGTAGAATGTCCTGCCTGCGCCTCTCAAGCGGCGTGATATTGCAGTTTACCCAAGAGCAAATCATTTTAGCTAGGGCATCTTGTGCAATGCATCAATGCATCAGCTAGAGGAGAACCCTGTCGAGGCCCAACGGCGCGGCGTGGCGGCTTGAAAGCGATTCCGATATGTCTAACGTCAGCGCCTATGGAACAGATTAGTGGAATTACATGGGAGAGGGTTTCTGGTTCATCGGAATGACCCGAAGGGGAATGAAGATGAGACAGAAATCATCTCTTAAATCAGGCCGCCGTGTGTTACAATTTATATGATGACGGACAGGTAACACCTCCAGGGTCGTCTTGCTATGTGAGGTGTCGAAGGCGATCGGTGACGGCATTTGTTTTTTTCATCACATCGAGCGCCGGAATTCGGATAACGGTGTAACCGGAAGCTTTGGCAATTTTGTCCCGGATCGCGTCTTCCTGGAACCGATCATTCTCGCTATGTGTGGCTCCATCGACTTCTAGATCATACCTGACCCCCGAAGGTGAGACATAGACGAAATCCAATCGGTATGGTGCCTGGTCCTTGTGCCGGTATAGCGGAACCTCTTCACGGTATTCGAAACCCAGATAGTCCAAGATCTGGGCGAAGGCGGTTTCGGCCTCGCTTCTCGGTGTTGGACGCCCTGTTTTCCGATCGGCCAGTTGGCGAGCGTAGTCGGCGAGTTCCTTTAGTGCCCCTTCCGAAGCCAAGCAGCTTTCTGCATCGCCGACGACATACAATGCGGCCCGGGCTCGCGTGACGGCGACATTGAGAAGTTCTTCGGAGTGCGCTGCGAACCGAACCAAGCTTTCCTTCATACCCTTGGTGACGACCGGAGAAAATATCATCACATCGCACTCACTTCCCTGGAATGAATGTGCGGTCCCGACAGTCACACGTCTCTCATGAGACGACCACCAGGATTGTGCCGACAGCTTTCTCACGATCAAGTCAGCCTGCAATCGGAACGGCGTGACCACTCCAATTGTGGTGCCGCCATCGCGAAGCTGATCCAAGACAGACTGAAGGAGGCTCACAACAGCGTGTGCCTCCGTTTCATTAGCTGCGCTCTTAGCGGTTCGGAGAAGAGTCCCATCGACGTGTTGCCACGTCATCCCCGCCTGGAGGCCATTGAAAACTGTTGCCGCGGCGGTCCGCGCCACGAGACGGTCGGCATAAAATGCCATGTTGGAAAAGCCAATAATGTCCGGATGGCAGCGGTAATGCTGGGAAAGTAGAAGTTCGTCGTCACCTCTCGACACTGCAGCGCTTGCCGCGATGTCATAGGCGGATCGAGTGATCGGGGAGAAATTCACCAAGAGATCTGATGCATCAGACCTTTCCGCCACGTAGATTTCCTGGTCCGACGTAATACCGGGAATGTGTCGCAACTGCTTTGGATCCCCTACGAACACGGCCCGCTTAGCCCGGAAAAGGAGTGGCAGAACCGATATGAGATCGCACTGGCTGGCCTCGTCGATCACGACGCAATCAAATAAGCCCGGCTCGAAGGGAACCGCAGCTCCCACCGACAAGTTCGTTGTGATCCAGATAGGCAGGCTATCCAGGACCGATTGGGCGCTTTGGCGATACCCTTCAAAGAACTCCTTGTTCTTCCGCCCCCCCTTGAGCCATCGGTCAACATGGTCGAAATACCGGTCCGTCGAATCCTTCAGGCTGCCTGCCTTGCTGGAAAGCCTGTCTGACCAAGTGGATCGGAACAGAGTTTTGCCCGCCTCGACCCTTCGCTTATCAACATCGTCTAGTTCCGGGAATATCGTTTCCGCAGTCCTCAAGGCCCCCAATCGGGATTCAGCGTCTTGGCGCAGGGCATGGGAACGAACCCAATTGCAGTGTTGTTCGAGCCACAAGGCAGCAAGACTCAGGCTCTCTGCGGAACTGCGCCTCTCCCCTGGAAACGCATGATTCTGGATGGCGATGGGCAGCTTCCCATACAGATCACGGAGGTTGGTTTCTATCCCCTCCAGCAGTTTCGTACCGAACAATAATTTGAAAATGGTGAAGAGAAGACCGGCGGGTTCTTTGCCTGTCCAACGTCTCAGGTTGCTGACAATGCGCCGTAAAGCAATGGTGTCGGCGACGGGGCCGGCTTTCTCTTCGCTAAGATACTCGACCCATATCGGCGGCAGGGTGGAAGTGATTTGTCTCTCATTCGCCAAGGCGCGTTCAATGTCGGCCTGGGCGTGTCGGTTGGCGTCCAGTTCCCGCTGCAGACTGTCGCGTTCCAGTGACAATGCCTCAAGCTGGCGCAATAGGTTGGGAACATGAGATTGCCCATCCGCCGCGACAAGATGTCCAAGCTTCCCCGCCATATCCGTCCGTGTTTCCTGGAACGCCTGCCGATTTCCCAGACGGAACGTGAAATCGCCGACGCCTTCCATGAGCTCGGCAACGCGGCGGCGTACCTCGTCGAGGGGTTTGTTATTGTTACTGGTGAGCAACACGCTCTCCCCCGCAGCAATGCAGTTCGCCAGTATGTTCACCACCACTTGGGATTTCCCAGTGCCTGGCGGCCCCGTAATCACCGTCAATGGGGCCGATAAGGCATGATCAACCGCGTCAGACTGCTGTTGGTTCATCGCAGACACCTCAAACCGGGGCGGTCTGGATTTGGGTTCCCGATGAGACTTCAGCATCGGATCTAGAACTGTTCCTAGGGCGGTATCTGGAATTTTGGATTGTAGGAACCTGGACTGATCAATGAACCGGCTCAACTCGTACCGCAGACGGTACTTAACACTGCTAACGTCGCACACGAAAAGGATCGAGGTCTTGGACCACTGCCGCCCATTGTTTTGCTGCGGCATGGGGTCCAGCATGGTGTTGGTCAGTAGGCTGTCAGGGATGTCCAGCGCGTTGGCAGCGGTCTCAAGTCGGGCGTCAAAGGCACCGAAATCTCCCGTCAGCTCTCTGGCGAGTAGGTCAACCTCCTCGCGGGACAGCCCTGTTTCTTCCAACAACAGACGGTTGATCCCCAGACTTTTCATAACTGGATGGAGGGAATAGACAGCCTCTCCGCCGTCTTCCCGCTTTCGGACATCTACCTCGATAAAGAACAATGGAGATACATAGCCGTCGTCGTGCAGGCGCAGGGGGTAGCCATAGTGAAGGCGGGTCGTGTCTTCAAGAAACTGATCGACAACCTTATCCCCTGACGGGACAATGACCTCGGCGGCGTTAGGACCGAATAACGGTTCTTCGCCACACCATGGGGCGATGAATTTGCTTCCGGACTGGTTGCGCCGTAGCCTCAATCCCCCCAGCGACTCCTCGTCTATACACTGGACCAGGAACTCGGCCAGACGGGGAAAATCACCCAAGTCCATATGGCGTCTCACAATAGCAAGCTGTACTCTGATCACACGGCGGCTTGATACATCCACGCCAGCAATTCGTGGATGCGATTTGCAAGTGACCGACCCTTTGCCGACATCGCAATCGACAGTTACTCAGCATGAACTTTCCCTCGTCTATTTTGATCGCTCCTTGCCTCTTTTTACAAATTCTCGGAAAGATAGCAAATGCCTATATTCCCGCGAGTGTAGAGTGAACAGCGAACACGCCGAAAAGCCATGATGATGCTCTATAGTTCGACGAAGGTTCTCCTGATATCTTATATCACTATGGATACGGAAGCAGACAAATCAGGTTCTAAAAAATAGGTTTATCATGCAGCGCCATGAACGCCATACATCCGCGCCGCTGCTATCGTTGCTTGGACGCGCCCGTTGAGCAGATATTCGAGGGGTGTCCCATCAAGCCTCGGATCTCCAGACAATAACCAACTTAGCTGGGTCCATGGATTGTCTGTGTTCAGTTCCTGAAGAACGTCCTTAAGGCCTGGGAGTGGGGCATCATTGCTAAACTGACAGACCGGAAACAGAGTTTCGTCCTTCTCGAGAACAGCAATCAGCTGTCGTTCACTTACCTGTTGCTGCACGGCATCTTTTGAGACGCCCAGTAATTTCGATACAGCATCAAGACTGTAAACTCCGCCTGCCTCCTTCAGATTACTTTCCCTTGCAAGAAGGCCCCTTTTTATTGCTTCCTGATAAATCTTTTTTGTGGCGCTCATCATTGCCTTCTGTCCCGTCTTATATTCGCGATGTTGCCATCATTGTTTGTATCTAATAGGATACGATTCTTCAAAAGAGTCATACATAAAAGGATGCAAACCTTATGGACCAGTTGAATGTAGCGCCCTTTTTCGTATCTGATTATCTTAGCGATCCTGAGATGATGGCCGACTACCTAACGGAGGCAATGACGGATCCCAATCCAGATGTATTTCTTGCCGCAATAAAGGAGGTGGCCGTTGCGCGCGGCATGACGCTTGTGGCGGAAGATGCGGGGGTAGGGCGGGAGAGTCTTTATAAATCTCTCTCAAATGGAGCTCACCCACGCTTTGAAACAATTTTAAAAGTTATGCGGGCACTTGGTTTCAAGCTTGTAGCCTCTGCAGTCACATCCGAATTTTCAGAGAATTCCTGACAGACTTAAAATAAAATACTTTACGGGTTATAAGGTGATGTGAGGTTAAGGATTTTAGTACCGATCATGAAATGAAGTCTTTATTGTGTAAGAGTGCTCATAGGATTTACTGATGTCGCGATCACAGAGTGCCATAGAAAGAGGTTGGTAATGAGCATGCTCGAAAGCCCAATGCACCCCGGCGAGGTCCTGAAGGAACTGTATCTCGAGCCCATGGGCATCGGTGCTTCAGCGTTTGCCAAACACCTGAGTGTTCCTCGAACGCGGATTGAACGAATTGTAAAAGGAACTTCTGCGATTTCAACTGACACAGCTATGCGCTTGGCACGCGCCTGCAACACGACACCGCATTACTGGCTCAACATGCAAACCAACTTTGACCTGTCAAAAGCAGCTAAAGAAATCGACATATCCGGCATCGAACCGATTGCTCAGAGTTAGAAAACGACAGTGCACTAGGGTGTGAACCCAATTCAAGATATTGATGAGACTTAGCACATCGTGATTCACCTTCTGTAACACAGGAGGGAATGATGGGTCGATTTGATTTGAGTGATGAAGAGTGGGCGGCTATTGTGCCTTCATTGCCAAAAAATGTCCGTGGTCCGCGTCGGCAGGATGATCGTCGGGTTCTCAACGGGGTATTCTTTATTTTGCGGACCGGTGCGCCTTGGCGGGATTTGCCAGAGCGCTATGGGCCTCGAACGACGGTCTACAATCGCTATGTGCGGTGGGGCGAACGGGGTGT
>NZSA01000087.1 GCA_002696645.1 Rhodospirillales bacterium | reverse complement strand
CGCGGAACCAACTGGCGTCATGCTGAGCCACGGCAACATGCTGTGCAATGTGATGGGGGCAGAGGAATTTTTGCATACCCTGCCCGGCCTGAAAGAAGGCGAAGAGGTCTTCCTGTCCTTTTTACCGCTAAGCCATTCTTATGAACATACGGTGGGCCAATTTGTTCCCATCTCTATCGGCGCACAGGTCTATTATGCGGAAAGCATCGATAAGCTGGCGCAGAATATCATCGAGGTACAGCCAACCATCATGACCGCCGTCCCGCGCCTGTATGAAAACATGCGCGCGAAAATCCTGCGGGGTGCGGCCGCAGTCGGGGGAACGAAGGAAAAATTCTTGTTACGCGCTGTCGAGTTGGGCAGCAAAAGATATGAAGACCCAGACTCCCTGACCCTGATGGAGAAGATCCAGGATGCCGCCCTGTCCTTCCTGGTGCGCCGCAAGGTCAAACAGCGCTTTGGGGGACGGTTGAAGGCCTTTGTCTCCGGCGGCGCGCCGTTGAATTACGATGTGGGTCTGTTCTTTCTGGGCCTGGGCCTGCGCATTCTGCAAGGCTATGGCCAGACAGAAAGCGCGCCTGTCGTTTCGGTCAATCGGGTGGAAATGAATGACCTGACAACCGTCGGGCCCCCCTTGATGGGGGTTGAGGTCAAGATTGCAGATGATGGTGAAATCCTGGTGCGGGGTGAATTGGTCATGCTGGGCTATTGGAATGACCCGGATCGCACGGCCGAAACGATCAAGGATGGCTGGCTGCATACCGGGGATATCGGGGAATTGGATTCGAAAGGCCGCATCCGCATCACCGATCGCAAAAAGGATATCATCGTGAATTCAGGCGGGGATAACATTTCCCCCCAGCGCATCGAAGGGGTCATCGCCCTGCAACCCGAAATCGGGCAAGTCATGGTCTATGGCGACAAGCGCCCCCATATCGTCGCCCTGATCGTACCGGATACCGAATGGGTGAAGGATTGGCGCAAGAATAACCAAAAAGGCAGCGGTGGCGATTGGCAATCCCTTCTGGATGATGCCTCATTTGAGAAAGCCGTTCGGGCCGCCGTTGATCGGGCCAATGCAGAGTTGAGCATTATCGAAAAGGTCCGCCGCATTCTGATTGCAGAAGAACCATTCAGTGTTGAAAATGGGATGCTGACGCCCTCGATGAAGAGCCGCCGTCACATCATTAAACAAAGCTATCAGGACCGCCTGGAAGCACTGTATGGAAAGGGTTAAGCGTGATGGAACTTTATGGCGTCTACCTGTCACCCTATACGCGCCGTATCGCAATTGCGCTGAATTTGCTGGACATGCCCTATACGCATAACGCCGTGCGGGTATTTGAAAGACCAGACGTGGTGCGGGAACATAACCCTTTGACGCGGGTTCCGACCCTGGTGCTGGAGGATGGCAGTGCGCTGATCGAAAGCGGGGCCATCCTGGATGAGATCGACCAAATGGCTGGTCCCGATCGCGCCTTAACGCCGCCCAGCGGTCCCAGCCGACGTGCCGTCCTGCAAATCGCGGCGCTGGGCGTTGGTGTTATGGAAAAGGCGCAATGGGCCTTCTATGAAACCCGTTTCCATCCGGAAGAAAAAGTCCACCAGCCCTGGATCGACCACAATGACGCACAGGTTATCGCCGGATTGGAGCATCTAAATGGCCTTGCCAAAGCCGCAGGCGATGGATGGATGGCGGGAACACAGGCGATCAGCCAGGCCGATATCAGTGTTGCCGTCGCCCACAGCTTCGCAAAAAAGGTTCGACCCGCCTTGACGCTGAATGTCCCCGATCTGGACAAATTCACCACACGCTGCGAGGCACTGCCCGCCTTTCAGGCAACTGCGCTATAGCCTGAAGGTTTACGGCATATCACCTTACCCTTTGCTAATACTGTGAGTCGGCCTAACTAAGAGGGACCATTCGAAAGGAACCTCCTTGACCGCCGACTCCCTAAATCTGGAAATTCTCCGAGTCACGCCACCGGAAGGCGTTGCGCGCAAACCTGTGCCGCTGGTTTTTCTGCATGGTGCTTTCGCGGGCGCCTGGTGCTGGATTGAACGCTTCCTGCCCTATTATGCCGCCCATGGTTATACCTGCTATGCGCCCTCCTTTCGGGGGCATGGCGGCAGCGGCGGGCAACAGGATATCAACAGGTTCGGGATATCTGACTATATCAAGGACCTTGCCTCCGTGGTGGAAGATCTGGACCGGCCGCCTGTTCTGATCGGACATTCCATGGGCGGTTTCGTTGCCATGAAATATGCGGAAGATCATAACATCGCCGGATTGGCGCTGTTATCTTCTGTCCCGCCCGCAGGCCTGATCGGCCCGTCGATGAGCCTGGCAATGTGGAACCCGATGCTGATGTTGGATATCGGCCGGGTTCAGTCCGGCAGACCCGACGCCATGACCATGGACAGCCTGCGCCAAGCCCTGTTTTCAAAGCATGTGCCAGCGTCCCTGATAAAGAAGTATCTGCCGATGATGGGGGGCGAATCCTCCCGTGCGGTCGCGGAAATGCATGGCCTGATCCAGGTCCGCCCGGACCGATTAACGGGTCGGATGCCCATTCTTGTTCTGGGGGCGGAAGATGATGGCCTGATCCCCCCGCCTTTCATTCGGTCCACAGCCCGCTTACTGGGCGAAACAGCCCATATTCTGCCACGCACCGGCCATGGCATCATGCTGGACGACGCCTGGCAAACCGCCGCAGACACCCTTGCCCAATGGCTGACTGAACACGATATGTGATAGGAACGGTCTTTTTGGGCAATCCAGCACCGCCAGCGGCACGTAGAAGAGACACTATGTCAGATTCCTATAACGACGATACATCCTTCACCGGGCAGGTGCGCCGTGCGGCCCAGGTGGGCGGCGCGATGGCCGGGCTGGGCGCACGCCTGGCAGGATCGCGTTATCTGGGTTTGAAGCTGGATAAGGATAAACATGCCGGCCAATTGAAGATGGCGATCGGTGGGCTGAAGGGGCCGCTGATGAAAGTGGCACAAATTCTGTCCACCATTCCAGATGCTCTGCCAAAAGAATATGCGGAAGAGTTGCGACAGTTACAGACCAATGCGCCCGCGATGGGATGGCCCTTTGTCCGCCGTCGCATGGCGACAGAATTGGGACCGGGCTGGACCAAACGCTTTACAGAGTTCAAAAAAGAGGCCGCCCATGCAGCTTCTCTAGGCCAAGTACATCGCGCCACCTTGGACGATGGAAAGCGGCTGGCCTGCAAACTGCAATATCCCGATATGGCCTCAGCCATCGATTCTGATCTGAAACAGTTGAAGCTGATCTTTTCGATCTATGAGCGCTATGACAAGGCGATCTCTACCAAGCGCATCTATGAGGAATTGTCGGAGCGTCTGCGCGAAGAACTGGACTATGAGCGCGAGGCCAAGGCGATGTTGCTGTATCAACATATGCTGGCCAATGAGTCCCGTGTGCGGGTACCAGATCCCGTGTCCGATCTGTCGACCAAGCGGCTTTTGACGATGACCTGGCTGGATGGCAGCCCGCTGATGACCTATCGCGATGCACCCCTGGAAACCCGCAATGAGATCGCACTGTCGATGTTCCGCGCCTGGTATGTCCCCTTCTATGACTATGGCGTCATTCATGGCGACCCGCATATGGGCAATTACGCGGTTCAAGACGACGGGCGCAGCATCAATCTGCTGGATTTCGGCTGTATCCGGATCTTCCCGCCAAGCTTTGTAACCGGTGTGATTGACCTGTACCGCGCCTTGCGGGACGATGATATGGATCTGGCCGTCCATGCCTATGAATCCTGGGGGTTTCAGAATATCTCAAAGGAATTGCTGGAAGTCCTGAATGTATGGGCCCGTTTTCTGTATCGCCCCCTGATGGAAGACAAGGTGCAAAAAATCCAGGAAACCGACAACGGTCAGTATGGCGCGCAAGTTGCCGGAAAGGTTCAGAAGGAATTGTCGCGCCTGGGTGGCGTTCAGCCCCCCCGCGAATTCGTACTGGTCGACCGCGCCGCGATTGGCCTGGGGTCCGTCTTCATGCATTTGAAGGCTGAAGTAAACTGGCACCGGCAATTTCATGAATTGATCGACGGCTTCGATGCAGCGAAACTGGAACAGCGGCAGGCCGCCGCCCTTGAGAAAGTCGGGCTGGTTGCCTAGGGACAGTTACAGTCGCATTAAAGAAAGTTTGCACCCGCCCCCCTTTTCTTTTGCCCAGACTGTTCCATATCGGTAACGTCGAGAGCATAAATACTGATTGCGGATCGTGCCCCAACGAACCTGAAAGGGATCGAGGGGCGTGTGTTGGGATGTGGAAACGGGGGATAACCCATGAAAATTGCGGTATTGAAGGAGCGACGCGACGGTGAAAAGCGCGTTGCGGCCTCGCCCGATAGTGTTGCGAAATTCATTTCGCTTGGCTGCTCCGTCACCGTAGAAACCGGTGCGGGCGATGCTGCCTCAATCCTGGATGGTGCCTTTAAAGAGGCCGGCGCAACAATCGCCAAAACTCCGGCTGATACGGTCAAAGGGGCTGATCTTGTTCTGAAGATCGCCCGGCCGCTGGAATCAGAGATTAAACTGTTTTCCAAAGGACAGGCGCTGGCCTGTCACGCCTATGCCCTGACAGAAGGCGATACCGTCAAAGCCCTGAACGATCAGGGTGTTACCCTGTTTGCGATGGAACTGGTGCCGCGCATTACCCGGGCGCAATCCATGGATATCCTGTCCAGTCAGGCCAACATGTCGGGCTACAAGGCCGTTCTGGATGCCTTGGAGTATTATGGTCGCGCCTTACCGATGATGTCTACGGCAGCGGGCCGCGTGAACCCGGCCAATGTGTTCATCATGGGGGTCGGCGTTGCGGGCCTGCAAGCCATCGCGACAGCCAAACGCCTGGGCGCAATTGTGCATGCGACCGATGTGCGCCCCGCAACGAAGGAGCAAGTTGAAAGCCTGGGCGGGAAATTCCTGGCGGTTGAGAATGAAGAATTCCAACAGGCACAGTCCGATGGCGGTTATGCCAAGGAAATGTCAGACGATTACAAACGCCAACAGGCGGAATTGATCGCTGAAAAAATCCAGAAGATGGACATTGTCATCACAACAGCCCTGATCCCGGGTCGGCCAGCACCTGTTCTGGTGACGGAAGATCATGTGAAATCAATGAAGCCCGGCTCTGTGATCGTCGACCTGGCCGTAGAAGCGGGCGGGAACTGTCCGTTGAGCGAATACGGCAAGGTGGTGACAAAGCACGATGTGACCCTGATCGGGCATGCCAATGTACCCAGCCGTCTGGCCGAAACGACCAGCCAGCTTTTCGCGCGCAATCTGCTGAACTTCCTGACGCCCATGATCGACAAAGATACCGGAAAGATGAAGATCGACCGGGAAGATGCGGTCATTCAGGGCACCCTGGTCTGTATGGATGGGGAAATTGTTCAGGACCGTGTGAAAGAAGCGCTGGGCAGTGGATCATCCAAGCAGGCCGCGCCTAAAAAAGCCGCTGCGAAGAAGGCGTCCAAGAAATCTGGGCCAAAGAAGACAGGACCCAAAAAAGCTGGCACGAAAAAAGCCGCTGCCAAGAAGGCGCCTGCTGAAACACAAGAGGCGGCAGCCCCGGCACAGACGCCCGCCAATGACAGCGCCGGTACTGATGGAAAGGAGGGCTGATCCATGGACAAGCAAGATTTGATGAACGCCGCCCAAAGCCTGCAAGAACAGGCGCAGGCCTTAGCGGCGAAGGCGGAAGCTCTGTCGGCGAAAGTGACCGCGCTGGATCCAACCGGGCTGGCTTCAGCTGCAGAAACCGCGACGCAAACGCCCTTTCTGCATCTCTTCACCGCCTTCGTTCTGGCCTGCGTCGTGGGCTATTACGTGGTGTGGTCGGTGACGCCCGCCCTGCACTCCCCCTTGATGGGGGTCACCAATGCGATTTCATCGGTGATCATCGTTGGGGCCTTGATCGCAGCGGGGCCTACTGACATGAGCCTGTCCAAAGTCTTCGGCTTTATCGCCGTGGTCCTGGCCAGTGTGAATATTTTCGGCGGTTTCGTTGTCACGAACCGGATGTTGTCCATGTTCAAAAAGAAGCAACGCTAAGCGCGGCGGGAAGGGAGACCGACAATGGAATGGGCCGGTTATGCATATCTCGTCGCGGCAGTGTGTTTTATACTCGCACTTCGCGGCCTCAGCCACCCGGAAACAGCCCGGGTTGGCAATCGTTTTGGCATCGTCGGGATGGCGATTGCCATCCTGACTACCCTGGCAATGCCCAATGTTTTGTCCTATGAATGGATCATTCTTGGGATCGTCGTTGGTGGCGCAATCGGGACGTTTATCGCCCGTAAGATCGAAATGACGGCACTGCCGCAATTGGTCGCCGCCTTCCACAGCCTTGTGGGCCTTGCCGCGGTTTTTGTTGCCGCTGCGGCCTTCTACGCACCGGAAGAATACAATATCGGGACCGCAGGCCAAATTGCCATTGGGTCCCTGATCGAAATGGGCCTTGGCACCGCCATCGGGGCTGTGACCTTTACCGGATCTCTGGTTGCCTTCGGTAAGTTGCAGGGCATCGTTGGGTCCAAACCGCTGTCATTCGTTGGTCAGCATCCATTGAATGCCGGATTGGGCATTCTGTTGGTGGCTTTGATTATCGCCTTATGTGTCACCCAGGCGCCCTGGATCTTCTGGGCCATCGTACTGGTGGCCTTTGCCTTGGGTTTCCTGCTGATCCTGCCAATTGGTGGCGCAGATATGCCCGTCGTTGTCTCCATGCTAAACAGCTATTCCGGCTGGGCCGCCGCAGGCATCGGCTTCACATTGGCCAATACCGCCTTGATCGTGACCGGTGCGCTGGTCGGTGCCTCTGGCGCGATCCTCAGCTATATCATGTGTAAGGGCATGAACCGGTCGATCTTCAATGTCATCCTGGGGGGCTTTGGCGGTGAAGTTGCCGGGGCATCTGGCGATGGCGGCGATGATGACCGCCCGGTCAAATCAGGCGGGCCGGAAGATGCGGCCTATATGATGAAGAATTCCGACAGTGTCATCATCGTGCCCGGTTATGGCATGGCTGTTGCCCAGGCACAGCACACGCTGCGTGAAATGGCGGATCTGCTGAAAGCCGAAGGCGTGACGGTCCGCTATGCGATCCACCCGGTTGCAGGCCGCATGCCAGGCCACATGAACGTGCTGTTGGCGGAAGCAGATGTTCCGTATGACGAGGTTATGGAACTGGAAGAAATCAACGGCGATTTCTCCAGCACCGATGTTGCCTTTGTCATCGGGGCAAATGACGTCACCAACCCAGCGGCAAAGACCGACAAGGCCTCCCCCATCTATGGCATGCCCATTCTGGATGTGGAAAATGCCGGTCAGGTCCTGTTCCTGAAACGCTCTATGGCGTCGGGCTATGCCGGGGTGCAGAATGAATTGTTCTTCCGCGACAACACCACGATGCTGTTTGGCGACGCCAAGCAGATGGTGGAAAAGATCGTGAAAAGTCTGAAAGGCTGATTAATAATTGCAGTAGTCTGAACGTGATTAAGACGAAGGATAGCGTCTACAATGACGCTTCCCTTCGTCTTAATAACTTTATTCTTTTCGATACACAGCCAAATAAGTCGTCCCTTCGTTGTTACCCAGGCAACCTGTTTTTTGGACAGAAAATACTGAATGAAACTCCCACCCCTGGCTCGATTGCTTAGTTAACAAATCTGACAATGCAGTAATATTTTTGTCATTGAACGCGGCACCAATTGATTCCACTTTGTACTGCATTCTATTTCTCCTCAAAACATAGCTCTAACGTGACGGAGGAAGATCAAGACCCCCAGAATTTCCTTTGCATCTCTTAAGCCTGGAGAATGTCAATTTAAGACCGCTCCAAAAACCATGCTGACGAAAACACCATTCTGCATAACGGGAGCAACTTGGTTCATACCCGCAACGATTCCCAATCGACGCGGGTCTGATAGCGCGATAAAATCGACAAAAAGCTGCGGCTAACCCTGATACCGATGATAACTGTGGGTTCTCAAAGGAGTCTACGAATACATCCCATTCAAGTGTAATACCGAGCTTGCGGGCGACTCGGGGGCGCAGTTCCTCTGCAATTGCCATCTCAATGGTGTCAATTTTGGAATCCATGAAATTCTTAAAACCCATATTAATACGAATACATTATAACTATCATAGCAAAACATTATACCTTTCAATCTTAATTTGAATTCTTCTGCCATTTTGATGCAAAAGGGGTGATTTTTGCGCAATATTAATATTACAGTAACAAAACAATCATATTGGATGAATGCAAATTGGTGCATTCTGTTGTCATCATAGTGTCATATTGTATTTCTGGATCGGGAGAGCATTATGAAAGCGCTGTATGTGAAATCAGGATCAGTTCTTGCCATACTAAGCCTGTTGATAGCGTTTGGGGGCAGCCTTCCCCAGGCTGCACAGGCGGGCGACGAACCCCAGATATGCGGGCCAAGAGACATTATTATCCAACGTCTGTCCGCCCGGTTCGAGGAACGCCAGTCTGCCGTTGGCATGACCAATGGGGGGTCTTTGGTAGAGCTATTCGTCTCCCCAAACGGGACATGGACCTTTGTTCATACCAATGGAAACGGCATCACCTGCTTGCTGGCAGCGGGTGAAGATTGGGAACCGACAATACAGGAAACAACCAGCGTTGCGCCAACCGCGTCTTAGAGTACGTTTCGGCGGTGATAGGTCAGCGCCATCGCGATCCCATGGCGCAGTTCTGATTCCGGGATGGGTGTGTCGGGCGCGAAAACCAGCGCCCGCTTTCCCTGACTGTCAAACACATCAGGATATCGAGTCAAGATATCTGAAATCAGGGTGGTTGAGCAGGGAACATAAAGTGCCACAGCCCCGCCCGAACCGGGGATAGCATCCAATCGCACCGTCGTGCCAATCCTGTTTGCAACGGGGTGATAGGCAGGTTGCCCCCATTTCAGGCTTTCAGACAAGGGCCCGACGGAGGGGATCAAGGCGGCTTGATCAAAAATCAAATCCCGAAGAGACAGAAGCTTGTCACGAACATCCGCCTCATACTGATCAAAGACAGCCTGAACGGCAGCATCTTTGAACGCGGCAGGCATTACGCCTTACCACCCTCTTCCAGCAGGTCATCGTCAAGATCGTCCCCGAGGTCGTCCCCCAGATCGTCCTCAAAATCCTCATCGGCGAAAGCTGCGCCGTCCAAGTCTTCCGCCTCATCATCCTCTGCATCCAGGATAACGCCGCCCGGACCGCGCCGTTCCGCGCGTGGGGTGCGCCCGAACATATCCCGATAGCATTTTGAAAAATGGGACGCGGAAGTAAAGCCACTGGCAAAGGCCACTTCGGTGACCGGCATGGTGGTCTGGGTCAGCAATGTCTTGGCTCGATTCAGCCGCAAACGCAGGTAATAGCGTGCCGGGCTGGTATTCAGATAGCGTCGGAACAGGCGCTCCAACTGGCGCCGGGACAGGCCGACACGATCCGCGATCTCGTCCCGGGTCAGCGCCTCTTCGGTGTGGCGTTCCATTTCTGAGATCGCGCGGATCAGCTTGGGATGGCTGATTCGCAGGCGGGCCTGCAGGGGCAGCCGTTGATCATCATGGCCTTCGCGCATCCGCTCATGCATGAATTGCTCTGCCACAGCCGCAGCCAGATCGGCCCCGTGCTTGGTGGAGATTTCCTGCAGCATCATATCCAGGCCTGCAACGCCACCAGCACAGGTAAAACGGTCCCGGTCAATTTCAAACAATTCCGCCCGCACGTCCAGGTCTGGATATTCTTCCGTAAAACTGTCCAGGTTTTCCCAGTGGATGGTGCAGCGATAGCCGTTCAACAAGCCCGCATGGGCCAATACATGGGCCCCGGTACAGATTGCGCCAATATGGCTGCCTTCGCGCGCCCAACGGCGAAGCCAGCCAAAGACCGCATTGTCCTTGTAAACATGCGCATCAATGCCAGAACACAGGATGACATTGCTGGGCGGTAATGTGAAATCCGCAACAGAACGATCCGTTCCGATCGGAAACCCGTTAGAGGCCTGAACCGGCGCGCCATCCCGGCTGGCAGTTTNCCATTTATACAGGGTCTTGCCACTGATCCGATTGGCCAGCCGCATCGGCTCCACCACACCAGACAGGGCAATCAAAGAAAAATTTGGTATCAGCACGAATACGACCTTATCAGGGCCTGATCCTGCCAGGGGCTTCAACATGCGCATTCGTAACCGATCCTTCTTTATGCCGGTCCTGCTGAAATATAGTCTAAGCGACAGGCCCTTTCCCCGGGAAAGAACCGTTTCTGTGTGTACTGCCCATCCACAGGTATCCCAAGGGGGCAAGTTTCACATATGCGTCATCATCGCTATGGGCGTGATTGGGATTCTTGTCAATCCGCGTCATAGGGGGGAAAGGAGGTCTCGTCGCATTTTTTGTTAAGCCTGTCGCAGTTCTGAAAGGGGGGAATGGGCCGCTGTATTACACAAAAGGCCACTCAATGAGGATCTGTGACCATGAAGAAATATTCCATCTTCGCAATCGCCCGCAATGCCCGCACCCACCACGAAAACTGGGAACGCGCCTGGCGCAGTCCAGATCCCAAATCCCATTATGATGTGGTGATCATTGGCGGCGGCGGCCATGGATTGGCAACCGCCTATTATCTGGCCAAGGAATGCGGCATTACCAATGTCGCTGTGCTGGAAAAAGGCTGGCTTGGCGGCGGAAATACGGGGCGCAACACGACCATCGTGCGGTCCAATTATCTGTGGGATGAATCCGCTGCCCTGTATGATCACGCGGTGCGCCTGTGGGAAGGCCTCAGCGATGAATTGAATTACAATGTCATGTTCTCTCAGCGGGGCCTGTTGCATCTGGCGCATAATGTTCACGACATGCAGGAAATCGGGCGGCGCGGCAATTCCATCTATATGAATGGGATCGATAGTGAATTCCTGTCGCCCGAACAGGTCAAAGAGATGGTGCCGATCATCAATCTGAACTGTCGCTATCCGGTTATGGGCGGCCTGTTACAGCGTCGCGGCGGCACCGCGCGACATGATGCCGTGGCCTGGGGCTATGCCCGTGCCGCCGATGCGATGGGTGTCGATATCATCCAGAACTGTGAAGTCACCGGGTTCAAGATCGAAGGCGGTGTTGTAAAAGGCGTTGAGACCAGCCGCGGCAGCATCGGGGCGGGCAAGGTGGGCGTTGTCGCCGCCGGGCATTCCTCCGTCGTTGCGGAAATGGCCGGCTTCCGCATGCCCCTGGAAAGCTTCCCCTTGCAGGCCTTTGTCAGCGAGCCGATGAAACCCATCGTCGATTGCGTGATCATGTCCAACGCCATCCATGCCTATATCAGCCAATCCGATAAGGGCGAATTGGTGATTGGCGGATCGGGCGACCCCTATATCTCCTATTCCCAGCGGGGCAGCTTCGATCAGATCGAACATGTGGTGGGCCCGGTGCTGGAATTATATCCGATTTTCAGCCGGGTTCGCATGCTGCGCCAATGGGGCGGCATCACCGATGTGACTGTCGATCGTTCGCCCATCATGACCAAGACCCCGGTTGAAAATATGTATTTCAACTGTGGCTGGGGAACGGGCGGGTTCAAGGCAACGCCAGGATCGGGCCATGTCTTTGCCCATTCCATTGCCAATGGTGAAATGCACCCCATCGCAGCGCCCTTTTCCATGGATCGCTTCCACACCGGTGCCCTGATCGATGAAGCGGCCGCCGCCGCTGTTGCCCACTAAGCCAACACCCTTTCAGATTTGGAGCTTCTGCCATGTTTCTTGTAAAATGTCCCTGGTGTGGCTGGCGTGATCAGACCGAATTCAGCTATGGCGGCGAGGCCCATATCGCCCGCCCGCTGGAGCCTGGCCAGATTTCAGATCAGAAATGGGGCGATTACATCTATACCCGCAGGAATACGAAGGGCGTGCATGCGGAACGGTGGTCACACACCCAAGGCTGCGGGCGCTGGTTCAACGCGCTGCGCCACACCGTCACGGATGTCATGTGGGACAGCTATAAAATGGGAGAAGACGCGCCCACGCCGCCCAAGGATTGGGACGGATTGACCTGTTGCGATGATCACAAGAAATTAGCCGAAGGTGCTAAAAAATGAGCCAATCCTATCGCCTGTCCGACAAAGGCCGGTTGGACCGCAACCAAAAACTGACCTTCACCTATGATGGGCAGAGTTACACCGGCTATCGTGGTGACACGCTGGCCTCTGCCCTATTGGCCAATGGCGTGAAACTGGTCGGGCGCAGCTTCAAATACCACCGCCCGCGCGGCATCATGAGCGCCGGATCCGAAGAACCCAATGCCCTGGTGCAATTGGAAACGGGCCCGCGCACGGAACCCAATACCCGCGCCACCGTGGTGGATTTGTATGACGGGCTGACCGCTGCCAGCCAGAACTGCTGGCCGTCGGTGAAGTTTGATGTGCAATCGGTGAACCAGAAGATCGCAAAACTGTTCCCGGCTGGATTCTACTATAAGACCTTTATGTTCCCCGCCTCCTGGTGGACGCCGGTCTATGAAAAGATTATCCGACGTGCGGCAGGATTGGGTAAGTCCCCAATGGAGCGGGACCCGGATTCCTATGCCCAGAAATTCGCTTTCTGTGATGTGCTTGTGGTTGGGGGTGGCCCCGCCGGGATCGCTGCGGCTTTGGCAGCAGGTCGCACCGGTGCCCGTGTCATCCTGGCCGACGAACAACAGGAAATGGGCGGTGCGCTGCTCAGCGATGATGCTCTGATCGACGGACAGCCCGCCCTGGACTGGGTTGCAAAATCCCTGGCGGAGTTAAGCCGCCTGGACGAGGTGACCATATTGCCGCGCACAACCGTGTCTGGCTATTACGATTATAACTATCTGACCGCACTGGAGCGGGTCACTGACCATCTGGGGCCGCAGGCGGATGATCGCATCCCCCGTCAGCGTTTCTGGAAAATCCGCGCGAAAAAGGTTGTACTGGCCCAGGGTGCGATTGAACGCCCGCTGGTATTTGCCGACAATGATCGCCCCGGCATCATGCTGGCGGCGGCCTTGCGCACCTATATCAATCGCTATGGCGTTCTACCCGGTCGTCAGGTTGTTGTCTTCACCAATAATGACAGCGCCTATAAAACCGCAATCGACGCCCATACAGCGGGTGCCACTGTGGACATAGTCGATTTACGGGAAGATCCGACCGGCCCCCTGGTGAAACAGGCCGAAGCCCTGATGATCCGCATCCATAAAGGCAGCGCCGTGGTTGCGACATTTGGCAAGCATTCCGTGACCGGCTGCGAGATCGCGAGAATATCTGCTGATGGCAAAAGCCTGACCTATGATACGACCTTCATTGGCTGTGACATCCTGGCCAATTCAAACGGTTGGAACCCTTCCGTCCATTTGTGGAGCCAGGCGCGGGGCAAACTGACCTGGGACGCAGAAAAGAACTGCTTTATCCCCGGTCATGCGGGCCCCTGGCTGCCAGTTGCGGCAGGGTCGGGAACCGGTGCCTATGATCTGGGTGATTGCCTGTCACAAGGCTTCGCGCAGGGCGTCGCTGCAGCGCAGGCGGCGGGCTTTGGCAGCGGCGAAGTGCCCAAGACTCCCACTACTGAGCCTCTGGTTGAAGGACCTGAACGCATGGTCTGGACCATTCCCGGCAAGAAGCCGCTGGGTCATGGCAAGGCCAAGCATTTCCACGATCATCAGAATGATGTTGTCGCCTCTGACATTCATCTGGCCGCCCGCGAAGGCTATCTATCGGTCGAGCATTTGAAGCGCTATACCACAACCGGCATGGGCACCGATCAGGGTAAAACATCCAACGTCAATGCGCTGGCAATCATGGCGGAAATCCGCAATGCCGCGATCCCGGAGGTTGGCACCACGACCTTCCGTCCGCCCTACACGCCTATCACGTTTGGAGCGGTTACAGGACAGAATCGCAATCACCTGTTCATTCAGGAACGCACCAGCGCGATGCATCCGGCCCATGTCGAAAATGGTGCGGTATTTGAAGATGTCGGTGACTGGAAACGCCCCTGGTATTTCCCCAAGACAAGCAAATCCGGCGTTACAGAAACGATGGATGAGGCTGTCCTGCGCGAATGCCGCCAGGTACGCGAGACAGTTGGCATGCTGGATGCCTCCACCCTGGGTAAGATTGATATTCAGGGCAAGGACGCGGCTGAATTCCTGAACTGGGTCTATACCAATAAATGGGACACGCTGAAGCCTGGGCGCGCCCGATATGGCCTGATGCTGAACGAACATGGCATGGTGTTTGACGATGGTGTAACGACCCGCCTGGCCGATAATCATTTCCATATGACCACAACAACCGGCGGCGCTGCGCGGGTTCTAGGCTGGCTGGAGAACTGGTCCCAGACTGAATGGCCCCAGATGGAGGNCTATATGACCTCTGTGACCGAACAATGNGCGGNCTGCACCATCACCGGGCCAAATGCGCGGGCATTGCTGGCAGATGTCACTTCCATGCCGTTGGATCCGGAAATATTCCCCTTCATGGCGATGCAGGAAGGCACGGTTGCCGGGGCCCCCGCACGGGTCTATCGAATCAGCTTCACCGGTGATCTGGCCTATGAAATCAACGTCCCTGCCCGATATGGCCTGCATGTCTGGCGCGCGCTACAGGACGCCGGGAAGGCCCATGGCCTGTGCCTGTATGGAACGGAAACCATGCATGTCCTGCGCGCGGAAAAGGGCTTCATCATCGTTGGTCAAGATACAGATGGTACGGTTACCCCGATGGATCTAAATATGGACTGGATCGTGTCCAAGAAGAAAGATGATTTCCTGGNCCGCCGATCCTTCTATCGCACCGATACGAAACGGGAAGGCCGCAAGCAATTGGTTGGCCTGTTGACAGAAAACCCGAATTTCGTGCTGCCAGAAGGGGCGCATGTGGTGGAAGACGTGAAACCCAAGCCCCCGATGAAGACATTGGGCCATGTCACATCCAGTTACTACAGCCCGAATGTAGGCCGTTCGATTGCCCTTGCCCTAGTGGCGGATGGCATCAAGCGCAAAGGCGATACGCTTTCTGTCCCATTGATGAATGGGCATGTGGAAAAGGTGACGCTGACCGATACAGTCTTCTTTGATAAGGAAGGGGTACGCTCCAATGGCTAAGGCATCCAGTTTGTATCCGGGCGTTACCATTGAAACGCCGCTGTCGGGCAAAGACCCAATTCAGGCCCAGGGTGTGACCATCACGGAACTGCCGTTTCTGGGGAAGGTCACTTTGCGGGGTAATGCAGCCGACCCAGCCTTCGCGGCGGGGGTTAAATCTGTCCTGGGGGCAGATCTGCCGACACAGCCTCTATCCTCCCTGCGCGTCGGCGCCTTTCGAGTATTCTGGAAAGCATTCGACGAATGGCTGATCTGGACCAACGAGGATGCGCAAATTCAATTGATCACCGATTTGAACGCCGCGCTTTCGGGTATTCGCAAATCTGTTGTTGATGTCAGTGATTACTACACAATACTGCGCGTTGATGGCACACGCAGCCGCGATCTTCTGGCGAAAGGCTGTGTCGTTGATTTACATCCCCGCGCCTTTAAGCCGGGACAAGCAACAGGTACCGGGTTCCATCATGCAACGATCTTCATCACCCTTACCGATGCCGATACATTCGACATCATGATCCGGTGGAGTTTTGCTGATTATCTGTGGGCCTATCTTGCCGATGGGGCACGGGAATGGGCACCCGCCTGATAGCGGATACCTGCATACAATTACGTGGCACCAACTCCCTTTTGGGTGTTAAATACTTTCAAAGTTTAACAACGCCCATAAAAGTAAGGGACCGTTTCATGTTGCGGGATTTTGAACGTATCGCCGGGAAAGTCGCGAATGCTCCGCGCCCGCCCCTTCCCGGCGGCGTTGTAGAGGAAACACCGATAGAAGATTCCCCGGACATGCTGACGCCTGAAAAGGATGGTACCTACCTGCCAGCTGGCGTGATTCTTGAATACAGGGATGATCACGACCAGTGGAGTGTGCGCCGCGTCACCCTGCTGTCGGCAAAGACAGAGGGTGACGATCCCAGCTTCACTGCCTTTTGCCATACGCGCCAGGATATCAGGCGGTTCCGCCTGACACGTCCCATGCGGGTGATTGATCCACATGGCGGTGCACTTCCTTATGATTCACCCTATACATTTCTGGAACGGTTTCGCTGCGAAGGAACAGGCGACAGCGTCAGCGATCAAACCCGCAGCCTGCTGTGCGCGGCGCGGGATGAATTATCGGTGCTTATGTTCTTCTCTCGCTGTGATGGATATCTGCATCCGGCCGAACGAACGGTTGTGTTGTCCTTTATTCAACAGAATTATGGAAAAACCGAATGCCCGGCTGATACGGTTTGGGAAATCGTCCGGCGCCTGTATCCAGACTCCCGGACAATGCTGAACTGCGCCCATGATATCATGGATACCAAGGGTGAAGAGGCCCTGGAAGCCCTGCAACAGTCAATCCGCACATTGATAGAGGCGGATGGCATCATCCATAGCGATGAAGCCTTGCACGCGATCGAACTGTCCTTCTTGAGATAGCAACCGCCTCCGCCCTGCCGCCACCAGCGTCTGATCGGCCCCTGCTTTCTTTGCAAAGCGGGCATGACGCATTTTGATCCCGTAATAGACCACACAGTTCGTGACACCTTCTTTTTTGTTGACAGAACGACATAAAGATATTGTTATGTGTGCATCATGTTATGAGGCTTAGCAAATGGACAGACTTCTTCAGGCAATGCGCGCCGTGGCAGAACCAACCCGAATTCGGATCCTGAACCTGTGCGCCCATTCAGAACTGACGGTCAGCGATCTTGTCGGCTTGCTGGGTCAAAGCCAGCCACGCCTGTCCCGTCATTTGAAATTGCTGGTCGAAGGCCATGTGCTGGAACGCCATCAGGAAGGATCCTGGGCGCGTTACCGCCTGGCATCCGATCGCCGCGCAGATGATAACGCTGCCAGCTTTGCGTCTGCCGTCCTGGACCTGCTGCCACAGGAAGACCCTGTTCTGGCGCGCGACATGGATCGGTTGGACCGGTTGCGCCGCAAATGGGATGCGGAGGCTGCGGATTACTTTAAACGCAATGCCGCCGAATGGGATCATATCCGCACGCTGCATGTCGATGAAGAAGCCGTATCCAATGCTTTATCTGATGTAACGCGAAATTGGTCCCTGGGCCGATTGCTGGATATCGGAACCGGCACCGGAAAATTGCTGGAACTATTGGGGCCGCGCGCCAATTCCGCCGTTGGTATTGATCTGTCTGCGGAAATGCTGCGTGTTGCGCGCGCCGCCATTGAACGCGAGGGGCTGACGGACTGTCAGGTGCGTCAGGCCGATATGTATCAAATCCCCAGCGCTGATCAGGATTTCGACACGGCCGTTTTGCATATGGTGTTGCATTACGCCGATGATCCCGCCCAGGCCTTGGCCGAAGCCTCCCGCGTATTATCTGACACGGGCCGCATTCTGATTGTCGATTTTGAACAGCATAATCTGGCAGAGTTGCGGGCAGAACATGCGCACCGCTGGCCGGGATTCACCCAGGAACAGATTCAAAATTGGCTTCAGGAAGCCGGGTTCGGCGACATTGCTGTGACGCGATTGGAAGGCGGTGCCCTGACCGTTTGTGTTTGGACCGCGCAGAAGATCGCGCATTCCCAGGCGGAGGAAGCAGCATGAGCCATGCAATCCGAATCGGTTTTGAAGTGTTTCCGCCCAAATCTGGCAGCTCTGAGACATTTGAAAACAGTGTCGCAACATTGGCCACCATCGGCGACTATGTTTCGGTAACCTACGGGGCGTCTGGGTCTGGTAGAGAACGCAGCGAAACTGCCATCAATGCCCTGGTTGCAAAGGGCCAAGCCAATAAAATCGCCGCCCATTTGACCGCATCCAGTCAATCCAGGGATCAAATCGACAGACTGGCCCGCGACTGGAAGGCAAAAGGCATTCACCGGATCGTAGCCCTAAGGGGCGATGCCCCCGCCGTTACGGGGGATGAATATCCCTGCGCCGCCGCGCTGACCGAGGGATTGAGCAAGATTGGCGGCTTCGACATCGCTGTTGCCTGCTATCCCGAAGGCCATCCAAAATCCGCTTCAAAGGCGGCAGAGATGGACCACCTGAAGCGTAAATTCGATGCCGGGGCCAGTGAGGCAATCACCCAATTCTTCTTTAACATCGAAGACTATCTGCGCTTTCGGGATGACTGCCGCGCGGCGGGCATTCATCAACCCATCATCCCCGGCCTTTTACCCATTGCCAGCCTGGAAGGATTGCATCGTTTCGCCGCCGGGTGTGGCGCGAAAGTGCCTGGATGGCTGGATGCCCGTTTCGCCGGGTTGGAAGACGATCCTGAAACCGTGCGCACGCTATCGGTTGCCACAACCGTTTCCCTGTCTGATCGTTTGATCGCAGAAGGGGTCGACCATATTCACCTATATACATTAAATCGCGTGCGGGATGCGTTGACCATCGCCCGGGCGCTTGGCATCACAGGCACAGAAAGCGCCGTGATTACTCAAAAAGAGGAGGCTGCGTAAACCAATGCGGACAATTACAGAAGCCCTGACCCATCATGTTCTGTTGACCGATGGATCTATCACCAGAGAGCTTAAGCTGCCGGAACTGGATCTGGACGCAGAGCGGGATTTCTTCGGGGCGGCCGAATGCCCGGAAGTGCTGAACCTGACGCGCTACAGCAAGGTTGTTGATGTGCATAAGGCCTTCTTGAAGGCCGGTGCAGATATCGTGCGGACCAACAGCCTGCGCGCAAACCCTCTTACCCTGCGTGCCTATGGTCTGGAAGATGAAGCCTTCATGATCAATTTCAAGGCTGCCGAAGCAGCCGCAGAAGCGGTCGACAGTGTGCCCGGTGAAGGCCGTCGCCGTTTTGTCATGGGTGTTGTGCGCGACGATGGCTGGGATATCCCTCCCGGTGACGTGGAAGCCGCCGCCAGCATTCAGGTTGAAGGGCTGATTGCCGGAGGAGCCGATGGCATTCTGTTGGACGTGTTACCCGGGGTTGGACGCATACAAGCCATGCTGGAAGGGGCTAACAAGGCTAGGGAAAAGCTGAACAGCCGCGTTGCGATCCTGCTGCAACGCATTGAAGGCGGCCCACGCTTTGGTCCGCGCACCGTCGAGAGCGCCGATGGCATTGTCCAATTCCGCCCCGGCGATGCCCGCCGCGCGGCCTGGCTGGACAGCGCCTTGCGCGATGGCACGGTCAATCTGATTGGCGGCGGGTCATTGCCGCAGCATACCGCTGCCCTGGACACATTGTTGCGGGATCGTGCGGAGGATGGCTTCCGTCCGGTACTGGGTTGGGTCCGTGACGAACGTGTGGTCGATGATCTGGAACCTGTATCCAGTTGGACCCGTTTCCCTGACCCTGTCGAGGCACCGGAATCGGTGTCCGAAACAGCCTGACCGACCGCGTGAACGGGTCTTTAGACAGGACTTTGTTCACCGAAAACCAAGAACGGCGCGATTCCGACGTTAATAGACGCGGGCGCGCTGTTCCCTTGCGCTCGCTCGGTTAACTTTCGTCCATCTGACGACGGACAATAATCCTGTCGTGCTGACCCGATGTCGCGCCTGACATTGTGGAGACGACATCGTATCAAGGAATTTGCTCAATGACCCGGACTGTTCTCGAATCCAAGACCAAAACCCACATTATCGGGTTTGACCGCCCCTTCACCGTAATCGGGGAACGTATCAATCCAACCGGCCGCAAAAAACTGGCAGCGGAAATGAAGGAATACAATTTCGAGACGGTCACGGCAGACGCGCTGGCACAGGCTGCCGCGGGAGCCCATATGCTGGACGTCAACGCAGGCATTCCACTGGCCAACGAGCCCGACATTCTGGCAAAAACCATCAAGCTGGTGCAAAGCCTGGTTGATATTCCCCTGTGCATCGACAGTTCTATTGTAGAAGCCCTGGAACAAGGCCTGGCAGCCTATGAAGGCCGCCCGTTGCTGAACTCTGTGACCGGGGAAGAAGAGCGCCTGGAAGTTGTGCTGCCGCTGGTAAAGAAATATGGCTGTGCCGTGGTTGGTATTTCCAACGACGAAACCGGTATTTCCGAAGATCCTGACGTTCGTTTCCAGGTTGCCAAAAAGATCGTCGAGCATGCCGCGGATTATGGTATTCCCGCCCATGACGTTGTGATCGATCCCCTGGTGATGCCAATCGGTGCCCTGGGCAATGCCGGTGTGGGCGCCTTGAACCTGATCCGTCGCCTGCATGATGAATTGAAGGTCAACACGACCTGTGGCGCATCAAACATGAGTTTTGGTTTGCCAAACCGGCATTCGCTGAACGGGGCCTTCCTGTCCATGGCGGTCGGGGCCGGCATGACCAGCGCCATCATGAACCCGCTGCACGAGCCGGAAATGCACGCAATTTGGGGCGCAGATGTGATCGCCGGTCACGACAAGGATTGCGCCGCCTGGATCAAGCGCTTCCGCGAGGCCGCCCCAGAAGGTGAAGCACAAGGAGCCCGTGGGGGTCGCAGCACGCGCCGCCGCCGTTCTGCCTGACGCCAACCCTTCGTTCCGCTGTTGTAAACAAAAAAGAGTGCCTTATGGCTGACGCCGACCCGACCAAGACTGATACACAATCCACTGCCCCCGAAGGGAAAACCGCCCATGTGGTTTTCACCCCTTCGGGCCGCAGTGGTGATTTTGCGATTGGAACGCCCATCCTTCAGGCGGCCCGACATCTGGGCGTCGATCTGGATTCTGTCTGTGGCGGTCGTGGCATTTGCGGGCGATGCCAAATCACCCCTTCGGTCGGGGATTTTTCCAAGTTTCAGATCAAAAGCAAGGCGGAAAACATCTCCCCCATGAATGCGGTGGAGGAACGCTATCGAAGCAAACGCAGCATGAAGGCGGATCGCAGGCTGGGCTGTTCCAGCACGATCCAGGGTGACCTGGTCATCGATATTCCCGCTGACAGCCAGGTCCATAAACAAGTCGTGCGCAAACGCGCTGAGGTCCGGAGTATTGAAATCAATCCGGTCGTGCGTCTGCATTATGTCGAGGTTGAAGAACCCGACATGCACCATCCGTCTGGAGATCTAGAGCGGCTGGAACAGGCCCTGTATGAACAATGGGGACTGACCGTCGATCACGCCGATCTGTCCGTCATACAGATTTTGCAGAAGGCATTGCGCAAGGGCGAGTGGAAGATCACCGCCGCCGTCCGGAATGAACATGAATTGATTTATGTCTGGCCGGGTTTCCACGACAAGATCTTTGGCTGTGCGATTGATGTCGGATCCACCACGATGTCGGTGCATTTGACCAATCTGCAAACCGGTGATGTCGTTACCTCTGTTGGCGCAATGAACCCGCAGATCCGCTTTGGCGAAGACCTGATGAGCCGGGTCAGCTATGTCATGATGAATCCGGGCGGAGAGGTCGAAATGACCAAGGCCGTGCGCGAAAGCCTGGGATATCTGATCGGTCAGGCTGCGGTTGAGGCAAAAGTACATCCCACTGAAATTCTGGAACTTGTCATGGTTGGAAACCCAATCATGCACCATCTGTTGCTGGGTATTGATCCGACCGAGTTGGGCTGGGCGCCTTTCGCCCTGGCGACCAATCAATCGTTAGAAGTCCTGGCCAGCGAATTGGACTTGAAGGGTAAGACCAATCCAGGCGCGCGGGTCTATTTCCTGCCCTGTGTTGCTGGCCATGTCGGAGCCGATGCCGCCGGTGTCGCCCTGGCAGAAGGCCCGCAATTGCGCGAAGAGGTCACTTTGGTCGTTGATGTTGGGACCAATGCGGAAATCATTCTGGGCAATAAGGACCGGTTGCTGGCCTGTTCCAGCCCGACAGGCCCGGCCCTGGAAGGCGCACAGATTTCCTCTGGCCAGCGCGCGGCACCAGGCGCAATCGAACGGGTGCGCATTGACCCGGAAACGCTAGAGCCGCGCTTTAAGGTGATCGGCTCAGATCTGTGGTCCAATGAGGCAGGCTTTGCCGAAGCGTCGAAAAAGATCGGTGTCACAGGCATCTGTGGATCAGGCATTATAGAAGTCCTGGCGGAAATGTTCCTGGCCGGGCTGATCACCGAAGACGGCATTATTGATGGCGGCACCGCGTCGCGCACAGACCGTATTCTGGGGGAAGGCCGCACTTTCTCCTATATCCTGCATCGCGGGGAGCCGGAAATCCGTGTGACCCAGGCCGATGTGCGCGCCATTCAATTGGCAAAAGGGGCGCTGTATGCCGGCGCGCAATTGCTGATCGACAAATTGGGCAAGCCCGTGGAACGCATCGTGCTGGCCGGTGCCTTTGGCAGCCATATCGATGCAAAATACGCCATGGTTCTGGGTCTTATACCGGACTGTCCGCTGGATATGGTCGCCTCTGTCGGGAATGCGGCTGGAACCGGGGCGCGTATTGCCCTGTTGAACCGCCATTCCCGTGAGGAGATCAAACAGATCGTGTCGGGAATTGAGAAAATCGAAACCGCTGTCGAACCGCGCTTTCAGGAGCATTTCGTCGGTGCGATGGCCTTCCCGCATAAGACAGCGCCCTTTCCGAATCTGGAAAAGGTCATCACGCTGCCACCAAAGAAATCTGCCCACTCGTCCAATGACGACGGCGAAACAGGTGGCCGTCGCCGGAGACGCCGTTGCTAGCGGCATACAGATACACTAAACGCAGGAAAGAGCGCGCCATGTCGGAGACCATCACCATGACTGAGGTTGATCAGATCGTAAACTTCATGAGCACCTGCACGCTGGAGGTAACGCCAGGAGGGGCCGCGAAGATTGATGATTTCCGCGCCGTCCTGCGCCCGGATCAGATCGTCTATGTGACCTTCCTGCCAGGATCAAACTTCCGCGATACTGTGGTCACGGTCAAAAAGCTGAAAGATCAGGGCATGCGGCCGGTTCCCCATTTCGCCGCCCGCTCCATCCCCACGAAAGCATTCTTTGAAGAAAACCTGAAGATGCTGACGGAAGAAACCGGTGTCGAAGAAGCCCTGCTGATCGGCGGCGGCGTCGACAACCCTGTCGGGGAATTCAGCGAATCCATGGAAATCCTGCGACTGGGCCTGTTTGAGAAATATGGCATCAAACATCTGGGTATTGCCGGTCATCCGGAAGGCAGCCCAGACATTAAGCCCGCCGAAGTCATCCGCGCCCTGCTGGACAAGAACGCCTATGCCGCCCAAAGCCCGATTGATTTCTATATCGCGACACAATTCTGTTTTGAGGCAGAACCGCTGATTCAATGGGACCGGCAGATCCGCGCAGAGGGCAACACATTGCCGATCCATATCGGCATTCCAGGATTGGCGACGATCAAGACCCTGATGAAACATGCCCAAGCCTGCGGCATCGGCAATTCCATGCGCTTCATCGCCAAACAAGCCCGAAATGTCGCCAAACTGATGAGCGTCAGCGAACCTGATAAGCTTGTGCGCGACCTGGCACACTATAAGGCGACCGATCCTAGTTGCGGCATTATCCAGGCCCACCTTTACCCTCTGGGCGGTCTGAAGAAATCCTCTGCCTGGCTGCATGCCATTCAGGACGGCAAGATCGAATTGTCCAAAAAGGGTGGCTTTAAGACCGACTATGTCGTGGAATAGAAGACCGTCGCCTTCGACATTCTGATCACGCAAAAGAGTTAATCCGGTCGTAATGGAAGACACGATCCTCGCTCAATGGAGCATAGTTCAAGCGCGCGCTATTGCAGCATTGGGGACGCCCGACTTTGGGCCGCGCCTGACTCAAGCCATCCGTGCTCTGGTTCCCTTCGACAATGTCATGCTGTTTGTCTATCGCGGGGAAGAACGCCCCCTCGCCGCTTTCACCGATGTCGCCTCATCCGATGAAGCCCGGATCATCATGGAAGGGTACATCACCGGCCCCTACCTGCTGGACCCCTATTTTACGGAAGTTCTGAATGGTCGGCTTACCGGTTTAGCGCGCCTGTCAGACATCGCGCCAGACCGGTTCTTTGAAACCGAGTACTTCAAGCGACACTATATCCGCACTGGAATCGTCGATGAGATCGGGTTTTTCATGGGGCTGCCCGATGGCGTCACAGCGGTGCTGAGCTTGACCAAGCGCGGCGCAGTCTCCCGTTTCACATCCGATGAGATTGCCCTTTTAAGCGATCTTGGCCCCGCCATTCGCACATTGGGCGCCCATAACTGGATGCCGCTATACAAGGAATTTGAGTCCCGTCGGGTAGGTGAGACCAGGCCCGGTATCGATCCCGTTCACCCCATCGAAATGGCGATGAATACGGTGGGCCAGGATGTGTTGAGCCGCCGAGAGTCGGAGGTCGTTGCCTTCATCCTGCGCGGACATTCCACAGAATCCATCGCCCTGCATCTGGGCATCAGCCCCGGCACCGTGAAAATCCACCGCAAGAAAGCCTACAGCAAACTGGCGATCTCGTCCCAGGCGGAACTGTTTTCTCTGCTGCTGGACAGGCTGAGAAATATCGTCGAGAAATTGCAAAGCACCACCCTTGAACCAGGCTCGACGTAACCGACTCTTCCATCCTATTTAATCGGATTGAACTAGCCGCTTGAAAAGGCTCTTCTATCCCTAACCGGTAGCATATTTCCCTAGGATAGGGACGCCTAAACCCCGGCGAGTTCTTCCCATAACATTTGTGTGAGTTGTCCTTGTCCGGCCTACAGCTTCGCGAGGTTCAGACTAAGGGTGCTTATATCCAAAACGCTTCGATCTGATACAAGCCTGCATCCGTGATGTGCTGATGTATATATACAAATTTGACCTTAGTTTAAGCCCCTAATGTGTCAGCAAATATCCTATCCATTTGCACTATGATTACCTGTTTGAGAATTTTCACCACCAATATAAAAAATAGTATATTATATAAAAATCAATTATAACGAGTCTTTATATATAGGAGGTAGAGCTATGTCTAGGATTGCAATGAAAATGCCCTTTGCGACGATAATTTTTGCGTTTGCGATGGCTGGATGTGTTACGCCAGACGACTATGTCACGCGAGCAGAATTCGACGAATATAAGGCGAAGACACAAAACGCATTTGATCGCGCATACCGCGTTGATCAAATAGTAAAGATTCATGAAAAAACAGTAGCATGTTCGATAATTCAGTCGAAAATCAAACAAAAATACCCAGAAATTTATCGCATATTCAACAACTATGTCGCGAATCTCGACAGCGAAGGGTGGTCTAGTACCCATTGCCAAGAGAATTAGATAATCTGCATGCTATTTTTATGTAGGCCCTAAAGACCGTGATACTGCTTAAACCAAGCGACGAATTTCGGCAGCCCCACATCAATCGGCGTGGTCGGCGCATAACCGAAATCATTGGCGATGGCGTCTATATCGGCATAGGTCTTTTGCACATCACCGGGCTGCATCGGCTGAAAATCGATATCCGCCTTCACACCAAGCGCTGATTCCAGAACCGAAATCATCCGCATCAAGGGTTCTGAGCGATTGTTGCCGATATTGTAGACCCGGTGCGCGGCCAATTGATTGCCCCGCACGGGCGGTCCGTCCAACACCGCCATAACGCCCGCCACGATATCATCCACATAGGTGAAATCGCGCATCATATCGCCATTGTTGAAAACTGGGATCTTCTCCCCCCGCAGCATCTTCTCCACAAAGATCCAGGCGGCCATATCGGGGCGACCCCAGGGACCATAGACCGTGAAGAAGCGCAGACCTGTCATTGGGATATCATACAGGTGGCTGTAAGAATGGCTCATCAACTCATCGGAGCGCTTGGTCGCGGCATACAGGGAAACCGGCGTATCCGTGCGGTCATCGACGGAAAACGGCACCTTGGTATTGCCGCCATAGACAGAAGAGGAGGACGCATAGACCATATGCCGGAAGCCGTCGATGTTGCGCGCCAATTCCATCACATTCAAATGGCCCAGCAGATTTGATCGAACATAGGCATAGGGATTTTTCAGGGAGTACCGAACCCCCGCCTGAGCCGCCAGATTGACGATACGGTCAATCTTCAATGCCGGGTCATTCAATGCCAGAACAGCATCCGTATCAGCGATGTCCAGCTTCTGGAACGTAAATCCCGGCTTGTCCGCCAAGGTTGCCAGCCGGGCCTGTTTGAGCGCCGGATCGTAATAATCATTCAGATCATCGACACCAATGACCATCTCTCCCCGCGCCAATAACTGTTGGGACAGGGTCATTCCGATGAAGCCAGCGGCACCCGTTACTAGCACGGTCATTGTGTCGTTCTTCCAAAAGAAAAGGGGTTTCAACTGTGGGCGTCGTATACCGGGTTACGCGCTTCGATGCACCCTGAAATTTAGATCAGGTATCAGACCCGACGCGACTGGCAACAGGACCGGACTGATTGACGTATTTTGCGCCTTCCTTGCGATCATAGGGATTAAGGGCTGGCGAGGTCAGAGGTTCAAAGCTGACGGCACAGACCCGCATGCCAGGTCTCAGCGCCAGCGCCACATTGCCCGCATTAAAAAATTCCAGCGTGATAACGCCATTCCACCCTGGCTCAAGCGTGTGGGCCGTGGCATGGACCATCAACCCGATGCGCGCCAGACTGGACCGACCATCCAGCCAGCCGACCAGATCATCTGGAATTTTGACCCGCTCCCGCGTGGCCCCCAGCGCGAAGGCCTTGGGCTGCAGGATAAAGGCATCGCCCTGTGGAACGGCATATTCGGTCATCGGGTCCTTGTCCCCTAACCCCTTGCCGCCCAATCCTTTATCGACATCGATGACAGAGATCTGTTCATGCTTGAAATACAGGAAACGATCATCCAGCGTCAGGTCAATGGAAACCGGGCCGAACCGAACATTCTCAGACGGCTCTATCTCAATCGACTTATCAGCAATTCGTTGCAGGATATCCCGGTCGGATAACTTCATGATGCGTCCTCAATCCCCGTGTTTCATGCTTATTCTGTCCTTCATGCGCCGCGATTCGACAACAGCCCGCAAGGGAAAGCAAGACAGTTGAAAATTTAGGTCAGTAATGCTAACCTAAATCCAATCAAGAATAAAATAACTCACAGGACAGCAGTCTTGTGATGCATTCAGACCGGCCCCATACTCATCATAAAGAATGAGCATCCGGGCTCTTTATGGGAGAGGCTCACCATGGCCGAATTGGCAGATGTACAACTGGACGATAAATACACGCTGGAACAGGGTCGGGTCTTCCTGACCGGGACGCAGGCGCTGGTTCGCCTGCCGCTGATGCAGCGTTTACGAGACCAGGCTGCCGGACTTAACACGGGCTGTTTCATCTCCGGCTATCGCGGATCGCCTCTTGGCGGCTTTGACCAACAGCTATGGCGGGCCCGGAAATTCCTGGAAAAGAGCAACATTCATTTCAAAGCGGGCGTGAACGAAGACCTGGCCGCAACCGCTGTCTGGGGCACGCAGCAGGTTGGCCTGTATCCCGGCGCGGAAGTCGATGGCGTGTTTTCCATCTGGTATGGCAAGGGGCCCGGCGTCGACCGATCAGGCGATGTTTTCCGCCATGCAAATCTGGCTGGGACCGCTGCCCATGGCGGCGTATTGGCCCTGGCGGGGGATGACCATACCTGCAAATCGTCAACCACCGCCCACCAGACTGAATATGCCTTCATGGACGCCATGATCCCCGTTCTGCACCCCGCCAATGTGCAAGAATTTCTGGATATGGGCCTGCATGGCTGGGCGATGTCGCGCTATGCCGGGGTCTGGGTCGCCTTCAAAACACTGGCTGATACGGTTGATACATCGGCATCCGTCTATGTCGACCCGCATCGCGTCCAGTGCAAAATCCCTGAAGATTTTGATATGCCGGAAGGCGGCCTGAACATTCGTGCCTCCATCCATCAACCGCTGCAGGAAGAAGAACTGCTGCATAAATATCGCCTATATGCCGCGCTGGCCTATGTGCGGGCAAATGGGCTGAACTATCAGGTTTGGCCCAGCAAGAACCGCCGCTTGGGTATCGTCACGACAGGCAAGAGCTATTTGGACGTGATGCAGGCCCTGGAAGACCTGCATATCGATGAGGCATTCGCCGAGAAGCTGGGGATCGTAATTTATAAGGTGGGTATGCCCTGGCCGCTGGAGCGCGAAGGCATTCGCCATTTCGCCGAAGGACTGGAAGAAATTCTGGTTGTCGAAGAAAAGCGCGCCGTCATCGAAAACCAACTTAAAGAGCAACTTTATAACTGGCGCGAAGATGTGCGGCCCCGGGTGGTTGGTAAATTTAACGATCAGCGAGAATTGCAGCTTCCGTCATATGGGGAATTAACTCCTGCTGGAATCGCTCGCGTGCTGGTGGACCGCCTTAAGAAACTGCCCGGCGGCAATGCGACGGTAGATTCCAATGAGCATTTCAAAAATCGTTTGGGATTCTTAACCGCGAAAGAAAAATCCCTGTCGGAGACTAAGGGCGGTACCAAGCGCGTTCCTTATTTCTGCTCCGGTTGTCCCCATAATACCTCCACCAAGGTGCCAGAAGGCAGCCGTGCTTTAGCTGGGATTGGCTGTCACTACATGGCGCTGTGGATGGATCGCAATACCCAAAGCTTCACCCAGATGGGGGGCGAAGGCATGACCTGGATCGGTCAGGCCCCCTTCACCAGCGAAAAACACGTCTTCGTCAATCTTGGTGATGGGACCTATTTCCATTCCGGACTGCTGGCGATCCGCGCGGCGGTATCGTCTGGTGCCAATATCACTTACAAAATCCTGTTCAACGATGCCGTCGCCATGACCGGGGGCCAGCCCCATGATGGGCCCATCGATGTCCCAACCATGGCGCAACAGGTTGCCTCAGAAAAAATCGCGCGCCTGGCTGTTGTCTCTGACGAGCCGGAGAAATATGGCACCACGCCTGGCTACTTCCCGCCGGGCACAACAGTGCATCACCGCAGCGAATTGACCACCCTGCAAAAGGAATTCCGTGAAACCCCCGGATGCACAGTCATTATCTATGACCAGACCTGTGCCGCAGAAAAGCGCCGTCGCCGCAAGCGCGGCCTGTATCCTGATCCCGCCAAACGCGCCTTTATCAACGAGGCCGTATGCGAAGGCTGTGGCGATTGCTCCGTAAAATCCAACTGCCTGTCGGTGGTGCCGAAGGAAACCGAATTCGGCCGCAAACGAGAGATCGACCAGTCCAGTTGCAACAAAGACTATTCCTGTGTCGATGGCTTCTGCCCCTCCTTCGTGACCGTGCATGGTGGCAGCTTGCGAAAGGGCAAGGGGGCCGATGCTGGATCAGCCCAGGCAGCCGGTGTCGCCGATGTGTTTGAGGCCTTACCCGAACCCACCATCCGTCCCCTGGCAGATAAACCCTGGGATATCCTCCTGACCGGCGTTGGCGGCACAGGGGTTGTGACCATTGGGGCCCTGCTGGGTATGGCCGCGCATTTAGAAGGCGCCGGCTGTTCCGTGTTGGATATGGCGGGCCTGGCGCAGAAGGGTGGCCCGGTCACCAGCCATATCCGACTGGCGAAATCCCCGGAAGACATCAAGGCCGTTCGCATTGCTGCGGGGGGTGCTGATTTGATCCTGGGCTGTGATATCGTTGTCGCCTCTGGCGCTGATGCGATGGCAAAGGCTGAACGCGGATCAACTGTGGCTGTCGTGAATACCCAAGCCTCCATTACCGGGGATTTCACCCGCAATCCCGACTGGCAATTCCCGGCCAGCGAGATGGAACAGATCATCCGCGATAATCTGGGCGCAGACGCGTCCCATTTCCTGCCAGGCACAAAGGTTGCTGAGGCCTTGATGGGCGACAGTATCGCAACCAATCCCTTCATGCTGGGCGTTGCCTTCCAGATGGGGTTAATCCCGGTCTCCCGTGCGGCACTGGAGAAAGCAATTGAACTGAATGGCGTGGCCGTGAAGGCCAATATGCGCGCCTTTCTATGGGGTCGCCGCATGGCCCACGATCCAAAAGCCGTGCTGAAAATGGTGGATAAGGCAGAGGCTTCCACCGCCGCGCCGAAACAGGATGACTCTATCGCCACCAGTCTGGAAGACATCGTTGCCAAGCGCATCGCCGCCTTGAAGGATTATCAGAATGACAGCCTGGCCCGGCGCTATAAGGACCTGGTTGATAAAGTCGTGACGGCAGAAGGTCGCGTTGGTCGGGCCGATGGCAGCCTGGCGATAGCGGTAGCGCGCTATTACTATAAACTGCTGGCGATCAAGGATGAATATGAGGTCGCCCGCCTGTTTACCAATGGCAAATTCATGAAATCCGTGCGGGAGCGGTTTGAAGGGGACTTTAAGCTGAAGTTCCACCTCGCCCCGCCGCTGTTTGCGGAACGGGACCCTAATACGGGCGAATTGAAAAAACGGGAATATGGCCCCTGGATGATGTCTGCCTTTGGCCTGTTGGCAAAGCTGAAAGGCTTGCGGGGGACCCCTTTGGATATCTTCGGCTATAGTGAAGAGCGTAAAATGGAACGCCGCCTGATCACCGACTATGAAACCATGATCGGTGACATCATCGCCGGAGTATCTGCGTCAAATTATGATACGGCGATTGAACTGGCGGAGATACCGGAACACATCCGCGGCTATGGTCATATCAAGGAACGCCACGTGAAATTGGCAAAAGACACGGAAGCCAAACTGATGGCGNAATTCCGNGATCCCAGCAGTGCCCAGGCGCCGCAAGCTGCCGAATGACGGTGATCGTTAGAAAGGCCGTTCTGCCAGACGATCTGCCTGCGCTGATACGGTTTATGGGTCATCTGCATGATTTGGAACACGCCATCGATCCGGCCCGTCAAACGGCTGCCGATGGCGCGGACCCTCATATGCGCTATCAGATCCTGGATGCGCAACAGAATGACGGGCTAGTGGCACTGGCAGAGACACAGGGCGGCCTGCCTGTTGGGATGATGGTTTGTTCCGTTGAGACCTTTCCGGGGGAGTACCTGTATCCATCAGAAAGCCGGGTCGGCTATATCAATGATTTGTGGATCGAGCCGGAACATCGCGGTGGAACCGTGCTGGATGATATGATCGCAATGGCCGAGGCGCATTTCAAAGCCCTGGGACTGAAGATCCTTATGTTGAGCTATCTGGTTGGAAATGATCGCGCCGGTGCAGCCTATGCAAAGCGGGGATTTCGACCCAATGAAGTTCAGATGAAGCGGGAAATTTCCTGACCGCTTGACGCTGCCCGGTCCTATCTATAGCAGACGTTGGTATCCAATCTTAAAACAGGAGCAGTCGATGTCCCGGATCGTCTATGTAAACGGCGAGTATCTCCCCGAAGAAGAAGCTAAAATCTCTGTCTTTGACCGTGGTTTTCTAATGGGTGATGGCGTTTACGAGGTTTCATCTGTGCTGGACGGGAAGTTGATCGACAATGCCGCCCATATCGCCCGACTGGAACGTTCCTTATCCGAACTTAAGATGGATTGGCCCTGTACCAAGGAAGAACTTCTGGAAATCCAGCGTGAAATCATCCGCCGCAATCAGGTGACGGAAGGGGCCGTCTATTGGCAGATCACGCGCGGCGCGGCAGATCGGGATTTCGTTTTTCCGAAGGGGGTAAAACCATCCCTGGTGATGTTCAGCCAGTCAAAGAAAATTGTAGATGTTCCCACCGCCAAGACGGGGATTTCGGTCATTACAGTGCCGGATATTCGCTGGCATCGCCGCGATATCAAAACCGTGCAATTGCTGGCCTCCAGCATGGCAAAGATGGCCGCCATCGACGCCGGTGCCAATGATGCCTGGCAGGTTGAAAATGGCTTTGTGACGGAAGGAAGTTCAAACAACGCCTTCATCGTTACCCAGGATGGAACCCTGATCACCCGCAATCTGTCCAATGACATTCTGCATGGCATTACCCGGCGCGTTATTCTGGACCTAGCGGAAAAGGAAAAGCTGACAGTTGAGATTCGCCCCTTCACACAGCAGGAAGCCTATGAGGCCACAGAGGCGTTCATCACATCTGCTTCCAGCTTTGTTATGCCAGTGGTAAAAATCGACGACCATAAGATTGGTACGGGCGTTCCGGGTCCAATCGCCCTTAAACTGCGCAAGATGTATATCGAGGCTGCGAAAGCAAGCGCCAGCTAGGCTAGGACGCTGGGCTGGGGGCCGGGGTGGGCGCTGGCGTAACCGGCGCGGTTCGGTTCTCCTCCCATGCCTTACGATAGGCCTTCGCGGCAGAGATCAAACGCGGATCCGGAGACGTCGCGCGCTTTCCATTATGGTCATGGCCTGTTGCACCGACCAACAGGGCGCGCTCTGAATAAATTGACGATATCGCCAGATAGGCCGAACTGAAACCCGATTTCGCAGCCCGGTCCAGGGACAGGATAAGTCGATCCCGATCCGGCCACCAATCCGGCAAGGTAACTGTCTTGCCCGCGCGGGCGGCATAGGCGATGCGCTGATCAACAGATTGTACCATTTCCAGATGAACCTGAATGATGGTTTCCATTGCGGGCCTGTAGCCTTCGGCCGCAGTATTCGACAACAGGCGATAACCCCGCTCCCGCACGCCCGGCTGTCCGTCAGGATCTTTCTCATACCCCAGGGAGGTCGTACCGAACCATAGGAAATAACCTACCGCATATCGTGTTTCCGGGCTGTCATCATGATGATTGGCGCGTTCGACTTCCAAGACACATTGATAGGCGCGCTGGCGCCATGCTTCCGGTGTCTCTCCAGCCAATTCAGGTGTAGACCATGCAAATTCCGGTGCGCCAGTATAACCCTGACGCAGTATATAGTTCCAAAACTGTTCGAAGTCGCCGTCATACAAGCGATTTAGGCGTTCGCCACATTGTGCGGGTTCAAACGGAGCCTCAAACACCGACTCCGAAACAGCCGGGCGCGCGTACAAGACCAACGCTCCCACCAGAAACATTCCGGCGAGGATTACAGGCGCACGGTCTGCGCAAAATTGAGACAACGAATATTTCATCCTTTAAAGATTGGTCGAATCGGGATGAAAATCAAGAATCTCAACAAGATAAGATAAACATAGGCAAAAACCGAATCCTGCCAGAGACCTAAACCATTGATATTATTTCGTTATATTGAGTAAGGTTTCCGAATATAGATTCAAATACTGTTAAACTTTTTATTCTTTTTACCTATATTTTACTTAAATCTCATCGGAAAATAACCAAATGGCCTTGTCCTGCACCTTCACCCGGCGCAGTGCTATCATTCCGCCATACCGCCTTTTTCGACCAATTCTTTCAGGCGTGCCTCGTCAAATTCCGCTTCCAGCGCATCTGCAACCTTACGCGCCTCCGCTTCCAGATCATCTGATACTTCAACCGGGTCAGCCTTGCGCCATTCTGCCAGATAATCGTCTGTGGACCGGGCACCGCCCCGCATGGCGGCACGATCAATCGCCTTTTCAAACCGTTCGGCCAGGACGATTTTCACCTGATCGCGACGGCCCTTTTTCGCGATCACCTGGGCAGGAATATCACGCCAATACACAACAATTAACTGGGCCATCTATACCATCCTTTATTGTTTAATCGGGGCATCATTTACGGATGCCATCATAAAATCCGCCAATTCTCCATAGCCGGTCCGGCGCATCTCAAACTTCAGGGACAGAGCCTGCGCCGCCTGGCGCGCCTTATCCTCCAGAATCGGATCCTCCGTCTGAGCCAGATACATCAGGCGTGTATAATTCGCAAACAACATGTCACGCATTTGTGGATACTTGCGCAGGCCCATCCCCTCCAGAATCAAAGTTTCAAAATGCCGCGCCAGATAGTCCGTCAGGTAAAACGTCCCCAATTCCGCATCTGCCATGGCATCGAAAGCATCGGCCCCGGCAAAGAAGGAATAACAATGAGGTCCAGGAATCCGGGTCGCCCCTTCCTGGCGGACAACATCGTCTAATTTTCCGCCCGTTCCACAATCCGCATAGGCAACAAAGATCGCCTGATAATCATTGTGATGTTCCCGAATTTTCGCCCTCAGGAGGTCGGGTATCTTCTGCGGTGTATTATGCAATTTGGCGGGAAGACATGTGACGGCGACATGCCGCCAATCGTTCAGGCGGATAATATCCAGAATCTCCCGCGCCAGAGCGCCGCAGGCAATGATCAGAATATTGGCCTTTTCCAGACCATATTCCGGCGCCGCATCGGGCGCCGGAATATTTTGATCCAGTGTTTGATTCATCCGGTCCATTCCTTGCCCATTCTGCCGCCAAAACGAATCAACAGTAACAGGCGTCCTAGGGGAGGCGGCTGATGAATCTACTGATTGTTCTTGCGAACCATCACTTCCTTTGCCGTCTCCACCGCCACGGCGGCATCCCGGCAATAGGAATCAGCGCCAATTTCCCGCGCGAATTCTTCATTCAAGGGCGCCCCGCCGACGAGGATTTTGTAATCGTCGCGAATGCCCTGTTCCTTCATCGTATCGATCACGACCTTCATATAGGGCATCGTCGTGGTCAACAGGGCGGACATGCCCAGAATGTCGGGCTTATGCTCTTCCAGGGCAGCGAGGTATTTTTCTACTGGATTGTTGATACCCAAATCGATCACTTCAAAGCCCGCACCTTCCATCATCATCGACACAAGGTTCTTGCCGATATCATGAATATCGCCCTTCACCGTGCCAATCACCATTTTACCCTGCGGAGGAGCGCCTGTTTCCGCCAATAAGGGGCGCAGGATATTCATCCCGGCCTTCATGGAATTGGCCGCCATCAGCACTTCTGGTACGAACAGGATACCATCGCGGAAATCAATCCCAACAATCCGCATCCCTTCGACCAAAGCCTCGGTCAGGATCTTATAAGGTGCCCATCCGCGTTCCAGCAGGATGTTTGTTGCGTCTGTGATTTCGTCCGCAAGACCATCATACAAATCGTCCCACATCTGCTCGACCAATTCCTGATCGTCCAGAGAACGAAGATCTAGATCCCCATCATCGGCCATTTTGATCTATCCCTTTTAAGGCAAATGGGGCGAATTTCGTCTCGCCCCATTACTGGTTTTCATTCGCCATACGCTAAATCCAGCCAGATTCCAGGCTCACACCCGCGCGACAAGATTTATCCTTGCGACGACAATACAAAAAATGGACCGACCTGCCAACGCCACTGAACAAGATCAGTTGCTGAAATAGCGCCAAAATCCGTGTATTTGCGACGTTCGAGCCGGGGAATTAATCAGGGGGTTAATCAGGGGCGTCAATCAAGGGCGCAGACGCAATTGGCGATAGGCATCCGCCAGACGGGATGCTTCTTCCAGAGACGTCTTATCCATACCATCTGTCACATCCGGTAACAGACCTGCCGCTTTAGTATCCCCGTTTTCGGTTGCCAAAGTCAGCCATGCCCAGGCTTCTATCCGGTCTTGAGGGGTATTTGCGACGCCGCCCATATACAACAGCCCAAGCGCGCGCATGGCCGGCGTTACACCCCGAAAGGCCGCCTGTTCGTACCAACGAATTGCGCCTGAAACGTCCTTTGCAACTCCCTGACCTTCCGCCAGGAGGAGGGCAAGATTAAACTGTGCCTCCCCCAGACCCTGCTCTGCCGCCTGCCGATAGAGCGCGGCGGCAGCGGATAAATCTTTTTGCCCGCCCAAGCCTTCCTGATAATACAGTGCGCGCTTAAACTGGGCGGGGCCATGTCCCGCCGCAGCCGCACGTTCGAACCAGACTGCGGCCTGATCATAATCGGGCGAACCGGTCACAGCACCACGCTCAAACAAAATGGCCAGGCGGAATTGTGCGCCCGTATCCCCGGCGTCCGCCTTTGCGCGATATCGATCCACAATAAAGGTCGGCGCGACATCTTGCTGCGCTGTTTCAGATTGCGCGAAAGCCTGCCCGGATTGGAAGCCAACCATCGCCAAGGGCATGATCAGGCACAGGCCCAGTAAGCCTGCGGATATCGCCATTCTTTCCCCAAAACCAACCGCCATACTAAATTGCCCCCGTTGCAAGACGATGACCCTATGCGGATTCCAAGAATACGTCGATACCGTATGAGACAAACAGTGTTGTCATTGTCCCACCTGTTTTCTTAATTCCCGGCGCATGATCTTGCCCGTCGTAGTCATGGGCAAACTGTCGACAAAAGCGACATGCCGTGGATATTCATGCGCCGCCAGACGGGTCTTCACAAAGGCCTGTATCTCTTCAATCAAAGAATCGCTTTGCACATACCCACTGCGCAATACGATAAATGCCTTAACGACCTCGGTGCGCAAAGGATCTGGTATCCCAACAGCGGCAGCCAGCGCAACGGCGGGATGGCGCATCAGGCAATCTTCTATTTCACCCGGACCGACACGATAACCTGACGTGGTGATCACATCATCATTGCGCCCGATATAGCGAAAATATCCCTGATCATCCAAACTGCCGGTATCCCCGGTCAGCAACCAATCTCCTGCAAATTTCTCCGTCGTTGCCTTGGGATTGTCCCAATAACGCAGAAACATAACAGGGTCCGGGCTTCGAACCGCGATATTACCAACCTCTCCCACCGGCACCGGATTGCCCGAATCATCAACAATTCCGACATCATGTCCCGGCACGGCACGCCCCATATAGCCAGGACGCACCGGCATACAGGCCCCGCAATTGCCGATCACCAGATTACATTCTGTCTGACCATAGAATTCGTTGATTGTCAGATCGAACGTCTCGCGGCCCCATTCCAGCAGTTCCGCCCCCAGCGTTTCACCCCCTGATCCAATGGAGCGTATTTTATAGCGGAATCGGTCTCGCGGCGTTTCAACCTGGCGCATCATCTTCAGGGCCGTCGGTGGCATAAAGGCATTGCGAATGCCAAACCGCGCCAGAATATGAAACGCTTCTTCCGGATCAAATTTACGCGCCCGATACGCCAATACGGGGATGCCGTGATGCAGACTGGGCAACAGCACATCGATCAGCCCCCCAATCCAGGCCCAATCCGCCGGAGTCCAGAAGCGATCGCCTTTCTGGGGAAAGAAATCATGGGGAAATTCAACGCCCGGCAGATGCCCCAGCAGGACACGGTGCGCATGCAAGGCCCCTTTGGGCTGACCGGTCGTACCAGAGGTAAAAATAATGATCGCCGGGTCATCCGCTGCCGTCTTGACCGGTGTGAACCGATCAGAGGCTCGGGCCAATGCATCATGAAAATCCACAGCCCCCTCCAAGGGGCCATCGACACAGAATACCACCCGCAATTCCGGCAACTGATCCCGGATTGCCAGAATTTTCGGCAAACCTGTTGCATCCGTGACCACAGCCCGCGCGCCACAACTGACCAGGCGATATTCCAACGCCTCTTCCCCGAATAAGATAAACAGTGGTACCGCTATAAGCGCGGCCTTATAGGCGGCAATGTGCGAAACAGCCGTTTCTGGAGCTTGTGGCAGCAAGATACCGACACGATCTTCCCGCTTCAGGCCATGAGCGATCAGGACATTCGCAAAGCGGTTGCTGAGCCGGGATAAGTCCCCGAACGTGTATTCCCGCACCTGATCATCATAATCACGGAACAGAATCGCTAAATCATTTGGATTCTGCCGATCGGATATATCGACCCCGATGTTATAATACTGCGGGATTTGCCAAGAGAACTTAGCCACGACATCTTCATACCGTGTCGCTGGGCTCAGCATAGAAGATCCACCCTGCGGGTCAATTTATACGATCGTTGCGAACGACCCAGCGACCATTCTGGCGGCCCGCAAAGTAATCTTCCAACTGGGGATGAGCGACTTCCTGCCCATCAGGCAGAGGAACTAGATTCTGTTGGGAGACATAGGCAATATAGGGCGACATATCCGCAGGATTCACCGCAAAGAGATGGTAGAATGGCTGATCTTTCCGCGGACGTGACTCTTCCGGGATGGACTCATACCACTCGTCTGAATTTGCAAATTGCGGGTCGACATCAAAAATAACACCCTGGAAACCGAATTTCCGGTGCTGAACCGCATCCCCGATCCGAAAGAGTGCAACCCCTTTATAAACAGAGCTTTCAGACTCATTCTGTGGTCCCGGCGGCGGTCCCATCCTATCTGAACCAGTCCTCATATCGTCGTCACTTTTTTGCATGTCATGGCATCCTTTGATGTCATATTACATTCGCACTAGGATAAATCAAATCAAGTGAATGGCCGATAGGGACAACAAATGGCGATAAATGTGTTGGGATTGCTGCATGTGCAGGCAGCCAATCATTTTCTGGCGAATCAACGCCTGATGCAGGCCTGTCTGCGCCTGGATGACTCCGAATATTTCGCCGCACGCCCCAGCTTTTTCGGGTCAATCCACGGGACCTTTGATCACATTGTCACAACCGACCAGCGCTATCTGTCACGGCTGGGGGGCACCCCCCTTCCCCCGACTGGGGATGATGGCGTAACCTATGGCACTAGGGACGCCCTGATTAAGGCACAACGCGAAACTGATGATGCGATGCGCGCCTATATCGGCGGGTTATCGGATGACGATCTGGAGCAGGAAATCCTGTTGCATGAGACACAGCGTTGGGGGCGGGTTGTGGAGCCGATCTGGGCGATCCTTCAGCATGTTCTGGCCCATGGCACGCATCACCGTGGGCAGATTCACGATATGTTGAGCCAGACATCCATCGCACCTCCGCAATTGGATGAATTTATCCTGCGAATGGATCGTGAAAGCCGAATGGCGGAAGTCGATGCACAGAACCTATCGGGGTGGATGATCGACGCCATCAACTGATGCCGTCGGGTCAAGCACCGGGGCCGCGCCTGCCAGGGCGACCCTTTTTTGCTCATGACGGATGTTTAGGTAATTGCCGGTCAGGATCACTACGCCCCCCAACAAGACAAACGGATCAAAAACCTCATTGTAAAACAACATGCCCACCACCGCGATGAGCGGTAAGCGGAAAAAATCCATCGGCGCCACCACGGTCGCGTCGGCCCACCGAAACGACTGAGCGATACAGTAATGCGCGCTAAACCCGCAAAGCCCCACGACAAATAGCCATATTGTTGTCGTCATGCTTGGGAGGACAAAATGACTAAGGGATCCGATCAATCCCATAGGGGCCTGGATAACCACCATCCAGAACAGAATGGTCAGCGGGGATTCCGTCGCACTGAGCTTCTTTGTCGTTAGCATGCTTGTGGCAAATGCCAATGCCCCAACCAGCATCGCGATATGGCCTGGACCGAACTCCGCCAAACCGGGTCGCAACACAATCATTACACCCACAAACCCAAGAAAAACGGCCAAAGCACGACCCTTGGTCATGTGTTCCTTTAAAGCAAGAGGTGCCAGAATTGCGACCCAGATCGGTGACGTGAACTCCAGAGCAAAGACCTCTGCCAGAGAAATCATGGTGATAGAATAAAACCAGGCAAACTGACCCGCGAAATGGAACAGATTCCGGACAACATGCAGTTTGAAGCGTTGTGTTTTGAAGCTACGCAATCCGCCGGGCAAGAAGCCACTGATCCCAACAACCAGCAAAAGTCCGATCATACTGCGGAAAAACATCAACTGGAACGTATCCAATTCCCGCGATATTTCGCGCCCCGCAATCGCCATGGCTGCAAACGAAGCCAAAGCCCCCATCATCCAGGCAGCGGCAAACAGAACATTGCCTTGTTCGGCTCGTGGCGCCGCTAGGCCAATATTGCGCCCTGCCGTGGCTGGCGGTTCGACGTTAGGCATGAGTACATGATCCTGGAAATGATGCGTCTTAAGGAGAGAGGTTTTCAGTGCGGTGGATAACAAGGATAAATCGGATGGGAAGACACTACAGTATTAAAACAAAAATATCTAAACAGTATTTCCACGCTTGTCTGCCTCATCAAGGGTATCGGATGATAGTGCACCAATCCGGCCATGATCCAGGGCGATGACAATAGCGCCGGGGAAGGATGAAACGCCCAGCTTCTTGGCGATATCCGCGTGCCGCTTTTCCAATGTCCGAACCGAGACGTTTAAAAGACCGGCCTGTTGGCGAACGGTTAAATGCGGGTGATCAATCTGCGCCTGTACGGTGGCCTCTTCTGCCGGAGACAGCAGGCCCCGCGCCCGTGGTGCCCGGAACAGGGAGTCCAGATCTGCCGCCAACAATTCATCCAGCCGCGCGGCGGCCGCCGAAAATACAACATGATACTGACGCAACAGTCGTTCCGCATTGCCGGTAACCGCCATCGTCAACAAGGAACGACGGCCGCCAAAACCCTGCAAAATGCAGATGCCGTCATACATATTGAAGTTATTCCAGATCTTTTCAGCGTCTTTGCTATCGGAACTGTTGCCCAGCTCTGCGCGGGCCTGACCAAATGTATAGCATATCCAGCCCGCCCGCATGGCGTTGGCAATGGCGCAAAAGCGGTCGGAGTCCAGACCATAATACATGGAAAAGAATCCAGGCGGCACACGTTCCCACGTATAGACCGTATCTGGATCCCAGGTTTGCCAGAACATATGGGTCGCCCCCGCCCGACGCAGAACAAGTTCTACGTCAGACGGGTCGACTGTCTTTTCCAACTCTCTTAAGAGTTGTTCCGAACGTATCATGCGACGCGTTGCCTCATTCTTTCTTCCACGCGCTCTGATGCCAATGCGCGGCGACGTTCTGACAAATGTTTGGCGAAAATCTCATGTTCGATCTTCTCCAATGTCAATCGTTCGCATGGTGTCCAATAAGGACGCAGGTCGATGAGGATATGACGATATTCCCGTCCCTCATAAACAACCGGCGGCTCATTGGTGATTACGCCATTCACAGTGCGCTTCCAGAACTTCATGATCCGTGGGTCTCGCACCAAACCTCTAATGGTCGTAATTCCTTTAAACACCGAATACTGCACCGCGGCCTGAGCGATTGAGTTCAGGATGGCCAGGGCACCTCTTTCACTGGGCAGCACAGAAAGCTTTTCCCAGGTTGCCTCAGTTCCTTCACCCCCATTCAGGATGCGTATACGCATACTACCGACGGGTGCGCCATTTCGACAAGCCAATAAATGCGTTGCCGCCGAAAAGTCATTCCCATCGAACTGTTCCGAATATGGTTCCGGTTCGTCGCCACTCATAAAGCACGCTGATCGAATTCGTTGACAGGCGATCAGGTCCTCAATCGTTGAGGCAACCTTGATTGTAATAGAATCATCGGAACTATTTATACGGTTACTCATAATAATGCCCTCCTGTAGAGTTCTGGTCATTCGGCCATTCCGAAAAACCAGGATAGACCAAGAGTTGTATATCGAGACGGGACGGTTTTGCAGTAAAAAGGCGAATTTTTTGCTTGAAACCATTAATAGTTATATTTTTTTACATAAACCAGATTGCATCAGGATTGCCTGATGCCGTCATTGCCCTACCGGCTCAACTCCGCTAAAACCCTCTCGCCGCCCCGGCTGGCGGTATTTCGTTGCATCATTTGCTTAAGGAGCAGGACCGCCATGGCCTCGTACCAATATGTTTTCGGCATGCACAATCTGGGCAAGGCCTATCCGGGTGGCAAAGAAGTGCTGCGCGAAATCACGCTACAGTTTCTGCCAGGCGCGAAGATCGGGGTACTGGGCTATAACGGGGCTGGGAAATCCACGCTGCTGAAGATCATGGCCGGCGTTGATACGGAATATACCGGCGAAGCCTGGTGCGCCGATGGGGTCAAGATCGGTTACTTGGCACAGGAACCGCATCTGGACGAGAACAAGACCGTCGCAGAAAACGCCATGGAAGGCCTGGCTGAGCTAAAGGCTGTGGTGGATCGCTTTAACGAAGTCTCCATGAAATTGGGCGAAGTCACCGACGATGATGAGATGATGACGCTGATCGGTGAACAGTCAGAATTACAGGAAAAGATCGACGCCGCTGATGCCTGGGACCTGGATGCGCGGGTTGAGGTCGCGATGGACGCGCTGCGCTGCCCGCCGGGCGATTGGGGGGTCAAGAATCTGTCCGGGGGGGAACGCCGCCGCGTTGCGCTTTGTCGCCTGTTGCTCAGCGGGCCTGATATGCTGCTGCTGGACGAACCGACCAACCACCTGGATGCGGAAAGCGTTGCCTGGCTGCAGCGCTTCCTGGCGGACTATGCAGGCACCGTGGTGATGGTCACCCACGATCGCTACTTCCTGGACAATGTCACCGGCTGGATCCTGGAATTGGATCGCGGTCGCGGCATTCCTTATGAAGGCAACTATTCCTCCTGGCTGGAACAGAAGCAAAAGCGTCTGCAACAGGAAGGCCGGGAACAGGAAGCCCGCCTGCGCAACATCGCGCAAGAGCGGGAATGGGTCAGCGCCTCTGCCCGGGGTCGCCAGACGAAATCCAAGGCGCGTATCTCCGCCTATGACGATTTGGTGCGCGAAGCGGAAGAGGCCGAAAAGGCCAATACCACGGCCCAGATCATCATCCCGCCGGGCCCACGCCTGGGCGGTGTCGTGATTGAAGCGGAAGGTCTGTGCAAATCCTATGACGGCAAGGTCCTGATGGATGGCCTCAGCTTCAAACTGCCACCGGGCGGGATCGTCGGGATCGTCGGGCCAAACGGGGCGGGTAAAACCACCCTGTTCCGCATGATCACCGGCCAGGAAAAACCCGATGCGGGTTCTATCCGTTTGGGGGAGACCGTGAAACTGGGCTATGTCGATCAGAACCGCGACGTGCTGCACGACAATAAGAATGTCTGGGAAGAAATCTCCGACGGCATGGATATGATCGAACTGGGTAAGCGCAAGGTCGCCTCCCGTGGTTATGTCGGGTCGTTCAACTTCAAAGGCGCCGATCAGCAGAAGAAGGTTGGTCAATTGTCGGGTGGGGAGCGCAACCGCGTCCATCTGGCCCGCATGTTAAAGACCGGCGCGAATGTCCTGCTGCTCGATGAGCCGACGAACGATCTGGACGTTGATACTCTGCGCGCATTGGAAGACGCCCTGATGACCTTCCCCGGCTGTGCCGTGGTCATCAGCCACGATCGCTGGTTCCTGGATCGCCTGTGCACCCATATCCTGGCCTATGAAGGCGACAGCGAAATCGTGTTCTTCGAAGGCAACTATGAAGACTACGAAGCCGACCGCAAACGCCGCCTGGGCGTCGAGGCCGACCAGCCCCACCGCATCAAATACCGCCGAATGGAGCGTTAAACTGCAGGTTTAACCTCAACCGCATCACATCGTTTCAACGGTGAAGTTAAAGTTTGACACCATAATGTCGCGTGTAACTTTACGGCATACAGATTGGCTGCTATACTTCGGTATGAAGATCAGAAACGTTCTGCATAAAGGATTACGTCGGTTCATTCTAAAGGATGATTTGTCTGGTCTGCCAAATGACATCGTTCCAAAGCTCCGACGCATGATTTCCTTTCTGCAAGATATGGACAGCGTTGAAGAACTTAAAGCGATCCCAAGCTGGCGTGCGCACATACTCACAGGTGCTCGAAAAGGCACCTGGAGTTTGACCGTCACAAGAAATTGGCGACTGACATTCAAAATTGATCAATTCGAAGTCGAAATCATCGACCTTGATTATGAAGATTATCACTAGGAGAGCACCATGACGACTTCTGAAAGCATCCGACTGAAAGCACCATCCCATCCAGGCGGATTTCTTAAACATGAAGTGCTGGAGCCATTAGAGCTGTCTGTTACGACGGCATCGCATATTTTGGGGGTAACCCGTCCGACCTTATCTGCCCTGTTGAACGAGCGCGCTCATCTGTCTCCTGAGATGGCATTACGCTTCGAAAAAGCCTTTGGGATATCTATGGATACTTTAATGAGAATGCAGAACAGCTATGATATTGCGCAGGCGAGAAAACGCGAAGCCAACATTGTTGTCGCACCTTATAAGCAATCATTGAAATCATTGCCTGACGCGTATCTGGCCCCGCGCTGATCGACACCTTTTGACGGATTTTCTTTCAATCCCGATGATAGGGATGGCCGTCCAGGATTTGGCGGCAGCGGTAGATTTGTTCGGCCAGCATGGGGCGGACCAGCATATGGGGCCAGGTGACGCGGCCAAAGCGGATCAGCAGGCTGGCCGATTGGCGTAACCCGTCTGACAGGCCGTCCGCCCCGCCGATCAGAAACACCAGATCGCTGGTGCCGCTGTCCTGCCATGTCTGGAATTTTGCGGCGAGTTTTCGGCTTGTCAGGTCATCGCCGGTTTCATCCAGGGCTACAATCGTTGCCCCGTCCGGGATTTTCGCCCGGATCAGTTCGTCTTCCCGTGCGATCCGCTGATCAGTAGGAAGCGGGCGTTTTTCCTCAACCTCTATGAGTTCAAGGGGCCAGGTGATCCGGGATCGATAGACATCAAAAAGACTCGTCTCGGGCCCGCGCTTGGCGCGGCCGACCGCGATGATGCGTATCCGCATCGGACCCCTTTCTGCCTACCCCTGTGCGATGCGCCCGATCAGGCGTTCGCGCTCATGGGTTCCGGCATCTCCACGCCCCACATCTTCTCAAGATTATAGAAGCTGCGAACTTCTGGACGGAACAGATGCACAATAATGTCGCCGGCATCGATCAGGACCCAATCGCCCTGATTCATGCCTTCGACCCGCGCACCTTCGACGCCAGACGATTTCAACTTTTCCAGAAGATGGTCTGCCATGGAGACCACTTGGCGGCTGGATGTACCACTGGCGATCACCATGTGATCAGCGATGGACGATTTGCCGCGCAATTCGATGACCGTCACGGCCTGAGCCTTGTCGTCATCCAATGAGGTTTCGATTAATCCCAACATGAGGTCGGAATACGGTTCCTGCGCAATGAGACTAGCGATCTTCGGTTTCTCCTTCTGTTGCCCGCCAACGATTTGGTTGCTCTGTCGACTATTCATCAGGTTCACCCGGTTGGTTCGAAGAAGGGAACCCGCCAGACTCCCGAATAGCGGTCGCAGAGGCCGCATGTCGGCGTATCGCCAAAAACACCCAAGCTGGCGGCGCTCTATACGCCAATCCGGGCGCAAACCGATCCGGTAGATACGCCCGCGCAAACCGAGCCGCCGCCTGCCCAGCCAACGCCCTTGAATCATACGTAGGTCTTGCAAAAACGGCAAGGGGAACCGTTGTGAAGATTTTAGTCCATCGATACCAGCGATGAATTTGCAACAGGTTGTCTGCACCCATCAGCCACACAAACCGGATTTCCGGCAGCATTTTGGTAAGCTTACCCAGCGTATCGGCGGTTTGACGTGTCCCCAACCTTCGTTCGATATCTGTCACGCGAATCCGGGGATCACGCGCCATCGTCTTGGCAGATTGAAGCCTGTCTTCAAATCCGGCCATGCCTGATTCGGATTTCAGTGGGTTCTGGGGCGACACCATCCACCAGACTTGATCCAGGTTCAGACGTTTCAGCGCCTCGCGGGAGATATGCAAATGACCTTCATGCGCGGGATTGAAAGACCCACCCAGAAGACCAACGGTCATGCGCCGATTGCGGCTGACCAGACTGGTGGTGCGGAATTTACCCATGGCACATCTGCACCGAGGATTTCGCAATAGCCCGCACCGTCACGGGCGAACCTGCCCGGTGCCCCGTACCTGGTATTTGAAACTGGTCAACTGTTCCGCCCCCACAGGCCCCCTGGCATGCATGCGCCCGGTGGAAATGCCGATTTCAGCCCCCATGCCAAATTCCCCCCCATCGGCAAATTGGGTTGAGGCATTATGCATCACAATCGCGGAATCAACCTCTCGCAAGAACCGTTCTGCCGCCTGGGCATCTTCTGTCACAATACAATCAGTGTGATTGGATCCATATTGCGCAATATGCGCCATTGCCGCATCCAACCCATCGACCACACGGATCGACAGGATCGCGTCCAAATATTCCGTCGACCAATCTTCCTCCGTGGCAGGCACAATAACCGGCATCAGGGCAATTGCCTCTGCATCCCCGCGCAAGGCACAACCAGCCTTGGTCAGGGCCTCGGTCAGGCGCGGCAGCAAGGTCGGGGCGATCGCCCGATCAATCAGCAGCGTTTCCGTCGCGCCGCATATCCCGGTACGCCGCATTTTACCATTCACCGCAATTGCCACGGCCTTATCAGGATCAGCACTGGCATGGATATACAGATGAACCAGCCCTTCCAGATGGGCAAAGACCGGCACGCGGGCATCCGCCATCACCCGTTCAATCAAATTGCGCCCACCGCGTGGGATGATGACATCGATCAGGCCACTGGCCCCCAGCATGGCACCGACAAAGGCGCGGTCGCGGCTTTGCGCAATCTGCACCGCATCCTGTGGCAGGCCCGCCGCCGCAAGCCCCTGGCGCAGACAGTCTGCAATGACCCCTGCGGAATGAAAGCTTTCTGATCCACCCCGCAAGATCACCGCATTACCGGCCTTAACGCACAAGGCGCCAGCATCCGCCGTGACATTCGGGCGGCTTTCATAAATCACCCCGATCACGCCCAGTGGTGTTCGCACACGATCGATCTGTAAGCCATTGGGGCGATCCCATGACTGAAGAACCTGGCCGACTGGATCGGGCAAATCCGCAACGGCCTCCACACCTGCCGCCATTGCCTCGATCCGGTCTTGCGTCAGCAGCAGGCGATCCATCATTGCCGGGCTCAGGTTCTTTTCTGCCCCATAGGCCATATCCCTGTCATTCGCCTGGGCAATGTCATCCATGCGCGCGCGGATGACCCCAGCGCCCTGACGCAGACCGTTCCTGCGCGCATCCGATGAGGCAAGACCCAAGGCGTGACAGGCCGTACGGGCACGCTGTGCCATGGCCTTCAATTCTGCGCTGGCATCGCCGTCTATGATGTCTACACCGTCCATCATCTCACATCCTATCCAATCGACTCTAAGCCTGGCGCTTGATTCCCCGCAACCGGTAATTCTGATTGATCCAGGGACATGTCATCCCGGTGAATCAGCTCCGGTCGTCCATCAAAATCCAGCACTGTGCGAATTTCCGATGACTGCAAGCCAGCGATCCGGGCGGCATCGTCTGAGGAATAGGCCGACAGCCCCTTACCCACGATCCGACCATCCGGTCCTTTGATCAACACCGCGTCGCCCCGCTCGAAAGTGCCGGACACGGTGCGCACCCCTGCGGGAAGCAAACTCTTGCCCCGCCCCAGTGCCGCCAGGGCACCTGCATCGACGATAACCGCGCCCACCGGTTTCAATGTACCCGAAATCCAGCGCTTCCGGGCCGTGACCGGTTGGTCGGATGGAATGAACCAGCTTGCCCGCGCGCCTTCTGCCAGGGCTTTCAGTGCATGATCCTTATGCCCCAGAGCAATTGCCATGCGGCATCCCCCCGCCAGCGCGATTTTGGCCGCATCCAGCTTGGTAATCATGCCACCGGTCGACACGCCGGGAACCGCATCCCCCGCCATCGCTTCAATCTCTGGCGTAATAGCACGGATTTCCGGGATATGTTGCGCCGTCTTTGTCTTCCTGGGATCGGCAGTGTAAAGCCCGTCAATATCCGACAACAGCACCAGCAGATCCGCACTGGCCATGGTCGCCACCCGGGCGGCCAACCGATCATTGTCACCATAGCGAATTTCGCTGGTGGCCACGGTGTCGTTCTCATTGATGACCGGCACAACGCCTAGTTTCAACAATTGCAGCAGGGTTGCACGGGCATTGAGATGTCGGCGGCGTTCCTCGGTATCGGATGGCGTCAACAGGATCTGCGCGACCTTGATGTCAAACCGCGCCAGTGCTTCCTGATAGGCATGGGCCAGGCGGATTTGCCCGGTCGCGGCGGCTGCCTGCTTTTCCTCCAGTTTCAAAGTGCCATTCTTAAGGCCCAGCAAATGACGTCCCACCGCGATAGAGCCGGACGATACGATCAGCACCTCTTGCCCGGCGCGGCGAAATTCCGCGATATCGGATGCCAGTGTTTCTAGCCAGGATTGACGGATCGCCCCCGTCCCATCGACCAGCAAGGCGGACCCGATCTTGATAATCACCCGTTTCGAATCGGCGAATGCCATGGCCTTACTCGCTTGTTTCTGACCTCAAACAGGGGTCCATTCATCGGTAATATGGCGCGTGGTCTGTTCCATCTTCGCCGCAGCGGCCTCCGCCTCCCGTTCCCGCCGGGCAGCCTCTTCCAGGCGATACGGCTCAACCACTTTCCAGATTGCCCGCAAGGCCGGCACAACACCCATTCCCGCTGCACCCGACAAGATCAGGATCGGGGATTTTGTCACTTTACGCAAAGCCGCAACCTGTTCATCCATCAATTCAGGGATCGAGGCATCCGCCTTATTGATCGCAACGATTTCCGGCTTGTCAGCCAGGCCATTGCCATAGGCTTCCAATTCACCCCGGATCGTCTGATAGGAGTCTACGACCTTATCCTCAACCCCGTCGATCAGATGCAATAAGACCCGACACCGCTCTATATGGCCCAGAAAGCGATCCCCCAGCCCCTGTCCTTCATGGGCCCCTTCGATCAGGCCCGGAATATCAGCGATCACGAATTCATGGGAATCCACGCCGACCACGCCCAGTTGAGGATGCAGGGTGGTGAAGGGATAGTCCGCAATCTTTGGGCGCGCCCGACTGACGGCACTTAAAAACGTAGACTTACCCGCATTGGGCAGCCCGACCAGACCGGCATCCGCGATCAGCTTCAGGCGCAGCCAGACCCATCGTTCCTCACCCTCTTCACCCGGATCAGAGCGCCGGGGGGCCTGATTGGTGGAGGATTTGAAGGTGGCATTGCCCCGCCCGCCCATGCCGCCCCGCGCCAGGATGGCTTTCTGGCCCACCTCTGTCAGATCCGCCAACAGGGTTTCCTTATCTTCCGCAAAAACCTGCGTTCCCACGGGCAGGCGCATGATGACCGCATCAGCGCTGCGTCCGGTGCGATTGTCGCCCATGCCGTGCTGGCCCGTCTTGCCCTTGAAATGCTGTTGATAGCGATAATCGATCAGCGTGTTCAGGCCATCCACCGCCTCGGCAATAACATCGGCACCGCGACCGCCATCCCCGCCATCGGGACCGCCGAATTCAACGAATTTCTCGCGCCGAAACGATACGCAGCCCGCGCCACCATTGCCGGAGCGTATAAAAATTTTGGCTTCATCCAGAAATTTCATGTCTCGTCACTTCCGATCAACGGGACCCCAAAATGGGGGAAACGGAAAAAGGGGAACGGCGCGGCCGTTCCCCTCTCCTCTACCTGATGATATGCGGCGTTTAACGCAGTATCGTGTTCAGGACCAACCGGGACAGCCTTACTCGGCAGCCTCGGCCAGCGGTCGTATGCCAATAATGGTGCGTTCGCGGGTCTTTTTGAATTCGACATTCCCATCGACCAGCGCAAACAGCGTATAGTCACGGCCCGTGCCGACATTGTCGCCAGCATGCCATTTGTTGCCACGCTGACGGACCAGGATATTCCCGGCCACAACAGCTTCGCCGCCAAATTTCTTGACGCCAAGGCGTTTACCAATTGTATCGCGGCCGTTGCGTGAACTACCGCCTGCTTTTTTATGAGCCATGATGTAAGCCCTCCAGCGTTAATGCCTTATTCGGCGTCAGATTTCTTAGCAGCAGCCTTTTTGGCCGTTGCCTTCTTCGCGGTTGTCTTGCCTGCCGCTTTCTTCGCAGCGGTCTTTGCCGTTGCCTTCTTGGCAGCAGCTTTCGGCGCATCGCCGTCCGCATCGCCTGCCGGAGCCGCAGCAACCTTCGCCTTGGTGGTGGCTTTCTTGTTAGAGCCATCCAGGGCGATGTCGATCACGCGCAACACGGTGACGTGCTGGCGATGACCGCGCTTGCGGCGATAGTTTTGGCGGCGCTTCTTTTTGAAGATGATGATTTTTTTGTTGCGGGTCTGCTCCACAACTTCTGCTTCGACAACAGCGCCTGGCAGCATCGGCGTACCGGTCTGCGCGCCATTCTCGTCAGAAATCATCAGAACTTCATTCAACAGGACGGTATCGCCTGCTTCTGCTTCCAGCTTTTCAACGCGGATAACATCGTCTTTGGCGACACGATACTGTTTGCCGCCCGTCTTCACTACTGCGAACATGGGTCTCTTCCTTCAATCGCTTCACGCGTTCTGTGGTGTCACCCTGAAAACCGAAACGGTCTTTGATCAGGGCAATCTTTCCGCCATGCGGTAGGATGCGGCCGGAACCGGACCCAAAACCTCGAACTGCGCAGTCACGCAAAATGCGTCGCAACCCCGAAAGGGCTGCAAGAACGGGCGGAATATACGGATGCACGGCCCCAAGTCAATGGATAAGTAACGCATCTGCAATAACATCTGCAACAGGCGGTCCCAAACCCCTCCCCCCGTTTTCAGGGCTTGGCAGGCCAAACGCCATCGTGTAGGAAACCGCACGTTTCGATCCAGGCTCAGATGTTCAAGGTGCAGGGCCTATTGCGGAGAGGTGCCGGAGTGGTCGAACGGGACGGTCTCGAAAACCGTTGTGCCTTCACGGGTACCGTGGGTTCGAATCCCACCCTCTCCGCCACTTCAATCCCTGAGTGGGCACTGAGTTTACGCCACTTCCCGCCACAAGCGTCTATAGCAGCCGGGACTTCGATCTCATGATGCGAACCTCGCCCTCGGCGACCTCGACGCGCTGAGCGAGCGCACGCAGGTGGTCGCGGCGATAGCCGCCGCCTTCGAGCCGGATGCGTTCGCGGGCGGTTGCGGCGAATTTGCGCAGCATCCGCGGCGTCACCGCCTTTTGTCCCGAGTTCTGGAGCATCGCCTGCGCCCGGTCGGCATCGGCCCTGGCCTGATCGCGGATGGCCTTGAGGCCGTCGATGCGGTTTTTCAGCGCCGGGTCGTCCAGATTGACCACGCCCGCCTCGATGGCGGCGTACAGCCGCTTGAGGCGCAATTCCGATTCCGTGGCGCGCTTGTTGAGTTCGGCGATATGCTCGCGGTGGCGCTTCGAGCATTCCTCTCGCCGGTCGAGAACGGCGGTAAGGATGGTTTCCAGACGTTCGGGCTGAAGCAACTGCTTCTCAAGGTGATCGGCAACCAGATCGTCCAGCTTCTGCATCGGCACGGCCATGCCCTCGCAGGCGGTCGGTCCCTGCCGCGCCTTCATCGAGCAGGCATAATAGCGGTAGCGCCCACCCTTGCCGGTGCGGATGGTCATGGCCCCGCCGCACTTGGCGCAATGGATCAGGCCGGTCAGCATGGTCGGGCCGCTGATGACGCGGGCTGGCATGACCTTGGGGTTACGGGCCTTAAGCAGCTTCTGAACCGCGTCGAAGGTCTCGTGGTCGATGATCGGCGGAACCGGAACCACAACGACCTCGGTCTTGGGTTTCAGTTCCTTGGTCTTGCTGCGCTTGTTGAACTCATGCTCGTCCATATAGGTGCGGCGGGTCAGGATGCGGTGAACCTGACCGATGCCCCAACGTCCGCTGTCGCGGTTGAAGATGCGGCGACTGTTGAGATAGGAGACGATGTTCTTGACGCCCATCTGGCCGGTGGTGCCGTCGCCTTCCAGGGCAAGGCGATAGATCAGCCGCACCGTGTCGGCGTGGAGCGGGTTGATTTCCAGCTTCTTCTTGGTCTTGGCTCCGCGCTGCTCGGCGGCGACTGTGCGATAGCCGATAGGGGGAAGCGAGCCGTTCCAGAAGCCTTGCCGGACATGTCTCCCGCCTGGTACTGATGCTGACTGGCGCGGTCGAGTTTCTGCCAGCGCTCCACGAAGCGGTCGGCGCGGCGCTGCGGATCGGTTCGAGTTTCCGTTTCGAGCTGGAGGGCGCGGATAGCGCGATTGACACGGCCACTGCCTGCCTCTCGGGCAAGCTCCGGGTCTTTGACATACGCGGCCTCGGCATCGCGCCAGCCATGCGGCCGCACTTCCTCAAAGGCTTTGCAGGCATCGGTCAATTCGCGCACCTGCTCAGGGCTGGCCTTGCCGCCCGTGTCCTCGGTACTGAACATCCCGTCCACCGCCCGGGCATGACGCTTGAGCGCATCAGTTCGGGCACGGCGCATCGCCAATTCCAGGTCATCGGCATCCGCCCTCGCAGGCGATGCCGGTTCACGCTGCGGACCATCCGCATCCGCTCTTCCCCTTTCCGGCCGCTCTCCAGCGTTTGCACCGGGCGCGCCGTCTGCGGGGAGGCACAGGCCGTCGAACATGCTGCGCACCTTCTCCGGCACCTGACTGGCGATCTTAACAACCCGCTCCATCCGCTCGCGGAAGGTGATCCCGCGCCGTTCGGCATAGTCCTGCGCTGGTACGTAATCTGTCGCCATGTCTTTGACCCGGTCGCGAGACAGGGTGCGGACGAGCCGGTCCTGACCGGCGAAGTCGTCGCGGCCGTAGTGCAGGTCCATGCCGCCGCGGTGACGGGACAGGGCGACATAGCTGCCGTGGGCGTCCAGGCCCGGCGTCGCCAGAACATGCGTCCGGTACACGGTCATGCCCTGGGCCTTGTGGATGGTGGCCGCATAGCCGTGGTCGATGCGGTCATAGTCTTTCAGGTCGAAGGCAATGGAGCGCCCATCGTCGGTCTGCACGGTTATGCTCTGCGTGCTGACCTGCTCGATGGTCCCGTGCGTGCCGTTCTTGAACCCAAGGCCGCGTTCGTTTTGCAAGAACATGACGCGATCCCCGGTGGCAAAGTTTCGGTCGCCGCGCTCGACTGTGACACGCACGTCCTCGCCAAGATCGCCCGCCTCCCGCATCCGGTCGCGGGCGGCTTCGTTCAACTCCCGCACCTCGGCATTGGTATGGGTAAGGATGATGCGGCTGCTGTCCGGTGCTGCCTGCCGGTCACGATCCCAGCGGTCGATCAGCTCGTCCCGCGCCTGCTCCCGCGTCTGTGCCTCATGGACCATGTCGTGACGGTCATAAACATGGATCGCCGCGCCGGTCCTGCCGGTCGCCAGATCGCGGGTGGCGTCACGCTGCCAGTCCTCGCGCTGGCGGCGGACCTCACCGATTTCCGCGCCACCGTGGCGTTCGTGAATGGAGCGGAAGGCCGCGCCCGCCTCAATGGATTGCAACTGCTGCGGATCGCCGACCAGCACCACTTTGGCGCCGGCTTCGTCGATCACCAGCACATCATGGGACGTAAGCATGTCGCGGCCCTGTCCCCAGCCATGTTCCATGCTGGCGATGGTGCGCGACGCGATGCCTGATCCGCTTTCCAGATTCTCATCTGACAGCGCCACGCCACGCACCTCAAAGCCTGACACCTCCCATGCCTCGCGCGCCACGCCCAGCATGGCGCTCTTTCCCGTCCCGGCATAACCGACGACCATGCCAAGATCGCGCCCGTCCGTGACATGCGCCAGTGCATCGGCCTGCTCGCCGGACAGGACAAGGCCGCGCGCTTCCGCACGCGCCAGCGCCGCTTCGCGTTCTCTGTCACCGACCTCATGCCGTTCCTTCTCGGCTATGAGTTCGGCGGCGCGGTGCAAGCGCTGTTCGGCCTCGACCATCTCGCGGGTGGTGAAGCGGTCCTCGCCACGTTCGTCCGAGCCGAGTTCGAACAGCTCGGGCGCGTTCCGCACGCGCCCATGACCGCGTTGAACTGCTCAATTCCGTCGCTGTGCCGATGCGCAAACCCCGCCATGTCGCGCCGCGTGAATGTCGATTGCTGGTGAGTGATGGGTCGAACGCCACCGAAGGATCGACGATGATGCGTGCGTCGTTGTTGTGCGCAATCTCGCGGTGCATTTCCGCGCGGTCAGCGGCCTCTAACCCTTCGCCCTCGATGCGTTGGGCGGGCGCGCCGATCTGCGTTTGTGGCTCAAGGCCGATGCCCTGCGTCTCCAGGCTGCGATGGTCGATGCGGGCGTCAATGTCGAGTTCGGCAAGGCGCTCGTTGACGTGTTCCGCCCATCGTTCCCGCCACCGCTCCACCATCTCCGTGCGGTTCCAGTCCCGCACCTTCTGGCCGAAACCGCTCTCATCCACGCTGCGCATGGTGAGCATGACATGGGCGTGGGGCTTGGGCGTCCATTCCTCGGCCATGTCCCAATGCACATTGAGGTCGGCGATCATGCCCTCATCGACAAACTCCTCCTGCACGAAGCCGCGGGCGAGTTCGATGCCCTGGGCTTGCGTCATCTCGCGCGGAGGGGCGAACTCGACCTCGCGGGCAAGCTGGGCGTCCTTCCTGACCTCGAACGCTTCAACATCGTTCCAGACCTGTTCGCGGTCCCTCCATTGTTCGGGCGCATCCTTCGGCAGCATGACCTCGGAATGGACGACGCCGCGCTTGTTGGAAAAGTCGTGGCTGCCTTCAAGCCGGTCGTCGCGCATCCGCGAAGCCGAGCGATAAGCGGACGACGCCACCGCACTGCTTCCGGCCGATGACCTTGAGGTGAAGATGATAGATCGCCATCGCGATCAAGCATTGGCACGGCCAAGCGCACGTCGGAACGACGTATAAGTGCGCCCCCCCTCGAAAAAATCTCGGGGTGGACCGGCCCGTGCCAGACCGTCCCGGCAACATTACTGCGTTCAGCAGGTTACGCAACTATCATCGTTCCATCAAAAGCTTATGGAGATGATCATGCGCAAGCCACGGGACTATGATGCAGAACTGAAGGCGCTGGAAGACAAGGCGCGGGAACTGAAGACTCGCAAGGTGTAGCAGCTCGGCGACCTGGTAATTGCCACAGGAGCCTATACACTTTCGGCCGAGGAACTGGCGGGCGCGCTCGTCGCATTGGCCGAAACCAGAGATGCAGGAAAGAAGGAGGCGTGGGCCAAGCGCGGCGCCGCGTTCTTACAGGGTCGGTCACGGCGAACTGCATCAGCGCCTGACCGCGACACTGGCGGCGCTCAAACGCAACCGGGCGGCGCGCAACCGGCATCAGGCACAACGAGCGCGACATGACATGCGCACATGGCAGGTGGAGCGCCGCAGGAGAACACGGCATCTGATCGAACTCGGTTGTCTCGTCATCAAGGCGGGTATCGTGGACCTGACCGGCGATGATCGCGCCATGATCTAAGGGGCGCTGCTTTGGATGGCCGACAAGCTCAAAGGCGAGGACGGCGAGCGTGCTCGTGTTGTCCGGACAAAGCTGGGAAAGATGGCATTTGAGAAGGATCGTTCGCCAGACGTGCATGACAGAACTCAACCACCGCAGGATCGGGCGTAATCGATGCCAAGAAGCGCGGAGAACCCACATATCTCGGTACCGCCGCGTGAAACGCTCTCACGCCTATGTCGTGACGGACCGCCATTGACCGTCAGTCCGGTCTCGAGGCGCCAAGGGTCCTAAAGGTGGGCCAGACCCGTGGCGGTTGGAGGAGGACGGAGATACCCCCGTGACATGATGGAGAAGCAGTCCCCCCTCCACCGAACCTGCCGGATAAGGGTTAGCAGGATCCTTGTACTCCGCGATCAGCTCTGCGCGAATCGGATACTGTCGTCCTATCAAGGATGGAGCACAATCAATCGCATTGCATCCGACCGGTACCTGATGCACAATGGCCAAAATGTCCATTTTGGATCAATATTGCATGAAAACACTCTCTGCCCGTGATGCAAAAAACCGCTTTGGCTACCTGATTGATACCGCGCGCCAAGAACCTGTATCAGTCGAAAAACATGGTAGGCCAGTCGTCGTGGTTCTCAGTATTGAAGACTACGAGCGACTGACAAATGCGGCTCCTCGCGGCAGCGCTGGGGAACCGGAATGACCAGGAAGATCGCTTATCCTTTGGTTGACGTTTTCGCGGGGCCGGGCGGCCTTGGTGAGGGGTTCGCCTCCCTGACGCGCGGTGCAAAAGATGCCTGTTTCCGAAGCGCAATATCAATTGAACAGGACGAGTTTGCACACCGGACATTGCTGCTGCGACACTTCCTGAAAGCCTTCAAAGATGATGGGCTTACTGAAGACTACTACCGGTACCTGAAAGACGATATTACGCTTGGGGCACTGTACGATCTTCATCCGAACGAGAAGGCGCATGCCGACCGGTCAGCTATCCGTATTTCGCTTGGAACTGACAACCATAAGCGCGTGCACAATCTGATTTCGGACAGGCTTCAGAAGCAAAAGAGGTGGGCACTGGTTGGCGGACCGCCCTGTCAGGCGTACTCACTTGTGGGTCGGTCACGGATGATGGGTGACCCGGAGTTTCAAAAGGACATCCGGCACTTTCTGTACCGCGAGTATCTTCGGATCATTATAGATCATGCTCCGCCAGTCTTCGTGATGGAAAACGTCAAGGGACTGCTGTCGGCGAAGGTTGAAGGCAAACTGGTCATCAATCGGATTCTAGCCGACCTGACCGCGCCGAAAGATGCCCTCGGCATGTCTTCCAATGGACTTGGTTACCGCCTGTACTCCCTGTCTGCGGATGAGCTGCCCGGGCTGGAGGCCGATCCGCGTCTCTTTCTTGTCCGGGCGGAAGAGTATGGTGTGCCGCAGGCAAGACATCGTATGTTCATTGTAGGAATCCGCAATGACATCAACGTTCGGCCCGGGCGCCTCAAACCGCATAAGCCGCCAACACTGAAGCAGGCCATCGGAAATCTCCCGGCCATCCGCAGCGGACTTTCAAAAGGTGGAGACACTCCTGAAGCCTGGCAAAGAGAGATCGCCGGAATTGATCCGGTAGCGATCAGGCATGAGCTGAACGGTCACGAATATGCTGGTGATCTGGTTGATCTGATGAGCATCAACCTGGATCGCACACGCAGGAAGCTGGAGCGGCGTTCAACACACTACCCGGCCAGATCGAGGCTGCAGCACGCCGTGTTTGACGGCATTCACGATCCGCTTCTCGACCGCCTGGACGGTCACGAAGCACGCGGACATATGCCCTCCGATCTTCGCCGGTATGCTTTCGCGGCATCGTTTGCGTCTGTGACAGGGAAAAGCCCAAAACTGGCGGATTTTCCCGAGAGTCTCCTCCCGAACCACGACAATGTAGAACTTGGTCGCGCAGGAAAGATGTTCTCTGACCGTTTCCGGGTCCAGCTGCCCGATCAGCCTTCGACAACCGTCACGTCCCACATCTCCAAGGACGGGCACTACTTCATCCACTACGACCCCGTACAGTGCCGGAGTCTGACAGTCAGAGAAGCCGCGCGCCTTCAGACTTTCCCGGACAACTACAGATTTGAGGGGCCGCGCACCGCCCAGTATCATCAGGTGGGCAATGCCGTGCCGCCATATCTGGCCAGGCAGATCGCTGCAATTATCGCCGACGTTCTGGATCAGATGAAAGATGATGATGCGTGACGGATCGGATTTCGAAAGAGCACCGCAGCTGGAACATGTCCCGAATCCGGGGCAAAGACACTAAACTCGAAGTTCTTCTTCGTAGCCTTCTCCACCGGAGAGGCTTTCGCTTTCGGCTGCATGCGCCCGGCCTGCCTGGAAAGCCTGACATCGTTCTCCCGAAGTACCGCACCGTCATCTTCGTTCACGGGTGCTTCTGGCACCGTCATGAAGGGTGTTCGAATGCGACGATGCCTAAGACGCGCACAGAGTTCTGGACCGAGAAGTTTCACAGGACAGTAGAGCGGGACGCCCGCAAGAAGACTGAGTTGGAGGCACTCGGCTGGCAGATACTGACTGTTTGGGAATGTGAACTGTTCGCAGACCCGCAAGATGTCATAAAAACCATTGAAAATCAGGTGGTTAATTCGATATAAGGCGATACATATCTCATATATTTATGATATGTGTCGACGACATAGTGGAAATATATTCCTAATAACTGAAAAATCTGTCATATATGTAGCGCATAAGGAAGGCTGCAATGCGGGACAAAAGGAAGAAGTTCGTCGACCTGGCTGAAGCGAGGGTCAACCGTGCCATCAAGGACATTCGCCTGATCGGGAATCTGGCGAACAAAGCGTCCTACGAATACGAAGATGAAGATGCCAAGGAGATTTTCAGGGCACTCCAGAGAGAGCTGGATGCCGCAAAAAGCAGATTCTCAGGAAACGGCAAAACTGGCGATGACTCGTTCCGCCTTAGTCAGAAATAGGGGCAAGCATGAGTAAGATCGGACTGGCATTTTTGCCGAACAACGGTGGTGAGGCCGAAGGCCTCAGTGACGCAGGGATCGAAACATTCCGCGAAAATCCTTTTGCGGCCGTTGCGCGCGAAACGGGCCAGAACAGTCGTGACGCACGCGCTGATGCGACAAAACCTGTTGTCTTGCGATTTGATGTCATCTCCCTTCCTGCCGATGCGTTTCCGTCAATCGAAGAATATCGTGAGGCAGCAGACCTGTGCCTGAAGAAGTCGGAGGCGGCTTCGAGGGAGAAAGAAACCGGATTTTTCCGTAACGCGGTCAGCGCGCTAAAAGCTGATGAATTGCAAATTCTCAGGATAGCAGACTTCAACACAAAGGGCGTTCGCGGACCTTGCGTTGAGGGCAGGCCGTTCCACACACTGGCAAAAACCGACGGGATGAGCGTTAAGGAGGATGTCAGTTCCGGCGGCTCTTTCGGCATCGGCAAGAATGCAACCTTTGCGCTTTCGGACATTCAGACCGTTTTTGTCTCAACGATGTACGAAACCGGTGGTCAGGCGCACTCACTTTGTATGGGGAAGACCCAGTTCATTTCGCATTCGGACAGCGCTGGAGTTGAACGACGACGCAAGGGCTACTGGGGTAAGACCGAAGGATACATGCCGGTCGATGCTGCGGAAAACATTCCGCAGTGGTTGCGCAGAAAGGAGCAAGGCACCTCTCTCTTCTCAGTTTGTTTAAGGGAAACCCGGACGGACTGGCGCTATGAGATGACCGCAGCAATCCTTATCAACTTTTTCTGTGCTATTGAACGTCGTGAGATGGAGTTTGAGCTGGATAACGGTTCGATCCTGATCAACCGGAACACCATTCAGACCCTCTTCAAGAGTCCAGAGGTCAACGAAGCCGTCGATCAACTGAATGCCCGGCACTCATTCGACGCCGCCCGCACACTGCATGATTGCCTTATTGATCCGCAGACCGTGACTCAGACTATCGAGGTATCTGAACTCGGCAAAGTCAGGATGCACATGCTTCTGCGTGACGGTCTTCGGTACACGGTCGGGATCGTCCGGAACGGCATGTATATCACGGACAATCTCGCCTACTTCAATGAGCCCTTTAAGCGCTTTCCGCTCCACAAGGAATTTGCCGTCATCATCGAACCGGAAAGCGCCGCAGAAGGCGAATGGTTCAAACGTCTCGAAAATCCCCGGCACGATACGCTGTCGGCAGAACGCATCACTGACCCCACTCTACGGGCGCAGGGGGAGCGGGCGTTTACCCTGCTTGCAAAGGAAATCCGCAACAGGATCAGAGAAGTCGCTCGTTCTCAACCTGTTGACAGCGTCGATCTCGACGAGATGAACGAGTTCTTCGTGACAGAAGGGTTCCGCACCGAGGACGAAGCGGGCACCGAGACTGATCCGCGCGCAAAAGTACCGACCACGATGAAGCGCAGCAACCCAAAGCGCACACCGCCTGCCGCGCAGAAATTCGGTTCCCCGGATGATCCTCCCGGTCCGGGGCCAAATCCTGGCCCGGAACCAAGTCCGGGACCAGGTCCGGGACCGGGACCAAAGCCAAGGCCGCGCAAAGAAATGCGTCCAATCGAACTGATCTCCGAGCGCGCTCTTATCCCGGACAGGAGAGAACTGAAAAAACGGCGGCTGATCTTCACCTCGCCGGTGAGTTCACACGTTGTCATCTCTACTGATGCGAGCGGTCTGAATGCGGAAGAGCGCCTAACGATCATCAGCGCCTCCATAGGGAGCGTCAGCAATGACACTCTTGAGATCACCTGCGAAGCCGGGAAGCGGCAGAGTGTCGATGTTGAATTCGACGTCCCATATGGCGGCCCGATTGAGATTTCAGCCTATGAGGTTGTTGAAGACGAAGAGGAGGTTGCGTCATGAAGATCAACGAGCGTATGCGCTATCCGCACCCGGTCCTCAGTGAATTCTCTTCTGATTACTCCACAGGCGAAATGTGTGCCGAGTTCCTGCAGCAGCAGACTGATGACAATCAGCTGAAGATCATCTCCGAGATCACTATCGGGAACGATGACCTTTCCTCTCTTATCTCCTCGCAGCAAGCGGCATCAGGCTACTTTCTGGTGTGTAGACGGACCTACTTCAACCACCTTCAGGAGGCACCTCCCGGAACATCCGAAAAGTTCTTTGATCTGTCGCAGCTTCACGGGCTGGTGACGATCCGTCCGGTTGTCTGGACACTAAAGGACCTCGACGGTTTCTCCAGCCCTATGATCGATGCAGAATTCGGCGAGGAAATCAGTATCGGGAAGGGGTCGATCATCGCAATGGGGCCGGAGTTTCGGTTCTCAATCGATCCGAGGAAGTTCAAGCCCTTCGAAACTATCTTCAAGCTTGCCGTTGATGACACCGTGGAACCCGGAATGATTGAAGTGGATACTGATGACGACAAGATCGGAATTCTCGCAGAGTCCGCGACGCACACGGCACTCGACAGTATGCGAAACCTACCAGCCACCCGCTCCGTGATGCTCAGTGCCGTCTACATGCCGGTAATCGCCGACATTGTCTCCAGAATGCAGCTTGGGGACAAAAGCTTTGAAGCACAGCGCTGGTTTCAGGTGTTCTCTGCAAAATGCGATGACCTCGGAATTCAGCCTAACGACCCCTCAGTCTCCCCGCTCAGGGTGGCGCAGCTGTTGCTGAAAGCCCCCTTAAAACAAACGACAAAAGCGATGGAGGCTGCATCATGAACACCGAGCTCAAATACATTTCTGAAGCGGCACTCACTGATCTGCGGACGAATATCCGTTCGAACCTAGAACTTTATCGGGGATCGGGGTTCCACCACCTTGAAGATGAACCGTCTTGGGATATCGATCTGAAGATCGACTATGATCAGGCGCTTCTTGGCACACTGGACCTTACACAGCAGCAGAATATCGTTGATATCGACCGAAAAAATTCGCTGATCGTCGGTCAGGCGCTGTCCGGACTGACGCCGTCTCTTGCAAACGAAGAACTTGTCTGGGTGCGGATCTCTCACCTTGATGCCTTTGAGTATTCAAAGGCCAGGTGGCTGAGCGAAACGGATGAAGATGATGCACTGGTTGCCTCTATTCAGGCTCACATCTTCGCTCCAACACAGACCGCGATCAGGGATGATCATTCCGTATCCCGCCTCTGGTGGAACTATCACATCGCAAGAAGCTGCATGCCGGATGATGTGGAGAAGGCACTTGGCCTGATCCTGAAAACAGCCGACATCAGATCGAACTTTGTCGAAAGAATCTGGATGAGCAGCAGAAGGCAGATAGCGGGGGCAATTCTGCGGGCAATTGATGAAAAAGCTGAGATTACCGCGACTGAGGTCAGATTCCGCGCTTTCATGAAGATCATCAACAGATACGGCGGTGGCATCGTGTTCGAGGCACTCAGCGATGCGGAAGCCGACAAATTCGTAGGCGAATGCTGTGATCGTGTCGCAGAGGTCAGTGAAGCAGCGTAGATGACGGAAAGAGAACCCGCACATCCCTTTGCCAAGGACCTGAACGAACTGCAGGATGCAAAGCTGCAGCTCATCAGCACTGTCAGAGACCTAATAGACCACACCTTTCAGGAGAGCGACAAAGAAGAACAGGTTCTCCAGACATTGAAGCAGCTGTTTCACTACATGTCCTCAAGGAGCCAGGCTGTTTCGTACCTTGTTTCTTCCGGCTTTCCGTGGGACGCCGAGATCATTCTCCGATCATTCTATGAGGCATCAGCAAAAATCTGGTTTATCTGCTTTGAAGCCGAGTCCGAGCGTAGTGCGCTTGTTCAGGAATTTTGGGGCCTTTACGCGGCCACACACGACCACAAGCGTAAACACCGCGTCGGTCCTGTCCGAAATCTGAGTAAAGCTGACGGACGAGAGGGAAGCGCCGCGATTTTCGACGGACTCGTGAACGAAGCCCTTTTCCCATCGACACCGACAAACAAGCGCATACGCAAGGACCTTGAACAGAAGTGGTCATTCTCGGAGATCATCAACGCACTCTCCGACTCAAAAGATGAGAAGGCAAAGGTCCCTGATGCTGATGTTTTGTTGCACATGTACGGCCAGCAAAGCCACCTGATACATGCTGACGACGCTGCACTCGATCTCATGCTGGATCGCGCGCTACGACGCAAAGACGAACTGCCGATTCTGGAGGCATCACACGCCGCGAGGATCATGTCTGACCAAGGCAGTCTCTGGGTGTTTTCCCTTGCGGCTCTCAGGCATATGCACGGCGCTGAGAAACTGATCCCTTTGGAGGTAGCGGAGTTGTGGACTGCCCAAACGAAGCAGTCAGAAGTCCTGTTCGATCAGTTCTTCGATACACAACGGAATTTCTATGACACATATGCAAGTTGATAACTTGGATAATTATCGCGGTATTTTCGGAGAACTAAAAAATAGTTCGAAGAAATCCCGCGGTTGTCAGGCCCGCCCGTTGATCATTTAGAGGGCTATAGCGTAGACGTAGTTCTCGGTTTCATCGGCTTCGGCCCGCCAACCATGCCGCAAGGCATTGATATCGAAAACATCCAGCGATTTTAGAGGCATGCGCTAGCTTGGCAATCGACCATCTGGCACGCGCGGATTATTGTCGATATATCCAGAAATCACCCTCTAAACACCATTGATACATTACATTTTTATGCACGTGTCCCGACCGATTGAGTCAATGCCTTCGGCAAGAAGGGAGCGAGAGATCCTTCCAGACGGGCAACCTTCGAGACGCCGGTAGACTGTCTGAACAGGCGTTGCTGGGCTTCGGCGCCGATTGAAAACCGCTAAAGCATCTGTAGACGAAGACACCGCAGCAACAAGACCACCTGTCCGACCTCTGCCGTCGCGGGGCTAAATCGTATGGTCGGGGACCAAATGGGACAGGAGGTGGTCAAGATGACCCAGCCCCATCCCGCCACTCTTGTGCTGAGGCAGATACCATAGTCGAAGCCGGAATCAGGAGAGGTGCAACACCCATGAGTCACGAATATGCGCAATACGATCAATCAAGCTGAACCAGAAATATGGAGCAGATCAATATGATTTCGACAAAATAATTGATTGACTAAGCAATCAATTATTAGGCAAATTGCAAACAGGAACGCACTGTTTTCAGACAAGGTGCGACCACGACATTGGCGGACTCCGCCAAACACTCAGACGCTAAACGCAATGTGATTTTTTAGGGGAGCCCCCAATGGCCGAATTCAACACCGAAACGGAGACTCTAGCCGAAGCTGTCCGTACAAACCTATTTGCACCAGCACAGGAAATGTCGACGCTTGGTCGCAAGGGACTGCCCATGTTGAAGGGTGGTGAGGGAATCTATGTCATTGATTCCGAAGGGCGCAGACTGATTGATGGGCCTGCTGGCATGTGGTGCACACAGATCGGTTACGGTCGTCGGGAAATCGCCGACGCGCTGGCCGATCAGTCAATGCACCTTTCCTATAACTCGCCTTGGTACACTTCGAATTCGCCTGCCGCCAAGCTTGCCGCACGGATTGCGGAAATGACGCCTGGTGATCTGACGCGGATATTCTTCACGACGGGGGGGTCAACGGCCGTCGACACGGCGCTGCGTTTCACAGAGTTTTACAACAATATTCTGGGCCGCCCCCAAAAGAAGAAGATCGTCGTACGCATGGACGGCTATCACGGATCCACCAGCCTTACGGCCGCATGTTCGGGCCGGACCGGCAACTGGCCGAATTTCGATGTCGCGCAGGATCGGATCAATTTTCTCTCCAGCCCAAATGTCCGGCTGGCCGGCAATCGGACAGAAGCCGAATTTCTGGACGATCTGGTGGCGGAATTCGAGACGCTTATCGAAGAGAAAGGCGCTGATACCATCGCGGCCTTCTTGGCGGAGCCGCTATTGGCATCAGGCGGCGTGATCATACCGCCAACGGGATACCATGCCCGGTTCAAGGCGGTCTGCGAGGCCAATGATATCATTTATATCTCTGACGAGGTCGTGACAGGCTTCGGCCGTTGCGGAGAATGGTTCGCATCCGAGAAGGTTTTCGGCGTCGTGCCGGACATCATCACCTTCGCCAAGGGTGTGACATCAGGTTACGTGCCGCTCGGTGGTCTCGCTATTTCCGAAAAGCTGCTGGACCGGGTCAGCGGGGAAAATGCCAAAGGCGGCAGCTTTACCAACGGCTACACCTATTCCGGTCATCCCGTAAGCTGCGCAGCGGCGCTCGCGAATATTGAGGTGATTGAGCGCGACGGTATCCTGGCGCATGTGAACGAAGTGTCGGTGCATTTCGCGGCGGCGCTGAAGGCTCTGGAAGATCTGCCGGGAGTCGCGGACATTCGCTCGAAAGGCCTCGTCGGCTGTGTCGAATGCATGGTGGACCCGGGCCGCTCCGAAGTGACCGACGCAGACAAAGCGCTCGGCTTACGGATTGACGAAATCTGCTTTTCCCTTGGCCTTATTGTACGGCCGATCGGGAATATGTGCGTCTTGTCGCCGCCCCTGATCATCACGCGTCAGGAAATCGACAGCATGTGCGAAATACTGCGCGAAGGCATCCTGCGTGCGGGTGAAGAAAAAGGCGCTGCACAACGTTCGGCGGCGTAAGTCTTTCTACGAACAGGACATAGGAGAACAGAAAATGGATTTAACGACCGCTGAGTGGCATGAACGCGCCCGTATTGCACCTCTGCCAACAAAACCCTTTATCGACGGCGCCTTCATGGACCCGATTTCAGAGGAAACCTTCGACTGTGTCTTCCCGGCAGATGGACGCGTCATCGCCAAGGTCGCGTCCTGCGATGGGCGGGATGTAGACGCAGCAGTTCGGTCGGCCCGGGCCGCCTTTGAATCCGGTGTCTGGTCCCGCATGTCGCCGTTGGATCGCCGTAAGATTCTGCTGCGTTTCTCCGAGTTGCTGTTAGAGCACCGTGCAGAACTGGCGCTGCTTGAAACCCTGAATGTCGGCAAACCCATCACAAACGCTTTGAATGGCGACATCCCCAGCGCCGCAAGCTGCATTGCCTGGTATGCCGAGGCGATTGATAAAGTCTATGGTGAAGTCGCAGCAACCCCATCAGACGTCACCACCATGATTGTGCGCGAGCCAGTGGGCGTTGTCGCTGCAGTCGTGCCATGGAACTATCCGCTGTCAATGGCAGCATGGAAACTGGGCCCGGCATTGGCGACGGGCAACTCCGTTATCCTGAAACCAGCGGAACAGTCGCCCTTCAGCGCACTGCGCATCGGCGAATTGGCAATCGAAGCAGGCCTGCCTAGGGGTGTGCTGAACATTGTACCGGGTCTCGGCCATATTGCTGGCAAGGCGCTTGGCCTGCACATGGATGTCGATTGCATCGGCTTCACCGGCTCGACCGAGGTCGGTGGCTATTTCATGCAATATTCCGGTCAATCAAACATGAAGCGCATTGGCCTTGAGCTGGGCGGCAAGTCACCCCAAGTCGTCCTTGCGGACTGCGAGGATCTGGATCAAGCCGCCAAGAGCATTGCCGCGGGCATCTTTTCCAATGCTGGGCAGGTCTGCAATGCCGGCTCTCGCCTAGTGGTTGAGGACAAGATTAAGGACAAGCTGCTTGAGAAGGTCATCGCTCATGCCACGGCGCTGAAGCCTGGGGATCCGTTGGATCCGTCGACCAAGCTTGGATCAATCGTGACGCAGGAGCAATTGACCCGGGTTCTCGGCTATATCGATGCAGGCCGCGACGCCGGTGCTTCGATTGTCGCGGGCGGCAATCAGGCGCTGAAGGAAAGCGGCGGTTACTTCGTCGAGCCAACGGTCTTTGATGCTGTCGACAACAGCATGAAAATCGCGCAGGAGGAAATCTTCGGTCCAGTTCTGTCGACCATCACCGTCAAGAATTTCGACGACGCTATGACAGTTGCAAACGACAGCACTTACGGCCTTACGGCTTCGGTTTGGACCGGCAGCCTTAAGAATGCACATCGTGCGGCGCAGGCGATACGTGCCGGTGTCGTCTGGGTCAACTGCTTTGATCGCGGGCAATTCAATGCGCCCTTTGGGGGATTCAAGCAATCTGGCTTTGGCCGTGACAAGTCACTGCACGCGATGGATAAATACACGGATCTCAAGGCGGTTTGGTTCGCTCACTGATCCGATAAGGCGCGGGTTCCTGGGGCCCGCGCCTTTTCTTTCAACTCCCGCAAGGAGGCAATTGTTTCTATGGGCACCGATGCCTTATTGGCCGAAACTGTTCCCGAGTATTCCGTGCGCCGACAGCGCATCGAGGCAGACCCATTGCCGGAGAATATCGGCGCGCTGTTGGATCAAGCGGCGGCCGAGGCCGGTGACAAAATGCTCTGGAATTTCTTCGAATCCGGCGAGACGATCACCTATGAGGAGATGCGACAGCGCGTAAACGGATTGGCCGCGCGTCTTGTCGCTTTAGGGATCGGCAAGGGCACCCATGTCGGGGTCATGCTGCCCAATGTCGCGGCCATGCCGCTGACTTGGTTTGCTTTGGCCCGAATTGGCGCGGTGATGGTGCCGATCAACATCGCCTATCGCGCCCGCGAACTGGGTCACGTCATGACAACCGGCGACGCGCGCTGGATCGTCGCAGACTCGGCCTGCCTGGAGGTTGTAAAAAAAGCGATATCAGAAGGCCTGATCGATGTGAGGCCGGAACGGGTGATCACGCACGGTCATGATGGGGATGAGCCGTTCCGACACTGGGAAGAACTTGCAGATAAGCCGCTGGAAAGCTTTACGCCGCCAGAGCCGGTCGGGCACGACGACTTGATGAACATCCAGTTCACCTCTGGAACCAGCGGTTTTCCGAAGGGTTGCATGCTGACGCAACGCTACTGGATCAGCTCTGGCAAAGTGAACGCCTTCCGCGACGGCCGGAAATACGACCGCATCCTAGCCTCCACGCCGTTCTTTTACATGGACCCGCAATGGCTGCTGCTGATGACGATCTATCATCGCGGCACGCTGTTCGTCGCGGCCCGTCAAAGCACCAGCCGCTTTCTGTCCTGGCTGCGAGACTACCGCATTCAATTCTGCCTATTCCCCTGGGTGCTGCTGAACCAGCCGGAACAACCCGACGACGGCGATATCGAGGTAATCCGGGGCAACGTCTACGGCGTCGCCAAGGATCTGCACAGCAAGCTAGAAGCACGGTTCAAACTGAACGCACGCGAAGCCTTCGGCATGACGGAGCTGGGGCCGGCAATGTTCATGCCGATCGAACGCGTGGACATGGTTGGGTCGGGCTCCTGCGGGTGGCCATGCCCATTTCGGGAATGCCGGATCGTTGATGACAATGGCGCTCTTGTTGCGCAGGGTGAGGTCGGTGAATTGCAGGTTCGCGGGCCTGGCATCATGCTGGGCTACTACAACAATCCCGAAGCAACCAATGCCGTATTCGATGGGGATTGGTTCAGAACCGGCGACCTGTTCAAACAGGATGGTGAAGGCTTCTACTATATTGTTGGCCGCAAGAAGGACATGATCCGGCGCAGCGCGGAGAATATAGCGGCCCGTGAGGTCGAAACCATACTAAACACGGCGCCTTCAGTCGCAGAAAGCGCCGTGGTCGGCGTACCCGATGCCTTGCGCGGGGAGGAGGTGAAGGCCTATCTGCGGCTGAAACCCAACGTGGAAGAGAGCGACGCCGTTATCGCCGAGGTTATCGAAACTGCGCAGAGCGGTCTGGCACCATTTAAGGTGCCGCGTTTCTATACCTTTATTGAGGAGTTTCCACGGACCGCCTCTCTGAAGATCGCCAAGCCAAAAATAACCGAAGGGGTGTCCGACCTGCGGGCCGGCAGCTTTGATCGGCAGGAAAACGTCTGGTTAGGAGACTCCGGTCATGAAGACTGATTTCGATGCCGTCATTGTCGGCGGTGGCCACAACGGTTTGGTCTGCGGCACTTATCTGGCGAAGGCCGGGGTCCGAGTGCTGGTGTTGGAACGACGGTCGATCAGCGGCGGGGCGGCGGTGACCGAGGAGGTTTGGCCCGGCTACCGTCTTTCCACCGCCTCTTATTACATGGGATTGCTACAGCCCAAGGTGATCCTGGATCTTGAACTGCAAAAATACGGCTATGAGGTCCTGTCACCCGACCCGATCGTCTACGCGCTGCAAGGCGACCGTTTCGTAACAATGTGGGAAGATCCAGACCGGTTCCGGGGTGAACTGGCCAGGCTGTCCAATCGAGACGCGGATGTCTATCCAGCCTATGTAGCGCATATGCAAAAACTGGCACCCTTCATGAAGCAGCTTATCTTTGAAACACCTGTCGATCCGGGCTCGCGCAGGTTTCGTGACCTCAAACGGCTTGCTGGCTTCGTCTGGCGCTTCCGCAAGATCGGCGGACATTTCTATGATATCTACAATTTACTGACATTGAGCGCCTACGACTATCTTAGCCGCTGGTTTGAATCAGAGGACGTGAAACTTATTCTGGGCTTCTTCGCAGGCGGCGGCGGGGCGAATTCAAGCCTTAAGACCCCAGGGTCCGCCTATATGTTGGCACGCGGCATCGTGCGTGACCAGAAAACGGCGGCGGGTCCGTCGGGGTTCATTAAGGGGGGAAAGGGGGCAATCTCCGATGCAATCAGAAAGTCGGGCGAAGCGCATGGCATGGTCGTGCGTACCAATGCGGAGGTCGAAGAGATTCTCACGGAGGGGCGCACGGCTACGGGTGTTCGCCTTGTCACCGGCGAGGTAATCCGGGCGAAGGCTGTGATCGCCAACGCGAATGCCAAAACGACCTTTCTGAAACTACTGGACCCTAAGACTCTGCCGGAAGAGTTTGTTCAGGATATTCGCGCCATTCGCACGGAATCGACAGTCTTCCGGGTTAATCTTGCGCTGGACGGCCTGCCGGATTGTCCTGACTTTCCAACCATGGCGCCAGATTTCGACTATCCGACGCAAATCAACCTCGCTTACTCAGTCGATTACATGGAAACCGCGTTCCAACAATCGAGCCTGGGCGAGATGTCACGCGAACCCTTCTTGATCGTCAAAATTCCCACGCGGGTCGATCCGACCCTTGCACCGGAAGGCCATCACATTCTGTCGATCTTCGGCGGTCACGCACCCTATACGCTGCGGGAGGGGAGTTGGGACAACAAGCGCGAAGAACTGTGGCGCAATGTCCTGTCGATCCTCAAGAGACACTTCCCCGATATTGAGAACCATATCCTTCATCGGCAAGTGTTGACACCATTGGACCTGGAACGGATCTTTGACTTACCAAACGGTCACGTGCATCACGGAGAAATCAGCGCCGACCAGATGTTTTTCCGGCGACCTGCCCCGCATTTCGCAGACTATACCAGCCCGATCGACCGTTTGTATCAATGCGGCGCCTCAACCCATCCTGGTGGTGGCGTGACCGGGATGCCGGGCCATAATGCGGCCCGCGTTATTCTCGCAGACCGCAAACACTGGATGTAAGGGGAAATACCATGTGGATCGATTTTTCCAGCCGTCCGCCTTTGCCGGAATTCAATCCGCCGGCACCGCATCTCGGCAACTATCGCCGCGTCTACCAGGGCAGCGAGCGGGAAGCCGCCGCGACATCGGCGACGCAGGAGTTAGATGCTTACCTGAACATGTACGAAGAGTTAGACGCGCGCCATGTCCTCCTGAAGGCGCGGGATCTGACCAGTATGTTTGATTTCAAAATTTCCAACGAAACCGTCGCCGCATTCTGCCAGGAACACGGGCCGCGCTTCCTGGGATTTGCCGGGGTTGATCCGCACAAAGGCGCAGAGGCGATCGCAGAATTTGAACATGCTGTGACCGTGTTGGGGCTGCGTGGGCTGAACCTGCAATGCTTCGAGCTTAAGCTATGTCCGAATGATCCGATTCTGTTTCCGCTCTATGAAAAGGCAATAGACCTGAAGGTTCCGGTCAACATCCATTGTGGCATCAACTTTTCGACCGCTGTGCCGATGTCCTTCGGCAAGCCAGAATACATCGACGAGGTCATGGTGCGTTATCCAGAATTGCGCGTTTGCGCGTCACCGCCTGGTTGGCCCTGGGTCACGGAACTAATCGGCGTGGCCTGGCGGCATCCCAATCTCTATATCGGTGTGTTGGCGATCCGTCCGAAATTGTTGGGCAAGGCCCATTCCGGTTATGAGCCGCTGCTGCAATACGGCCGCACATTGTTGAAAGACAAAATGATTTTCGGGTCCAGTTTCCCAATGATGCCACCCAGTGCGGCGATTGCAGAATTGGACGCGTTAGGGTTGGATTCCGAAATCCGTCAGAAATGGGTTTTAGAAAACGCATCCTCCTTTCTGGGCCTTTAAGAACGAATCTTGAGACTGTGGATTGCGGAAACAGCTTTCGCCAATTGACATTACGGGTGCAGAATTTCAAACAAATGCGGGGAGATTGAGTAAGGTATCCTCCGAGGATATGAAAAAACAATTACAAGCCGTTCCGGCTCGGAGAAAACGATGGGCACGCAATTGAAAACCGAACAAAAGAAGTCTTCGGTCAAAGGGGGGATGTCTCGTGAGCATCAGGTGCAGGAGCGACGTCAGAGCCTGCTAGATGCGGCGGTGACGGTGATCGCCAAACGTGGGTTGACCGGCATTACCATCAACACCATCGCTAGTGAGGCGAAGTGCAGTTACGGTGTGGTGGCTTTCCATTTCAAGTCCAAGGACGGAATCATCTTCGCCGCACTGGACTACATCGCCGACGAGTATGAAACCTTTCTGAAACGCAGCAGCCAATTGGACCTGTCCCCGGCTGAACGTATCCGCAAGATGATCGAAAGTGACTTCGATGGTAAGGTGACCAATGCGAAAAAGATCGCCGTTTGGGTCGCCTTCTGGGCTGAGGCCGCGCGCGTCGCAAAATTCCGGCGGCGTTGTGCTCAACTCAAAGAACATTACAACGAGATGACGCAAGAGGATGTGGCCGCCTTGGCAGCCGATCGCGGCATCAATATCGACACACGTCAGGTGGCGCGTTCCCTCAACGCCATGGTCGATGGCTTCTGGATCGCCAATCTGGTGCTGTCCGATGCCGGACCGGAAGGCCGGGAGGCGGCAAAAGAGGCTTGCCTGGCCTATATGCGGACCCTGTTTCCCAAGGATTTCTGATCAGGACGTCTCGCCGCGCCCCCAGGTGCACAGCGCAAGCGAGAAAATCAAAAATGAGTCCTGTCCCAGTCAGACAACCGCTGTTTCAAACCCGGTTAGAACATTGACGACGTTGACGCCGATATCCTCAACAGCATAGCCGCCCTCCATCACAAACAGTGTTGGCAGACCAAGCACTGCGATGGCCGCGCCCATGGCGGAATAGTCATCGGCGAAGAGCTTGAAATGTGAGATCGGATCGTCGGCGAACGTATCCACACCCAGCGAAACAACGAGCGCGTCCGCGCCGAAATCTGCGATGCGAGCGACGGCCGTAGACAACGCCCCAGAGTATTGAGCATAGGTTGCACCAAAAGGCAGTGGCAAATTAAGGCAAAACCCTGCCCCCTCACCCTCCCCCGTCTCATCTGGGTAGCCGCTGTAATACGGATATTCGGCGGACGGGTCGGCATGGATCGAAACGGTCAGCACGTCGTCTCGATCATAAAAAATGTCCTGCGTGCCATTGCCGTGGTGATAGTCCACGTCCAGCACCGCGACCTTGGCCTTTCCGGAATCTCGCAAAGACTGCGCGGCAATGGCCGCATTGTTCAGGAAGCAATAGCCCCCGAAATAGTCACGACCGGCATGGTGTCCAGGGGGACGACACAAGGCGAAGATTGCTCTTTCCCCTCCCTCCAAGATCATGTCGGCCCCGGTCAGCGCTGCATCGACCGCAGCCCGTGCTGCCGTCCAGGTTCCAGATAAGATTGGACTGCTCATATCAATACAGTACCGTCCCAATTCGGCGCCAGGACGTTTGGTTGCAAGCCTGCGGGCGCGCGGCGGCACCCAGGTATTCGGAAGGGCACATATATCGCCATTCTCAACATGCCACTCTTCCCAGAACGTCGATAGGAAGGTCACAAAATCAGGGCTGTGAACCCGCAGGATTGGTGCCATGTCATGGGCAATCGGTGCGATCACCGGGCCAAGCGCGGAACTGGTCACGCAATCCAAAACCAGCTGAGCGCGCCTGGGCATTTCGAAACTAGCAACCTGCCGCCCGCGAATGTATTCGTAGGGGGCATCCTGATTTTCGTGAAGCGGCGTGTAAATGGTCTTCATGTCCGGTCTCCTGATAAGCTCGGTCGGGTTTCGCGCTTGGTATACCAGCCACCGATAGCCTTCTCATAAGCAAGACCGGCACGGAAGACATCGGCGTCGCTATAGGTTCGGCCGACGATCTGAATGCCGGTGGGAACATTGTTGGCAGCTTTTCCCGACGGCACGCTCAGCACCGGGCAACGGCTCAGCATATTGAAGGGATAGGTCATCACCCAACCGTTGAAGGGATCAACGGGCTTGCCATTGATCGAATAGCCATCCAGAGGGTTGAAATCCGCTGGCACGGCCGGAACGGCAAGGGTTGGGCATATAAAAACATTGCAGTCTTCCATGATTGGTCCGAACGTATCATACATAGTGCCGACCGTATAAAGCGATGCTAGGAAGTCTTGCTTGGTGACAGACTGTGACATTTCGCCGAAAGCACGGGCATAGTCGGTCAACTGCGACGCGCGGTCATCAAGATACTCCGAAATCCAGGTACCGAACAGGGTCGCCAGATAGTCGTTCGCAGCCTTTTCGCTCTGTTGCGTCCAGCCGATATCGACTTCTACCAGTTCCGCGCCAAGGTCTTGAAAAACCTCAAGGGCAGCCATTGTGTTGCGGCGAACATCTTCGTCCAATTCATAGTATCCAAGGTCCAGAGACCAAGCCACTTTCCAACCCTTGATGCCGCCATGATCGGGCTTTAGTTCCAGTTTCGGCCGAAGGGAGGCGACATCTTTCGGATGGGGGCCACACATGACGTTTTGCATCAACAGACAGTCCTCGACCGTGCGCGCCATCGGACCAGGATGGTTGTAGAAATCGAGATTGAATGGGGGTGTCGACGGATTACGGCCATATGGTGGTTTGTATCCCACCACGCCACAGGCCGAGGCCGGAATACGAATCGATCCCCCGATGTCTGAACCAGTGGCGAGTGATGCCATACCGCCCGCCAACGCCGCGCCCGACCCGCCAGAAGATCCACCCGGCGTATAAGCAGGATTCCAGGGGTTGCGCGTCACACCCCAAAGTCGTGAATGCGTGAACCCGGTGCAAGAAAACTCCGGCGTTGTGGTGCGCCCATGCACAACAACGCCAGCATCGATTAGCCGCTGCACGACCGGCGTGGTCGAGGTCGCGACGGTATCGCGATAAAGAAGAGAGCCGAAGGTCGTGACGCGCCCTTTTATCATATTCTCGTCCTTTACCGCGGTGGGCAGACCTTCCAGCGGACGCGCGGTGCCAGCGGCATACCGCTGTTCCGAGGCGCGCGCAGCAGCAAGCGCGTCTTGGGCATAGATAAAGGAAAAAGCGTTGCAGGATTCAGCGGTCGCCGCGGCCTGATCGAGATAGGCTTCAACCAGTTCTGTTGGCGATACCTTACGCGCCGCGAAATGGCGCAAAGCCTCTGTCGCGCTGAGGTAGCAAAGGTCACTGTCGGTCATCGGGATATCCTGCTGGTTCAAAGATTATTGATGCACTTTAGCGAAACTAATGATTGATCAGTCAATCAAAAAAGTTGACGATAGGGAAATTTTTCGACTAGGCTTCATTACGTCAGAAAGAAGCACGATCAAAATATTTCGAATAAAAACTGCTCCGAAGACGTATCGAGGCAGCACTGAGGCTATCACTTGAAAGGGGAAGGTCATGACTGAATCTGAGTCCAAGCAAATGGAACATTGGATTGCCCAATTCCGTAAGGGTGCGGTATCGCGTCGCGAGTTTTTGGCGCGCACCACTATGCTTTTGGCTGCGGGCACTGCTATCGGATCGATGCCATCAATCGGTCGAGCAGACGACGTGCAACCAAAAGCTGGCGGTTTCGCCCGCTTTGGATTGAGCGATGCATCGCAGAACGACACATTGGATCCTGGCACATGGGTGACCAGCTTTACCGGAGCGGCCTTCAACGGATCGCTGTGCAACAACCTGACTGAGATTCTGCCTGATGGATCGATCACCGGTGACTTGGCTGAAAGCTTCGAACCTGAAGATGGGGCGAAGCGCTGGGTGTTCAAACTGCGTGATGGCGTTACCTTCCACGATGGGAAGAGCTTGAAAGCAGAAGACGTGAAGCAGTCCTTCCTGCATCACATGGCGGAAGATTCAAGCTCCGGCGCGCGAGCCATCGTCGCGCAAGTCGAAAGCATCGAAGCCGATGGCGACAAGGCGATCTTTACCTTAAAGACCGGCAACGCGGATTTTCCCTATCTGGTGACTGACTATCACCTGTCGATCTTCCCGGCCAATGCCGACGGTACCGGAATTGATTTCGCACGGGGTGCGGGAACCGGGGCCTTCACGCTGGAAAGTTTTGAGCCGGGGATTGGCGTGCGTATGAAGCGCAACCCTAACTACCACAAGAACAACAAGCCATATTTCGACGAAGTAGAATTCGTCTCAGTCACCGAGCCGACTGCGCGTCTGAATGCGTTGCTAACGGGCGAAGTCCACGTGATCAACGATGTCGATGTCAGGAACGTGCCGCTGATCGAACGGAATCCGGATTTCGCCATTACCCGGACGCCAAGCCTCCGGCACTTTACTTTCGACATGAACACCTCCGTAGCACCGTTTGACAATCCGGATGTGCGACTGGCTCTGAAATATGCCATAGACCGTGACGACATCATCGATAAAGTGTTTCTCGGCGAGGCGCTGAAGGGCAATGACAATCCGGTCTCCAACGTCATGGAGTACTATGCCGACACCCCTCCGCAATACGAATACAATATCGAAAAGGCAAAGGAACATCTGGCCAAAGCCGGCCTCGACTCCTTGACCATTGATCTGTCAGCGGCAGAAGCGGCATTCCCGGGCGCGGTCGAAGCGGCGGTGCTCTTTAAGGAGCACGCGGCGCCGGCCGGCATCACAATCAATGTGGTTCGGGAAGCCGACGATGGGTATTGGGAAAATGTGTGGTTGAAGAAGCCGTTCAACGGCTGTGACTGGTTCGGTCGTGCGACGCTTGATTGGCTGTTTGCCACATCTTACACGTCGGATTCGCCTTGGAACAACACCGGCTGGAAAAACGCACATTTCGATGAGTTGCACGCGTTAGCCCGTGTCGAGACGGATCATAGCAAGCGCGCCGTCATCTACAAGGAAATGCAGCAAATGCTTCATGATGATGGTGGCGTGATGACCGTCGCCTTCGTGAACTATCTCTATGGGATGTCTGGTCGCATAGGTCATGGAGAGATTGGCGGCATCCTTCCTGCCGACAACATGCGCATGAGCGAGCGTTGGTGGTTCAAGGATTGATTTGAAGTTGGCGTTAAGCCGACTTCGAATTGCTCTCACAGATGTATCGTCGCGGCGGGGACGGGAAGCGATTCCGCCGCGGCGATACAGTGGGGATTGTCAAAATCCCACAATTTCCTTCATTTATCCCGTCGCCGTGTTTGGCCGACTTTTGAAAATCTCGTCGGATAGAGGAAACAGTTTATGGAAAGCCATTCCCATCCTGTCCTGGCCATGCTCGTTAACCGGATCGGACTGGGACTCCTTAGTCTGCTGATCGTTTCGATCGTCATCTTCTCGGCCGTGAGCATGTTGCCGGGCGACTTTGCTTCCGCCATCCTTGGGCAGACGGCAACGCCCGAGGCGGTCACGGCCCTACAACACAAGTTAGGGCTGGATTTGCCCTGGCCACAGCGATACGTGGTCTGGCTGATGGATGCGGTGCGCGGCGATCTTGGAGATTCGTTCTNCGGTCGCNCGGTGATCGACGTGATCGGCCCCAGACTCTACAACACGCTACTGCTGGCGGCCAGCACGGCGATTTTCGCGGTTCCGCTGGCCGTGGGTCTTGGTATCGTCTGCGCCCGATTTCGTGGCCGTTTCATTGACAAATTCTTCAGCACGAGTTCGCTGGCGGCGATTTCCGTACCAGAATTTTTTCTGGCCTATATCCTGATGATGCTCTTATCAGTCAATCTGCACCTGCTGCCGTCGATGTCCTCGATCCGAATGGGGATGAGCCTCGGCGAGCAAATGATCCGCATGGTGCTGCCAATCCTAACGCTAATGCTGGTGGTGCTGGCGCATATGATCCGCAACACCCGGGCAGCGATCCTGGGTGTCATGGCCAGCCCCTATGTAGAAATGGCACGGTTGAATGGCGAGCCGGAAAAGCGCGTGGTTCTGCGTCATGCCCTACCGAACNCCATCGGGCCGATCGCCAGTGTGCTCGCCATCAACCTCGCCTATCTAATTTCCGGCGTGGTCGTGATCGAGGTGGTTTTCGTCTATCCGGGCGTNGGCCAANCNATGNTGGACNCGGTTCGGAACNGAGACGTTCCGGTTATTCAAGCCTGTGCCCTGATCTTCGCCGTTACCTATATCGGCCTGAATATGATCGCAGACATCATCTCAATCGTCAGCAATCCCCGATTGCTGCACCCTCGTTAGGAGAGAAGGCATGAGCAGTTCAGTAAATGACAGCCCCCTGCCTAGACGTTTCAGTATCCTACTGCGCGACCTGCGGCGGGCTCCGGTCAGTGCAAAAATTGGCATGGTGATCGTTGCCGCCTATGCACTGATTGCGCTTTTCGCGCCTCTGATTGCGCCCTATGGCGAATATGAAGTTGTGTCGCGCATCCCCTTTGATCAGTGGAGCAGCGAGTTCTGGCTTGGTACCGATCAGCTCGGGCGGGATTTCTTCAGTCGTTTGATCTTTGGCGCCCGAAATTCCATCTCTGTGGCATTCGTTACAACCCTGATTGCCTTCACAATTGGCTGTTTCTTCGGCATTATGGCGGCAATGCTCGGTGGTTTCCTGGATCAAGTGTTCAGCCGGATCGTTGATGCCATGATGGCGGTGCCAGACCTGATTTTCATTCTGATGATCTTGTCGATTTTCGGCGCATCCATTCCGAACCTGATACTTATCATCGCCGTGCTGACCTCAACCCGCATCTACCGCATCGCACGCGCAGCCGCGCTCAACGTCGTCAGCCTTGATTTTGTGGAGGCAGCCTATGTTCGCGGCGAGCGGCTGTGGTGGCTTATCGTGCATGAAGTGCTGCCAAATATCCTGCCGATCCTGATTTCCGAACTCGGCATGCGGTTTTGCTTTGTTTTTCTTTCGGTCGCGGCGCTTTCCTTCCTAGGGGTCGGCATTCAACCGCCCACCGCAGAATGGGGATCAATGGTCCGTGAAAATGCGGCGCTGATCAACATGGGGGATATCACGCCACTGATTCCCGCAGCCTCTATTGCTTTGTTGACCGTCGCAATAAATTTCGTCGTCGATTGGATGCTCAACCGGGCATCCGGTCTGCAAGACGACGCATAGAGGTGGCGGGTAGCATGACAACCGAAAGTAAAGAAATGACAGCTTCCAGCACGCCGGTAATCGAAATCCGGGATTTGCGCGTCAAGGCGCAGGCGAATGACCAATGGTCTGAGATCGTTAAAGGTATCAGCCTGACTGTTCAATCCGGTGAGGTGCTGGGGCTTGTCGGAGAATCCGGTGCGGGGAAATCCACTGTAGGCCTTGCCGCGCTGGGCTTCCTGCGCTCAGGGTGCCAGGTTGCCGGAGGACAGGTGAGATTTGAAGGAGCGGACCTTCTGGCGATGCCGGAAAGCAAACGTCGCCGGCTTCGCGGCACGCGCATCGCCTATGTGGCGCAAAGTGCGGCCGCGGCGTTCAATCCAGCCATGCGGCTGATCGATCAGGTGATCGCCGCCGCGATCAGCCGAGGCGGGCTGACGCGCGAGGAAGCAGAAACACGCGCGGTTGAGCTTTTCCGGTCTCTAATGCTGCCCGAGCCGGAACAGTTCGGACAACGCTATCCGCACCAGGTTTCGGGCGGTCAGCTCCAACGCGCCATGACGGCCATGGCTATGATCTGCCAGCCAGCCTTAATTGTCTTTGACGAGCCGACAACGGCGCTGGACGTCACGACGCAGGTCGAGGTGCTGACCGCCATTCGTAATGTAATCAAGGAACACAACGCCGCCGCGCTCTATATCTCACACGATCTCGCTGTTGTGGCCCAACTAGCCAATCGTGTCGCGGTGCTGCGCTATGGCGAGGTCGTCGAGGAGGCGCCCATCGACAGGATCCTGGACCATCCCGAACATCCCTACACGAAAACACTGTGGGCGGTTCGGGAGTTGGATGGCGTCGGGCACGACGGCGTGCCAGAGCCGCTGATGAAGGTTTCCAACATCTCTGCCGCCTATGGCGAACATACGGTATTGCAGAATATCTCTTTCGCCATACCGAAACGCCAAACCGTGGCACTGGTGGGGGAGTCTGGTTCCGGAAAGTCGACCCTGGGACGGGTAATCGTCGGCTTGAAGGCACCGGCGAGCGGCATGATTGACTACGAGGGTGAAACGCTCGGCGCTTCGGTTAAAACCCGGTCGATCGACATGCTCCGCCGGGTCCAAATCATCTACCAATCGGCGGAAACCGCGCTAAACCCTCGGCATAAGGTTCGCAAGATTCTGGGGCGACCGCTGACATTTTACCACAACCTCCGGGGCCGGGCGCAGGAAAAACGCTGTCTCGAGCTGTTGCAGATGGTTGAAATGGATGCAAGCTTTATGGACCGATATCCCGCGCAGTTGTCCGGCGGACAGCGGCAGCGAATTGCCATTGCGCGGGCGCTTGCGGCGGAACCCGAACTGATCGTCTGTGACGAGGTGACCTCGGCGCTTGATCAGGTGGTGCAGGCCGAAATTCTGCGCATGCTGCTTGATCTTCAGGAACGGCTGGACGTCTCCTTCCTGTTCATCACACATGATCTGGAAGTCGTACGCGCAATCGCGGACCGCGTTGTGGTTATGCATCAAGGCCAAATCGTGGAGGAAGGGACAAAGGACGAGATCTTCGCGCCCCCACATAAGGATTATACAAAGCTTTTACTGGAGTCGGTGCCGGAGATGGCGACTGGCTGGTTAGACCATGTAGTGAAAGAGCGTGGAAAGTAAGATCAAGCAATCCAATCCTGTTTTAGGCTTGGCGTTCATTCGACCAATTGGGTGCTTGCATGATCCTTCTGGAGCATCGTTCCTTAAAAAGGTCAGCCCCCTAGACTAGGAATTTGTGTTATATAGGCGGCGGCAAACGTTGCACGAAATCCGTTGCTTTCCTGGACCAGCGATCAGTACCTTTTCTCTGTTCACGGGTTACTTAGTAAATCGGAATCGCATTATTTTTATAGGGCTGAGTCATATACCACCCTCTCCGCTAATTCTTACCGACAAACAACTTTATTATTGAAATCAAACACTTGATAAGCTCGAGTGATACCAAAAACTTTGATGCGTGTTTATTTGCCGAAACTTCTAGAAAGTTCATAAATTTGCAAGTTACAATCCCAAAAGCTCTTTATGTAGATCACGCGAAGCTTTGCTATATAAAAATTGAGCTGTTCTTATTTCTTCCAAATTAAATGACCCCTCACGTTTCGGATTTTTACAATAATTAATCAATTCACTTAATGATTTAAAAAGTTTATCTGCACACTGACAAAATTTATCTGCATTTCGGGGAGCAAACTGGCTATACTTTCTTAACTCCCACTCATAAAAACTGATCTCAGTTATAGAGCGTGTTATCTCTTCAAGTTTCTTCTCGGCATCGTCCGATTTACCTTCATTGTTCAAGTTATTCCATAAACTTATACCAACGGTAATTTCGCTCGCAAGTCGGTTAAAACTGTTAGCTTGCTGAAGAAAGTCCGAGGCCCAAATACGATACCATTCAGTTTGAGAGTTCAGTATTTTGCTTTTTTTAAACCCCCAAAGAAATGTAATGACGGACGTTACAATCGCAACGCCCGCAATAATATCTGTAGATTGAATCATCATGTTTATTCTTTCTTATCATATCTATACTTAGAGTATTATAAGAAAATTTATAATATTCAATGTGTTTTTGCTTCACACCAATAGAATATTTGTCCTAGAACGACCTCCACTCGCCCCTCCTCGCCGCTTAGAATCCATCTTGCTGAGGGTCAGCCGACTGTCGTACGGTTTGGCGTAGGGGTGCGGGCCTGGGGGTGCGGGCCTGGGGGTGCGGGCTTGTGCGCTATGCATAAGGGGCGTTTTTTTGAACATCTTCCTTTTTTAGAAAGCATTTCAGGATGAGCAGATTTTTTACGTTGTTTGTGTCCTTGAGCGGCGCGATGGTCGGGGTGGGTATGGTTCTGGGGGATTGGTTTCCCGGATATTGGATCGCCGCCGTTTCCCTGCCGCTGCTGGCGCTGGGGATATTTGACCTGCTGCAGACGCGCCACACTTTGTGGCGGAACTATCCGATCATTTCCCATATGCGCTGGCTGTTTGAAGGGATACGCCCGGAAATTCGCCAGTATCTTATTGAAAGCGATGGCGATTCCTTTCCCTTCAGCCGCGAACAACGGTCGCTGGTTTATCAGCGCGCAAAGAACCAACTGCAAACCATCCCCTTTGGGACGCAGCAGGATGTGTATAGTTCAGGATATTCCTTTTTCAGCCATTCCCTGAAACCAGAGCATGTCGATGTCAGCACCTTGCGGGTCCGCATCGGGGGGGATCGGTGTCTTCAGCCCTATAGCAGTTCCATCCTGAACATATCCGCGATGAGCTTCGGGTCGCTGAGCGGCAATGCCATTTCCGCCCTGAACCGCGGGGCCAAGCTGGGCTCATTCGCCCATGATACCGGTGAGGGTGGACTGTCGCGCTATCACCGACAGAATGGCGGTGATATCATCTGGGAGATCGGGTCGGGCTATTTTGGCTGTCGCACCGATGACGGGCATTTCGACCCGGCCAAGTTTCAGACAGTGGCCCAGGATCCCCAGGTCAAGATGATAGAAATCAAGCTATCCCAGGGCGCAAAGCCAGGGCATGGCGGCATGTTGCCCGGCCCCAAGGTCAATGCAGAGATTGCCGAGGCCCGCGGCGTGCCGGAGGGGGTGGACTGTATCTCCCCCGCATCGCATTCGGCCTTTGACACCCCGATGGGGCTGATTGCTTTCGTGGCCCGGCTGAGGGACTTGTCTGGCGGAAAGCCGGTCGGGTTCAAATTGTGCATTGGCCACAAGCATGAATTCATGGCCATCGTGAAGGCGATGATCAAAAGTGATGTCTATCCTGATTTCATCGTTATCGATGGCAAGGAAGGCGGCACTGGGGCCGCCCCTGTTGAATTTGCAAACAGTGTTGGCCTGCCCCTGCGCGATGGCCTTCATTTCGCGAATATGACCCTGATCGGGGCGGGCATTCGCGACAAGATCCGCGTTGGGGCCAGCGGCAAGATCGTATCGGGTGCCGATATGACGCAAGCCATGGCATTGGGGGCGGATTGGTGCAATTCCGCGCGCGGCTTCATGTTTGCAATTGGCTGTATCCAGGCGCGCGCCTGTCACACAAATAAATGCCCAACGGGCGTCGCAACGCAGGATAAGTTGCGCCAGGCCGGTCTGAATGTCGGTGACAAATCAGTGCGTGTGGCAAATTTCCACCGCAATACGCTGTATGGATTTGCCGAAATGATCGGCGCCATGGGTCTAAAAAGCCCCCATGAAATCACCTTTACCATGATCAATTTCCGCGAAGCCCATTTCAGCGGCGCATTGCTGGCCCGACTGGAAAAAGGCCAGTTGCTGAAAGAGGGTTGCCCCGAAGACTATGCAAAGCCCTGGCGCGCCGCCAATCCGGAAAGCTTTCGCTAGAGCAAATTTGCTCCAGTGTGGTGCGCGGTTATTTGGGATCGACCAGGACGCTGTTTGCGGTGCTCCGGTTAGGAGCGTTTCGCGAAGCGATGCGGGGCATCGCAAGCGGAAGG